>JAEUQR010000004.1 GCA_016789705.1 Acidobacteriota bacterium
ACGCCAGTGGGCCTGCTCCGCCGGACGCTGGGCGGCAACCCGATGGTGCATACGCCCGACGGCGGCAGTTACTGGAAATCGCGGCCGGCGGGCAGCCGGGCCGGCAATCTGACTCGGCAGTTCTAGGAGGACGCGATGGGCTTGATGGGCGAGCTGTGGGGATTCATGCGGGAGCGCAAGAAGTGGTGGTTGCTGCCGGTGATCGTCGTCATGGTCGTGGTAGGCACGCTGCTCGTGTTTGCGCAGGGCTCGGCGCTGGCACCGTTCATCTACACGATCTTCTGACGTTGCCCGGGAACCTGGGCGGGGCGGGCCGGGGGCTTGCCCGTGGCCGCCGCTAGCGCCCTTGCCGATGCCTTCGTCCATGCCGTCCGCCATGCCTCAGAACGCGCCACCTTCCGCACGCCGCGTCAAGGTGCTGCTTGCCATCGATGGCCTGGGCATCGGCGGGGCGGAGATGGTGGTTCGAGATCTTGCGCGCCGTGTGGACCCGCGGCGGTTCGATGTCGCCGTCTGTTGCACGAAGAGCCTGGGCACGACGGCCGACGGCCTGCTCCGCGACGGCATCGATGTCTTCGTGCTGCCGCAACGCCCCGACCGACGCGTCGACTACCTCACGCCCCTGAAGCTCCGGCGGGCCGTGATCGAGCGGCGCGTCGACATCGTGCATACCCATGCGCCAGCGGCGTTCTGGGACGCCGCGATCTGCAAACTCCTCCTGCCCCGTGTCAAGGTCATCAACACCTTCCACTTCGGTAACTATCCGCACGTCAGTCGGTCGCTGAAATGGATGGAGCGTCTTGCGTCTCGCGTCGTCGATCGCCTCGTGGCCGTCGGCCGACAACAGCGCGATGAGATCCTCGCCACCTACGCGCTGCAGCCGCAACGCATGGACACGATCTGGAATGGCGCGCCGGAGCCGCGCGTGGAAGACACGGGCCCATTCCTCGAGCAGGTGTGCGCTGGTGACCAGCTGGTGGTCGGCACCATCGCCAAGTTGATCCCGCAGAAGGGCCTCGACGACCTGTTGCTGGTGGCGAAGCGCTGCCGTGAGTCGGGAGCGCCGATGCGGTTTGTCGTCCTCGGCGAAGGGCCGCTGCGCGAGAGTCTCGAGCGTCGGCGCCGCGAGCTCGGTGTCGAGGACACCGTCATGTTCATGGGCTGGTTCGAGAACGCCTCAGGTCGCGCCCTGCCGGCCGTGGACGTGTTCTTCCAGCCGTCGCACTGGGAAGCGATGTCGATTGCCGTGCTCGAGGCCATGGCTGCCGGTCGAGCCATCCTGGCGACACGTGTCGGCGACAACCCGCACGTCATCGAGAACGGCGTGACGGGGATCCTGGCGAACGTCGGCGATGTCGAGGGCATGGCGGGGGCGCTGCATCAGCTGCGCGATCCGGCGCTTCGGCAGCGGCTCGGTCAGGCCGCCCGCCTCGACTACGAGCGGCGTTTCACGCTCGATCACATGATCCGGGCCTACGAAGACCTGTATGCCGAGGTCGCGGCAGGCTGAACGATGACGACGAGAACCCCGCTCGAGCGCACGGACAACAATCCAACACGCGCCGCTGCCGACTGGCCGCCGGCGGTGATTGCGGGCGCCTACCAGACGGGTGTGCTTGGCATGCGCAGCCTGTTGCGCCGCGGCGTTCGCGCGGTGTGCTTCGACAGTAATCCGCGCCATCCGGGATTCCGTTCCGTATACGGTCCCGCCCGCCTCTGTCCCAATCCCGACGCCGATGGGGAGGGCTGGCTTCGCTTCATGCTCGAACTGGCAGCAGAGTTCAGCGGTCGCCCCGTCCTGATTCCGAGCTCGGACCAGTTCGTGAGCGCCATGGCGCGCCATGCGGGTGTGCTGGGCGACGCGTATACGCTGTCGCCTGGACTCGCACTGCAGGGTCTGCTTGCCGACAAGCAGACGCAGTACGGACTGGCGGCCCGCCACGGCATGCCGATGCCAGTCACCGCCGAGGCCGCGTCTGTCGACGAGGTCGCCGCGTTTGGTGCGTCGGCTGCCTTCCCCTGCCTGATGAAGCCGATGCATTTTCGCGAATGGCAGCGCCTGCCCCGGGACCATCAGCTGTTCGACCGGAAGATCGCCATCGCGAAGTCGGCAGACGAGCTGATCGGGCTGTACCGCCTGGCGGCCGGCGTGACGCCGCGCGTCATGCTCCAGGAGATCATTCAGGGGCCCGACACGGCGAAGCGTGTGTATCTGTCGTGCTACGACGCCCACAGTCGGCGCCTCGGTCACGCCATGTTCAAGGAGCTGCGCTGCGAACCCGTCGGCTTCGGGCCGGCCAGCGTCACCGAGCCCGTGCGCGACGATGAGACCGATGACGTCTGTGACCGGTTCCTTCGAGCCATCGGCTACGTGGGCATCTGCGAGATTGAGATGAAGTGGGACGCACGCGACGGCCGCGTCAAGCTGATCGAAGCCAATCCCCGGCTGTCCGGCAGCGGTGATGCGGCGCCCTACGCCGGAGTGGACCTTTGCTGGATCCACTATCTCGACCTCATCGGACGGCCGGTCGAGCCGGTGGCTCCCGACGGCCGTGATTTCCGTCATCTCGTCCTGCGCGCCGACGGCAGCGCCATCCCCGCGTATTGGCGGGCCGGACTGCTTGGTGTCGGCGATCTGCTCCGGTCGTACCGGCCGCCGCTGGCGTTCTACGACCTGGACCTTCGTGATTGGCGGTACTCGGCGCGGACACTCGTGCACGCTGCCCGCGCGTTCGCCCGGACCGTTGTGCGATAAAACGACATGACTGACGCGCGCGTGTTTCACGAGACCGTTCTTGGCTTCGACGCGGTCGTGCTCGAGAACGACACAGTACGGGCCGTCGTGCTGCCTTCGCTCGGCGGGCGCGTGTGGGAACTCGACGATAAGATCCGAGGGCGCCAATGGATCTGGCACCGCGACGGCGTTCCTCCCGCGAAGGTGGCGGCCGGGGCGCCGTACGACGACGTGTGGGCTGGCGGCTGGGAAGAACTCTTTCCGAACGACGCCGCCGGTATGTTCGAGGGCCGGATGTTGCCTGATCACGGCGAATGGTGGACCTACGACTGGACGATCGACAAGACGACCGCGGGCGCCGCGGCCGTGCTGCGCCTGCGCACGACGTCGAGCGTGGTGCGCGCTGTCTGCGAAAAGGAGTTCCGACTCGCGGCCGGCGCCTCCAGCCTGTCGGTCACCTATCGCATCCGCAGCGGCGAGGCCGTGCCGTTCCACTTCCTGTTCAAGCAGCACTTCCCCGTGCTCCTGCACTCCGACTGCCGGCTTCGCCTTCCAGGGGGTCGGGTCGACGCCGTGGACCCGGCCTTTGGCACGGTATTGCCGGGGCCTGGCCCGTTCAAGTGGCCGCACGCGGTTCACGCAGGGCGAAGTGTCAACCTCGAGGTCGTGCCTGCGCGAGAGTCGGGGCAGCGTGAGTTCGTCTACGTCGGCGAGTTGCCGGGCGGCTGGTGCGGTGTCGACGATACCCGCGTTGGCGCGTCGTTGCGCATGGACTTCGACCCGACGGTGTTCCCCTTCACGTGGCTCTTCCTTTCGTATGGTGGCTGGCGCGACGTCTACACCGCCGTCCTGGAGCCCTGCACCAACATGCCGAAAGACCTGTCGGAGGCTGTCCGGCGCGGGCAATCGGCCTGCCTGATGCCGGAACAGTCCTTCGAAACGACCGTGACCGTGACGCTGGGGGGAGTCCCGTCCTGATGCAGGCCATCGCCGTCATCCCCGCCCGGATGGGCTCGACCCGGTTTCCCGGCAAGCCTTTGGCGCTGCTCGGCGGCCGACCCATGGTCGAGCACGTCTATCGCGGGACGGTCGCCTGCGCCCGGCTGGCGGAGGTCGTAGTCGCCACTTGCGATACCGCGATTCGCGACGCCGTCGTAGCCTTCGGGGGCCAGGCGGAGCTCACCAGCGCGTCGCACGTTCGCGCGACCGATCGCGTCGCCGAGGTGAGCGCCCGGCGTTCTGCCGAGGTCGTGGTGATGGTGCAGGGCGACGAGCCCATGATCACTCCGGAAATGGTCACCGCGGCCATCGAGGGCCTGGCGGCCGACCCGGCGGTCGGCTGCATCAATCTCGCGGCCATCATCGACGACGAACGAGAGGCGCTCGATCCCAACACGATCAAGGTTGTCACGTCGGCGCGAGGCCGGGCGCTCTACTTCTCGCGCTCGCCGATTCCGGCGCAGTTCGCGCCCCACGCTGTCCAGAAGCAGGTGTGCGTCATCGCCTTCCGGCGCGAGGCGCTTGCCCGGTTCTCCACGCTGCCCTCAGGGCCGCTGGAGCAGCTGGAGTCCATCGATATGCTGCGCTTCCTGGAGCACGACCTGCCGGTTGGTATCGTGCGGACGACGGCACGCACGCAGGCCGTCGATACGCCAGACGACCTCGCGCGCGTAAGTCACCTTCTGGGGTTCCGGTAGGCCATGGCGGCGCCCACGATTCTGGTGACCGCGCCTCGCGCTTGCGAGGCCATCGACGTCTACCGGGAGGCGCTCGAGTCGCGCGGCTGGCGCCTCCTCGTCCACCCACCGGCGGAGCGACACGACGAAGCATCCCTGCTGGGGCTGGTGCCCGGAGTGGAGGCGCTCATCTGCGGTGACGACAAGGTGACCGACCGCGTGCTCGCGGCGGCGCCGACTCTGCGGGTGATTGCCAAGTGGGGCACGGGCCTCGACTCGATCGATCGCGCGGCGGCACAGCGCCGGGGTGTGGAAGTCTGCAATACGCCAGACGCGTTCAGTGAGCCGGTCGCCGACTCGGTGATGGCGTACCTGCTGGACTTCGCCCGCCGGCCCGGTGAGATGACCGCTGCCATGCGCGCCGGCCGCTGGCAGCGCCAGCCGCTCGTGGCGCTGAACGAACTCACGCTCGGCATCGTCGGCTTCGGGCACATCGGCAAGGCCGTCGCGCGCCGGGCTGCTGCGTTCGGCATGCGCGTGCTCGCCCATGACATTCGCCCGATCGACGACGACGCGCGGCTGCTCGGGGCCCGCGTGACGGCGCTCGACGATCTGCTCGCGTGGAGCGACTGCATCACGCTGCACGCAGACTTGCGCCCGGAGAACCGGCATGTCATCGACGCGGCGGCGCTCGCGCGCCTGCGCCCGACTGCGCTGCTTGTCAACACGGCGCGAGGTGCCCTCGTCGATGAGCAGGCACTGGCCGCGGCCATTGCGTCGGGACGGATCGCCGGTGCCGCGCTCGACGTCTTCGAGGACGAACCACTGCCGGCCTCGAGTCCGCTGCGGGCGCTCGATCACGTGCATCTGGCTCCGCACAATTCCAACAGCAGCCCCGCGGCTGCCGCGCGTGTCCACGCCAACACCATCAGGCACGTCATCCGTGTCCTTGGCCCCGTCGCATCATGACCAGCCACAATCCGCCCGAGACCAGTATCATCATCCGCGCGTTCAACGAGGAGCGCTGGCTGCCCGAGGTGCTGGCCGCGCTCGATCGGCAGAAGTACCGTGATTTCGAAGTCCTGCTCGTCGACTCCGGATCGGTCGATCGCACGCGCGACATCGCGGCGGCCCATGGGGCCCGGATCGTGCGATTGCGGTCAGAGGACTTCACGTTCGGCCATTCGCTCAACGTCGGCATCCGCGAGGCGCGCGGCCAGTTCATGGCCATCGTGTCGGCGCATGCCATCCCGGCCGACGAGCACTGGCTGGAAAAGCTCGTGGCTCCACTGCGCGATGCCAACACGGCGATGGTCTACGGCGGTCAACGCGGTCACGAGATATCGAAGTTCGCGGAATGTCGCGACTTCGAGCGGATGTTTCCAGCCGTGCGGCATGAAGTTGACCCGGAGCGCCCGTTCGCCAACAACGCCAATTCAGCGGTGACCCGATCACTCTGGGAACAGCACCAGTTCGACGAGGGCCTGCCGGGTCTCGAGGACATCGAGTGGGCGAAGTACTGGATGAAGGCGGGCCGGAAGGTCATCTACGAGCCTGAGGCGTGCATCATCCACGTCCACAACGAAACCTGGCCGCAGGTGCGGCGGCGGTACCACCGCGAAGGGATGGCGGCGCGGTGGGTAGGCATCCGCATTCTGCGTCATATTCCCGGCGAGGTCCTGCGGGAGTGCCTGTGGTGTGTGCACGACTTCTGGCTCGCACTGCGAGCCGGCCGCGTGCTTGCGCTGGCGTCGCAAATCCTCCGCTTCCGTTACGAGAAGCTCCGGGGCACCGTCGGCGGCATCGTCGACAGTCGCGGCATCGCTAACCCGGCCCGGCGCGCCGAGATGTTCTTCCAGACCGGATTCCCGGCGGTGGTCGTGCATGGTCCGCACCGGGCGCGGCTCGAGGAGCGCGCCGTGCCGAGCCTGAAGCCGGGCGAAGTGCTGGTGCGCGTCTCTCACGTCGGCATCTGCGGCACGGATCTCGAAATCCTCGAAGGCACCCTGGGCTACTACCGCTCGGGCATGGCGAAGTACCCGATCGTCCCGGGACACGAATCATCAGGGACGATCGTCGCGGTCGGGCCGCGCATCACCGATATCAGCGAAGGTGATCGCGTCGTCGTCGAGTGTATTCAGGGCTGCGGTGTGTGCCCGGCGTGTGCGCGCGACGAGGCTATCCGGTGCAGCGAACGGCGCGAGGTCGGCGTCATCGGCCAGGACGGCGCTTACGCCGCGTATCTGGTGGCCCGGGCGCGACATGTGCACCGTGTCCCGCCAGGCGTGACGCTGGCGCAGGCGGCACTGACAGAGCCGCTCGCTGTCGTGCTCAAGGGGTTGCGGCGTCTGGGGGCCACCGGTCCGGCCACAACGCGGCGCCGCTGCGCGGTTGTCGGCGCTGGCACCATCGGCCAGCTGACGGCGCGCGTCCTGTCGCTCTGGGGGCACGCGGTGACCGTGATCGATCAGGAACGGCCGCGGCTGGCACTGCTCGACGGTGTGGCGACGACAACGACGGCGCTCGACAACATCGGCGAGTTCGAGTGGATCGTCGAGGCGACGGGCAGCCAGCAGGTGCTGAAGACGCTACTGGAGCACTCGGCGACCGGGGCGACGCTCCTGCTCCTCGGGCTGCCGTACTCCGAGCAGCCTTTCAGCTTCGAGTCGGTGGTCTCGTTCGACCGCGCAATCCTGGGGTCGGTGGGCAGTAGTGGCGCCGACTTCAAGCAGGCGCTCGCCACGCTGCCGCTCATCGACACGACCGCGTTCCTTCAGTCAGCGTTTCCGTTGTCGCAGTTTGAGAAGGCCTGGGACGAGTTCCGGCGCCGGTCGGCACTGAAGGTGATGCTGCAGGCGGACGAAGGGGCGGCGTAGGGCGCCCGGCCGCCCCGCTGGCCGGCCGCGGCTGGGGGATGGCGGTGCCGTTCCGCACGGAGAGGCGGAACGGCTCCGGTCGCTGCTACTGTGGCGGAAGGATCCGCAGGTTGCCCGGCGTCGCCGGCAATGTCGAGCCGCGGTGCCACGAACTATCAAAGGCAGTCGCGGCTTCGAATCCCGTGTGTCGATAGGCGTGGACGCCGCCCGATTGCAGGCCGTTGTTGTTGTAGGCGCCGAAGAACACATAGCGCCAGCGATCCGGTTGCAGCAGAATGCCCGTCCGCTGGGCCGTCGGCCGATTGTAGTCGTTGCTGTTGACCCAGATCTTGTAACCGCCGTTCGGGTTCGAGCCGGTGGATGCGATGATCTCGAGCTGCACGTTCACCCACGTGCCAACATTAATCGCCGGTGCGTCAGCGGGGTCTTCGCCGCCGTCGATCGCCACGCGCAGGTAGCGCGCCTGACGGCCGCCCTCCGCGCCACGATAGCTGACGATGACACGGCAGCGGTCGCCACATCCGTCGCCGATGATCAGGATCTTGTTGGTAAGCGTTGTCGGCGAGCCATCGTTCGAGTACACGCCGCGGAAGTTCGTCTCGGGGGTGAAGCGCATCCGCCAGCGGTAGAACCGGCGCGCCCCCGGCGCGGGGTCTGAGGCTTCGAGGTTGCCGTTCCAGCCCCAGTCGTACTCACCGCCGTAGTAGCGCACGCTGGAGCCGGTGTAGCGCTGCACCATGTCGTACGCGTTCTCGCCTTGCGGCCCGCCACCTTCGACCCGTGTGGTCGTGTGAGTGGCGGCGCTTCCGACGGTGCCCGGCCACCCGCCGCTCGGCGCTGCCGTCGACGAGTAGTCCATCCTGAAGAACACCTGAGCGAAGGCAGCGTTGGCGGTGAGCGCCGCCAGGACGAGAGCAAGTCCGATCGACCGAATCTGCATCGTAATAAACTCCGGTGGCCAACCTGCAAGTGCCGTACCTGTCTGGCGCGCCCAGTTTTTCGGCGCGTCTGGCTGGGATTGTCGAATCGCCAGACTCACGACCGTGCAAAAAGGAAAGTGCACCAACGCGGATCGTGTCGCACTCCGCCGCCTTCCGACCCGGCCGTGACTGGCGCCGCGGCGCCAACTCGATGGCGGTGCACCGGTCCGCCGACGGCGAGTCGTCGTGGCCGTTTTACCATACAATCCTTGGCGAGCGGCTTGGGAGTCCACTTGGGCTCCAGTCAATAGTCATCTCTCCGCGAGACAAAAATTGACGCCCCCCGCCGCCCAAGCGACTCACGGCGTCCGCTGCAGGTGGGATTTCGCTTCCAGCAATGGCGAGAGAGCATGAACAATAGTGCAATTGCTCGCAACAGGCGGCAAGGCGCGATTATTGCTTAGCGATACTTACAGAAATAGCATGGCGGTTACTGCGAAGGAAAAAGCGGGCGGATCGAAATCGCCGTTCGGGCCTGAAGTCCCGAACGCGGAAGACAGCGTCTCCAGGCGCGTTGGACCTCTGTACGCTCCCTTCTTCGGCCTCAATGAGGCGCCGTTCGACCTGACGCCGAACCCCCGCTTTCTGTTCTTGACCCGGCAGCAGGCCGAAGCGCTCGGCAACCTCCGATATGCCCTCACCAGTTCGCGCGGTTTCACCCTGATTATCGGTGACGCCGGCACGGGCAAAACCACGCTCGTGCGCGCGGCACTCGACCGGATCGGTGACACGACGAGCCGTTACGTCGTCGTCAACAACCCGACGCTCGCCAGAGCCGAGTTCTACGACCACCTCGCGCAGGGGTTCGGACTGAGTGAGGGCGCGCGACACTCGAAGACGCAGTTCCTGAAGGAGCTGCAGGCGCAGGTCGAAGACCGATTCGCCAAGGGTGGAATTACCGGGCTCGTCATCGACGAAGCCCAGAGCCTGCCCCATGAGCTCCTCGAGGAGGTGCGACTGTTGGGCAACATCGAGACCGCCACGGCGAAGCTCCTGAACGTCGTGCTCTGCGGACAACCGGAGCTCGCGGATCGTCTGAACGACCCGTCGCTGCGCCAGTTCAAGCAGCGCCTGGCGCTGCGCTGCGAACTGCGTCCGCTGCATCTCAGTGATACGGCCTCGTACATCTCGGGGCGTCTGCGGATTGCCGGCGGGTCTCCGAAGGACATCTTCACGCGCGACGCGGTCGTGGCCATTCACGAAGCGTCGGCCGGTATCCCGCGACTCATCAACGTCATTGCCGACAACGCACTGATTGGGGGATTCGCCGCCCAGGTGAAGCCGGTTCCCGTTGAAATCGTCGATGACGTGTGCCGCGACTTCGACGTCATGCCGTCGCTCGGTGCCGACAGTGGGCAGCCTGCCGCCGGCCCCCGGCTGGCGCTGCCGGGCGCGGTGCCGGAAGCGCCACCGTCGCAGCAGCGACAGACGTCCGCGGGCCTCGCCCGGCTCAGATCCAGGTTCCGGTTTTTCTCCTGAGCAGCCTATGACTCTACACACCGCAATCGTAGCCGTCTCCCTGGCAGCCCTCTCGTATCCTGGCGCCGGTCAGCCCGCCGCACCGCCCCAGCCGCCGCCGGTTGCCGAGGCGGCAGCCGACTACGTCATCGGAGCCGAAGACGTGCTTGGCGTCGTGTTCTGGCGGGAACCTGACATCAGCGGCGACGTCACCGTGCGCCCGGATGGCCGGATCACGCTCCCGGTCATCGGTGAGATGCAGGCGGCGGGGCTCACGCCGGCGAAACTGCAGGCACAGATCGTCGCTGCGGCCGGCAAGTACCTCACCGCGCCGAACGTCGCGGTCGTGGTTCGGACGATCAACAGCCGCCGTGTCTTCGTGACCGGACGAGTGCTCACGCCCGGCAGCCATGCCCTCAAGGGGCCGCTGACCGTGATGCAGGCCATCGCCCTCGCCGGCGGCCTCACGGAGTTCGCCAACGCGAAGGGGATCACGGTGTTGCGTGCCACGGCGGATGGCAACCAGCGCTTCAAGTTCAATTACAAGGACGTGGCCAACGGCAAGAACCTGGAGCAGAACATCCTGCTCCTGCCCGGAGACACGGTCGTCGTACCCTGAACGTCCGTATTCGCACCACGGCAATGAGATCCTTCACCCTGGTCCTCGCGTGTGCCGGCCTGCTGGTCGTCGATCGCGGCGGAGCCGCAGCACAGATGGTTCAGGGGCCCGCCGGGGGCAGCACCGGGATCTTCGGCGCGGCCAGCGGTTCCACGGCGCCGACGATCGCGCTGTCGCTCGATTTCGACGGTGGCTATGACGACGTCTCCGTCCCTGCTCCGTCCGACGCGACGTCGGTGTTCGTGCCGCTGCAGAGCGGCTATGTCGCCTCGGGTGCCGCGAACCTGCGGTTCCGCCAGGCGTCCGGCCAGCGCTATTTCCTGGGCCTGGCGTCCGGATCCGTGACGCAGCAGCAGGTCGGTCGCGATCTCGGGTCGTACACCCTGAAGCGCGCGGAAAGTTCGCTCGAGGCCGGCGTGCCCCTCGGGCGTCGCGCGGGCCTGCTTCTTTCCGCTGGGACGTCGGTCGAGCCCACCTACCTCTTTGGCGTCTTCGACGACGTCACGCGCAACTCACCGCTTCTGCCGGACGTGCCGGGTGTCAGTCCCGCCCCCTCGAACGCGCCTGCGGTCTCCATCACCGAGCAGCGCTGGCTGTCGAACCGTGTCAGCACCGCACTGCATCGCAACCTCACGTCCCGGCAGACCTTTCGACTTCGCTACGACGGCCTCTGGGTGCGTCCACTTGAAGGTCCGGGGTTCAGAAGCCAGTCGCACGGGGCGATGGCACAGCACACGTGGAACGTGCGCGAAAACACCGCGCTGGAGTTTCTCTACCGCTTCGATACCAGCCCCCAGGTGATTAGTGACATCGAGTACCCACTGACCTCCCAGACGGTCGAAGTGCGCACGAGGGTCCGCCGCGCATTCTCGGCAAGCCGGAGCCTCAGCCTCATGGCCGGCGGCGGCGCCGTCAAGGTTCGCGCCGACGGCGTCGGGGCTGCGGACGCGGTCGACCAGTTTTCGCCGACGGCCTCCGGGTCACTGGCTTACACACTGACCCGCCGCTGGACCCTGAGTCTCGACGCGCGTCGGGACGTCGCGGTATTGACCGGCCTCTCGGCCGAGCCGTTCCGCTCGACATCGGCCACACTGTCGTTGTCGGGCGTCCTGGCGCGCCGTTTCTCGATCAGCACGTTCGGCGGCTACTCCAGGGGCTCGTCGTTGCGCCCGGGGAGCAGCGCATTCGACGTGGCGTCGGTGAACATGCAGCTGGTCTACGGCTTCACTGCTGCACTCGGCGCCATGCTCCGATACACCTATGAGGAGAACTCGCTGGCTGGCGGACCGGCGCGATCGTCGCTGCCGACCGAGTTCGGCCGCAACACAATCCGCATCGGCGTCACGCTCTGGGCGCCGCTGTACGGTCGCTTCTAGCACCGAGGCTTTCGCATGCTACCCGGAAAGACGCTCACACTCTCGGACTTCCTCCAGATCCTTCGCCGGCGGTTCTGGCTGCTGTCCGTGCCGCCGCTGATTACGACCTTTGCCGCACTTCTGTATTCGGCGAGCGTCCCCAACATGTACGAGTCCGACATGCTGATTGCGATCGATCCGCAGCGTGTCCCGGATTCGTTCGTCCGGTCGACGGTGACACTGCAGACGGATCGGCGGCTCGACGCCCTCCAGGTGCAGGTTCTCAGCCGCACGACCCTGCAGCAGGTGATCGAAGAGTTCAACCTGTACGAGCGCGAGCGCGCCACCATGTCCATCGAGGACGTGCTGTCGATGATGCGCGAGGCGATCCGCGTCGATCTTGAGACCCCGCGTCCGCGCGGCCGCGCCGAAACCCAACCGTCGGCGTTCCACGTGAGATTCACCTACCCCGACCCCAAGCTGGCCGCAGCGGTTACGCAGCGAATCGGCACTCACTTCGTCGAGCAGAACTCCCGCGACCGCGGCGGATTGGCCACGGCGACCAACGCGTTTCTCGAGAGCCAGCTCACTGAGGCGCGGGGGAAGCTCGAGGACCAGGAGCAGCGGCTCGAAGCGTTCCGTCAGCGGCACGGCAAGGAACTGCCGACCCAGAGCCAGACCAACGTCCAGGCCCTGTCGAGTGCACAGATGCAGGCGCAGAGCCTCGTCGAGTCGGTGGCCAGGGATCGTGACCGGAAGATGATGCTGGAGCGCATCTACCGGGAGGCTGCCGCGGAACCGCCGGCGCCGCTGGCTCCGTCAGGGGACACTCGCGGCGCCGTTGGCGAGATCCCGGTCGGAGCGACTCCGGAGCAGCAGGTCACAGCGGCCCGCGCATCGCTGGCCGCACTGGAACTGCGCTACACCGCCGATCACCCCGACGTCGTTCGCGCCCGCCGGCAGCTCGCCGAGCTCGAGGCGAGAGTCACCGCCGAGAAAAGCGCCACTCCCGCCACCCGCACTGCGGCGACGACAGCGGCGGCCGTCGTCGATCCGGTGCGCCGCGAGAGCCTCCGGCAGATGACGGCGGAGATCGAGAGTCTCGATCGGCAGATCGCGTTCAAGGAGCGCGAAGAACGGCGCGTCCGCGGTGAGATCGCGGAGTACCAGCGGCGGCTGGAAGCGGTTCCAGGTCTCGAGTCCGAGTGGGTCAAGCTGACGCGCGACTACGACACGCTGCAGACCGGGTATCGCGACCTGCTGGCGAAGAGTTCCGCGGCCCAGGTGTCTGCCAATCTTGAAGCTGAAGACATCGGCGAGCGATTCCGGATCGTTGACCCTGCCACGGTGCCGGTTGAGGCGCTCGCGTCCATGCGCCTTCGCTACAACGCGATTGGCCTGGCGATCGGACTGTTTCTGGGCATCGGCGTCGCGGCCCTCCTCGAGCTTCTCGATCGCAGCTTCCGAACGGAGCTCGACGTGCTCGAAGTCCTCGACCTGCCGGTGCTGGCATCGGTGCCACGCATCGAGTCGGCGGCCGAGCAGCTTGGCAAGCGTCGGCGGCGCCTGGTGATGGCGGCAGTAGGTGTCGTCAGCATCGTGACGGCCGGGTACTTCACCTGGACGCTGAAGCTCTGGACCAGCCTAGTCTGAAGGTGAATACCGATGGGCCGAATTGACGACGCATTGCGACTGAACGAAGGCGGAACTGTGGCTCCGCCCGACGCTGCCGATCCCCGGCCGGAGTTTCTTCCGGCATGGCCAGTCCGCGCTGGCGGGGGGGGCAACGATCACACGACTGCCACGCCAGGGGACCTGGTGGTGTCGCCGACGGGCCAGGCGCCCGCTGGTCTCATTCGGTTCTCCTCGAAGGCACGCGAGAAGCTGGCGGCAGGTCCCACCGCCGATCCGGGGCTGACCGAGCAGTTCCGCCGTCTGGCGGCGACGCTCCACCATGCCCGTCAGGCCAACGGGCTGAACTGCGTCATGGTAACGAGCGCACGACCTGGTGACGGCAAGACGCTCACTGCTGTCAACCTGGCGATCGTGCTGGCCGATTCCTATCGCTACAACGTGCTGCTCGTCGATGCGGACCTCAGGCGTCCTTCGATTCAGTCGATCGTCGAGCTCGGCGAAGGCGTCGGATTGAGCGAGGTGCTGCGAGCGAAGACCGAACAGAAGCTCGCCCTGGTGCGGCTGTCCGAGCGCCTCACGCTGCTGCCGGCGGGTCAGGCCACGGCCAATTCCATCGAGGCTCTGACTTCGCCGCGGATGGCGCAGATCATGGCCGAGGCGACGAGCCGGTACGACTGGGTGATTCTCGATGCGCCGCCGGTCGGACCGACGACCGACGCCCGCCTGCTGACCGGCATGGTCGGCGGCACGCTGTTCGTCATCCACGCCGGCCGCACTCAGTGCGATGACGTGCAGCGGGCAATCGACAGCCTTGGCCGTGAGCACCTGCTCGGAGTCGTGCTGAATGGCGTCGAAAGCGATCCTGCGGACGATTACTACGGCGTCCACAGGTAGCTCCGGTACGCGCCATGTACCGCATTCTCACCGGGAGCTTCGCAGGTCGCCGTGTCGGCCTCGTGGTCGTCGAGCACCTGCTGATCGTTCTGGCGGTCTTCGTGGCGGCGGTGCTGCGCCTGGGTCTGCCGGAGCCGCCGTGGAGTGTCGTCACTCAGTGGGGCGGCCGGGCAGTCCTCGTCGCGGTCGTGCTGCAGATCAGCCTGCACTACGCCGACCTCTACGACCTCCGGACGCTGGCCGGCCGGCGCGATCTGCTCATCGGCGTGGCACGCGCGCTGGCGGCCGCCTCGATGATTCTGGCCATCATCTACTATCTCTTCCCCGGCGCCGTCGTCGGCCGCGGCGTGTTCGCCATCGCGAGCGTGCTCATCGCTGCGGTGGTGATCGGCTGGCGTACGGCGTTCGACTGGTTATCGCTGCACGGCGAGCCGTCGGAGCGGCTGCTGATCGTCGGCACCGACGCTGCCGCGACCACTCTTGCACGTGAACTGCGGGACCGCCGCAGCGAACTCGGCGTCGAAGTCGTCGGATTCGTCGATGCCGAGAAAGAGAAGGTGGGCACCCCCCTCGCCGGTCAAGAGGTCCTTGGCCTGGTCAGGGATATTCCCTCCATTGTCAAGACGCTCGACGTCGATCGTGTCGTGGTCAGCCTGACCGACGCGCGCGGCAAGTTCGACATGGCACAACTCGTCGAGATGAAGCTCAATGACGGGGTCCGCTTCGACTACCTCGCCTCGGTGTACGAGGAGTTCACCGGAAAGATTGCCGTCGAAAATCTGCGTCCGAGCTGGATTCTCTTCTCTTCGGGCTTCACCCGCAGCGTCGTGACCGAGGCAGCGAAACGCGCCGCGGACGTCGGGCTGTCCCTCGTCGGCCTGGTGATGGCGGCGCCGCTGATGCTCATGTCCGCCGTGGCGATCAAGGCCGGGTCGCCCGGCCCGGTGCTGTACTCGCAGCAACGCGTCGGCCGCAACGGCGTGCCGTTCACGGTTCACAAGTTCCGCTCGATGAGAGTCGACGCGGAAGCCACTACCGGTCCGGTCTGGTCAAGCGAAAACGACCCGCGGGTGACGAGGGTCGGCCGGGTACTCAGGCGGACGCGGTTGGACGAGCTCCCGCAGCTGTGGAGCGTTCTGCGCGGCGACATGAGCTTCGTTGGTCCGCGGCCGGAACGACCGGAGTTCGTCGCCGGCCTCAGCAAGCAGATACCCTACTACGGGCAGCGGCACGTTGTTCGCCCGGGATTGACCGGCTGGGCGCAGGTGCGCCATGGCTACGGCTCCACCATTGGCGACGCCCAGGAAAAGCTGCAATACGACCTCTTCTACATCAAGCACCTGTCGCTCGCGTTCGACTTCTACATCATCGCGGAGACAGTGAAGACTGTGCTCGTGCGCAGCGGGTCGTGAGGCGATGCCGGTGATGAATGCCATGACGATCGACGTGGAGGACTACTTCCACGTGTCGGCCTTCGCGTCGGTGGTGTCACCGGCTGAATGGCCAGGCCTCGACAGCCGCGTCACTGACAGCACCGCAAGGGTCCTCGGGGTCCTGGAACAGGCAGGCGTGCATGCCACCTTCTTCGTGCTGGGCTGGGTGGCCGAACGTTTCCCCGGCCTGGTGCGCCGCATCAGCGACGACGGCCACGAGATCGCGTCGCACAGCTTCGATCACGGCCTCGTCTACGACAAGTCGGCAGAGGCCTTCCGCGAGGACCTGCGGCGTGCCGCCGCGGCCATTCACGACGCCTGCGGCGTCAGCGTGCGCGGTTACCGGGCGCCGAGCTATTCGATCACCGAGCGTTCGATGTGGGCGCTCGATGTGCTGGCGGAAGAGGGCTACGAGTACGACTCCAGCATCTACCCGATCCACCACGACCGCTACGGCGTGCCGACGTGGACCCGGCACATCCACACGATGGAGCGCGCGTCGCGCACGATGTGGGAGCTGCCGGGTTCGACTGTCCGCCACTTCGGCGTGAACCTGCCTGTCGGTGGCGGCGGGTACTTCCGACTGCTGCCCTACGGCTGGACGAGGCGGGGCATCCGACGGCTGAACGACGTTGAAGGACAACCGGCGGTGTTCTATCTGCATCCATGGGAGCTCGATCCGGGGCAGCCACGCCTGAACGTCGGGCTGGCGACGCGGATTCGGCACTATCACAACCTTGCGGCGACGGAAGACCGGTTGCGGGAGCTGCTGCGGGACTTCCGCTTCGGTCCGGTCCGGGACGTGCTTCGCCTGCAGGAAGCGGCTGCGCGGCGCACTTGATGTCGAACGATGACCGGCTGGCCCTGGCGGCGGATCCGCGAGGCGGCGGAGGAGACTCGAGGAAGATGGCTATGAATGACACGTATGTGAGCGAGATCAGAGAGTTCATCGTCTCGAACTTCCTGTTCGGGAAGCAGGGCGAGTTCAGCGACGAGCAGTCGTTCCTCGAGAGCGGCATCATCGATTCGACCGGACTCCTCGAACTGGTGTCCTTCGTGGAAGAACGCTACGGAATCGCTGTTGCTGACGCGGACCTCGTGCCGTCGAACCTCGACTCGCTGCGGAACATCAGCCGCTTCGTGTCCGACAAAGTCGCGGCCCATGGCTGAGATCTGGTCGCCCGTGTTCCTCCTCCGCGGGATTGCCTCCCGATGACGATTGTCCGCTGCGACGAGAGCCACGCGCCGGCATGGGCGCAGTTCGTGTCGTCCAATGAACGGGCGAGTGTCTACCACCGGTGGGAATGGCGGGCAATCAACGAACGTGCCTTCGGCCATGAGACGGTCTATCTGGCCGCGCTCGATCGGGGAACCGTCGTCGGCGTGCTTCCGCTCGTGCGGATGAGGAGCACGCTGTTCGGCAATGTCGGGTGCTCGATGCCGTTTGTGAACTACGGCGGACCGTGCGGACTGACCGACGCCATCGAGCGGGACCTGCTGGCGGCGGCAGAGACCGTTGCCGACGACTGGAAGGCCGACTACCTCGAGATTCGCAGCCGCCGTGATCTTGGCGAGCGCTACCCCAGCTCGCTTCACAAAGTCAGCATGACGATCGAGCTCGACCCCGATCCAGAGGTCGTGATGGGTCGCATGAAGCGTGAGCACCGGCAGGACATCCGCCGGGCGCTCAAGCGCGGCTTCGTGACGCGGTTCGGCCGCGAGCACCTCGAAGACTTCTACGACGTGCTGTCGGAGAGCTGGCGCGATCTCGGCACTCCGATTTACCAGCTCAGCTACTTCAAGGCCATCGTTGACGCGATGCCTGACGCCGTGCGGCTCTGCGTGCTCTACGGCCCGGCCGGGGAGGCGCTCGCCGGCGCCTTCTACGCCGTTCACAACGGCGTCGTCGAAGGCATGTGGCTCGGCATGCGGCCGGCCGCACGCCAGGCAATGGCTGGCTACGTGCTGTACTGGGAGACCATTCGGGAGTCGTGCGAGGCAGGCCACCGCCGCTATCACCTTGGACGATCCTCGAAAGACTCCTCAGCCGAGACGTTCAAACGGAAGTGGAACGCGGAGGCGGAGCAGCTCTACTGGCACTTCTACCTTCGCGACAGAAGCGAACTCCCCGGCCTCAATCCGGACAACCCGAAGTACCGAATGGCCATCGCCGCGTGGCGTCGACTCCCCGTGGCCGTGACCCAGGCGATCGGGCCGTACATCGCCCGGAGCATTCCGTGACGAGCGGGCAGGGGCCCGCGGCGGCCAACGGCCGGGTCAACGTCCTGCACCTGCGTGACACCTCGCGGATCTGCGGTCCGGGCAAGACGATCATCGAGACGGCCTGCGCCGCCGATCGGGCTCGCTACCACACGCTGGTCGGCGTCTTCACGGTCGCGGGCCGAACGAATGCCTACGTCGAGGCGGTCCGCGCCAGGGGCATCGAGGTCCATGCCCTGTCAGCGCGAAGTGGCCTCGACCCCACGCTGCTGCGGCAGGTGGTGAGAGTCATTCGCGAACGGCAGGTCCAGATCGTGCACTCGCACGACTATCTGTCCGACATCATCACTCGACTCGTGGCGCCCTGGCTCGGCGTGGCCACGATGAGCACCGTGCACGGTTGGATCGAAAACCATGCACGCAGCCGCATGTACATCAAGGCGTCGCAGTGGGCACTGCGGGGTCTGGATCATGTGGTGGCCGTTTCCGAGGAGACTCGTGCCCGCGTGCTCAGAGCCGGGATTCCCGAAGGCCGCCTGAGCGTTATTCACAACGCCATCGTCGCGGCCGACTATCAGCCGGCGAACTTCGAAGCGGGTGTGTTCAAGCGTAGCGTCGGCCTCGCTGCCGACGCGATTGTCGTCGGCAACGTCGGCCGCTTGAGCCCGGAAAAAGGTCAAGAGATCTTCCTGCGGGCGGCGGCGCGGCTGACCGCAGAGGAACCGCGGCTGCGGCTGGTCCTGGCGGGCGATGGCCCGGATGAGGCGGCGCTCCGCGCTCTCGCAACCGGACTTGGGATTGCCGACCGGGTAATCTTCACCGGTCACCTGACCGACGTCCGGCCGCTCTATCGCGACCTCGACCTGCTGGCGCTCACGTCGTTCACAGAGGGCTTCCCAAACGTCGTGCTCGAGGCCCTGTGCATGGGAGTTCCGGTGCTGGCCACGGATGTCGGCGGCGTGCGTGAGATCATCACCGACGGCGAGACCGGCGTGCTCGTCACGGCCGGCAACACCGGGCAGATCGACGCCGCCCTGCGGCGCCTGGTCGGCGATTCGGCCGGGGCCGCGGCGCTGGCGTCCCGCGGCAAGTCGCGCGTATTGGAGCAGTTCGAGTTCGGCGCCCGGACGCCGAAAGAGGAGGCGATCTACCGCATGCTCCTGCGCAACCGCCATGACTGAACGCCTCTCCGGCGCCGCGGCCGCGAGGCCGGGGTTCGCCTACGTCGTTCCCATGCGAGATGCCATGCGGTTTCTCCCGGTGTGTCTTCCGGCGCTGCTCGGCGCCGCGGCGCAGGCGGGAGCCGAGGTCGTGCTGGTCGACAACGGGTCGACGGATGGGACGCGTGCGTGGGCCGCGCAGGCCAGTGGTGCGGCGGCGCGGGTCATCGATGCGCCGGGCGCCACGATCGGGGGCGCGCGCAATCGGGGCGCCCAGGCATGCTCTGCCGACACGCTCGTGTTCGTTGACGCGGACTGCGAGGTTCAACGCGACCACCTCACGCAGGTAGCGGCCGCATTCGCGGAAACTGGTGCCGATGCCGTCGGAGCGCCGTACGAAACACCTGCCGACCCTCACTGGGTGGAGGACGTCTGGCAGCGGTTGCACGCAGCGGGTGACGGCCCAGCCCATCACCTCCCAGCCGGCAATCTCGCGGTGCGACGGGCGTCGTTTGCTGCGGTCGGTGGCTTCGACGAAACGCTGACGACAGGGGAGGACGCCGAACTGTGCCAGCGCCTCCGCCAGGCCGGCGCCCGGATCGAACGTCACACGCGGATTCAGGTCGTGCACCACGGCAACCCGAAGTCGCTGCGGGCCTTCTTTGCCAAGCAGTGCTGGCATGCGCTCGGGATGTTCAGCACGACGGGGCGGGGGGAAATCGACAAGCCCGTGGCGCTCATGGCCTTTCATGCGGTCCTCGTTGTCGTCGGCCTGGCGCTCCCGTTCTGGTCGCCCATGCGGTCGCTCGCCGGCGCAGCCCTGAGCGTTGCAGCGCTGAATGCGGCGCCGGTGGCGGCGGTGCTGTACAGACGGGGGCGTCGCTGGCGCGGTGGTCCGTCGTGGTTACGAGCCGTGCTTCTGTATCACGTGTATTTCGCGGCACGGCTGACCACCGCGGCGCGGATCCTCCTCGGCAAGGGAGTGCAGCGTGGATAGCAGCGGCGGATCAGCCATCCCTCGACCGCGACCAACTGAGAGGGGTCGCGGGGTCCGCGCCAACATCGTGTCCTGGGACGGCGGCGGCTTGGGCGTCGACATCGACGTGCTGACTCGCGCGCTCGTCCAGGCCGGCTGCAGCGTGGCGTTCAAGGGCCGGCGCGAACGCCGGCCCCGCGGCCGCCTGCGAAGCCTCATGATGACCGGCGGCGCACTCGCTCGCCAGGTGGCGGCCCGCGCCGGCCTGTTCCGCTACGACGTCAACTTCTTCATCGAGTCGGTGTTTCCGGAGCACTTGCCGACGGCCAGGGTCAATTGCCTCTTCGTCAACCCGGAGTGGTTTCGTGACGCCAACCTGGCCCACCTGTCGAGCCTGGACGTCCTGCTCTGCAAGACGCCGGGCGGCGTCGAGGCGATGCGCACACTGCCCGTGGCCTGCCGTGACGTTGGCTTCACCAGTCCTGACCGTCGCCTTGCCGTGCCACCCGGTGGAGCGCTGCGCTGTCTTCACGTTGCGGGCCAGAGCGCGGTCAAGGGGACCGAAGCGGTGGTTGATGTGTGGTCGCGACACCCGGAGTGGCCGCGACTCACGGTCGTCCGCCGCCGCACCCGCTACGGCGGCGGGGCCGCACCGCCATTGCCGCCGTTGCCGAACGTCGAGTATCTGGTGGACCGGGTCCCCGACGACGAACTGCGAGCGCTTCAGAACAGCTGTGCCATCCACGTTCAGCCCTCGCTCGCTGAAGGCTACGGGCATGTCATCGGTGAAGCGATGAGCTGCGGTGCGCTGGTGGTCACGACCGACGCCCCGCCGATGAACGAACTGGTCGGCGCCGACCGCGGTATGCTCGTGAAGGTCTCGAGGGTCGAAGCGCACCACCGCTCGCAGCTGAATTACGTCGACCTCGATGACCTCGAACGCGTGCTGGTCGCTGCGTTCGCCATGTCGGCGGAACGCCGCCTCCTGATGGGGCAGGCCGCCCGTTCGTGGTTCGAGCACCAGGACGACCGCTTCTTGAAGGCGGTCGACCGTCTCCTCGAGGATCTGGGACTGCGCGGTGACCGGCCGCGGCGCCGAGCCCAGTTGCCGTCCGGGTCGTAGTCCCCAGCAGTCACCTGAGAGGTCGCCATGAAGATCGTAACGACGCTGTTGACCGCCGTGTCCATCCTCGCCCTGTGCGGGTTCGTGTTCCAGCAGGCAGTCGTCGAGGGCGGGTTCGGTCCGGCGGCGCTCGTCGGCACGGTGGCGTTGGCCGGCCTGGCCCTGATGTTCGCCACCCTGACCTACCTGACGTCGACGCGGCACCGTGAACTCGTGGCGAAGGTGATGCTGGCGTTCTTCTCCACCGCCGCCAGCTATCTGGTGCTCGATCTGGTCGCCGGCTGGATCCTGATCGTGCCGCTGTCTCCGCCGCTCGTGCCCGACACGTTCAGGCACCATGCGCTCCTGCCCGACTCGTACGCCGAGATCCGCCAGCGCGATTTCGTCTACCTCCAACGCGTCAATCATCTTGGCCTGCGCGGGCGCGAGACGACGGTGGAGAAACCCGCCGGCACCCGCCGGATTCTCATGCTCGGCGATTCCTTCACCATGGCGAAGGGGGTACAGGAGGACGAGACGTTCTCCGTGCTCGTCGAGCAGGCGCTGCAGGCGCCGATGCAGGCTTGTGGAGGGGGACGCGTTGAGGTGCTGAACGCCGGTGTCGACAGCTACTCTCCGCTCCTCGAGTATCTCTACTTCAAGCGCGATCTGGCGCGGCTCAATCCCGACCTCGTCGTGCTCAACTTCGACAACAGCGACCTGATTCAGGAGGCGGCCTACCGGCGCCAGGCCACGCGGGACGCCACCGGCGAGATCACCGCGGTGCCGCAGATCTGGCAGGATTCGGTGTACGAGCGGTTCCTCAGCTGGACCAATCGCCACCTGTTCATCACCCGCGCCGTGCTCGTCTACATCACGCGGGCCATGAACCACAACGAAATGACGGTGCGCCGGGTGGTCAACGAGGCGGGCCGAGAGCACTTCGCGCACACGCTTGAGGGCGATGTCGATCGCACGCGGCAATGGGACGCCGTCTTCGATTCACTCCACCGTCTGAAGACCCTGACCGACCAGGCCGGGATTCCGCTCCTGCTGACAACCTACCCCTGGGCGCACCAGGTCGGCGACACCGGCTGGGTGCCCGGGCGCTTCTCCTTCATGCAGCCGGGCGAGCGCCCCTCGACCGTCAGCCGGGACACGATTCGCGCCCGCTCAGCCGAGATGCAGCTCGAGGTGTTCGAGGCACTGCCGGCTTTCAAGGCCTACTCAGGAACCGAGCCGTTGTACTTCGACTACGACCCGCACTGGAACGCCGCCGGTCACCGCGTCATGGCCAATGCTCTGGAGCGTCACATCGCCTCGCGGTACTTGCCCGCCTGGTGTCAGTCGTCGGCCAAGGCTCCGCAATGAGGCCGGAGCCACCGCCGGTTCGATCGGGACGATTGCGACGACGCCATGTCTAGGCTCCGCCACCTTGCTCCTGCCGGTGCGCCGATCCGGGCGACCGACCTGGCTCGGTGGATGGCTGCCGCCGCTGACGGGAGCGATCCCGCTCGGCCGTTCGGCGACAGGTTGCGGCGCGCCGTCGGCATTCGCCACGTCCACGCGACGGTGACCGGCCGCGCGGGCCTCACCATTCTCCTGCGCGCGCTGCGCTCGCTGGCCGCCGAGGGCCGCAACGAGGTCGTGCTTCCGGCCTACACCTGCTACTCCGTGGCCGCCTCGGTCGTGAAGGCCGGCCTGACGCCGCGCATCGTCGACATCTCCGCCGAGACTCTCGACTTCGACCAGCGACACCTCGAGGACGCGGACCTGAGCCGCACGCTCGCGATCGTCGCCACCAACCTCTATGGCCTGCCGAACGACATGCCGTTCCTCGAGGCGTTCGCCAGGCAGCGCGGCGTCTTTCTCGTAGACGATGCGGCGCAGGCTCTCGGGGCTGCTGTCGCGGGTCGCGCGTCGGGCACCTGGGGGGACGCCGGTCTGTACAGCTTTGACAAGGGCAAGAACGTGTCGGCCATCGATGGTGGCGCGATCGTCACGTCGTCCGACGCCGTCGCCGCGGCCGTCGCACGCGAAATGGCCGACCTCGGTCCCCCGTCCCGGAAGGATGACGTCGCACTGGTGGTCAAGGCCGTTGTCTACTGGGCGTTGCTGCGTCCATGGCTCTACTGGATTCCACAGCGGCTGCCGCTCGGCCTGGGTGAAACCAGGTTCACGACCGACTACCCCCTCGAGCGTGCGTCACGCCTGCAGCTCGGGCTCGCCGCGACGATGCTCGACCGACTTCAGGAATTCAACACGGCACGTGTGAGTCGTGCGACCGCCCTTCTCGAGGGCCTCGAGCCTGCCGGGGCCGTGCGGCCGATTCGACCGCTCGCCGGATCCCTGCCGGTGTACCTGCGTCTGCCCCTGCTGGCCGCATCGCCGTTGGCACGGGATGAGACTGTACGGGCGTTGAATCGGGCGGGTATCGGAGCCACCGGCTCCTATCCCACATCGATTGCTGATATTCCAGAGCTGGCGCCGACGGCCGGAGCCGAACAGGCCCGGTTCGTCGCGGAACGAATCCTGACGCTTCCGACGCACCCCTACGTCAGTCAAGCCGACCTTCGGCACATCAGGTCCGTGCTGTCAGGGACTCATCCCGCGACGGCACGCTCCCGCGAGGCGGACAATGTCACGGGCTGACGCGAGAAACGCGCTCGCCTATGCCGCGAAGCTGACGGTGGCGAAGACGCTCGTCTGGACCGGTGCCATGTCTCTGCGTCGGCGCACGGCGCTGCGCAGGCACGCGGTGGTCCTGGCCTATCACCGCGTGCTGCCGGATGGCAGTGACACGGCATCGCACCCCGGGATCGTCGTGAGCCCCGAGACCTTCGACCGGCAGATGTCCGTGCTCAAGCGCGAGTTCCGCCCGCTCACACTCGCCGAGTTCGAAACACATATCTCGGCGCGGCGGCCGTTCGAACCGGGTGCCTGCCTCGTGACGTTCGACGATGGCTGGATCGATACGTTCACGACGGCGTGGCCGATTCTCGAGAAATACGCCATACCAGCGGTCGTCTTCCTGCCGACCAACTACATCGGCACCGGCCGGGTGTTCTGGCAGGAGACCCTGGGACACCGCCTGCTGCACGCGAGACACATCGCCCGCGATGATGCCGCGCAACTGTCGGGCATCGGGCGGGCCCTCGACGCGTGTGGTCTTGCGGGTCTCGCCGGCGTCGTGGCGCGGGGCTCCCGTCCAGAGTTGCTCGAGGCAATTCGCCGCCTGAAGCTGGATCCTGCCCTGGATCCCGGACTGGCGATCGCCGCGCTCGACGACGCGCTTGGCGCCGGGGCCGGGCAGCTTCCACTCGACCGATTCATGACCTGGGATGAGGTCCGTGCACTTGCGCAGCGGGGGCTGGCATTCGGCGCGCACGGACATACCCATCACATCCTGTCAAGGATGGCCAGCGGAGTGCTGACCACGGATCTCGAGATGGCGCGTGACGCGATGACTCGAGAGCTCGGGACGCGCCCGACAGCCCTGAGCTATCCGAACGGAGGCTGGAACGACGAGGTGATCGCGGCTGCGGCCGCCGCTCAATTCCGCACCGGCTTCACCATGGATCGCGGCCACGTGAGTGCGGACGACGCGCCGTTCGCACTTCGGCGCATGAATATTCATGATGGCCTGACGCGGGACGCCGCGCTGTTCCGGGGGCGAGTTCTGGGGATATTCTAAGAAGATGGCAATGACTTCAGGGGCTTCGGCCGCCCGGACGAGGGCCATGCCGCTCATCCCGGACTTCGTGCTGTGGGGGCTGGCCCTGGTGATGTTCATCGACTACCTGGGCCTGGCCGAAGATCTGGCTGTGCTCAAGGTGACCCGTGCGGCCACGGTGATGGCCTACGGGCTGTTCGCCGTCGTTGCCATCCGCGGCGGCCTGACACTCGCCCTGGCGTCGAGACAGAGCCGGCTGATGCTCGGTCTCACTAGCCTGGCGTTTCTGTCGCTCCTCTACGCTGTCGTTCGCTCCTACGTGCCCGCCGCGATTCGTGCGCAGCTCGACTACTTCGCCTTGTTCGTGATGACCGCAGCGCTGATGGATCGGCGCGACCGCGTCAAGAAACTATCTTTCATCGTCACCATCGTCATTCTGGTGCTGGTCGGCCGCAACGTCGACCTCCTCACCTCGGGTGAGCGCGTCGGCGTCTTTCGCGCCGGGTCTTTCCTCGGAGACGGCAACGATTTCTCATGGGGGATGGTGTCTCTCATGCTGTTTCCGCTCTATCTGATGCTCGGTCCGCACGGCGTCATGAGTCGAGCGTTCGGTGTGATCGGTGTCGCCGCCGCGCTCTTCGGCGTCGTCGGCACGCAGTCTCGTGGCGCCACACTCGCCATCGCCGGCGCGGCGCTCTACTACCTGTTCGTCCTGAGCCGTCGTCGCATCGCCAGCATCATCGTGATCGGGGCGCTGGCCGGTCTGGCGCTGGTGCTCTCGCCCCAGTCGTACGTCGCCCGGGTGACTGACACGCGGGTGTCAGAGGATTCATCGGCGCAGGGCCGCCTCAGGGCGTGGAAGGCGTCTGTCCGGATGGCGCTCGACTACCCGCTTGGCGTCGGCTTCGGCAGCTTCAACTCAGCCTATGGCCGGTTCTACGTGGAGGAAGCCGACGCCGTCTTCGACTTCGGCGCGCGCCGCTGGATCTCGGCCCACAGCATCTATTTCAAGGTGCTCGGTGAAGCCGGTTTTATCGGTCTCGGGCTCGTCCTTGCGCTGTTGTACGCGAATTTCAAGGACAACCAGGCCTGCCTGAAGTTCGTCCAGGCGCATCCGGAGCAGGCCGGGATCGATGATCGCTGGCCCGCGCTGCTCAACTTCGGGCTCGTCGGCTTCGCGGTGGGCGGGGCGTTTCTGGGCGGGATTTCGTACCCGCACGTGTATCTGCTCTCGGGGCTCACGCTCGCTTGCCGGCGCATGACCATCGACCGACCTGAGGAGCGTTCGACCTTGCCGGTGCGTCAGCGAGTGCCGACGGTACCGCTGCTTGCGCCCCGTCCCTCGGTTGCGCTCGGACGCCACGTGGCAGGCGCGAGAGCCGAAGGACTGCGAGCGCGATGATTCGCTGGTCGTTCTGGCTGTCAGCGGCGGGTGTCGTCTACGCCTACCTCGGCTATCCGCTGTTGGCCTGGGCGGTCGCTCGACGGCGGCCCGCCGACCGAGCGCCGCACTCAGCATCGACAGACCTTCCGGCCGTCACGATGATCGTGCCGGTGCACAACGAAGTCGCGCGGATTGACGCCAAGATCGCAAATACCCGCAGCCTCGATTATCCCGCAGAGGCCCTTCGGATCGTGTTCGTGTCGGATGGCTCGACGGACGGCACGGTCGAAGCCGTCAACGCGGCGAAGGATGAACGCATCCACCTCATTGCGCTCGAGAAGCGGAGCGGAAAAGCCGGCGCACTGAACGCCGGGCTTGCATTCGCGAAGACGCCGATCGTGGTGTTCTCCGACGTCTCGATTGCGCTCCAGCCCGACGCCATCACCGCCATCGTCCGCCCGTTCGCCGCGCCGGACATCGGCTGCGTGTCCGGAGAGGACCGGATCGAGGGCAGCGCCGGCGAGGGGCTGTATGGTCGCTACGAGATGTTCCTGCGGCGGCAGGAGTCGCGGCTGGGTTCGATCGTCGGTGCCAGCGGGTCGTTCTACGCCCAGCGGCGCGAGTTGTGTGGCGAGTTTCCACCGAATGTCGCGCCGGATTTTCTCTCTGTGCTGCGCACGGTCGGCCAGGGATATCGCGCCGTCAGCGACGCGCACGCCGTCGGGTACATGACCGCGGTGGACGATCCTCGAGACGAGTTCGCCCGTAAGGTCCGGACGATCCTGCGAGGGATCACGACGCTCGGGCAGCACCTGCACCTCCTGAATCCATTCCGCTACGGGTGGTTCGCGGTGGCGCTGCTCTCGCACAAGGTCATGCGCTGGTTGGTTCCGGGCTTCCTCGTGGTGATGTTGCTCACGAGCGCGCTGCTGGCAGGGGCAGCGCCGTACGCGTTGCTCCTGGTGGCACAGGCGGCCTTCTACGTGCTCGCGTATGCCGCCTATCGCGGGTCGGTGCCGGCCCTGCTGTCGACCGCCGGACGCGTGGCCTCGTACTTCACCGCTGCCAACGTCGCAACGCTGGTGGCGTGGGGAAAGTACTTCCGCGGCACTCGCCAGGAACTGTGGTCTCCGTCCAGACGATGAGCGCAACCGAATTGCCGCTGTTCTTCGGATACGGCACCAATGAGCTGTTCGGTGTGCTCCACTCACCCGCAGCCGCCAGCCGCCTGGCCGTCGTTCTGTGTCACCCGTTTGGCGAGGAGAAGCTGTGGGCCCATCGGGTGTACGTGAGCCTCGCCCGCGAACTGGCGCGGCGGGGACACCCGGTACTCAGGTTCGACTATCGTGGCAATGGCGACAGCGGAGGGACGTTTTCTGGAACGTCGATGACATCGAACCTCGACGACATCGACACCGCGATCGACCTTCTCAAGGAGCGTACGGAGACAGATGCCGTCGGGCTGTTCGGCCTGCGCTTTGGCGCGACGGAGGCGGCGCTCGCCGCCGAGCGTCGTGCCGACGTCTCGACGGTGGTGCTGTGGCAGCCGGTCGTCGACGGCACGCGGTATATGCAGGAGCTCCTGCGGATCAATCTCTCCACCCAGCTGGCGGTGTTCGGTGCCGTCACGAAGGACCGCGAGGCCCTCGTGGCGACGATGCATGAAGGGCGCACGGTCAATGTCGACGGTTACGACATGGCCCTCCCTTTTTATACCGAGGCCTGCGCCGTGAACCTGGCCGCGCAACCCAGCACGTTCGGGGGGCGCACGCTGATCGTGCAGCTCGACCGCGGCGCCACGCCAACTCCAGCGCGGGAACTCGTGGCGCTTCGAGACAGATACCCGCAGGCCCAGCTCGAGATCGTGCAGTGCGAACCGTTCTGGAAGGAGATCCCGACGTTTTACGACGCGGCGACCTCCGCCTCCGCGGCGACGTTCACCTGGCTGGGCGACGAATGAGCACCCGTCGGCCCGTCACCTTCGCCAACGCCGCTGGTGAAACACTGTTCGGCATCTTCCACGAGCCCGGCACTGGTGCTGCGGGCGTCGGCGTCGTCCTGCTGTCGCCGGGCGTCAAGAGTCGCGTCGCACCGCACCGACTCTACAACAAGCTGACGGAGCGTCTGTTGCGCCGCGGCTACTCCGTGCTTCGGTTCGATTTTTCCGGACTCGGCGACTCCGAGGGCCTCGTGAGAGAGACGCTGATGGCCGACCTCTACCGGTCGATTCAGCTCGGCCGCTACGTCGATGACACGCTCGCCGCCATCGAGTGGATGCGAGTCCATGGTGGTGCGTCGCGGGTTATCCTCGGCGGCCTGTGTGGTGGCGCCCTGACCGGGCTGCTCACGGCGCCGCAGTGCGCACAGGTCGAGGGCCTCTTCGGCCTGGGGATGCCAGTCATCCTCGACGGTTCGGCGGTCGACAAGGTCGCGACGATGTCCGAAGGGCAGCGGCAGGGCGTGCGCAAGAAATACCTCGGCAAGGTGCTCAACCTGCAGGCGTGGTGGCGCGTGCTGACGCTCAAATCCGATTTCCGCCTGCTCTGGCACTCGATCGTCGGGCGCAAGCGGTCTCTGCAGCATCGAGCTGGCGACGGGTTGGCGGTGCTCGGCGAGACTGGCAACCCCAGGTTCGGACCAGCCATGCGGGACCTGCTGGAACGCGGCCGGCCGCTCCTGCTGGTCTTCAGCGGCGCCGACCGCCTCCACTGGGAGTATCAGGAGAAGTTCGCGACGCCGCATACGGCCGAGCTGTCCCGCTACTCCACCGTGGACGTGGTCGTCATCGAGAAGGCCAACCACGTGCTGACCCTGCCCGAATGGCAGGAGGAGTTCTTCGCCCACTGCGACCGATGGCTCACCGAGCACTTCGGCGAAGGCCCCGCACGGCCGTGAGTACGATTCCTGCCAGCAGCGCTGACGAAAGTGAAAAACTTACACGTCCACACAGGGCCGACTGGTCAACGGAGGCTTTAGAACGAGCCCCAAAAATTGGCCTGAATCGTGCATCGTTTGGGCGTCGGAGGTTGGGCGACGTTATGCGGCAATCCGTTCTCACACCGCTGTCAATTCTGGCGCTGGCAGGCGTGCTGGCCGCGACGGTCGATGCCCAGTCACCGGTATCCGGCGTGTTCTTCAACGAAGGGTGGGAGTCCGGCGCCACGGGCGCGACCTTCAACAGCCGCAACTACGGCACCTCGGCCGCACCTTCCCAGTTCCGCGCGCAGACCGCCGTCAGGGCGTCGGGCAATTATGCGTTCGAGCACTTCATGTCGGGCGGGCTGGCCGCCAATCAGGTCCTGTACGCCACCCAGCACATCGGCGACGCCATCAACGGCCCCGTGTATCCCGCCGGCCAGGGGCAGCACTTCTTCGACCTCTACGTCCAGTTCAAGGTCTATTACTCGCAGAACTTCGACGTCAACAACTCGCGGCCGAAGTCGCTCATCATCGGGACGGAGGACGGACAGCGGCACGACAGCACGTGCTGCAACCCGTGGGTGTCGCACTATCTCATGCTCTTCCCCCCGGGGCCGACGTATGGCATCACGGTCGGGGAGGCCAACGCGAAGCAGGCCACGAGCGGTCAGTTCGTCAACCTGATTCAGAATCGGAGCGGCTACAGCGCGAGCAACCCGCTCGTCACGCAGACCGCCCGCTGGTACACCATCGAAGCCCGGCGCCGGTTGAACGATCCCGGCCAGCGCAACGGCATCTTTCAGATGTGGGTCGACGGCGTGCTGATCGCCGAGCACACCACGGTCCAGTACCGCGTGGCTTTCGACGGCACGTTCGGCTCGAACATGAACTACGGCACGAACTTCGTGATGATCTCCGACTACATGGCCAATGGGTCGACGCAGAATCAGAGCATCTTCTACGACGACATCAAGTTCAGCACGACGCCCATCGGCACGGGCTCGACGGTCCCACTCCCGACGCCATCCCCGGCGCTCCCATCGGCGCCGAGGAACCTGCGGATTCTGGTGCCCCCGGGGTTCTGACCTGCCTCACGGCCGGTCGGCGAACCGTCGATCCAGCGCCGTCCCTGCGTAGCGCGTCACCGCGGCGTAGGCGGCTTCGGTGAGGTGGCTTCCGTCGGCCTCCGCAAAGCGCCGCCGCCTGGTGCCATCTGGCGCTGCGGTGACGCGCTCCAGATCGAGCACGGTGAGGCCTTCTGCGGCGGCCGTGTCTCGAACCCAGGCGTTGAACTCTCGCACCGCCGCATTGATCGTGTCCTGATAGCTCGTGCGGCCAAGCATTCGGCCCGCCACGGTTGCCACTCGACCGGTCCATGACTCTGGCGCCCTGATCGTGACCTCGGTGGCCAGCACGACCTCCGCGCCCGCGGCGCTCGCGCGATCGATCATGTCGCGGTAGTGGACCTTCGCCCGCTCCGATGCGGCGGGCAGGTCGCGGTTCGGCGCTCTGAAGAAGTCGTTGATGACCCCCCAGAGCACGACGACGCCTGGATGCTGGGACAGCACGTCCGCGTCCAGCCGCGCCGCCAGCTCGAACGTCTGCTGTCCGTCGACACCACGATTCAACACGGGACGCCCGGCAATCGCCTCCGGGCGCCAGCCCCGCGCGTAGGATGCCCCGAGCACGACGACGGGCGCGCGATCCTCTGACCGGGCACGGCGCGCCTTGCCGGTCGGCAGCGTGCGAAGCCGGCTGGCCTGGCGCAGTTCGCCGCGCAGCCAGTAGTAGGCCACGGCCAGCGACTCGCGGGCGGCTCCGGTCAGCATGTCGAGATTGCCTCGATTGGTTGCATAGACCGGCACCGAGACGCGTTCCACGTGGTACCCGAGCGCCCCGAAGACACGGCTGGCGCGAAACATGTGGAGCCGGTCTGTGACGAGCAGCAGCGAACGCGCTTCCAGGGCCTCGAGCACCGGCGCTGCGTAGAACGCGTTCTCGCGCGTCGACCCGGAGGTGCCTTCGGTGAGAATCCGCTCGCGCGGGATGCCAGCGCGAGTGGCGAGGTCGGCCATGACATCCGCGACCGCGCACGGGAGATCGCCTGAGGGTCCACCGGTGAAGAACACGTAAGGCGCGCGGCCCTGCCGCCAGAGGTCTGCCGCTTTCAGCACCCGGCGGACGGCCGACAGATTGGGCTCACACGGCCCGAGGACACCGGCGCCTGCGACCACGATCACGTCGGACCGACCGTTCGTATCCGGCAACAGTAGCGGAGAGACGAGCCAGTCCGCAAATGGCGTGCGATCGATCGCCCACTGGCCGACGAGCGTCAGGGCGATGCCCAGAAGCACGCCCTGCAGAACTGATGACCGACGGGTGAACATAGTGACGGCTTTCGGCGCGGCCCGCTACGAAACTGCCGGCCCGCGCGCGGCCCTGAGGTCGAAGCCCGCAGCCACGAGCCGCGGCAGGGCGAAGTCGAGCAGCGGCAGGAGCAGTGGCCGGTTGTCGTGGAGCAGCACGATGTTCCCGCCACGCGCCTCACGAACGAGCCGTTCGGCCGCGCGACGGGCATCTGCCGGGCTCTCGCACTCCCAGTCGCGGACGTTCAACGACCAGTTCATCGTTCTGAGGCCCAGCATCCTCGGCACCACGAGGCTGGTGCCCGACAGGTGACCCTTTGGGGGACGAAACAAGCGCGGCGTCACGTTCAGGTGCTGGCGCACCGTGTCCTGACAGCGTTGGACGTCTTTGAAGTACTGCCCGAACCATGGATCGGGCGCCCGGTGCGAGTAGGTGTGGTTGCCGATGACATGCCCCTGGCGGTGAGATTCGACGAGGAGCTCCGGCGCGGCGTCGGCATGCGCGCCGATGACGAAGAACACGCCTCGAATGCCGTGGGCCTGAAGCCGGGCGAGCACCTCTGGCGTGACGTCCCGGTCGGGCCCATCGTCAAAGGTGAACAGCAGCGTGCGGCTCGCAGCCGGTCCCAGGTCCCGGATCAGGAGGCTCTCCGGAATCGCCGCTTTCAGGCGGTCGCGCAGACCCTGACCTGCCGGCCGCACCATCTCCCCAGTAGTCCCCATGCGCACAGCTTAACGGACCTTCTCGCAGCGGCAGACTCTCTTATTTCCGTGTGTGTTCCGAGGGTTGAGCTGGACAGGATTCGTGGAACAATCTTCGACGCGTGGACAAGGCAGCCCGCCTCGTGGCTCCTCACCAAGCGACGGGTTTGCCCGGGCCACCGGTTGCTGACGGCGGTGTCCAGGGAGATCATCGCGCCGGGTCGGTCGACGTTGTTGTCACCGTCTTCAACAAGCGCCCCTTCCTGGAGGCGTCCCTGGGTTCGATTCTCCAGGCCGCCGAGTCGTCGCGCATCGCCCGGGTGACAGTGCTGGATCACGGCTCGACCGACGGGTCGCTCGAACTGGGCATCGCGCTGTGTCGCGGCCGCGCCCGCCACGTCGTTGTCAGCGGCGGAACCATCGCGACGCTTCGCAATGCCGGTGCGAAGGGGTCGGATCGCCCGATCCTGTCTTTCATTGACGCTGATTGTGTCGTTCCGCCCGGATACTTCGAGGCGTTGTCCCGGGTCATGGCGAATCCCGAGGTGGCGGCGACTGGCCGCCGCGTGGACTACCCGACCGATGGCTCGTGGGTCGAGCGGACGTGGCACGCCATGCACCACAGTGCCTCCGAAGGTTTTCGCAAGTACCTGAACTCGGGCAATTTCGCAATTCGCCGTGAAGTGTTCGAGCGCTTCGGCGGATTTGCCGAGGCGCTCATCACCGGCGAGGACTCGGAGTTGGGACAGCGGCTGAACGACGGGGGATTCCGCATTTGGGAATCTGCCGATCTGGCCGTGGTGCATCTCGACAACCCGCGGTCACTTCTTGGGTTCTTCCGGAAGGAAGTCTGGCACGCACGGGGCATGCTGGCGACCAGGCGCGTCTGGCCGCCGCATCTCCCCTTGATAGGCGCCGCTCTGCATGGCCTGTTACTCATGGCGGCCGTGTTCTGGCTGGCGCTCGGTGCCGGAGCGCTGTGGGGGCGGCTCGCCGTGGCCTTCGGGCTGGTGTTCGTCGTCCCGGTGCTCGGAGTGCTGTATCGCGCACTTCCGCAACGTCGCCGCGTGCCGTGGCTGCACGCAGCGGTCCTGTATCAGGCTTATCTGATCGCGCGGATTACGGCCCTCGCGGCGGCGCCGATGTCAGAGCGTCGGCGGCGTCGGGCGGAGGGTCGATGAATCCGATGCCACCTTTCACGACGACGCCGCGATTGCGGGCCAGGCATCTTGTGTTGTCTGGTAGGCTTGAACGGGCCGTGGGCGCCAGTCGTCGGTCCAGCCAGGCTCCACCTCGCCGTCGAGGCCGCCCGCGCAAGACTCCGCCCATGATGTTGGCCTAGCGCCTTCGAACACGCGTTGCTTCCATATCTGCCATGACTCAAAAAAAACTGGTTGTTCCCGGCGCGCTCCTCGGGGTGGTCCTGGCCGGCATTCTCGTCAGTGGCCAGTCCGCCGCGCCGCCAGCGGGTGCGGGTCCTGATTCGCGGCGTACGCCCAGCCTGCTCGAGGCCGACGCGGTGCCGGACTTCGTCGTGAGCGGCGACGGCAGCGTGCCCGTGGCGATCTTCGACGGCGCGACCGCCGCAGGCCTGGGTGCGGGCTTCCCGTTCGGCGGATTCCCCGGTGGTGTCCGCATGGCCGCCGGTGACCTGAGCGGCGATGGCGTGGCGGATCTAGTCGCCGCCATGGGTCCAGGAGGAAGCCTCGTCAGCCTGTTCAACGGCGCGACGATTGCCAACCTCGGCAGCGGCTACCCCTTCGGACCGGGCTTTGGCGGCGGTCTGTACGTCGCGGTAGGCGACGTCAATGGCGACTCCAGGAACGACATCGCGGTCAGTCAGGGGCCCGGCGGTGGTGGTGTCCGGGTCTTCAGCGGCGTCAACTACAGCCCGCTGCTCGACCTTCAACCGTTTGGAGCGGGCTACAACGGCGGCGTGACCGTCGCGACCGGCGATATCACCGGCGACGGGCGAGCCGACCTCGTGCTCGGCCAGGTCACTGGCGGACTGGTGGTTCTCGTCGACGGGGCAACCGGTGCGACGCTCGGAAGCGGCGTGCCGTTTGGCGCTGGCGGGGTGAACGTGGCGGCCGCCGACCTGACCGGCGACGGCCGCGCCGAGGCCATCGTCGCCCCGGCCACGGGTGGCGGATCGGTCCTCGTGTACAACGTCGCGACATTGAGCGTGGTGCGCGTCTTCCAGCCGTACGGCCCGACCTTTGCGGCCGGCCTGAGTGTTGCTGCCAGCGACATCACCAGAGACGGGCGTGCCGACATCATCGTGGGACCCGGTCCCGGGGGCGGCGCTGAGGTGCGCGTATTCTCGGGCACCACGTATGGCCAGGTTCGGGCCTTCGCCGCCTATGCGGCCCCCTACAACGGAGGCGTGTTCGTCGCGGCCACGGCCGACGTCGCCGTTGGCTTCACGAACGCGACCAGTGCCTCGTTCGTCGTGGGCACGGCTGGCACATTCACGGTCCAGGCGTCGCCGCCGGCGCCGATTACGCGCACCGGAGCGCTGCCGGCCGGCGTCACCTTCGTCGACAACGGGAACGGTACGGCGACCCTCGCTGGCACGCCCACCGGACCGGGCGGCGTGTTCCCGCTCACGTTCTCGACGTCGTCCGGCGCGCAGCAGTCCTTCACGCTGACCATCAACCAGGCGCCGGCAATCACGAGCGGCGCCGCAGCCACCTTCTCCGTTGGTGCCTCGTCGCCGTTCAACATCTCGTCCACCGGGTACCCCGTGCCGACGCTGACGGTCACCGGCGCGCTGCCCGCAGGCGTGAGCTTCAGCGCGAGCTCGAACGGCACCGCCGTGCTCACCGGCGCGCCCGCCTCGGGCACCGCGGGTACCTACCCGCTGACCATCACGGCATCAAACGGCGTCGGCACCGCCGCGACACAATCCTTCGTCCTCACGGTGAACACCGCGCCGGCGTTCACCAGCGTCGCGACGGCGACGTTCCTCGTCGGACAAGCGGGCACCTTCACCGTGACCACCGTCGGAACGCCCCTGCCGACTCTCAGTCGGACGGGGACGCTTCCCGCAGGTGTCACGTTCACGGCCAATGCCAACGGGACGGCCACCATCGCGGGCACCCCGGCCGGAGGCTCGGCCGGCATCTATCCGCTGACGATTACCGCGACCAACGGGCAGGGAACGCCAGCCGTGCAGAACTTCCTGCTCGACGTCGGCGTGCCGGCGGATGCCTTCAACGACACCTTCAACGGTGCTGTTGGCAACACCCAGTACGTGGTGGGCGGCGCCGCTCCCGCGACGCCCGCCGTGGTGGTCGCCGGATCCGTGCTCGGGAATGACGTCGGGGCCGGAGCCCTCACGGTCGGGCCCGCGCTCATCGCCTCAACGCAGGGCGGAAGCGTGGCGATGGCGACAAACGGCAGCTTCGTCTACACGCCGCCGCGCGGGTTCTCGGGGCCGACGGACACGTTTACCTACACCCTGACCGATAGCCTCAGCCTCACCGATACGGCCGTCGTGACGATCAATCTCACCGGGATCGTCTGGTACGTCGACGACGGCGCTGTCGGCGGCGACGGCCGCTCCCACTCGCCCTACGCGACGATCGCCGCGGCGCAGGGCGCAGTCACGGCCGGCCAGACGATCTACGTCAGTCCTGGAACCTACGTGGCGGCGAACCCCCGCGTGAACGAAGTGCTCCACGGCGCTGGCCTGGCGCTCACCGTGGGCGGCCTCACCATCCCAGCCGGTGTGAGCCCGCTGCTCAACGGCACGATGACCCTGGCCAACGGTGTGCAGGTGCTGGGCTTGAGCGTCAACGGCGGCGCGGGCGCGGCCATTGCGGCCGGCGCGGGGCTCACGGGCACAGCGACGCTCAACACCGTCTCGATCGCGGGCGGCGCCACGGGCCTCACGCTCAGCGGAGTCAACACGCCCGGCACGGTCACCATCACGGGCGGCACGTTCACGGGTGTCACGGGCGCCGAGGTGTCGATCACCGGCGGCACCGGGACCATCAACGTGGGGGCGACGCTCACCAACACCGCGGGACGCGTGGTCGAGGTGCTGAACCGGACGGGCGGCACGGTCACCTTCTCCGGGCCGATTACCGATTGCGTGGGCTGCGTGCCGCCGACGACCCCGGGCACCGGGAACGGCATCTTCCTGGACGCCAACACCGGGTCCACCATCGCGTTCACCGGCGGGATGGCCATCAACACCACCGGCGACGCGTTCACCGCCACAGGCGGCGGCACGCTCACGGTGACGCAGAACAACACCACGATCGTGAACACGCTGGCCTCTCGTATCGGGCGCACGCTGCGAGTCCAGGACACCCAAATCGGCGGCCCGGCGGGCATCACGTTCCGCAGCATCAGTTCAGGGGCCCCGAAGCTCGACCCGACGTTGACGACAGGCGCGGGCATCGTGCTGATCAACACCGGCGTCGCGGTCGGCAACGGCGGCCTCACCGTCACAGGGGTTGACCTGCTGGAGGAGACCGGCGGGATCATCCGCTACAAGACCGGCGCGAACGGGTCGGCCACCGACGGCTTCGGGGCCTACTTCGAGAACACCAAGGCCCCGTCGCTCAACCGGATGCTCCTGGACCGGTTCGACAACTCGGGCATCGTGGCGATCAACGTCGCAGGCTTCCTGCTCCAGAACAGCCTGGTGCAGAACGCCGGCAACTTCGCCGGCGAAGGCCCCATCGTGTTCGGCCGTCCCAACCCGGGCGGCGCCAACGGCCTGGTGCCCGGCACCACAGCGACGCTTCGGAACAGCGTCGTGGATCTCGGATACGAGCACAACGTCGCGTTCTACGGGCTCACGGGGACGGGGCATACTCTGGTGCTCGAGCAGACGGCCGCGCAGCCAGGTGACACGTGGACCCGCACGTGCCGGGTCGGATTCAACAGCGCTTCCACTGGCGTCTACGGGCTCTACGTGCACCTCGAGGGCACCGGGACGACCGGCTCGGTGAACGTGCAGGGCTGCACGCTGCGCGACAACCGCGTGGCCAACATGGTTGCGTCGGCGGCGGGCGATGCCACGCTGACCGTGACGGCGAACAACTCCGGCTTCAACAGGGCCGGCGTGGGCGCGGTGGTGCCAAGCGGCGGCGATGGCCTGGTGCTGACCAATGCCGGCGACGCCGATATCACCGCGACCATCACCAACAACGTGATGAACAGCAACGTCCGCTCGGCCATCCGCCTGGGCCAGGCCGCCGGCGCCACGGCCCAGTCGACGCTGCAGGCCACCATCACCAGCAACAACTTCGACTCGCCGATCACGTCCACCGACGCGATCATCGCGGGACGTTTCACGGGCACCGGGGCCATCGCGCGCGTGCGGATTGCCGACAACGGCGCGGCAGCCGAGGGCGACCCGGAGCGATTCGAGCAGCGGTCGCCCAACCCGGCGATCCTGATGACCACGCCCGACGTGGGCACGACGCCGGTCGTGGATCTGACCGTCGAGAGCAACCACATCGACCTGAACGACCCGCTGAGCGTGGGGACCACCCCAGGGACGCGCGGCAACTTCGGCATCGACGTGCAGGCCAGCGTCGGGACGATGTGCGCCGCGATCGGCGGAGGCCCCGGCTTCCAGAACGTGTCGCACTGGTACCCGACGAACGTCGTCGGCAACGGGACGGTGCTGGCGAACGTCGGCACGGTCGCCACGACGATCACGCTCGGGTTGAACGAGGGCGCGAACATGCCGGCCAACCTGCCGTTCTACGCGCGGGTCGGGGGCACCGAAGTCGTGCTGGTCACCGGCCGGACGGGAGATGCGCTGACGGTGGTGCGCGCGCAGGAGGGAACGGTCGCGCGCGACATCGTGGCCACCGATACGGTGCAGGCGCTCGGCGCGCGCATCCGGCTACAGCAGTCGGGCACGGCCGCGCTGACGCTGAGAACCAACGGTGGTAGCGTTGACACCGCGGGGGCCGTGCTCCAGTCCAACAACCAGCACCCGAGCTTCGGGCAGAGCCAGACCGTGGCGCTCGGCACCATCGGCGTGGTCGCCGGGACCTGCG
>JAEUQR010000085.1 GCA_016789705.1 Acidobacteriota bacterium
GGGCTCCGACCCGGCGAACACGTAGCCCACGGCGCGCTGGTCCTGCACGGCCGCCCTGAGCGCCTGCTCCGCGGTGTCGCCGTCGAACGCCGTGAGCGCCTGGAACTCGTCGAGCGCGATGGCCAGCTTCTGCTTCCGCTCGGCCGCGATACGCGCCGGCAGCGCGAACACCTCGGCGGCGAGGCGCGCGGTGTCGCGCGCGGTGCGCACGGCGGGGAAGGAGAGGCTGAAGCCGGGTTCGCCGGTGGCCGCGGCGTCGAAGCGCACTTCGGGGCGCACGCCCGTCAGCAGCTCCGTCGTCCAGCGGCGCAGCCGGCTCATCGGCGTGTCGGCGGCGACGAGGGCCCGCGCGTACGACTCGAGGAAGCCGACATAGGAACTCGAGGCCGCCACCGTGACTTCCACCGTGAGCACGTTCTCGCGGGCGAGGCCGCGCAGCACGTCGCGCACGAGCGAGCTCTTGCCGTAGCGGCGCGGCGAGATGAGGAACACCTTCTGGCCCGACGCCAGGTCGCGGCGCAGCCGGTCGCGCTCCTGCTCGCGGTCGGCGAACGCCTGCGAGCTGACGATCTCGCCGTAGACGAACGGGTTCGTGGAAGCCATTACGGCATTATACGTAATGATTACGTGATTCGACGTAACGAATGCCAGGTACGGCGCCGCTCAGCAGCGCGGCAGGGCCGTGCGTTCGACGCCCAGGCCGAAGGCGGGCCGTAGCAACGTGCCGACGACGTTGCCGGCAAACGCGCACGGCAGCCACAGCCAGCCGTGCAGGCTGCCCGACGCGATGCCGCTGAAGAACGCGCCGATGTTGCAGCCGTAGGCGATGCGCGCGCCGTAGCCGAGCAGCAACCCGCCGCCCACCGCCGCCACGAGCGACCGCGCGGGAATCGACCACACCGGGTTGAAACGTCCGGCGAGCAGTGCCGCCAGCAGCGCGCCGAGCATGATGCCGCCGTCCATCACCGAGGTGACATCGCCGAAGACGCTGCCCTCGAGCGCGGCGAGCTGTGCCGGGGTGGACCAGTGCGGCCATGTCTCGACCGGCACGCCGGCGGCCCGTGCGGCCTTCGCGCCCCAGAGCGCGAAGGCGGAGGTGATGCCCCATGGGCGCCCGGCGAGCAGCAGCGTGGCGAGGTTCACGAGCGCGAGGCCGACGGCGCCGGCGGCGACCGGCCACGGACCGCGCAGCCAGCGCGGCGGGCGCGCCGGCAGCGGCGTGTCGACCAGCGCGCCGAAGCGGCGGCGCTCGATCACCACGGTGGCGATGAAGATCGCGCCGAAGACGACGAGGCTCAGCGCGAGGGCGCCCACCGGCCCGAACTTTGTTACCAGTGATGTCGCCGGGAAACTCGGGAGCGACGCCCAGAAGGGGCTGTGCGCGGTCGCCACGACGGTGCCGGCGATGAAGGCGGCAAGCGTCACGAGCATCCGCGGGCTGCCGCCGCCCACACTGAAGAGGGTGCCGGAGGCGCAGCCGCCGCCGAGCTGCATGCCGATGCCGAAGAGGAATGCGCCGACCACCACCGGCACCCCCGGCGGCTGCACGAGACCCGCGAGGGGCACGCCGAAGGCCTCGCCCTGCGCGAGCAGCGGGAAGAAGACCGCGCAGGTGAGCGCGAGCAGCAGCATCTGCGCGCGCACGCCTTCGCCGCGTCCATCGGCGATGAGCACGCGCCAGGCCGAGGTGAAACCGAAGGCCGCGTGATAGAGCACGATCCCGGCGGCGGCGCCCACGCCGAAGAGCGCGCCCATCCGCCAGCCGAACGTGGTGTGCAGCATCCACGCCGCCCCCGCGATGACCAGTCCGGCCGCCACCGGCCCTGGCGACAACGTGCGGCCGGCGCGCATCGTCACCGGCGCGTCGAGCGTGGTTCCGCCAGTGCGCATCCTGCGATCCTGTCGCTCGGGGCGCGGCCGGTCAAGCGCGCGCGGCGGAACCGGCGAGCAGGAAGTCGGCGGCGCGATCGCCAATCATGAGCGACGCGGCGGCCGGCGGCGCATTCACCACGACCGGCATCACCGCGGTGCCCGCCACACGCAGGCCCTGCACGCCGTGCACGGCGAGGGTGGCGTCCACGACGGCCGTGGCGTCGCTGGCGCGTCCCATCGCGCAGGTGCCGGCGGCGTGCGCCCGCGGACGCGCGGCCTGCTTCACGAGGGCCTGCAGCGCGGCGAGCGGCACGGCAGCGGCCGTGTCGGCGGTTTCGTCGCCGCGCAGACGGTCGAGCTGCGGACTCGCGGCGATGAAACGGGCCAGCCGCACGCCCTGCACGAGCGCGGTGACATCGGCCTCGGTCGTCAGGCCGTTCACGCGGACCACCGGCGCCGCCTGCGGATTCGCAGAGGCGAGACGGACATCGCCGCGCGAGGTCGGCTGCACGAGGATGACGTCGATACCGAGCAGCGGGCCGCCGGCGGCGCGCGGATCGAGATAGTCCATCTGCAGATCCGGCGGCGACGCGTTCAGGGAGACGGTGAACATGCCGGCCGTGACCGTGGATTCCGGCAGGCCGAGCGCCGGTTCCAACGCCCGCCAGCGCAGCGCCACGGCCTGCTGATCGTGCAGGTTGCCGCCCACGCCGGCACGGTCGGCCACGACGGGCACACCCACCGCCTTCAGGTGATCGGCCGGGCCGATGCCCGAGAGCATGAGGATCTGCGCGGCCCGCACCGGCTCGGCGCAGACGAGCACGCCGCGGGCGGCCCGCACGACCTCGCTCGTTGCGCCACGCGACACCTCCACGCCCACGGCGCGGCCCTTCTCCATGACCACGCGCGTCACGGCACCGCTCACCACGGTGAGGCCGGCGGTCCTGGCGGGCGCGAGGAACGCCGCCTCGAACGTGTGGGGACCGTCGTCGAGCGCCGCCTTCTGGTAGTAGCCCGCGAAACTCTGCGACCGCGGCCCGTTGAAGTCGTGTCGCGAGTCCTGCTGGAAGCCGCCCGACACCGAGGCGAGGAGGAAGGCGCGATGGAGGGCGTGCGGATCCCAGCAGTGCACGACCGAGAGCGGTCCGTCGGCGCCGCGGTATTCACTGGCGCCACCTTCGTACTTCTCCAGGCGTTTGAACGAGGGCAGCACGTCTTCGTACCCCCAGCCCGGATTCCCGAGATCGCGCCAGCTGTCGAAGCACACCTGGTGGCCGCGGGCGAAGGGCGGCAGCGCGGCGATGGCCGACGGCGCTGGCGCGGGTGCCGGACGCCAGGCCGGAACGTCGTCCACGAGCACGACCCGCAGCCCGGCCGCGCGCGTGAGCCGGTAGACCGCGGCCAACGCCGCCGGGTCGCCGCCGATGACCACCACATCGGCACCGGCGCTCTGCGCCCGCACGCCCGAGGTGGCACGTGCGGCGAAGGGCAGGGCCCCGGCGGTCGTGAGGAAGGCGCGGCGGGTGAGTCGGCTCTGCATGCTGCGGCACACGATACCGCGAGCCGGCGGAAAAACCACGCGCTGCCCGGGCCAAATCCCCGGGGCGCGGCCGGCGATGGCGCAGGGTGGACCCCGCCTGGCGGGCAATTCGCGGCCTCGGCCCGTTGGCACGGGACGTGCGATGAGAAGAGCCGTCAGGGCCGGGATCGCCACAGACGCGCGAGCGTCGCGCCGGCCGAGGAGGCGTTATGACGAGCACGTGGACGTTCCGGGGCTATCGTGCGGCGGCCGTGGCTGGGGTCTTCTTCGCCGGCGTGCTGCTGGCCGGGCGCGCCGACGCGCAGTCGACCTCGGCAGCGACGGGCGACTACCTGTTCCGCACCTACTGCGCGGCCTGCCATGGCACGAGCGCGCGCGGCGATGGTCCGCTGGCGGATTCGATGCGCAAGCGGCCGGCGAATCTCACGGAGATCGCCAAACGCAACAAGGGCGTGTTCCCGAGCGAAGAGGTCCTCAAGATCGTGGATGGCCGCCAGCCGGTCAAGGGCCACGGCGGGCCCGACATGCCGGTGTGGGGCGATGTCTTCGCCCGGTCGGTCGAAAGTGGTGACCCGGCCGTGGTGGCGGCCCGCATCAAGGCGCTCGTCGCTTACCTCGAGAGCATCCAGGCGAAACAGGCCGACTACTGACTTCCGCCGGGGTGGACTCGCGCGCCATCGAGCCCACCCCGGAGATGGACGGCGTGCCGACGGACGCGCGTATAGCGACGCCGTCGGCCGTTGCCATGAATACGCGTGACCGGGCGGCCGTTGACACGTCGGCCGTAATCGCGCACCCTCTGCGGCATGCGCGTCCCAGGCGTCCTCGTCACAATCGTCCTCCTCGTCCTCACCGTGCCCATGCGGGCACAAATCCCGTCCTGGCAGCTCTCCGCCACCGTCGCTGAAAGCTGCAGCTGCACGATCTCGTGCCCCTGCAACTTCGGCGGGTCGCCGAACCGCATGCCCTGCGAGGGGAACCGCATGATCTCGATCGATTCGGGGCATTACGGCGCCACGAACCTCGCCGGCGTGCAGTTCCTCGTCACGTTCCAGATGGGCACGTGGTCGAAGATCTACGTGACCGACAAGGTCACGCCCGACCAGGAGAAGGCCGTGGAAGCCTTGCTGCCGCTGGCCTTCGCCGGCTTCCACAAGGGCATGCTCTCGTTCAGCAAGGTGCCGATCACGATGGAGGTGACCGATGCGCGCGTGCGCTTCTCGACGCCCGAGTCGTCGGTCGACATGGAAGTGGTGCGCGGCATGAACGGGCAGGCCATCAAGGTGCTGAACCTGCCGGGCGTGGCGCTGCAGAACTACACGCAGTTCAGGAGCGTGCTGCACCAGCACACGAGTGCGACGCACAACTGGAAGCACTCGGGCACGAACGGCTTCGTCTCGACGATGAACGTGGCGAGCAAGTGATGCGCACGAGACACATCGCCGCCGCCGTCGTCCTCGCCGCGTTGTGCGGTTCGCCCGCCGGCGCGCAGCCGGCTGCCAGCTACGACAGCGGCAGCGCGTTCTACCTGGCCTACCGGCAGGCCTTCGACAAGGCGACCACCATCGACGAACTGCTGCCGTGGGTGGCGAAGGGCCGCGCCGAGCAGATCGCCAAGGCACCAGACACCGAGCGCCGCGAGGCGTTCGCCATGATCAAGATGTTCGACGATCGCACGAACGTCACCGTGACCCGGGAAACGCCGTCGGCCGCTGGCGCCGAGCTGCAGGTGGAAGGGGTGAGCGCGGAGGGCCGGGGCAAGGCCACCGGCGTCATCACGCTCGTGAAGGAAGGCGGCGCCTGGCGAATCGAGCGCGAGAGCTGGAAGGGCGGCGGCGGACGCTGAACGATGCGGCGTCAGCACGGCCCGTGTCTGTGCGCCCGAGGGGACTCCCCGTCGCTAGCGGCTACCGCTGTTGTCCGGGTGCGCGGGCGGGACGCGGCTCGAGCACGAGCGTGTTCCCCACGTACTCGGTGATCGACAGGCGGCACGACGGCGCCTCGCCGATGAACCGTGTGGCGTGCCACGTGTTCGACGGCACGTACACCACGTCGCCTTCGCTCGCGATGAACGGCGTCTGCCCTTCGAACGCGTAGCGAATCTGTCCGGTGAAGACCAGCCACGCCTCCGCACTTTCGGCGTGGAAGTGGCCCTTGTCGGCCGGGTCGAGCGGCGGCATGTTCTTCTCGTAGCCGTAGATGACGAGCATCTCGCTCTTGTCGTCGCGCACGAAGCGGCCGCCGGTGTACTTCGGGTTCTTCGCGCCCTCGGCGTGGATGTTCACGTGCGGCTGGTTGAACTCGTCGTAGCGGGCCGGCGTGCGGTTGATCGTGGTCTGCATCCAGGCGGTGCCGGCGGGGGCCGCCTGCGCCGGCGGCGTCGCGTTCTCGGCCACGAAGAACGTCTTCGCGTTCGCCACGTTCAGTACGAAGCGCAGGCTGGGCGTGCTGCCAGTCGTTTCCACGGTGTAGACCGTCTGCCGCGGGATGTTCACGAGCGACCCGCGCGTGGCGACAAGAGGCGCCTGGCCCTCGATCTCGACACGCACCTCACCTTCGACCACCGCAAACCACTCGCGGGTGTCGGGATGGAACCGCGCGCTCTGCCGCGTGCCGGGTGCGCCACTGATGTAGTGCGCCATGAGGCGGCCGTCGTTGAAGAGCGCCTCGGTCCACGTGGTCTGCCCGGCGTGGCGTGCCTTCACGTCGGCGAGTTTTGTCCACGGCACGAGACCGTCGCGGTATCCGGGCGTGGCCGTGGGCTTCGACGCCCAGACCGCCGTGGGCACCGGTCGCGGACCCGCCACCGGCGGCGGCGCCGGGTTCTGGGCCGCGGCGGCGGTGCCGAACGCGACGACGAATGCGGCAACTGGGACGATGCGCATGCGGCGCATCATACGCCGACTTGTAACGGGGTCTGTCACGGTCACGAGTTGTCATCGGGGTCTGTCACCGTCACCGCCGGCGTGGCTCGGTCATCCGGTGACCGTGACAGACCCCGTTACAAGTCGTGACGGTGACAGACCCCGTTACAAACTAGTCGAGGCTGCGGCCGCGCGTTTCAGGGCCCAGCCAGAGCAGCGCCACGCACAGGACGCCGGCCGTGACGATGCAATAGGCCATCGCCACGCGGAGATCCGTGCCGCCGTCCTGCAGCCGGCCGATGAGATACGGCGCGTACGAGCCGATGCCCACGCCGGCGTGGTACGCGAAGCCCGTGCCCACGCCGCGTGCCTCGGTGGGGAAGCGCTCCGAGAGATAGCCGGGCACCATACCCCAGGCGCCCGCGGCGAAGAACCCCATCATCCACGCGCCGAGCAGCAGCACCCACGAACTCTCGGCAAAAAGATACAGCGGCACCGACAGCAGGCCGACCACCATGCCCAGCGTGGCCGAGCCGCGACGCCCGCCCCAGCGTTCCGACATCGCGCCGAGCGCCACCGAGCCGATGAGTCCCCCGGCGTTCAGCAGCAGCAGGAACGACAGCGGCTGCAGTCTCAGCGTCGAGAGCAGCGTGGGATACCAGAACGTCGTGGACTGATAGACCGACACGAACGCGCCCATGAGCAGCGACGTGTGCAGCGTGACCCACAGCAGATCGCGATCGAACAGCCGGGCGAGCGACAGCCGTTTCCGGCCCCCCTCGGTGGCGAGCTTGCGTTGCTGTTCGAGCCAGATCGGGCTTTCCGGCACCGTCCACATCACCGCGAAGACGAGCAGCGCGGGAATCGCCCCCGACCAGAGCATCACGCGCCACGCCCATTCCTGCTCATGGCGGATGAACGGGTAGCCGAGCTGGAACACCAGCGACGACAGCAGGAAGCCGGCGGAGTAGCCGCCCTGCAGGATGCCCGAGGCGATGCCGCGCAGGTGCTGCGGCCAGTGCTCGAGGGCCAGCGGCATGCCGGCCGCCCACATCCCGCCCATGCCGATGCCGAAGAGGCCGCGGAAGGCGAAGAGCATCACATACGACGTGGACGCGCCGCTCAGCACGGCAAACGCGGTGTACCACGCAATCGAGAAGAGAATCGGGCCCTTGCGGCCGTAGCGGTCGGCCAGCGTGCCGGCGCCGATGCCGCCCACCACCCGGAAGAGCAGCGTGACGGTGCCGAGCAGCCCCGCCAGCGCCTTGTTCACCGAAAAGCTCTGCTGGATGTCGGCCAGCACGAAGGTGAGGATGGTGAAGTCGAAGGCGTCGAGCACCCAGGCGAAGAACGTCGTCAGGAAGGCCTTCCACTGGGCGGCGGAGACCTGGCGATACCAGGGAAGTGTCGACATCTGCGCGTCATCATAGAATGGGCCGCCGCGCATCGCGGCAGGGGAGTGGCCCGATGACTCTGAGACATGCAATCAGCGCCGTGACGATGCTCGTGGCCCTGGCGGCCGTGCCCGCCGCGGCCCAGGCCGTGGCCGGCCCCGAGAAGGCGCGCCCGGTGCAGGGCGATCCGGGCATCTCGTCGATGCAGGTGCTGAACGAAGGCGCTTTCCGCGTGCTGCGCGACTATGCCGAACCCGGCGCCACGCGCCGCATGCACAACCATCCGGACGCGACCTATCACGTGTTCGTGCTCATCACCGGCCAGCTCCGCCTCACCGTGGAAGGCCAGGCGCCGGTGGACGTCGGCCCTGGCGAAGCGCTGAGCCTCAAGGGCGGCGTGATGCACACCTTCATCAACACCGGCAAGGTCACGGCCACGATCGTGGAAGTGTTCGGCAAGGCCCCGGCCGCCGCCGCCGACCTCGCCGCCGCCGAAGCCCTGGCCCGGGCGCTTGCGCCGCCGCCCCCTGGTCGTTGATCCTAGAGAGCCTGGTCGTTGCGCGCCCGTCCGCGCCATGCGGGCAGCGTGTTTCGTGTTTCGTGCTTCGTGCTCCCGTTGTCGTGAGCCCCAGCCCCTAGTCCCCAGTCCCTAGCCCCTGTCTTTTATGGCCAGTCTGATCGAAGCAATCGATATCAAGCGCAAGATGTTCTTCGAGTTCGAAGGTGCGCCCTACCACTGCATCGACGTCGAAGTGAGCAAACCCACCGCCCGCGGCGGCCAGACGCTCGTGCGCCTCAAGATGCGCAACCTGCTGACGCGCGCCGTCTTCGACAAGACCTTCAAGGCGGCGGAGAAGTTCTCGGAGCCCGACCTCGTGCAGGTGCCGGCGACCTATCAGTACAACGACGGCGACGCCTACCACTTCATGGAAGACGTCACGTTCGAGACGTTGTCACTGAGCGCCGAGACGCTCGGCGACGACCGCGATCTGCTGACCGACAACCTCGTCGTGAAGGTGCAGAAGTTCAACGGCAACCCGATCGCCATCGAGTTCCCGTCGATCGTCGAGATGACCATCACGCAGACCGAAGAAGGCGCCCGCGGCAACACCGCGAGCGGCAGCGTGACCAAGCCGGCCACGACGGAAAGCGGCCTCGAGATTCAGGTGCCGCTCTTCATCAAGGAAGGCGAACGCGTGAAGGTGCACACCGAGACGCGCGAGTTCGCCGGCCGCGCGTAGGGACTGCCGCTGTTCTGAGCCCGCTACTTGCGCGGCTTCGACCGCGCGAGGGTTCGTGGCCGGGGCCTGCCGAGGGCAGCTTCCCACGCCAGATGCATCGCCGCGCGCACCGGAGCCACGCGTGCCTTTGCCAGCAGCACATCGGTGCAGCCGCCGCGCCCCCACGCCCCCGGTGACGGGCGGAACATCATCGCGTGTTCGTCGAGGAACACCTGCTGCTGCTCGGGCGTGAGTTTCACCATGCCGGTGGCGCCGTCGGCGCGCAGGCTGGCGAAGATCCGGTTGTTGACGCGGAAATCCGGGTGCCCCATGTGCGCACCTTCGGCCGTGCCGTCGAGGGCCAGAGCTATCTCTCGGAAATCGTCGTCGCTCACGGCGGCTCTCCCGGGGGCACAGCGTGTCCCGCCTGCGTCAGAATAGACCGATGGAGCGCGCCGACCGCACTTTCTTCGTCTGGAATGCCGCCGTCTCGACGGTGGCGGTGGCCATCATCGGCTACATCCTCGGGCGGGACGCGGCACCGGGCGGTTCGATCGACCTCAGCTTCGTGCCGGCGCTGAACGCCACCTGCAACGCCCTGGCGTCGCTCTGCCTCATCACCGGCTGGGTCGCGATCCGGCGGAAGGCCGTGCAGTTCCATCGCCTGTGCATGGTCACGGCGCTGGCGATGTCGGCCATCTTCCTCGTGGGCTACCTCGCCTACCACTACGTGCACGGCGACACGAAATACGCGGGCGGCGGCCCGGCCCGCATCGTCTACCTCGCGGTACTGGCCTCACACGTGATCCTCTCGATCACGGTCGTGCCCGGCGCGCTCACGTCGTTCTACTTCGCGTTCACGAAGCAGTTCGAGCGGCATCGCCGCCTGAACCGCGTGTTCCTGCCGATCTGGCTCTACGTGTCGGTCACCGGCGTCGCCATCTACTTCATGCTGCGCGCCTGACGACCGAACCCCATGCCGTCGCGGTTGTCGTGCGTGTCAGGCCCTCTGCCCCTACCCCTTGACGCCGGCCTTCCGCAGGATGGCCATCATCGGGCACCAGTTCGAGAACGCCGACTGGAACAGGTTCAGCCCGACGAAGAGCGTGAACCAGTAGAAGCGCGGGTCCACGTACATCCCGGCGAGCACGCTGGCGGCGACGAAGCCGCCGCCGATCATCCGAATCATCTGGTCGACGTTCATGACAAGTCCTCTCTGAGTCAGGGCGTGGGGATGAAGAGCACCGGGTGCGCGCAGTGACCGAGCGCGTCGGTGACGATGTCCGAGAGTGTCCAGCGCGAGCCGCCGCGCGGCGCCTCGACCACGACGAGCGTGGCGGCGCCCACGGCCTCGGAGCCGCAGGCGGCGAGCGCGTCGCTCGCCACGATCTGACCGCCATGCGCGGTCGCCAGGGCCTCGACGCGGGCCTTCGTCGCCGCCGTGGGTGCGGCCTCGTCACCGACGATGACGACCCGGGCGAACAGGTCCGCGGGCGGCGCCGTCTCGGCGCGTGTGACGAGCACGGGCATGTCTGCCGCGCGCACGATCCGCTCGGCCACCGAGCCGAGCCACCAGCGCGACGGGCCGCGCCGCCCGTGCGTGCCGAGCACCAGCAGGTCGGCATCGGCCGCGTGGTCGAGGATCATGTCCACCGGCCGGCCATCGGCCACCACGATGCTGGTGGGCCAGGTGGTGGCGGCCTGTGCGAACCGCGTGAGTTCGGTCGTGAGCTCGGCCGTGGCTTCGCGACGTTCGTCCTCGAGCCGTTCGATCTGCGCCGGCGTGAAATAGGGCGGCACTTCGAAGCGTTCGGCGTGCAGCACCCGCAGCGTGGCGGCAGCGCCGGCGGCGATGACGCCGGCCAGACCGATGGCCCGGGCCGAGGCTTCTCCGAAGTCCACGGCCGCCACGATCGTCTTCGGCGGCCAGGTGAACGCGCGCGCGGTTCCGTCGGTCATCACACCACCTCGGCGGGCACCGCCGCCTGGGCCTCGGCCTGGCGGTCGTGCCGGCGGGCCATGTAGTAGAGCACGGGCACGGCCATCCGCGAGAGCAGCAGTGAGGCCACTTCACCGGCCATGAGCGAGATGGCCAGGCCCTGGAAGATCGGGTCGAACAGGATCACGCCGGCGCCGACGATGACCGCGGCGGCCGTGAGCGCCATCGGGCGGAAGCGCACCGCGCCGGCGTCCACGACCGCCTGCTCGAGCGGCAGGCCGTCCTTGATGCGCAGCTCGATGAAGTCCACGAGGATGATCGAGTTGCGCACGACGATGCCGGCGCCGGCGATGAAGCCGATCATCGACGTCGCCGTGAAGAACGCGCCCATCGCCGCATGCGCCGGCAGGATGCCGACGAGCGAGAAGGGAATCGCCGCCATGATGAGCAGCGGTGTCGTGAACGACTGGAACCAGCCCACGACGAGCACGTAGATGAGCAGCAGCACGGCGGCGAAGGCCAGTCCGAGGTCGCGGAACACTTCGATCGTGATGTGCCACTCGCCGTCCCACTTCATCGCGTACTTCGAGGTGTCGGAGGGCTGCACGGCGTTCAGCACCTCGAGGCCGTAGCCTTCGGGCAGCGTCATCCGGTCGAGCGTCTCGTTCATCGTGAGGATGGCGTAGACCGGGCTCTCGTTGTCGCCGGCCAGGTCGGCCGTGACGTACGTCACAGGCTGCAGGTTCTTGTGATAGCGGCTCGTGTCTTCGCGCGCTTCGACCACGCGGGTGAGCGCGCCGACGGCCACCGGCGTGGCGCCGCCAAGGCGCACGCTCTGGATCGCCTCGAGGCTGCGCGTGTCGCGCGGCAGGCGCAGCACGATGGGCACGTCTTCACGCGCGGCGGGCACGTGCAGCAGCCCGGCCACGGCGCCGTCGCCGGCCATGCGCACCACGGCGGCGACATCCGCCGCACTCAGTCCGGCGGCCATCGCCTTCTCGCCGTCCACGACGAGACGCGTCTTCGGCTGCGCGGCTTCCACGTACCAGTCGGTGTCGACGACGCCCGGGGTCTTCTCGAAGAGCGCCTTCACGTCGGCCGCGATCGCCTGGCGGCGCGTGACGTCGGGTCCATAGATTTCGGCCACCATGGTCTGCAGCACCGGCGGCCCCGGCGGTACCTCGGCCACCTGGATGGTGGCGCCGGCCGCCCTGGCGATGGGCAGCAGGCGGTCGCGGACGCGGCGCGCCACGTCGTGGCTCTGTTCGCTGCGCGCGTCCTTCGGCACGAGGTTCACCTGCACGTCGGCGAGGTGTGGCGCCTGGCGCAGGAAGTAGTGCCGTACCAGGCCGTTGAAGTTGTAGGGGGCGGCCGTGCCCACGTACTGCTGCACGTGCGTCACCTGCGGATCGTCGAGCACGGCGGTCGCAATCTGCGACGTGACGCGGGCGGTGTCTTCGAGGGCCGTGCCTTCCGGCATGTCGATGACGACCTGGAACTCGCTTTTGTTGTCGAACGGCAGCATCTTCACCGTGACGAACTGCAGCGGCACGAGCGCCGCGCTCGCGACGAGCAGCAGCACGACGCCGCCGAGGAAGAGCAGCCGCACGCGGCCGCTCGCGATGAGCGGATCCATCACGCGGCGGTAGAGACGCGTGAACAGGTCTTCCTCGCCTTCGTCGTGGTGATGCGCGTCAGGCTTCAGCAGCCGCACCGCCGCCCACGGCGTCACGATGAACGCGACGACCAGCGAGAAGACCATGGCCGCGGACGCACCCACCGGAATCGGCCGCATGTAGGGGCCCATCAGGCCGCCCACGAAAGCCATCGGCAGAATCGCCGCCACCACGGCGAGGGTGGCGAGAATCGTCGGGTTGCCCACTTCGTCCACCGCGGCGAGCGCCGTCTCCGCCAGGCCGCGCGCCGTGCCCCCGCGCATCCGCGCGTGCCGCACGATGTTCTCGACGACCACGATCGCATCGTCCACGAGGATGCCGATCGAGAAGATGAGCGCGAAGAGCGTGATGCGGTTGAGCGTGTAGCCGTAGAGGAAGAACATGAAGAGCGTGAGCGCGAGCGTCACCGGAATCGCCGTGAGCACCACCGCCGCTTCGCGCCGCCCGAGGACCACCCAGATGAGCGCGGAGACCGAGAGCACGGCGAGGAACATGTGCCAGAGCAACTCGTTGCTCTTCTCGGCCGCCGTCTCGCCGTAGTCGCGCGTCAGCGTCACGCGCACGTCGCCGGGGATGAGCGTGCCCTCGAGGCCGCGCACCACCTCGGTGACGCGGTGGCCCACGTCGATCGCGTTCGTGCCCTTCCGTTTGGCCACGGCGAGCGTCACCGCCGGCGTGGCGCCGTCGGCCTTCGACTGGAAGACGACGTAGTTCGTGGGCTCGGCGTCGCCGTCGATGACCCTCGCCACATCACCGACGAGCACCGGCCGGCCGCCGCGCGTGGCCACGACCACCCGGGCCACATCGGCGGCGCTCGCCAGCCGGTCGCCGACTTCGACCGACGTCGCCTGGCCGCCGCGCACCGGTCCGCCGGACGTCGTGCGCGCGTTGGCGCGACCGAGCGCCTGCTGCACGGCCAGCGGATCGAGCCCGTAGGCGGCGAGCTTCGCCGGATCGAGCGTGACGCCGAGCTGCCGCGGCCGTCCGCCGATGAGGGTGACCTCCGACACATCGGGCACCTGGGCGACGGCGTCGCGGATCTGTCCGGCCAGCGCGCGCAGGGCGTCGTCGCCGTACTTCGCGGACGAGAGGGTGACGGCGAGGATCGGCACGTCGTCGATCGAGCGCGGTTTCACGAGCGGCGGCGTGGCGCCCGGCGGGATGCGGTCCATGTTGGCCGCGAGCTTCTGGTTCAGGCGCACGTAGGCGGCTTCTTCGGGCTCCCCGACCTTGAAGCGCACGATCACCATGGCCTGGCCGGGGCTCGACGTCGAGTAGACGTACTCGACGCCCGGCACTTCCCACAGCAGCCGTTCGAGGGGACGCGTGACGCGCTCCTCGATATCGGCCGGCGTCGCGCCCGGCATGCCCACGAACACATCGACCATCGGCACGATGATCTGTGGCTCTTCCTCGCGCGGCAGGCCGACGATGGCCAGGCCGCCGAGCGCCATCGACGCCACGATGACGAGCGGCGTGAGCTTCGAGTTGATGAAGGCGGCCGCCATGCGGCCGGCCGCGCCGAGTGGCGTCGTCATCGCGTGCCTCCCGTTGTCACGCGGCGGCCATCCACGAGCCCGGGCGGCGGCCCGACGACGACCGTGTCGCCGTCCGCGAGTCCAGCTTGCACTTCAGTGCCGGCGACGCGCACGAGCCGCAGCCGCGCCACGCCGTTCTCGACGACGAAGACCGACGTCATCTGGCCGTTCGTCACGACCGCGTCAGCCGGCAGGGTGAGCGCGGTGCGCGGCGCGGCCGGCAGGCGCACGCGGCCGAACATGCCCGAACGGACCGCCGTGCCGGCCGGCAGATCGACCTTCAGCAGGAACGTGCGGGCCCCGGCGTCCACCGCGCGGCTCACCTCGGCGATCCTGCCGCTGACGGTGACGGCGCGGCCGTCGGGGCCGTCGAGCACGGCCTCCACCGTGGCGCCGACGGCGACGCGCCCGGCGCGCGCTTCATCCACGCGGGCCTCGAGGCGGAAGCCGCGCGTGTCTTCCACACGCACGAGCGGCAGGCCCGGCGTGGCCATGTTGCCGGGCTCGACGAGCTTTTCGCTGACCACACCGTCGAAGGGCGCGGTGACCTGCAGGAACGACGCGGTGGCGCCGGCGGCGTCACTGGCGGAGGCCGCCCGCGTGATGCCGCTCGTGGCCGCCTGCACACGCGCGGCGGCGCCGGCGGCGCGAGCCTCGGCGGCGGCGAGCGCGGCGCTGGCTTCGTCGAGTTCCTGCGCCGTGGCCGACTTCTTCGCCGCGAGGGCGGCGATGCGGGCGTGCGTGGCGCGGGCGAGCACGAGCGCGGCCTGGGCGGCGCGTTCTTCGGCGGCCGCGGCGGCGGCCCCTTCGCGCGCCTCACTCGCGCCGGCGGCGGCACTCGCGGCCGCGGCCACGAGATCGCGGCCGTCGAGCTCCACGAGCACCTGACCGGCGCGGACGCGGTCGCCCGGCGCTACGCGCACGGCACGCACCGGCGCCATCACGCGCGCGGCCACGGTGGCCGTGGTGCGGGCCTGCACGATGCCGCCGGCGTCGGACGCATCGGTGATGGCGGCGCTTCGCACCGTGGCGGTGCGCACGGCGAGTGGCGCGGCGGCGTCAGCCGCGGGCGTCGCGTCTGGCGCGGACGAGCAGGCGGCGGTGGCGGCGGCCAGTGTCAGCAGGGCGACGCCGGTGAAGGCACGGGTGCGGGTCATGGTGTCGGTCATCGCTTTCCAAGGGCGCGTGAAAGAGTGGCGGCGGCAACGGTCACGTCGACGCGGGCGGCGGCATGCCGGGCCTCAGCCTGCTGCACGGCTTCGGCGGCGGCGACGAGCGCCGCGACGTCGGCCAGGCCGCTGTCGTAGCGATCGCGGACGATGCGGTGGCTCTCGCGGGCCTGCGCCACGGCCGAACGGCCCACGCCCTCGGCGGCGCGAGCTGCCTCGAGCCGGGCCACGGCCATCCGCACGTCGAGGCGCGCGGCGGTGTCGGCCTTCTCGCGTTCGATGGCGCGCAGGCTCTGCGTGTGGCGCGCCTCGGCGAGTCGCGCCTGGTCGGCGAAGCCCCGGAAGAGATTCACGCGGGCGACGGCGCCGGCCATCCAGCTCGATGCGCGCGAGCCCCAGGTGCCGCCGTTCGCTTCGTAGCCCCCCTGCGCGTAGACGCGCGGCAGGAAGTTCGCCCGTGCCGCGTCCACCGCGGCGGCCGCGAGCTGTTCCTGCAGGGCCGACAGCCTGAGGTCGGCACGTGCGGTCACGGCCTCGGCTTCGAGCGCGGCGACGTCGGTGGCGGCCAGCGCCTCTGGCGCCGGTGTGGCGTCGAGCGTGAACGCCGCGTCGAGCGGTTCGCCCATGAGCTGATTCAGGCGGGCGCGCGCGATGGTCGCGTCCGCGGTGCTGCGGATCTGCTGTTCGCGGGCGCGGGCGAGGAACACCTCGATGCGCAGCACGTCGGCATCGGTCACGCGTCCGGCGTCGCGGCGGTTCTGCGCGAGCTCGAGGTCCGCGGTGGCCGCGTCGAGCGTCGCCGCCGCGGCGCGTCCGGCGGCGTCGGCGGCGAGCACCGCGCCGTAGGCACCGGTCACGGCCAGCGCCAGGTCCTGCGCGACCACGGCGCGCGATGTCGTGGCCAGGTCGCGGCCAATCGTCGCGGCGCGCACGCCGGCGCGTGTGGCCGGATCGAACACCGCCTGATCGAGCGTGATGCCCAGGCGGAGGTTCCCGACCGCGTCGGGACGGTTCAGCGCGTCGATGGCGAAGTTCGAGGCCGCGAACTGCCGCTGCGCGAGCAGCGAGCTGAACACGAACACCGGCTGGTTGCCACGCTGCCAGCTCTCCGTGAGGTCCACGCTCGGCAGGTAGCCGGCGCGGGCCTGTGTGAGGCGCGACGCCGCCTGCTGTTCGGCCACCTCGGCCGCACGGGCATCGGGGTTGGCCGCCTGCGCGCGGGTAATGGCCTCGGGCAGCGTCAGCGGGGCCTGCGCCCACGCCGCCGCTGGAACGCCGAGACACAGGGCGAGAAGTGCGAGCCGTCGTATCATCCTGCCCTGAGAGATTCAGGCCGGTGAAAAAGGTGACAGGGCCCGTGCCGCCGCCCGCGGATGTCTACGCCGACCTCGTGCGCGAGGCGGCGGGAGGCGATCCGGCGGCCATGGAACGGCTGCTCACGCGGGTGCAGGAAGTGGCCTGGCGCTTCAGCGTGGCCGTCTGCGGGCACGCCGACGACGCCGAAGACGCCATGCAGGAGGCGCTCCTCAAGACCTACCGCTATACCTCGAGCATCCGTGAGCCCGAGGCCTTCCGCCCATGGCTGCACCGCACGGTGAAGAACGCCTGCCTGATGAACCGCCGCAAGCGCGTGCACGAACCGCCGCGGCTCGAGTCGCTCGACCAGCCGCGCGCCGACGGCGATGGGGCGACCTTCGATCCCCCCGACCCGAGGCGGAATCCCGAGCAACTCGTGGCCAATACCCGGCTCAAGGGACGCCTGCAGCAGGCCATGCGCGGCCTGCCGCCGTCACAACGCGCCATCGTATTCCTGCGCGAAATGCAGGGCCTGTCAACCCGTGAGGTGGCCCAGGTCATGGGCATTTCGGAAGACAACGTGAAGACGCGCCTCAGCCGCGCGCGCAAGGCACTGCAGACGGCACTCGAGCGACCGGCGCGATGACCACGCCGCGTCGTCGCCCGCCCGTGGCCCGCCCGGCCCGCCGTTCGTCCGCCGCGCCGCCGCCCGCCGCCTGCGCCCAGGCGGACCAGCTCTGGGCGTATCTGGATGGCGAGCTGCCGCCGGCCCGGGCCCGCGCCATCGCCCGTCATCTGGCCGCCTGCGAGAGTTGCGGCGCCTGCGCCCGCCGGCTGCGGACGATGCTCGAAACCTGCCGCGCCGCCGGCTGCCGGAAGCTCCCGGCCGACGTCCGCGCCCGGGCCCGGGAGCGGGTGCGGGCCCTGCTGGCCGCGGCGCGCAAGAAAACGTGAAGAACCGCGCACATCCGGCCCGGCTGTAAGCACCGGCGGCTCCGCCGTGTGCAAATTCTGATTCTGAGATTCGGTCTCAGGATTGCTACAATAGCCACGTTACACCGATGGTGCCCCCAGCCACGTCCGTCGAGTCGCCCCGTTCCACCGTCGTCGCGGTGCCGCTCACCACGGTGCCCGTGGGAGCCGTGGCCAAGCTGCACGAAGTGACCGATGTCGACTCGCGGCCGGTGCTGCGCTCGCTTGGCCTCACCGACGACTGTGTGCTGCGGCTCTGCCAGGTCGGCGACCCCTGCATCGTGCAGGTGAAGTCCACGCGCATCGGCCTGTCGAACGCGGTGGCCCGCTGCCTCTACGTCGTGCCCGAGGCCGGCAACCGCTAGCACGACGATGGTCCCGGCTGTCGAGACGCTCGATCGCGCGCCGTCGTCGTCGGCCGCGCCCGTAAGGCGCATCGCGCTCATCGGCAACCCCAATACCGGCAAGACCACGCTCTTCAACGCCCTCTGCGGCGTGCGCGCGAAGACGTCGAACTTCCCCGGCACGACCACCGCGATGCGCACCGGGCACGCCGAGGCGCCCGGACACGTCACGCTCGACGTGCTCGACCTGCCCGGCGTCTACGACCTCGAGATCGACGCGCCGGAATCGCGCATCGCCGCCGCGTTGCTCGAAGGCGCGCGTGGTCCGGCCCCCGATGCCGTCGTCGTCATCGTCGATGCCTGCAACCTGGCGCGGAACCTCGTGCTCGTCGGACAGCTCCTCGTGCGCCGGGTGCGCATGGTGGTCGCGCTCAACATGGTGGACCTGGCGGAACGGCGCGGCCTCTCGATCGACGCCCCGGCGCTCGAAGCGCGCCTGGGCGTGCCGGTCGTGCCGATGGTGGCGCGCACGGGACGCGGCCTGCCGGCACTGCGCGAGGCGCTCGAACGTGTGCATCCGGGCGGGCCCGGTTCCGGTGCCGAAGCGCCGGCGGCAGCCGCCGTCAGCCGGTGGGCCGACGAGGCGGCTGCCGTGGTGTCGTCCGAGACCGCGTCCGCCCACGCGCACGATCGCTTCACCGAGCGGCTCGACGGCGTGCTGACGCATCCGGTGTTCGGCCTGGCGGCGTTCATCGCCATCATGGGCACGCTCTTCTGGATCCTGTTCGCCCTGGCCACGGTGCCGATGGATCTCATCGAGGCCACGTTCGCCGAGATGGGCACGCTCGTCGAACGGCTGTTGCCCGAGGGCCCGGTCCGCGACCTCGTGGCGCAGGGCATCGTCGGCGGCATTGCCGGCACGGTCGTCTTCCTGCCGCAGATCTGCCTGCTCTTCTTCCTCATCACGCTGCTCGAAGACACCGGGTATCTCGCCCGCGCGGCCTTCGTGATGGACCGCTGGCTGTCGCGCTTCGGCCTGCCGGGCCACGCCTTCGTGCCGCTGCTCACCGCGCACGCCTGCGCGCTGCCGGGCATCATGAGCACGCGGCTCATCCCCGACCTGCGCGACCGGCTCACGACGATCCTGGTGGCGCCGTTCATGAGCTGCTCGGCACGGCTGCCGGTCTACGTGCTGCTGACCACGCTGCTCTTCGCGGACCGGCCAGGACTTGCGGGCCTGGCGTTCGCCGGCTGTTATCTGCTCGGCGCGCTTGCCGCGCTCTTCACCGCGAAGCTCTTCGGCAGCACGATCCTCAAGGGACGCGCCAAGCCGATGATTCTCGAGCTGCCGTCCTACAAGACGCCGTCGCTGCGCAACGCGCTCCTCACCGCGCGCGATCAGGGGCTGTCATTCCTTTCCACGGCCGGCACGGTCATCGTGGCCATCTGCATCGTCATGTGGTGGCTGAGCGCGTACCCGAAGGTCGATGCGCCGCCTGAAGCCGCGCGACTGCGTGCCGCGGCCGAGGCGCCGGCCCTGCCGAACGACCAGGCGGCGGCGCTCCTCGCCGAAGCCGACGCGCTCGAGGTGAAGACGGCGCAGGCCGGCAGCTTCGCCGGCCGCATCGGCCACACGCTTGCCCCGGCCTTCGAACCGCTCGGGTTCGACTGGCAGCTCACCGTGGGCGTGCTCACGAGTTTCCTCGCGCGCGAGGTCTTCGTCTCGACGATGTCGGTACTCGCCGCCGGCCAGGCGGCCACCGACGTGGACGAGGGCGTCGTGGCGAAGATCCGCGCCATGACCCGCGACGACGGGCGGCCGGTCTTCACGCCGGCCACCGCCGCCTCCGCGCTCGTGTTCTTCGTGCTGGCGATGCAGTGCCTGCCGACGCTCACCGTGACGCGCAAGGAAACCGGCGGGCTCAAGTACGCGGCGCTGCAGCTCGGCTATATGTCGGGTCTGGCCTACGCCGCGGCGTTCGTGCTCTACCAGAGCCTGCGCGCGGCAGGTGTGGCATAACAGGAAGCACTCCGATGTCACCGGTGCTCATTCAGGACGTGATCGTGGCCCTCACGGCGCTCGCCGCCGCATGGGTCGTGGCGCGCCGCGTCATCGGGTTCGCCGCGGCCGAGCGGACGCCGAAGTGCGCGAGCTGCGAATCGGGTGCCTGCGCGCCGGCTGAGCCGTCGGCCGGGTCGGTGGGCCGGCCGGCCGAACATCCGCTCGTCTTCATCCGCCCCGGCGGACGCTAGACGCTCCACGCGTGCGGCAGTTGCGCGCCGGAGTAGATTGACGATCGTCATGCGGCGCCTCCGAGGCTCATTCTTCGTCGCGTTCTGGTGCGCGTTCGCCGCGGTCGCGGGGACGCGGGCGTCACAGCCGGCCCTGGCGCCGTTGCCCGAGCCTGACCCGGTGCTCACCGCCGCGGCCCTGCTCGGGGCCACGCCGCCTGCCGGCGACGGCTACACGATCGATCCCGCCGTGCGCACGCCTGACACGTATCACGTGTTCACGATCACCTCGCCCTTCGGCACGTTCGAGGCGGTCGGCCTCGCGCAGGTGGAGGTGCGGCTCCAGGAGATTGCCGCGATGCGGCGGCTCGAGGAGCTGTCGAAGGCGGGTGTGTTCGCGCGTTCGGCGGGGGAGTCGCTCGTGAAGGTGGGCACGGGAGTCGTGAACGCCGTGAGCGATCCGGTTGAGACCGCCAAGGGCATCGGCGGCGGCGTGAAGCGCTTCGGCGTGAACCTCGGCCGGCGCACCAGACGCGCCGTGCAGCGGCTGACCGACGACACGCCCGGCAGCGGCGACCCCGGCCCCGGCACGGGCGCCCGCGTGGGCGGCGCTGCGGCGAGTGCCGCGAAGAGTCTCGTCGGCATCAACGGCGCCCGCAGACGCTGGGCCCGGCGCGTGGGCGCCGATCCCTACACGACGAACCCCGTGCTCAAGGACGCGCTCGAGCGCGTCGCCGCCGTGGACGCGGCCGGCGGCATCGCCACGTCCGTCGTCGTGCCGATTCCGCCGATCGTCGGCACCACGGCGAAAGTCGGCGACCTCGTGTGGGGCACCGACCCCGAGGAACTGCGCAAGCTGAACGAGCAGCGGGCGCGCGACATCGGCGCCACGAGCGACGACGCGAACGCCTTCTTCCGCAATCGTGCCTTCACCCTCACCATGCAGACGCGGCTCGTCGCCGCGCTCGCCGCCGTGGGAGTGCCCGGCACGGGCGACTACCTGGCGTCGGCCGCGGAAGCCGCCGACGAGCGTGAAGCGCTCTTCTTCGTGGAGAGTGCCGAACTGCTGCAGCGCGAACACGAGACCGCCGTCGTGGCGCGCGTGCTCACCGACTCGCGCGCGCTCGTCGCCGGGCGCGCCGACGGCGAGGCCATCGTGGTGCTGCCGTTCGACTGGCTGCGCGCCACCGGGACCACCAGCGCGGAGTTCGCCGAGCTGGCCCGCCGCGCCACCGCCGAACTCGGCGCGTCGAGACGGCGGCTCGTCGTGAGCGGCACGGTGACCGAAACGGCCACGGCCGCGCTCGGCGCCGCCGGCTGGCGCCGGTAGGCCACGGTCACACCGGTTCGGAGTCGCTGAGCACGGGCGTCGAGGGAGCGGCCGCGTCGCTGTCATCCGGCGCCGTGGCCTCCGCCAGCCGCTGCATTTTCCGCCCGAGCCAGACCGCGTTCACAGCCGACAGCGCCGCCAGCACCACGGCGACCGACGAGATGCCGGCCACGCCGGCGCCGAGGGCGGCCAGCGGCGCATAGACCCAGGCGCCGATCTGGTCCCCGGCCCGGTAGATGACCGTGTCGATGAAGGTCTTCGCCTTGTAGCGGTCAGACCGCGGCACCACCGTGAAGAGCACTTCCCGCGCCGGGCGCGCCACCGCGAAATTACCGGCCCGGCGCAGCACCTGGAAGGTCATGAGCACGCCGATCGTCGGCGCCAGGCCCAGCACGCCGAAGCCGGCGACGCTCAGCACCGGCAGGAAGGCGAGCGCGGCCGCCACGCCCCAGCGCTTCACCGCCCGGCCGGTGGCGAAGGTCTGCGTGGCCAGCGTCAGCACGTTCACCGCGAGGTCGATATTGGCGAAGAATCGCGTGCGCTCAGCGCGGTCTGTGAGCGCCGTGTCGACGATCGTGGCCTGCTGGAAATACAGGAACGTCGTGAGCACGGTGAAGAAGAGCATGTTCAGCGTGACGTTCAGGAGGTACGGATCGGAGACGGCGCGTCGCATGCCCTCCCAGATGTTGCCGCCGATCGCGAGATCGGCGCCGGCGCGCGCGGCCGGTGGTCCCTCTTCGCCGGCCGCCGCGGTGCGCGGTTGCACGAAGAGCGCCCGGGCGGCCAGCGCCGCCACTTCCAGGAGCAGCGCCGAGACCAGCAGCAGGTTCGCCGGGCCGAGCGTTCCCACGAGCCAGCTCGTGAGCCCGGCTCCGGCGATGCCGCCGATCGTGCCGCCGGCGCCGATGAAGCCGAAGAGCCGCTTGCTCTGGCCCGGCGCGAACACATCGGCCATCACCGACCAGAAGATCGAGACGACGAACATGTTGAAGATCGACGTCCAGATGAAGAACGCGCGGCCGACCCACACCTCCTGCGCCGGCGGCCCCCATGTGAGCAGCGCGAAGAACGTCACGAGATTGAGGGCGAAGAAGCGGTAGCCCCACGAGACGAAGCGCGCCCGCGGCATCCGCGTCACCAGATACGCAAATGGCGGATTCGCCACGAGCATGCCGGTGAGCGAGCCGGCGAAGAGCCACGGCAGGTTGTTCACGCCGCCGGCCACGCCCATGTCGTCGCGGATCGGCCGGATGACGTAGTAGGCCGAGAGCACCGCGAAGAAGAACGTCCACGACCACGCCACCGCCGCCAGCTCGTTCGGACGCACGTCCACGAGCCGCTGGAGCCACGAGGCTCGCGGAGCCGGGTCGCCGGTGGTCATCGGGCAGGTGTCCGCTTACGCGCCGGGCAGCGCGTCCACGTAGTCGGCCATGCGCGTGCGCATGGCCGCGTCCGGCAGCCGGCCCAGGCCGCCGCCGATGTTGTCGGCCATGTTCTTCGCCTGGCTCGTGGCCGGCGTCGTCGCGGTGATGGCCGGATGGCTCACGACGAACTTCAGGAAGAACTGCGCCCACGTCGTGGCGTCGAATTCCTTCGCGAAGTCGGGCACCGGGCGGGTGCCCACCCGCTTGAAGAGCCGCGTGCGGCCGAAGGGCGCATAGGCGAAGACGCCCATCTTCCGCTCCTGCGCGAGCGGCAGGATGGTGGCCTCGGCGTGCCGATTGTCGATGGCGTAGTCGACGCCGATGAAGTCGAGGGTTTCCTTGCGCATCGTGGCGACGAGGTCGGCGTACTGATTCTCGAACGTCGTCGTCAAGCCGATGTAACGGACGCGTCCCTGCTGCTTGAACTCACGCAGAATCGGGATCTGCACGCCGACATCGCCCATGTTGTGCACCTGGATGAGGTCGATCTTCGCCTTCTTCACGCGCGCGAACGACGTCTCCACCTGCTGACGGGCGGCCGCCGGGTCGGCGCCGCCGCCGCGCCCGGCCACGTTCAGCTTGGTGGCCCAGAAGATCCGGTCGGCGAGCCCGAGCTCGTTCACGATCTTCCCCGACGCCTCTTCCGAGGCGCCGTAGCCGGGCGCCGTGTCGAACACCGTGGCGCCGCCATCGACGAGCGCCTTGAACACTTCGCGCAGGGCGGTCAGGTCTTCGCTGCGCGCGACCGACGCGAACGTGGCCGAGCTGCCGAGGCCGATGACCGGCAGCCGCTCGCCGCTCGACGGGATGGCCTTGGTGTTCATCTTTCCCTGCGCCAGGAGCACGCGCGGGTCGAAGGAAAGCGTGGCGCCGGCGCCTACGGTGAGCGCGAGCCAGTCGCGGCGAGTCAGCTTCGAAGTCACGGTCGGTCCTCCGCTGCCATCGTTTCCTGCCGGCGGCCGAGCCACCAGGCATTGGCCACCCACGCGAGCGCGAGCGGCACCGCGGCCCAGGCGATGGCGCCCGTGCCGAGGCCGGCCATGGCGACCAGGCTCGACGCCCACGCGCCCACCTGATCGCCGAGGCGATAGACCACAGTATCGATGAAGTTCTTCGCCTTGTACTTGTCTTCGCGGCTCACCACCGTGAAGAGCACTTCGCGCGACGGCCGCGCGAAGGCGAAGTTCCCCGAGCGGCGCAGCATCAGGAAGCCGACGACCACCGCGACGGTGGGCGCGAGACCGAGCCACAGGAACCCCACGGCGGTAATCGCCGGCACGACCGTGAGCGTGGCCGGCACGCCGAGGCCGCGCGTCACCCGGCCGGTGAGGAACACCTGCGCGCCGAGCGTCAGCACGTTCACCCAGAAATCCACGCGCGCGAAGAAGACGCGCCGCGCCGCTCGATCCGCGAACGACGCGTCCACGATCGCCGCCTGCTGGAAGTACAGGAAGGTCGACAGAATCGTGTAGAGCAGCATGTAGAGACAGATGTTCAGCAGGTAGGGCGAGCTCAGCGCATGCGTGAGGCCGCTCAGCACGCCGCCGCCAATCACCGTCGTGCCGGCGTCGGCCGCGGGCGCCGCCGCCGCACCCTTCGCCGGCGTGGCGAGCGCCGGCGCAATCGCGCCGAGCCGCTTCGACGCGAAGACGCCGAGCTCGAGCAGCAGCGCGGCGCCGAGGAGCAGCGTTGGCACGCCCAGTGACTCGACCGCGCTCGCGGTCACGTACGACCCCACGATGCCGCCCACGGTGGCCGCCGCGGCGATGAAGCCGAACACCCGCTTGCCCTGTTCGTTCGTGAACAGGTCGGCCATGAACGACCAGAAGACCGAGACCACGAACAGGTTGAAGACCGACGTCCAGATGAAGAACGCGCGGCCCACCCACACGTTGGCGTCGCCTGTGGCCGTCTGGAACAGCACCAGGAACACCGCCAGGTTCAGCATGAAGAACCGGTAGGTGAGACCGATGAAGCGCCTGCGGGGCAGCGAGGCGACGAGCGCGGCAAACGGCGGGTTCACCACCATCATCGCGACGAGCGTGCCCGAGAAGAGCCAGGCCAGGTTCTCGACACCGCCGGCCACGCCGGCCTCGTCGCGGATCGGCCGGATCACGTAGTAGGCGGTGAAGACCGAGAACAGGTAAAGCCACGCCCACGCGACGAGGGCGCCTTCGCCCCGGCGGAGCGACACGACGCGGCTCAGCAGTGACGGCGGGGCGATGTTCGACGGTTCGGCCATGGCGTGTGGGGCGGCGGGCGTCCGCACAGGGTATCTCACTCGCATTACGACCGGTGCGGTCCGCCGCTTACCGCCGCATGCGTGAGCGTGGAGCCGCCCATGACGCCGGCGCATTCGCCGGCGGTTTGTCTTGACAGCACGTCATCCGCCGCCGGAAAGTCTCCCCACCCCCATGCGTCCGGAATCCGCCGGCGAGACCGGCAGCCTCGCGCGTCTCCGGCATCTGCCGCAGTTCCAGAGCTACGCCCTGGGCCAGGCGTACGACGAGATGTTCGACGAGCGCGGCGTGACCCGCGAGCACTACGCCGCCCTCTACGAGCGGCTTGGCGCCGTCGATCCGCAGGAACTCCGCCAGCGCCAGACCGCCGCCGACCTCGCCTTCCTGCACCAGGGCATCACCTTCACCGTCTACGGCCAGAACGAAGGCACCGAGCGGATCTTCCCCTACGACCTCATCCCCCGCATCCTGACCGCCGGCGAGTGGGACACGATCGAACGCGGCCTCACGCAGCGCATCACCGCGCTCAACCTGTTCCTGAAGGACCTCTACGGCGACGCGAAGGTGCTCGACGACGGTGTCGTGCCGCGCGAACTCGTCTACAGCTGCAGGCACTTCCGCCGCGAGATGCAGGGCGTGGCCGTCCGCCACGACATCTACGTGTCGGTCGCCGGCACCGACCTCGTGCGCCTGCCGGATGGCAGCTTCGCGGTGCTCGAAGACAACCTGCGGGTGCCGAGCGGCGTGAGCTACATGCTCACGAACCGCCAGGTCATCAAGCGCATCTTCCCGCTGCTCTTCAGCAGCTACGACGTGCGGCCCGTGGATCACTACGGGCAGTCGCTGCTCGCGACACTGCGCGCGCTGGCCCCGGCGCACCGGCCCGACCCGACGATCGTGCTGCTCACGCCGGGCGTCTTCAACTCGGCCTACTTCGAGCACACGTTCCTGGCCCGCCAGATGGGCATCGCGCTCGTCGAGGGCCGCGACCTCTTCGTGCACGACAACATCGTCTACATGCGCACGACGGCCGGGCCGCAGCGGGTGGACGTCATCTACCGGCGCGTCGACGACGACTTCATCGACCCGCTGGCGTTCCGCGCCGACTCGACGCTCGGTGTGCCGGGGCTCTTCAACGCCTACCGCTCGGGGAACGTGGCGCTCACGAACGCCATCGGCACGGGCGTGGCCGACGACAAGGCGCTCTACGTCTACGTGCCGAAGCTCATCAAGTACTACCTCGGGCAGGATCCGATCCTCGCCAACATCGAGACGTGGCAGATGTCGAAGGACCGCGAGCGCCAGCACGTGCTCGATCGCCTCGACGAAGTGGTCGTGAAGGCGGTGGGCGAATCGGGCGGCTACGGCATGCTGATCGGGCCGCACAGCACCGCCGCGCAGCGCGACGAGTTCCGCCGAGCCATCCTGACCGACCCGCGCAACTACATCGCCCAGCCCACGCTGGCGCTCTCGGCGGCGCCGTGTTTCGTGGATGGCCGCGTGGAGCCGCGGCACGTGGACCTCAGGCCCTACATCCTCTCGGGCGAGCAGGTGGTCATCGTGCCGGGCGGCCTCACGCGCGTGGCGCTCAAGAAGGGGTCGCTCGTCGTCAACTCATCGCAGGGCGGCGGCAGCAAGGACACCTGGGTGCTGCACGCCAACGCGGCGTCGCGGCCCGGTGCGTCACCGGCCGGAGGGCTCTAGTCATGCTGTCGCGCGTGGCCGACAGTCTCTACTGGATGAGCCGCTATCTCGAGCGCGCCGAGCACACGGCGCGCCTCGTGAACGTGAACCTCAATCTCACGCTCGACCGCGCGCCGGCCGATGCCGCGCGTCACTGGGGCCGCCTGCTCGCCAGCCTGCCCGATCCGCCCAGCTGGCAGATCCGCGCGACGCCTGACGTGGTCGAACGGGCTACGGTGGATCTGGCCAACCGCGAGTCGATTGCCGCCTGCGTGGGCGCCGCCCGCGAGAACGCGCGGCAGGTGCGTGAAGAGATCAGCTCGGAGATGTGGGAAGAGATCAACCGGCTCTATCTGGCGGTGCAGAAGCGCCAGCCGGTGGATTCCGAGTGGACGGCCGGCACGCACGAGTTCCTGAGCGCGACCATCAACGGCGTGCACCAGATCCAGGGCGTGACCGACGCCACGATGACCCACGGCGAAGGCTGGCACTACATCGAGCTCGGCCGCTATCTCGAGCGCGCCAGCGCCACGGCGGCCCTGCTCGACGTGCAGTTCCGGGAGGCGCCGCCCGATGCCGGCGGGCTGCCGGGCGTCAGCGAGTTCGTCGAGTGGGTGGGGCTGCTCAAGAGCTGCTGCGCCTTCGAGGCCTATTGCCGGCACTACACCGCCGACGTGCGACCGCAGCGCATCGCCGAGTTCCTCGTGCTGAATCCCGAGTTCCCGCGCAGCATCCACTTCGCCGCGGCGCGCGTGCAGGCGGCCCTGCGGGCGATTGCCGGGCTCACCGGCCGCACCAACGGACGCAGCGAACGGCTGGCCGGGCGGCTGCTCGCCTCGCTCGACTACGGACAGATCGACGAGATCATGGGCGAGCTTCCGTCGTATCTTCAAGGCATCGTGCGGCAGGCGGCGCTCATCAACTCGGCGGTCCACCAGCAGTACATCGCCTATCCGATCGACATCGGGCTCGCCTGATTTCCCTCGTGTCCACCCACTACGCCATCAGGCACCTGACCCGCTTCACCTACGCCTCGCCGGTCAGCGAGAGCGTGATGGAGCTGCGCATGCGCCCGGCCTCGGATGCGGCGCAGCACTGCCTGCAGTTCGAGGTCGACCTGCAGCCGCGGGCGCGTGTCTTCGCCTACCGCGATTTCCTCGGCAACTGGGTGCATCACTTCGATCTGCCGCGGCGCCATACGCGGCTCGCGGTCACGGCGCGCGCGCAGGTGCGGCTCGATCCGCCGCCGGAACGGCCCGCCGGGCTCGACATCGAGGCGTGGCGCGAGGTGGACCGGTGGGCCGAGCGTGGCGATCACTGGGACTTTCGTCAGCCGAGTCACTTCGCGGTGTGGAGCGACGCGCTCGTCGGCTTCGCGGACGAACTCGGGCCGCTCGCCTCGCGCACGGCCGATCCGCTGGGCACGGTGCGCGCGCTGAGCCGCGCCATGCACCGCACCTTCGCCTACGCCCCCAACACGACGCGCGTCGACTCGCCGATCGGCGAGGCGCTGGCGTCGCGCCGCGGCGTCTGCCAGGACTTCACGCACATCATGCTGGCACTGCTCCGCCGGCTCGGCCTGCCGTGCCGCTACGTGAGCGGCTACATCGCGCCGCGCGCCCTCGGTGAAGACGACGGTCCCACGACGATCGCTACGCACGCCTGGGTGGAGGTGCTGCTGCCGGGACTCGGCTGGATGGGCATCGACCCGACGAACGACATCGAGGCCGGCCTGCGCCACGTGCGCGTGGCCGTCGGGCGCGACTACGCCGACGTGCCGCCGACGCGCGGCGTCTACAAGGGCGGCGCGGCGAGCAGTCTCGAAGTGAACGTCGAGGTGACGCCCGGCGATGCCCTGCCCACGCTCGACACCGCCGTCGTGACAGCGTCCTGGGTCTCGGAGGCGCCGGCGCAGGACGAGAGCGCCGACCGGCTCGCGCACGAGCAGCAGCAACAGCAGCAGTAACCGGCACCCCCGCGCCGCGGCGCCCGGTTCGCGGCCGGCCGCGAATCACGTATCCTTCAGAACGGCTCCGCGGAGCGGAGCATCACTCTCGGGAGACGACCGATGACGCGCAGGATCTGGACAGGACTCGTGATGGGGCTGGCACTGACGCCGGCGCTGGCCTTGGCGCAGGCGCCCGCCGCCCCGGCCGCGCCACCGCGCCCGCCGCTCACGCTCACGACGACGGCGTTTCCCGATGGCGGCGTCATTCCGGTGAGGTACACGCAGGCCGGTGAGCAGGTGTCGCCAGCGCTCGCATGGACCAACGTGCCGGCCGGCACGCAGAGTTTCGTGCTGCACATGCGCGACCCCGACGTTGCCCGCAACAAGACCACCGAGGATCAGGTGCACTGGCTCGTCTGGGGCATTCCCGGCACGGCCACTGGCATGACGGAAGGGCAGCCGAAGGGCGCGACGCTGCCTGATGGCAGCCGGCAAATCAGCGCCAGCGGCGAGGTCTACCGCGGGCCCGGTGCCCCGGCCACCGGGCCGCTGCACCACTACACGTTCGAGCTCTTCGCGCTCGACACGAAGATCGATGTGCCCGCCGGTGCCGACGCCTGGGCCACCCGCACGGCCGTCTACAACGCCATGCAGGGCCACATTCTCGGCAAGGCGGTCTACGTGGGGCTCTTCCGCCGTCCGCAGTAGGGCGTGACGGACGACAATGGTCGGATGATCGTCGCAGGGGTCGGAGGAGGACGGCGCAGCGCGGCTGCGGCCGTGGTGCGGGGAGGGCAACTCGCCGGGGTGTGCGCGCAGGAACGCGTGACGCGGGCGCGGGATGCCGGCGTGAACCGGTCGGGACTGCCCGATGAGGCGCTCGACCTGCTTCTGCAGCGGCTGGGCATTCTGCGCGGCTCGGTGGATCGCTGGATGGCTGCAAATGGCGATGGCGACACCGCGCCGGCGGACGTCGAGCGGGTCGACCACCACCTCGCGCACGCGGCCACCGCGTACCTGACCTCGCCGCATGTTGCCGCGGCCGTGGTCGTCTGCGACCACGACGCGCCCGAGGTGACTGTATGGACCGGCGAGGGCGCCACGCTCACGCCCGTCGACTGGCCGTGGACGGGGCCCGGCTTCGCCCGGGTGCTGTCGCGCGCCGGTGCCGCGATTGGCCTTGCGCCGTCTAACGTCGACCGGCGCCTCGCGGCGCTGGCCCAGTTGCGGCCGGCGAGCCGCGATGCCCGCGTCGATGCGCTCATCGTGCGCCGCGCCGGTGCGCTGGAGCTGGCGGGCGACTTCGATCAGCGGATCCGCGCCCTGGCCCAGGCCGAAGGCCCGGTGCCCGCGGCGCTCGCCGCGAGCGTGGTGGCGCGGGTGACGGAGTTGCTGCTGGAGTTCCTCGGCGAGGTGCGCGCGCGTACCGGCCAGGCGTCACTCTGTCTCGGCGGTACGCTCTTCTACAACGCGTCGGTGAACACGCGCGTGAAGGCCTGCGGCCTCTTCTCCGATGTGTTCGTGCCGCCCGATCCGGGGGATGGCGGCAACGCCGTGGGGGCGGCGCTCGCTGCCGGTGGCCCGCGTCTGGCCGCCGCCTCGCCGTTCGTCGGGCCGACCTACTCCGCACAGGAAACCAAGGAGGTCCTCGACAACTGCAAGCTGCAGTACGAATGGGTGTCGGAGGAAGGGGCGGTGGCCGCGGCGCTGAAGGGCATCGAGCAGGGGCATCTCGTGGGCTGGTTCCAGGGGGCGATGGAATGGGGGCCGCGGGCCCTCGGTGCGCGCAGCATCCTCGCCAGTCCGCAGGCGCCCTACGTGCTCGAGAACCTCAACCGCTTCCTGAAACAGCGTGAGAGCTGGCGCGGCTACGCGGTGAGCGGCCTGCAGGAGGCGGTGCCGGAACATTTCGACGGCCCGGCCGAGTCGCCGTTCATGGAATGTGACTACGTGCCGCGCGATCCGGCCACGTTCCGCCACCTGCGGCCGGCGCCCGACGCGGCCATGCGTGTCCACACCGTGTCGGCCGAGGCGCATCCGATGTTCCGCCGCCTGCTCGAGGCACAGGGGCAGGCCACCGGACTGCCGTTCCTCGTGAATACGTCCTTCAACGGCTTCCACGAGCCGATCGTCTGCAGCCCGCGGGATGCGGTGCGCGTGTTCTACGGTTCGGGGCTCGACCTGCTGGTGCTGAACCAGTTCATCATCCGCAAGTAACGGCGCGGGGGCCGTCGAACCCGCGGCTCGTGTCAGGCGCGGGCGAGCGGGGTCTTGCGGATCGGCAGTTCCCGCACGCGGATGCCGGTGGCAGCATGAATCGCGTTCGTGACCGCCGGGGCGAGTGGCGGCACGCACGGTTCACCCAGGCCGCCGAGCGGCGCGTCGGACCGGACGAAGGCGGTTGTGACCTTCGGCGCGTCCTTCAGGTGGATCATCGGGTAATCGCGGAAGTTCGTTTCCACCACGCGTCCGCCCTCGATAGTGATCTCGCTCAGGAGCGCGGCCGAGAGCGCGAAGATGATGCTCCCTTCGACCTGCGCCGTGGCGCCGTCGAGATGCACGACATCGCCGCAGTCGACTGCCGCGTAGACGTGCAGCACCTTGAGCGCGCCCTCCGGCGACACGGCCACGTGCGCCACTTCAGCCACGATCGTGCCGAAGCTCTCGCAGACCGCGATGCCGCGGCCCTCGCCGGGCGGCAGCGGCGTACCCCAGCCCGACACCGCGGCGGCCTTCTCGAGCACCGCCTTGACGCGCGGCTGTTCGGTGAGCAGCGCGAGGCGGAAGCCGAACGGGTCGACGCCGGCGGCGTGCGCCATCTCGTCGATGAACGACTCCTTGAAGAAGCCGTGCTGCGAGTTGAGCACCGAGCGCCACTGGCCCGGCCGGATCGGGTGTTTCGATTCCTTCTCTTCGGCCGACGTCGCGGCGATCGCGTAGGGCATCGCCACCGCTTCGGCGTTGCCGCCGCCGGTGTAGAAGGAATGGGCCGCCTGCGGCACGCCGCTCGCGTCGAGCGCGCCGGCATGGCGCGAGAGCGCGGCGCCGCGGTAGTAGTCGTGCTGGATGTCGTTCTCGCGCGACCAGATCGTCTTGACCGGCAGGGGCGACACCGCGCGGGCGATGCGCACGCCGAGGTCCACGTAGTCGAAGGTGAAGGGCAGGCGCCGGCCGAAGCCGCCGCCGAGCAGGCAGTTCGTGAGCGTCACCTGCTCGACGTCGATCTCGAGCGCCTTGGCAGCGACCGAGCGCGCGTTGAGCGGATCCTGCACGCCCGTCCAGATGTCCACACGGCCACCCTCGAACTTTGCCGTGCACACCATCGGCTCCATCGTGGCGTGGGCGAGGAAGGGCACCCTGTAGTCCGCGGTGACGACGGTCGTGGCCTCGGCGGGCAGCTCGGGCGCGGCGCCGATGGCGGCATCGAAGGCGGCGAAGATCGAGGCCGTGGAGACGTCGCCGTGTCCGGCGTCGGTGAATTCGGGCGAGAGCGCGGCGAGCGCCTTCCGCGCTCGCCAGAAGCTGTCGGCCACGACGGCCACCGCCTCCTTCAGCTGCACCACCTTCTTCACGCCGGGCATCACCTCGGCCGGCACCGGGTCCACCGAGACGAGCGTGCCGCCGTGCACCGGCGCCATGGCGATGGCCGCGTAGAGCATGCCGGGCACGGTCACGTCGATGGCGTACGTCGCGGTGCCGTCGACCTTCGACGGGATGTCGAGCCGCCCCGGCGAGGTGCGGCGCAGCGTGAAGCTGTCGGGTGCCTTGAGTGCCGGGGTCGTCGGCACCTTCTGCGCGGCCGCCGCGCGTGCCAGCTCGCCGTAGGTGGCGCTGCGATTCGACGCGGCGTGGATGATGCGCGAGCCCTTCGCCACGCACTCGGACGCGGCCACGCCCCATTCGGCAGCCGCGGCGTTCACGAGCATCTCCTTGGCGGCTGCGCCGGCCACGCGCATGCCGTATTCGCCGGTGCCGCGCACGGCGGTCGAACCGCCGGTGGTCTGGAAGCCGAACCACTCGGCCAGCTTGAAGGCGGAATAGTCGATGCCGCGGCCGAGCACCGCCGGCACGTAGTCGCCGCTCGCGGCCCGCACGATGTAGCCGTTGGCGTAGGCGTCGAGTGCCGGCGCTTCCTGGACGCGCACGCGCGTCCAGTCGGCCTCGAGTTCCTCGGCCGCCATCATCGCGAGCGCGGTCAGCGTGCCCTGGCCCATGTCGCAGTGCGGGACGAGGATCGTCACCGTGTCGTCTGGCGCGATCGTGATCCAGGTGGTGAGCTGGCCGTGCGCCGCCGCGTCGTCGGCCACGAGCGAATGCCGGCTGGGCGCCAGCACGAAGCCGGCCACGCCGATCAGGAACCCGCCGCCCGCGATCGTGCCGGCACCGATGAAGGCACGCCGCGTCCACTTGTTCACGACGTGGCTCCGGCCTTCACCGCGTCGTGGATGGCCGCCCGCACGCGAACGAACGTGCCGCAGCGGCAGATGTTCGTCAGCCGCTCGTCGATCTCGTCGCCGGTCGGTGCCGGCGACTGGGCGAGCAGGCCCGCCACGGCCATGATCATGCCCGACTGGCAGTAGCCGCACTGCGGCACCTGGTGGGCCACCCAGGCCTGCTGCACGGCATGCAGCACGCCGCCCTGCGCCAGGCCTTCGATGGTCGTGACCTGCTTCCCTTCGACCGCCGACACCGGCAGCACGCACGAACGCACGGCTCGGCCATCGAGGTGCACCGTGCAGGCGCCGCAGGCGGCGATGCCGCAGCCGAACTTCGTGCCGGTGAGCCCGAGCTGTTCGCGCAGCGCCCAGAGCAGCCGCATCTCGGGCTCGACGTCAAGCGACTGCGGCGTGCCGTTGACGGTGGTCGTGATGGCCACGGCTACTTGCCGTTCAGTTCGTCATAGATGGCCTGCACGGCGGCCGTGAGGCGCGTCGAGTTGTAGCCCGGGTACTTGCCCATCCAGGTCTTGTCGGCGGCCGCCTGTTCCACGGACTTGCCGGCCTTGTGCGCGGCGCTCGTCTGCGCGTAGAGCTCGGCGAGGAACTGCTGGAACACGGCGACGTCCTTCATGCCCGCCACCGGTTGGTGGCCGCCGATGACCGTGTCGACGTTCTTCACGCCGTCGAGCAGCTTCTTCAGCGTCTCGGGCCACGCCTTGCCGCTGCCGCCGTTGCTGCGGTCGATGAACGGCGCGTCCTTCCAGGGGAACATGTCGCCGGCCTGCATCGTGCGGAGCGCGGTGTAGACGACGAAGGTATCGCCGTTCGTGTGGCCGGCGCCGAAGTGGTACAGGTCGATCTGGTCCTTGCCGGCGCCGAGCGTGAGCTTGTCGGCATAGGTGCGCTTCGGCAGGAACTGCGCTTTGTCGCCCTTGAAGGCGTCCATGCGCGCCATGTTGGCCTTCGTGTTCTCGTGCACCACGCTTTCGACCGAGGCGCCGAAGAACTCGTTGCTGCCGGTGTGGTCGCCGTGCGAGTGCGTGTTGATCACGGTGACGATCGGCTTGCCGGTAACCGACTTGATACGTTCGAGGATCGCCGGGCCCCAGTTTGCGAGCTTCGTGTCGACGACGACCACGCCGCGATCGGTGATGAAGACGCCCGTGTTGCCGCCGCTGAAGGTCTCGCGCGGCGTCGGGCTCGAGCCGGTGATGATGTAGAGGTTGTCTTTGACCTTCTCGATCTTCGTGGCGTCGAGGGCGGCCTGCGCGGGCGCCGTGGGCGCCTGCCGCGCGGCGAGGGTGATGGTCAGACCACCGGTCAGGGCGATCGCGGCAAGAACGCGGGTGCGGCTCATGCGGGCGATTCTACCGCCTGGCGGGAACTGCGGTAAGGTGTCGCCATGTCCAGCCTGTCCCGCCGGGACTTCGCCACTGCACTCGTCGCCGGGGCGGCCGTGAGCCGCGGCGGCGCCCGACCCGCCGCACAGCGGCCCGCCACACCCGCGGACCTGGCGTGGCTATCGCTCACCGAGGCCGCGGATCTCGTGCGCGCGCGCGCCGTGTCGTCCACGGACCTCGTGACCGCGTGCCTCGACCGCATCCGCACCTACGACCCGAAGCTGAACGCGTTCATCACGGTCACGGGTGATGCGGCGCTGGCCCGGGCGAAGGCGCTTGACGCGCTGCCGGCGGGTGCGACCCGCGGTCCGCTACACGGCGTGCCGATTGCGCTCAAGGACAACATCGACACCGCCGCCGTGCGCACGACGGCGGCCAGCAGCGTCTACGACGACCGCGTGCCCACCGAAGACGCCGAAGTCGTGCGCCGGCTCACCGCCGCCGGCGCCGTCGTGCTCGGCAAGCTGAACCTCCACGAGTTCGCCAACGGCGGCACGTCGGCGACGAGTTACTACGGCCCGGTGCGTAATCCGTGGGCGCTCGATCGCAACCCCGGCGGCTCATCGGGCGGCTCGGCCGCGGCGGTGGCGGCGGCGCTCTGCTACGGCGCGCTCGGGACCGACACGGGCGGCTCGATCCGCACGCCGGCGTCGTACTGCGGTGTCGTCGGCCTGAAGCCCACCTACGGGCTCGTGTCGATTCGCGGCATCATCCCGCTCGTGGTCTCGCTCGACCACTGCGGGCCGCTGACGCGCACGGTGGCCGATGCGGCGCTCATGCTGCAGGCGCTCGCCGGCTACGACCGGCTCGACATCGCGAGCGTCGAACCTCCGCCCGAGAACTACGTCGCTGCCTCCACCGCGTCAGTCAAGGGCCTGCGCGTGGGCGTGGCGCGCGTGCCGTTCTTCGATCATCTCGACGCCGACGTCGCCGCCGCGTTCAGTGCCGCGCTCAAGACCGTGGCCTCGCTCACCGGAAGCGTGCGCGACGTGGTGCTGCCCTCCACGAACGACATCAATCTCAACGGCGAGATGTTCGCCTACCATGAGGCGCTCTACACGAAGATGTCGGGCCGCTACCAGATTCCGACACGGCGCAACCTGCAGAACGGCGCCAGCGCGAAGGCCGGCGAGTACGTGCGCAGCCGCTGGGCCCTCGACCTCATGCGGCGCACCATCGATGACGCCTTCCGCGACGTGGACGTCGTCGTGCTGCCGACGCGCCGGCACACGCCGCGCACGGTGGATGCCGCGCTGCAGCGTGAGGAGACCGACGTGCCGCGCAATCCCGAGCTCGAGAACACCGGGCAGTTCAACATCTACGGCATTCCGGCGATCTCGGTGCCGTGCGGGTTCACCTCGGCCGGGTTGCCCGTGGGGCTCATGATCGCCGGGCCGCGGTTTGCCGAAGGCCGCGTGCTGGCGCTGGCACGGGCCTTCGAGCAGGCGTCGGAGTGGCGCATGAAACGACCGCCACTCACACCCGACACGCCGGTGCCGCCGCTCTCGCGCCCAACCGGCGACTGAGCGCGTGTCAGGCCGCCGCCGGAATGCGCGCGCGGTCACGCCAGGCTCGCCGAAAAGTTGTCTCTCGGCTCCGACGGCGAATTGACGACCAGGGGGCGACGTCCGTGCAGGCTGATGCAGTGGTGCGCTTCGGTGGGACATCGGACCGTTGGTACCGGTGGGCACGGAACGTGCTTCCACCTGAGACTGGCTTGAGGCCCGAAATACAATAATTTGGTCGCTTTGTTGCTTCACCTGGGCGCCGCCGTCTTCGGCCCCTGTGGGACGACGCTCGAACGCTCGAAGTCACGCTGTGTGACAGAGGGCAGCCACACCGTGGCCAGCCTACCCGTCGGAGGACGCAGACCCTTATGTTTTCCAGCACCACGCTTGCGATTGACCCGAAGAAGACCGCCGATGCCATCGAACAGGCCATCCGCCAGCAGGTGGGGGAATTGCGGCGGCGCGGCGTCGTCGTGGGTCTGTCCGGCGGCATCGACAGCTCGGTCGTGACCTGCCTGTGCGTTCGGGCCCTGGGCGCTGAACGTGTCCAGGTGCTGCTCATGCCCGAACGGGCGTCGTCCTCCGAGTCGCTGACGCTTGGCCGCCTGCTCTCGTCGCAGCTTGGCGCTCCCACCCTCGTGGAAGACATCGCGCCGACGCTCGCGGCGGCCGGCTGCTACACCCGCCAGGACGAAGCGATCAAGTCGATGTTCCCGGAGTACGGTGAGGGCTGGAAGAACAAGATCACGCTGCCGTCGATTCTCGAGAGCGATCGGATGAACTTTTCGGAACTGGTCGTCGAATCGCCGACCGGTGAACGGCAATCGGCGCGCATGACGCCCAAGGCGTACCTGCAGATGGTGGCCGCCACCAACTTCAAGCAGCGCGTGCGCAAGATGATGGAGTATTACCATGCGGACCGGCTGAACTACGTCGTGGCCGGCACCCCCAACCGCCTGGAGTACGATCAGGGCTTCTTCGTGAAGCTCGGCGATGGCACGGCCGACATCAAGCCGATCGCCCATCTCTACAAGTCGCAGGTCTACGCGCTGGCGGAGTACGTGGGTGTGCCCGCGGAGATCCGGCGTCGACAGCCGACCACCGATACCTTCTCGCTGCCGCAGACGCAGGAAGAGTTCTACTTCGCGTTGCCGTACGACAAGATGGACATGTGCCTCTACGGGCGCAACCACGGTGTGCCGGCGGAGGAGATTGCCGCCGTCGCTGGCCTGACGCCGGCGCAGGTCGAGCGCGTCTACAAGGACATCGACCAGAAGCGCCGTACGACGCACTACCTGCACGCCCGGCCACGTCTGGTCGAGCCCGTCACCGAGGTTCACGACTGATATGTGCGGAATCGCCGGCCTGATGCTTCGGGGCGCCACGGCGCGGCCGCCGGCCGTGGACGAACTGGCGGTCATGGCGGGGGCGCTCAGCCACCGCGGGCCCGACGAATTCGGCGTGTACCGCGACCATCAGGCCGGGCTGGCGCATGCCAGGTTGTCGATCATCGACCTGGCCTCAGGCCAGCAGCCACTGACCAACGAACGTGGCACCCTCTGGGTCACGTTCAATGGCGAGATCTTCAACTACCTCGAACTTCGCGCCGAACTCGTGGCCGCCGGGCATCAGTTCAAGACGCGCAGCGATACCGAGGTCATCGTCCACGCCTATGAGGAGTGGGGCGTCGAGGCCTTCCGCCGCTTCAACGGCCAGTGGGCCGTCGGTCTCTGGGATACGGAGCGTCGCGAGCTGGTGCTCGCCCGCGATCCCTTTGGCGTTCGCCCGCTCTATGTGACGGAACACGCGGGCCGCCTGGCGTTTGCCAGCGAAGTGAAAGCGTTGTTCGCCGGCGATCCCGCGCTTCCGCGCCGCTTCGACCCACGTGGCCTCGACGCCCTCTTCACGTTCTGGAGCCCGGTGGCACCGGCGACAGTCTTTGCGGGAATCGAGGAGGTCGAGCCCGGTACCGTCCGGGTGTACTCGGCCTCGAACGTGCGGCGCTTCCGTTCGTACGATCCGGCGTATCCCGGGGGCGACCTCGCGCCGTTCGCCGGTTCTCTCGACGATGCCGTCGACATCGTGCGCGCGGCGCTGTCCGAGGCGACGAGCCTGCGGATGCTTCGCGCCGAAGTGCCCGTTGGCAGCTATCTGTCGGGCGGTCTCGACAGCTCGTTCATCGCCGCGCTCGGCCTGCGGGCGAAGGGCGCGAACTTCTCGACCTTCTCGTTGCGCTTCGCCGATGCCGAGTACGACGAGACGTCGTACCAGCGCCTGATGGCCGAGCGGCTCGGCAGCGATCATCACGAAGTCCTCGTTGGCCGTGACGACATCGCCCGTGTCTTTCCAGACGTCATCCGCCACACCGAGCGGCCGATCCTGCGCACGGCGCCGGCACCGATGTATCTGCTCTCCAGGCTCGTGCGCGACAACGGCATCAAGGTCGTGCTGACCGGCGAGGGAGCCGACGAGATGTTCGCCGGATACGATCTCTTCCGGGAGGCCAAGGTGCGCCGGTTCTGGGCGGCGCAACCCGCCTCCGAGCGTCGGCCGCGCCTGCTCGAACGGCTGTATCCCTACCTCGAGCGTTCGCCGGTGGCGCAGCGTGCCGTGTCGCGTCAGTTCTTCGGGCGAGCCCTCGAACGGTTCCGCGAACCCGGATTCGGTCACGAACCGCGCTGGAACAGCACAGGCGGTCTGAAACGGCTCTTTTCGGCGGACCTGCAGGGCCGGCTCGGCGGTGTCGATGCCCGCGGCGAGCTGCTGGCGGCCCTGCCGTCGCGGTTTGGTACGTGGAGCCCGCTCGCTCAGGATCAGTTTCTCGAAGTCCACACGCTGCTGTCGGGCTACCTGCTGTCGTCGCAGGGCGACCGTATGCTCATGGCGCATTCGGTCGAGGGCCGCTTCCCGTTCCTCGACCGGCAGGTCGCCGCGCTGGCCGAGTCGCTGCCGGCGAAGTACAAGTTGCACGTGCTCGACGAAAAGCACGTTCTCAAGAAGGCGGCGGCCGACGTGGTGCCTCCGGAAATCCTGGCCCGGCCGAAACAACCGTACCGGGCGCCGGACGCCCTGGCGTTTGCGTCACCCGCGGCCCGGGACTGGATTGCCCACGTCACGAGCCCGACGGCCGTGCACGATGCGGGTGTATTCGACCCGGTCGCCGTGCGTCACCTCATCGCCAAGTGTGAGGCGCGTGCCGGCAGCGGACAGTTTTCGAACGCCGACAACATGGCCGTGGTCGGCGTCCTCTCGACGCAGCTCGTGCACCAGCAATTCATCGCGTCCAGACCCGTGGCCGAGCCGCCGCCAACGATCCGCACGCTGGTCGATCACGCGGCCGTCGACGCGAGCCACGTCTGATGCGCCTGCACCAGCTTCTCGAAGCTTCGGCGGCTGCGGCTCCCGGGGCCATCCTCCTCGTTGAGCGCGATCGGCGTGTGTCCTACGCCGAACTCGATCGCCAGGCCAACCAGTGCGCGCATCTGTTCCAGCAGTGCGGCATCGGCGCCGGTGACCGCGTGATCATCGCCCTCGAGAACGGGGCAGAGATGGTCGCCGCCTACTTCGGCGTGATGAAGGCCGGCGGCGTGGCGGTGCCGCTGCCGGCGGGCCCTCGCAGCGATCGCCTGCCGGCGGCGGTGGCTGACTGTTCACCGCGGGCCGTCGTCGTCGACGAGGCGACGGCGCGTGCGCTCGGCCAGAGCGGGACCTTCGCCGATGTCCCGCACGTGTTCGCCCTCGCGAGCGCACCGCTTCCCGCACCATTCGTCGACTTCGTTGCCGCCCTTGGCGACTGCCGCGACACCCCGGTGGCCCTTCACGGCACCGACGAGGACCTGGCCGCCATCATCTACACGTCAGGGTCCACGGGCGAGCCGCGCGGCGTGATGCTGTCGCACCGGAACTTCGTCGCCAACGCCCGGTCCATCGTGGCCTACCTGCATCTAACGGCGGCCGACCGCGTGATGTGCGTGCTGCCCTTCAGCTACGTCTACGGGCTGTCGCTGCTCCACACACACGTCGCCGTCGGAGGGTCGCTGGTCATCGAGAACCGCGCGGCCTTCCCGAACGTGGTGTTGGCGTCGATGGCCGAACACGAGGTGACGGGCTTTGCCGGCGTCCCGTCGACGTTCGCGCTGATGCTCCACCGATCCAACCTCGACCAGGCACGGCTGCCGCACCTGCGTTACGTCACCCAGGCTGGCGGCGGCATGTCGCCGGCGCGGATTGCCGACTGGCTGGCGCGCGGCCCGAAGGCCGACTTCTTCGTCATGTATGGCGCGACCGAGGCGGCGGCACGGCTGACCTATCTGCCGCCGGCGGAGTTGTCGCAGAAGCGCGCATCGATCGGCCGGGCCATCCCGGGCGTGGAGGTACGGGTGCTGACCGACGACGGGCGAATTGCCGCGCCCGGCGAGGTCGGCGAGCTCGTGGCGCGCGGTCCGAACATCGCGCCGGGTTACTGGAATCGTCCCGCCGAGACCGCCGAGCGGTTCGGCCCCGAGGGGTATCGCACGGGCGACCTCGGCTACGCCGACGACGACGGGTGCCTCTTCATCGTCGGCCGTCGACACGACATGATCAAGGTCGGCGCCAACCGGGTCGGCGCTCGCGAGATCGAAGACGTCCTGCACGAACACCCGGCGGTGCACGAAGCGGCGGTCGTGCCGGCGTGTCACGACCTGCTGGGTGAGGCGCCAGTGGCATTCGTGGCGCTGCGCCAGCCGCTTCCAGATGCCGAAATGGCCCTGCGGGGGCATGCGGCCGCACGTCTTGCCGCGTACAAAGTGCCGACGCGCGTCGTGGTGCTGCCGGCGCTTCCGAAGTTGTCAGGCACCGGCAAGATCGATCGCATGGCCCTTCGGCAGCAGGCGGCCAGCGGGCAGGAGTTGCCATCATGACCGGTGGCGTCATCGACCCGTCGCGGAATCGGCGACGGGTCATCGTCTGGTCGTTTCAGCCCTGCTGACAGGTCATGGACGAACGGAACCCTCAATCTGTGGCCCGACGGCTGGTCACGCTCGGCCAGAACGTCAGCCTGTCAATCGTGGCGGTCCTGCTGTCGGTCGGCCTCGTGGAAATCGGCGTTCGCGCCTTGGGCCTCGCGGCTCCTGGTGGCGTCGCCACCGTCGATACGCGCGACTTCGAGCGCATTCCTGGCCCGTTCGAGCCGGGTCAGCTCGTCGTCGATCGCCGTCTCCGAGCGCTCCCTTTCGAAGTCAGGACGAACGCCCTGGGTTATCGCGGGGCCGAGATTGCGGCGACGAAGGGTCCTGATGAGTATCGTGTCTTCTTCGCCGGGGACTCCCTGACGTTCGGCGACTTCGTGGACGACAACCAGACGCTGCCCGTCCAGCTCGAGCAACGACTGAGCGTGTGCACCCCCCGCGTCCGCGTCGTCAACGGCGGTCTCGGTGGTTCGAGCATTGACACGCAGCGCTCTCTGGTCGAGCGCGCGCTGGGGCTCGCACCCGATCAGGTGGTCTTGATGTTCTACGAGAACGACGTCGGCGACCTGGCACAACCCCTGGCGGCCGACCTTGCGAGAAACCGGGCGGCACGGGCCCGGCTGCCCCTGTCCGTCGTGTATCCGGTCCTGCGTCGTCTGGCGACCTGGAATCTTCTGCTTGAGGCCCGCGCCTCAGTGCGAGCCCGCGGAAGACTCGACAGGCGCCGGACACCCGATGCTACAGGAGCGGACGAATCGTCGGCATCGGCCAAGGTTGCCACTCTGAGAGCGAAGTACGGCGTCGAGCTCGACGGCCTGCTCGAACTCGTGAACGCCCGCCGCGTGCCACTCACATTCGCCACCTATCCTTCGCACCTGACGCTGGCCACGGGCACTCGCAGTGACACGTTGACGTGGGTAGAAGCGCTGGCCGCCGAACGACAGATCGAGCCGGTGGCGCTTCTCAACGTGCTCCTGGCCTCGCGGCTTGGCGCGTCCGACCTCTACCTCTTGCCGCTCGATGGTCATCCGCGCCCGCTGGCCTATCGGCTGGTGGCCGAGCCGCTGACGTTGGCGGTGATACGGCACTCCAAGGGCCGTCTGCACTGCCCCGGGCTCGACCAGTCGGGTACGGCCCGAGCGAGTCGTCCGGACCGTGAAGAATCGCTCGAGTAGGACAGGAGCCTCGTTGCCGCCGCCTTCGATTGTTCGCAACATCTTCTCAAACTGGGGAAGTCTCCTCATCAGCGTGGCGCTGTCGTTCGTGACGGCCCCGATCGTGGTCAGGAGCCTCGGCGACACCTGGTACGGCCTCTGGGGCATCACGATGCAGTTCTCGGGATACCTCTGGCTGCTCGATCTCGGCATTCGCGATTCCGTCGTCCGCTACGTCGCCAAGAACGAGGCCGCGCGCGATCAGGACACCCTGAACGCCAAAGTCAGCGTAGCCATCTACCTCTACGCGGCCATCAGCGTCGCGACGCTGCTGGTCGGTGTCGTGGCCTCGCAGTGGGGGACCAACATCCTGAAGCTCGAACCCGAGCTGCTGCCGACGGCGCGAACAGTCATCATGCTCACGGCCGTGAACATGAGCATCACCTGGCTGTTGAACCCCTTCATCGGTATGCTCATGGGGCTGCAGCGGTACGACCTGATGAACGCGGTCGGCGTATCAGTGGCCGTGGCTCGATTCGTGGGCACCGTGGCGGTGCTGACGGCCGGCGTCGGCATCATCGGGCTCTCGATCCTGCAGATCGCGGCGACTGTCGTCTCGGCGGTCGCCACGTATGTCCTGTGCGTGCGCGTGATGCCCGCGTTCCGCATGGCCGGCCTGGCCAGGAGCCGACGCGAACTCGGCGAGGTCTGGCGCTTCAGCTTCTACATCGTGCTCAACAATCTTGCGGCCAAGATCGTCTTCGCCACCGACAGCATCGTCATCGGCAGCAACCTGCCGGTCTCGGCCGTGACCTACTTCGCGATTCCCAGCAGCCTGCTGCAGCACCTCGCCAACGGCATGCGATCCATGAGCCAGGTGTTCTACCCCAGATCGAGCTCACTCGAAGGCGCCAACGACAAGGACGGCATTCGCCGGCTCTTCCTGACCGGCGCCAAGTATGCGATGCTCGTCGGCCTGTCGGTCGCGGGCGTGCTGCTGACGCTTGGCGCCGACTTCATCCGCCTCTGGATCGGATCGGACTACGGGGCACAGGGCGAGACGGTGCTGACCATCCTGACGGCGACGTCGATGCTCACGTTCTCGCACTACACCATCTACTACGTACTGCTGGGCGTCGGCCGTCAGCGGTCGATGGCGCTGTTGCGGGTGGGGGAAGCGGCCCTCAATCTGACGCTGAGCCTCATTCTCGTGCGCCGGCTCGGGATCACCGGCGTCGCCATCGGCACCGCGGTTCCCCACGTCGCCTCCATGGTGTTCGTTCTGCCCTTTCTGACGACGCGCGATGTCGGCGTGTCGCTCCGCGAGTACTACACCGTCGTCATGTTGTGGCCGCTCCTGTCGGTCGTGCCCGCGGTGGCGCTCGGTTATACCTTTCACTTCTTCGCGCCGGCGCAGAACTTCGTGGTGTTCTGTGTGCAGGCGGCGGCCACCGCAGCGCTGTTTGCCGGCGTGGCCTTCGGTCTGGTGCTGACGACCACCGAGCGACGGGACGTCGTCGCCAGGGTCTCGAGCCTCTGGAAGCGATGAAATCGACGCGTCGTCCGGCGCGTGAGGCCCTTTGATGATCATCGAACGAGCCAGGCAGGCGCTGCGGCGTCGAGTCAGACGTTTCTGGGAACCGACCGTCCTGTGGGCGCGGTCGCGCGGTGCGGTCGACGGGTATGTGTGCCGCGAGGTGCTGGGGAGCCGGATGTACCTCGACGTGTCCGATCCCGGCATCAGCCGGGACCTTCTGATTCATGGCATTCGCGAGGACTGGGCGATCGGCGTGATGAGGGAGACGCTGCGTCCCGGACAGACCGTCGTCGATGTCGGCGCCAACATCGGCTATTACGTCCTGTTCGAGGCATCACTGGTCGGCCCGCGGGGTAAGGTCTATGGAATCGAACCGGTTCCGGATAACTTCAGCCTGCTGGAGCGAAACGTTGCGCTGAACGCCTACGACACCATCGAGCTCCACCGCTTCGCGGTGAGTGAAGCCGCGGGACGCTCGGTCATGCACCTGTCGCATCTGAGGAACTGGCACGCGATGACGCCCGTACAGGGCACCGGCAGGACCATCGAGGTCGAAGTGCGCCCGCTCGATGCATTCCTCGAGGGGAAGCCGTTCCCCGCGCTCGTGCGCATGGATGTCGAGGGGCACGAGTACGAGATCCTGCGGGGCATGCAGCGCACCATCGCCGAGGCGCCGGAACTGACGCTGTTCATCGAGGTCCACCCGCACGTCATCGGTGCCGAGAAGATGAGGTCCATGCTGACGTTGTTGTCGACCCATGGCTACGACGTGGCCCGTTTCGCTTCCCGGCGCGGGGAAGAGCGCACGAGCACGGCACAGATGCTGGCTGATGAACAGTTCCTGGCCGGCGCCCGCGGCGGGGCGCTCGTGTTCTTTGCCCGGCGGCCCTGACCACATGGATCCCGGCAAGGCGGCCCATGCGAAGATCGCACGAGGCTCACAATGACTGTTGCTGGAATGGCAGGCGGCACCCGAGCCGGCGTCGCCGCTCTGGTCGAATCTGGGCAGCTGCAAGGCGTGTGCTCGCAGGAGCGGGCGACCCGTACGCGCAGCGCGGGACTCAACGCGTCGGGTCTGCCCGACGAAGCGCTGGACCTCTTGCTTCAGCGTCGCGGACTGTCCCGAACGTCCGTTGACCGCTACGTGGCGGTCGAGGGCGACGGTCCGGTGCCGCCCGGGTTTGCGCACCGCGTCGATCACCACCGCGCGCATGCCACCACGGCATACTTGACCTCGCCGTTTGGATCGGCGGTCATTCTCGTGTGCGATCACGAGGCGCCGGAAGTCAGCGTGTGGACGGGGGAAGGACGCGACGTGAACCCCGTGCCGCGGGCATGGGCCGGCACCGGCTTCGTTCGCGCGTTTGCACGCTGCGCCTCGGCGCTGGGATTCGTGGACCCGGCGGCCGGCCAACGCATGGAGGCGCTTGCGCGCCTGCGGCCCGACAGCTACGACCCGTTGATGGCATCGCTGATTCGCCGGGAGGGTGACGCGCTCGTCATCGACGACGCGCTCGAGGCTGTGGCCGCGAAGGGGGCCGGCGCCGGCGGCAGCGGCAGCCCGAACCACGCCGCGGTCGCGGCCGCCCTGCAGGCACGCCTGGCCGAACTTCTGGTGGAATTCGTGCAGCAACTGCGCGCCGAGCTGGGGGTGCCGCGCCTCTGTCTGGGTGGCAGCCTGTTTTATCACTCGGCGATGAACACTGCCGTCCGTCAGTCAGGGGTGTTCGAGGATGTCTTCGTGCCCGTGGACCCCGGCAACAGTGGATTGGCCGTCGGTGCGGCCCTGGACGCCTCCGGAAGTCACCCGGTCCTGGCGTCTCCGTTCCTCGGGCCCCAGTATTCGCCGGAGGAGACCAAGCAGGTCCTGGACAACTGCAAGCTTCAGTACTCCTGGGAGTCAGATCAGGACGCCGTCATGGTCGCGGTTCGTGCGCTCAAGGAAGGACGGCTCGTCGGCTGGTTCGACGGCGCCATGGAATGGGGGCCCCGGGCGCTGGGGGCACGTTGCATCCTCGCGAATCCGACGGCGCCCTACGTGCTCGACAACCTGAATCGCTTCCTGAAGCACCGGGAACCCTGGCGCGGCTATGCGCTCAGCGTCCTGCAGGAGGCTGTGCACGACCATTTCGATGGGCCCGCGGAAGCGTGTTTCATGGAGTGCGACTACCGGCCGCGTGACCCGGAGCGCCTGCGTGAAGCGCTGCCTTCACGGGAAGCAGCCGTCCGGGTTCACACGGTGGCCGTGGACGCGCCCTTGCCGAGATTCAGGAGGCTCCTCGAGGCGTTCGGCGAAGCCACGGGCGTGCCGTGTCTCATCAACACCTCGTTCAACAGCCACCGCGAGCCGATCGTCTGCAGCCCGCGCGACGCCGTGCGCGTGTTCTACGCCACGGGGGTTGATCTTCTCGTGATGAATCAGTTCGTCCTTTCGAAGCAGTAGCTCGCGGCGCCCGCCGCTCAGGCGCCGGGGCGGTGAGAAACCAGGCTGGCCGCTGCGGGAGTATCGACCGAGGCCCCGTGTGCCGATACCAATATTGGCATCCACCGGCGGCCGCGATGACTCGTCCGGCCGTGACACAGGCGACAAGCGAACGATGAGCGATCAGTACATCCTCGGCATTTCGGCCTTCTACCACGACAGCGCCGCCGTCCTCCTCAGGAACGGCGCCATCGTGGCAGCCGTCTCGGAAGACCGCTTCACGCGAAAGAAGGGCGATGCGACCTTCCCGCACCGTGCAGTCGAGTACTGCCTGAAGCAGGCCGGCATCGGTGTCGGCGATCTCGCCGCCGTCGGCTTCTACGACAAGCCGCTGCTCAAGTTCGAGCGTATTCTCGAGACATATCTCGGCGTCGTGCCGGCAGGCTTCAAGTCCTTTCTGATGGCCGGCCCGCTGTGGATCAAGGACAAGCTCTACATCGACCGGCAGCTCCACGATGAACTCGGCTACGCCGGTCCGATCTTCTACTCCGAACATCACGAGTCACACGCGGCCAGCGCCTACTTTCCGTCGCCGTTCGACGACGCGGCGATCCTGACCATGGACGGCGTTGGCGAGTGGGCTACCGCCTCAATCGGCCACGGCCGCGGCGCCGACTTCGAGATCCTCGATGAGCTGCATTGGCCCGACTCGCTCGGCCTGCTGTATTCAGCGTTCACCTATTACACCGGCTTCAAGGTGAACTCCGGGGAATACAAGGTGATGGGCCTGGCACCGTACGGTGAGCCGAAGTACGTGGACCGCATCTACACGGAGCTGATGGACCTCAAGGAGGATGGCTCTTTCCGGCTGAACCAGAAGTACTTCGACTACTTGACCGGTCTCACCATGACCAACGACGCGTTCAGCACGCTCTTCGGCGCGCCACCGCGTCAGCCGGAGACCAAGCTCACGCAGCGCGAGATGGATCTCGCGCGGTCGGTTCAGGTCGTGTGCGAGGAGATCATGCTGCGCATGGCGCGCACTGCGCACAAGCGCACCGGATCCGAAAACCTGTGCCTGGCCGGTGGCGTCGCACTCAACTGCGTCGGCAACGGTCGTCTGCTGCGTGAAGGGCCGTTCAAACGCCTGTGGATTCAGCCCGCCGCCGGCGATGCCGGCGGTGCGCTCGGCGTCGCGCAGCTGATTCACTACCGTCAACACAAGAAGCCGCGGGTGGTGACGCCCGGACGTGATGCGATGCAGGGAGCCTACCTCGGGCCGGCCTTCACGCCCGAGGAGATCGAGACCTATCTCACGTCGGTGGGTGCGAAGTACGAACGGGTCGAGGATCCCCAGCACTTCGACCGCGTCGCCGGCTACCTGGCCGACGAGAAGATCATCGGCTGGTTCGACGGCCGCATGGAGTTCGGTCCGCGCTCCCTCGGCGCGCGCAGCATCCTCGGCGATCCGCGCAGCCCGAAGATGCAGGCCGACATGAACCTGAAGATCAAGTTTCGCGAAAGCTTCCGGCCCTTCGCGCCTTCCGTTCTGCGCGAGCGCGTGTCAGACTATTTCGAGCTCGACACGGATTCGCCCTACATGCTGCTCGTCGCGCCGGTGAAGAAGGAGCGCTGTATCCCGCTCACCGACGAACAGCACAAGCTCTGGGGCATCGACAAGCTCAACGTGCCCAGGTCGGACCTGCCGGCGATCACGCATATCGATTACTCGGCGCGTGTGCAGACGGTCACGAAGGACGTCAACGGCCGCTACTACGAGGTGCTCAAGGCGTTCGAGGCCAGGACGGGCTGCGCGGTACTCGTCAACACGTCGTTCAACGTGCGCGGCGAGCCGATCGTCTGCACACCGGAGGACGCCTACAGGTGTTTCATGCGGACCCACATCGACGTGCTGGTGCTGGGGCCGTTCGTGCTCGAGAAGGGCTGGCAGCCCGAGTGGAAGGAGTCGCAGGCATGGCAGCAGGAATTCCAGCTCGACTGACGGTGGCGCAGGGCCGCCGCTTCGGGCTGACGGTAGGCGGTGCGTTCCTGGTGTTCGCCGCCATCGCGTGGTGGCGCGGCAGCCCGACGGCGACGAATGTGTTCGGCGCGCTCGGCGCCGTGTTGTCGGTGGCGGGTCTCGCGGTGCCGACGATGCTCGGGCCCGTCGAACGGGCCTGGATGAAGCTGGCCCACCTCATCTCGAAGGTGACGACGCCCATCGTGATGGGCGTGATGTACCTGCTCGTGCTCACGCCAGTGGGCCTGCTCCGCCGGACGCTGGGCGGCAACCCGATGGTGCATACGCCCGACGGCGGCAGTTACTGGAAATCGCGGCCGGCGGGCAGCCGGGCCGGCAATCTGACTCGGCAGTTCTAGGAGGACGCGATGGGC
>JAEUQR010000086.1 GCA_016789705.1 Acidobacteriota bacterium
ATCGAGCACGCTGATGGCGCGGCCCAGCACGTGAGCCGCGTAGGCCCGGGTGCCGTCCGGATGCACCGCGAGACCGCCGATGAAACCCGTGCCACCGAGGTCACGGGTGCCCGGGGTCAGCGTGATGGCCGGACGGTCGACGACGATCTTGCCGCCGGGCACGAGGCCGCCATTCACATAGCTGAACTCGCTCACGGTGTTCTCGGCCGCACCCGCCGAATACAGACGTCTGCCGTCGGGATGCCACGCCAGGCCGAGCCACGCGTGGTCGAGCGGCACCCGCGCGCTCACGTAGACCTGCACGGTATCGACGATCGTGAGCGATGGCTTCGACCAGCCGTTGTTGCTGATGATGAGGCGCCGCCCATCCGGCGCGAGCACCATCGACATCGGGAAGTCTCCGACCTGCACGCTGCGCCCGGCCGGCGCGACGGTCCATCCGTTGGGCAGCAGCACCGCGCCGCCGCCTTTCGCGCCAGGCCACTCGGGCGGCGCCGGGCCTCGTTGCGCGATCGAGGTGACCATCGACGTGACGCCGATGACAAGTGTGGTCCCGAGCAGCAGCGCGCGAGTGGTGCGTGTCATGTCGTCAAGCCTGTTGGCTCGGGGTAACACGTGCGCAAGGCGCGCGTAAACATTGCGCGACCACGATTTTCCGCGGTGCACGCGGTCTAGCATGGCCGGGCATGCGCACGATCTGCCTCGCGTCGTTTCTGCTGTTCGCCGCATCACTCAGCGCGGCGCAGCCTGTCCCATCGATCGACATCCGAGTGATCGATGAACACACCGGCCTCGCGATACCAGACGCGCTCGTCTCGTTCGACGCCGCGAGCGGCGGCAGCGACGCGGTCCCCGTGCAGGTCACCGCCGACGGCTACGAGGCGCGCGCGCTCGCCATCACGGCCGCCACACCGCGCTCGATCATCGTGCGTCTCCGCCGCCTGCCGCCGCGTGTCGACGAGCATGTCGTCGTCACCGCCGGGCGGGCGCGCGAGACATTGACGGACGTGCCTCGCGCGGTGTCGGTCGTGACCCGCGCCGATCTGGACGCGCGCCTGCCGGGCACGACACCAGACGCCCTGATGGACACCGCGGGTGTGCTCGTGCAGAAGACGAACCTCGGCGCCGGCGCGCCATACGTGCGCGGCCTCGTCGGCAACCAGATTCTCGTGCTCATCGACGGCGTGCGCCTCAACAACGCCACGTATCGCTTCGGCCCGAATCAGTACCTCGGCACCGTCGACCCCGACATGCTCGGCGCGATCGAGGTGGTGCGCGGCCCGGGATCGGTGCTCTACGGCAGCGATGCGATCGGCGGCGTCGTCAATCTGGTCACGCGCACACCCGAGTTCTCGGCGCAGGGCTGGACGCGCACGTTCGAGAGCCGCGCCGGCGTCAGTGCCGGTGCCGCGGAGCAGCGCGGCCGCCTCGGCTTCTCGGCGGCAAACGCCACGTGGGCCCTGCGCGGCGGCGTTTCGGCGCACAACACCGGCGACATGCGTGCCGGCGGCCACCGCGGCACCCTTTCGCCGAGTGGCTACAGCGAAGCCGCAGGCGACGTCGCGGCGGCGGTGCGACTTGCCCCCGGACACCTGCTGACGGCTACGGTGCAGGTGCATCATCAGGACGACGTGCCGCGCTGGGATCAGGTCGTGCAGCGCGGATTCTCACGCTATGCCTTCGACCCGCAGACGCGCCAGCTGGGATCACTGCGCTATACGGCCCAGGCGCTCGGCTGGGCTGACGCGGTGGCGGCCACGGCCTCGTTCCAGAGCACCGACGAGCGCCGGCGCATCCAGCGCGCGGGATCGGTGACCGACACGACCGAACGCGATCGCGTTCGCACCCTCGGGCTGTCGATGGACGTGCAGAAGCGGCTGTCACCGGGCCTGCTGCTCCAGGGCGGCGGGGAGGTCTACGCGGACGAGGTCGGCAGCACGCGCGTGGACGTCGACACACGCACGGGCGCAGCGCTCGGTCGCCGCGGTCTCTATCCCGACGGTGCCACGGCAACGAGCGCGGCCGTCTTCGCGCGTGGCGTGTGGACGGTGGGCCGCGTCCGGGCGGAGGCGGGCACGCGGTTCTCCTCGTTCCGGATCGCGGCATCGGATGCGACGTTCCGGAACCTCGATGTAACACCGAGCGCCTGGGTCAGGCAGGCCGGCGCGTCGGTGCGCCTCGTGGGCCAGCACCTGCTGTTCGGATCGCTCGCTCAGTCGTTTCGCGCGCCGAACATCGACGACGTGAGCACGCTCGGCCGTTTCGATTCAGGTATCGAAGTGCCGTCGCCAGGACTGACGCCCGAACGCGGCCTCACGAGCGAACTCGGCCTCCGCACGCGGTCGCGCGCCGTCTCGGCCACCGTGGTCGCCTTCCGCACGGACCTCACGGGCCTCATCGACCGCGTGCGGGCCAACTACCAGGGTTCGCCGGTCTTCGAGGACCAGCCGGTGTTCCAGAAGGCGAACGTCGGCGAGGCCCGCGTGACCGGCGGCGAGGTGGAAGTCGAATGGCGGGCCGGCCGTGCGGTGACCGTCACGGCACACGCGACGGCGACTCGCGGCCAGGCACTCACGCGGAACGAGCCGATGCGGCGCATCCCGCCCGTGAACGGTGGACTCGCGGTGCAGTGGCGTCCGCGGGCCGCCGCGTGGGCGGGCCTGTCGACGCGTTGGGCCACACGGCAGGATCGGCTCTCGTCCGGCGACCTCGCGGACCACCGCATCTCATCCACCGGCACGCCTGCCTGGATGACGGTAGACGCGTTCGGCGCCGCGCCACTCAGCCGGCGCCTGCAGGTCACCGGAGGCGTGCGCAACCTCTTCGACAGGCTCTACCGCGTGCACGGCTCCGGCATCGATGCCCCGGGCGTCACCGCGTGGCTGGCCATCGGGATCCGCCCCTGAGGGCGGGAGTAGGGGAGGCGCGTGGACGATGAGCTCGCCCACGCGTGGGTGATGCTAGGGATCGAGCGGGTCGGCCGGGTCGGCGTGCAAGGCCCGCACCGACGGCGTGAACTCCTGGTCGAACGCTGACAACCGGCGGCCGAGCGTGCCCGGCAGGTGTCCCATCTCACGCAGGCAGCGGTCGTGGAACTCGGTGCTGCTGATGTAGGCGCTCTGACCAGCGTCGCTCGTGATGAGGAGCGGCCGCTCCGGCGGCAGCCCATAGCGCAGCGCGAGCCTCGCCGCGTTCCGCAGGTTGGTCGTCGTGTGGCGGGCGTGCGGGTCGATGATGACGGCCGCGGCGGGCACGCCGAAATCGCGCACCAGCGCCCGCTTCATTTCGAGGGCTTC
>JAEUQR010000065.1 GCA_016789705.1 Acidobacteriota bacterium
GCGCGATGCGGTCGAAGCCCGACTCGGTGATCGTGATTCGCGTGGCGTCACCGTCGGCCTCGAGCACGAACTCGACGAGGGTCATCGGATCGTCCGGATGGTCGGGGGCGCCGGTGCCGTGCGGCGCCCAGCGAAAGGCCAGCCGGTGCGGGGGCTCGACGGCGGTCACGTCGACGGTGAACGCGTGCCCGGCGTAGGGCTCCTGGAGACGCGCCACCTCGGGATCGACGGTGGTGGGACGGATGCGCGCGGTCAGCGTGGCGCCCGCCGTGAACGGCCCGTCGAACTCCGCGCCGAACCAGGCGCCGAACTGCCGGCTGTCGCTGATGGCGTCCCAGACGCGGGCGAGCGGCGCGTCGAGGCGGGCGGTCTTGCGAATGGCGTCGGTGGACATGTGCAACCTCAGGGTTGCCAGTGAGCCTACCAGTCACGGTCCAGACATGCAACCACAGAGTTGCGTATGTGGATTCCTGTCGCCCGGTGCGTGCCGCCCTCGGCGCCGGTCTCGGCCGGGCGCCGATGCGGTGAGTCTCGCCACCGGCCCCCGTCGCGCCGTACCATGAGCGTCCATGGCCTCATCGCCCCAGGCTGATGCCCGCAGCGGGCAACGCATCGCCCGCGCCGGCATCGTCGCGAGCGCGTGCCTGGCCGCGCTCAACATCACCGTCGGCGTCCTGTCCGGATCGACGTCGGTCTTCGCGACCGGGATCGAGTTCGCCGGCGACGTGCTGGCTTCGACCGTCGTGTTTCTCGGCATGGTGGCGGCCGCGAAACCCGCCGACCACGACCATCCGTACGGCCACGGCCGTGTCGAGACGCTGGCCGCGTTCGTCGTCGGCCTCGTCCTGAGCGCGGGCGGTGTCGGCATCAGCTGGAACTCGCTGCAGGCCGTGGGCGCGCCGCATCCGCCGCCGACGGCGCTGGCCGTCGTCGCGCTTCTCGTCGCCATCGTCGTCCGCGCCGTGATGGCGGTGCTCAAGTTCCGCGCCGGCCGCCGCCTGCGCAGCGCCGCCCTCGTCGCCGACGGCTGGAACGACGCGGTGGACATCCTCGCCGCGGTGGCCGCCCTGACGGCCGTCGGCCTGACGATGTACGACAGCACGCGCTTCATGGCGGCCGACCACTACGGCGGCTTCGTCGTGGGCATCGTCGTCGTGGTGACCGGCGTGCGTGTGCTGCGCGATGCCTCGCTCGAACTCATGGACACGATGCCGGACGCGGCGCTCATGGCCCGGGTCAAAACGAGCGCTCTCGCCGTGCCCGGAGTGCGTGGCGTGGACAAGGTCTACGCGCGCAAGACGGGGATGCGCTATCACGTGGACCTCCACCTCGAGGTCGATCCGGCGATGACGGTGGCCGAGGCGCACGGCGTCGGCGGCCACGTGCGCAGCCGCGTGCGGCAGGACCTCGACTGGGTGGCCGACGTGCTGGTGCACGTCGAGCCGGCGGGTGAGGCCGGTCAGGCCGGGTTGGCGTCGTAGAGGCCGCGGCGCAGGGCGTCGGTCAGGCGGTCGATGTCGTCCTCGCCGCGCTCGCACTGGGCGAGCGCGCGGCGCACCATCTCGACGCCGCCTTCGAACTCCGGCTGCACCACCGCGTCCACGCGCAGCGCCCGCAGATCCTCCACGTGCGCGGCGGCGGTCGCCCGCGCCACGACGAAGAGCCTCGGGTTCAGACGGCGCGCCCGCTCGATGCCGAGGCGGATGGCGTGCCACTCGGGTACCGCCATCACGAGCATGCGCGCCTGCGGGATGCCGGCGGCGACGAGGATGTCTTCACGGCCGATGTCCCCCCAGATCGCCGGCACGCCCTGTTCGAGCGGACGGGCGAGGGCCTCGTGATGCATCTCGACGATGACGTGGGGCAGGCCGGTCGCCTGCAGCGCGTCCACGACGGCCCGGCCGGTGCGGCCGTAGCCGGCGACGACGACGTGATTCTCGATCGCCGTGCGCGGCAGTGACATATCGGCCGCCGGCGCCGCCGGTCGCAGGCGGCCGGCAAGCGCGCGCGCCGCCGGCAGCAGCCCGGGGAAGACCAGCGGCGAAAGCGCCATCGACAGCACCGTGCACGTGAGCGCGAGGTCGTAGGTGTCGGCACTGATGAACTGGCCGGCCCGGCCCGTCCGCGCCAGCACGAAGCTGAACTCGCCGATCTGCGACAGCCCGAGACCGATGATCCACGGCGCCATGTTGCGGTAGCCGAAGGCCCGGGCGAGCAGCCCGACGATGAGCGACTTGCCGGCGATGATGGCGGCGACGAGCGCCGCCACGAGGCCGGCATGGGCCAGCACGTAGGCCGGGTCGAACAGCATGCCGACCGAGACGAAGAAGAGCAGGCCGAAGATGTCGCGCAGCGGCGCCACGTCGCTGAGCGCCTGGTGGCTCAGTTCGGATTCGCTGAGGATGACGCCGGCGATGAAGGCGCCGATGGCGAACGACAGGCCGAAGCGATGGGCGATGGCGCCCACGCCGACGCCGGCCGCGACCACGGCCACGAGGAAGAGCTCGCGCGAGCCCCAGCCGACGACGCGCCGCAGCATCATCGGCAGGAGGCGCGTGCCGGCGACGACCAACACCAGCAGGAACGCGCCGGCGATGAGCGAGGCCTGGAGCAGACGTCCGCCCATGCCCTCGGTGGCGCCGAGTTGCGGCAGCACGATGAGGATGGGCACGACGGCCAGGTCCTGCACCACGAGCATGCCGATCATCACGCGGCTCGCGAGCGTCGACATCGTGCCGGTGGCGGCGAGGGTTTTCAGCACGACCATCGTGCTCGAGAGTGAAACCATCGCGCCGAACCAGAGGGCGTCGGTGAGCGGCACGCCGGCGAGCCGCGCGATCCAGGTGCCGAACGTGCCGGTGACGAGGATCTGGATCGGACCGCCGATGAGCGTCACGCCTCGCACGGCACGGAGATCGCGGAACGACACCTCGAGGCCCAGCGCGAAGAGCAGCAGGGCGACGCCGATCTCGGCGAGCAGTTCGATGTCCTCGAGATTGGCCACGGTCGGGCCGGCGGTATGCGGACCCACAGCGACGCCGGCGGCCACGTAGCCCACGAGCAGGGGCAGGCCGAGCGCCCGCGCGGCAATGGCGCCGATGAGTCCGGCGACGACGATGAGGACGAAGTCCGCGGCGATGCCCATACGCCCGGCTATCGTCTCACGTGGCCCGGTGCGGCCCTTCCAGCTCGACGGCTGGCGCCGGCGTTATTCGGCGATGTAGCGCCAGGGGGCGCCGGGCGACGGACGTGTCCAGATCGTGAAGAACGGGGTGCCCTGTGGTGTGGCCGTCGCGCCGGCGGGCCGCGCCGTCGGGCGGATGACGCCGAACGAGATGCCGAGGTCGCCGCTCGACGCGACGAGCGCCACGTCACACGACCACTCGACCGGGCTCGGTGGTCCCGGACGCTCACCGCCGACGAGCCGGCCGATGGCGTCGGGGCCGACGACGTACGACGGATTGGCCGCGCCGCCCATGTTCACGGCCGTCGGGTGTCCGAACCGTGTGAACGCCGGCCCGAGGCCGACCTTCTGCGCCTCATCCGAGAACGCGCGCTCCGCCGCCACGAGCGACTGGCGCAGGGGCTCGAGGAGTGACGCCTCGCCACGTGGCGTCACGAGCGTCCCCGGCAGATGCGGCGCCATCGTCGCCGTGGCCGCCTCACCCTCGGGCCGCCGCGCCCGCTTGTAGCCGGCGACGCGCCAGCCCTGCGTGGTCTTCACCCAGTAGGCCATGTATTTGAGCGGCACCATGCGGCCGTCTGTGTGGGTGAGCGTCATGAACCCGAACGTGAAGCCGTGCTGGCCGTCGGCCGAGAGGCCCACGCGGATGGGCGTCCACGAGGCGCGGGCGGCCGCATCGGGGCTCGTGCGCAGGGCCGCCAGCACCGCCTCGCGTCCGCGGTGCAGCGTGGCCGGCGGCCCCGGCATGATGACGTCATCCGCGAACATCGGCGCAAGGCCGTCGGCGAGCGCGCGGTTCGCGGCGTTCGACGCGAAGGCCAGGTCGTCGCGGAAGAGCGCGTCGGCGGCGCGGACGGGTGACGAGGCGGGTGCCGGCGTCTGGACGACGGCGGCGAACGCGAGCAGGAGCCAGGGCCACGGCATCTCCGCATCCTACGCCGCGCGCGCGCGGCCGCGCGTGGTGCCACGACGCTTTGCTGGGACCACGGTCGTGACGGCCCCCGCCGCCTCCCGGCTACGGCGCCGCCTGGTTATAGACCACGTCGTCGAGTGTCAGTTCGAGGTACGCATACGGCGCCGCCGGCTCGTGCCAGAGCGCCTCGGCGGTGGCCATGAGTGTGACCGCGCCGAAGCGGCGGAACGTGTGTACGGGTGTGGACCAGCGCAGGCCGTGTGCCGTGCCGCCCGGCTCGGCCTTGCCGCGATCGTCCGACCAGAAGTCGGCCAGATGGCCCTCGGCGTCGAAGACGAGCGTGGCCGCGATCGTATTTGTCCCGAGCGTGAAGATGGCGCGTGCCTGGCGGTCGTCCACCGGCTCCCAGCGGATGTTCGGTAGGAGGAGGGCAGACGGCGCCATAAGCGCCAGGTCGTTCAGAAACGTGACCGTTTCCGACTTCGTGATCGACGGGCCGCTGTCGTTCGCGACCGGCACCGCGCCGAGCACCTTCACGAGCATCATGGCGTCGCCACCCGCGAAGCGGTGGTAGCCGGGCACCGGCAGCCGTGCCATCGAGGCGTCGAAATAGAAGAGTCTGACGGGTGGGTCGAACGTGGTCACCTGGTGAATGTCGAGCGGCATCCACCCGGCCGTCGGACCACTGCGGATGCGGCCATGCATCCTGAGGCGCATCGTCCGCACCCGCGGCTGTCCCACCACGCCGGCCGCGCGCAGGTATCGCTGCACCGGTGCCGGCAGGCCCGCCAGATCCGTCTCGGTCACCACCGCGTCGCTGCCGCGCGCGGAGGCGAGCGCCTGGCGCACGTCGCGGTCGTAGGCCGCCCGCAGGCTCGACGGCCCCGCGAGCAGCACGCCGACGGTGGCCGCGACGGCGATGAGGGCGTTTGCGAGCATACCCGCCCGGGCATCCGCCCACGAGGGCACGATGGCCACCACCGACACGGCGATGGCGGCTGCGGCCAGCCACCACCAGCCGCGCGGCCACAGGAACAGGGCGGCGCCGGTGGCGAGGAACAGCAGAGCCGCCACCGTCCATACCGCTCCCATCGCCGGCGGGATGGGCAGTTTCAGGGCCTCGAGGTCGGCCAGGCCGAACGCCTTGGCCGTGCCCATCAGGTGAATGAGGCCGTGGAGCACCAAGAGGGCCGCGAGCAGGACACGCATACCCCGGAAACTGCACAAAGTGGACCGCCCGCGCCCGCCGGCCGGTGGGCCGGAATCTGGCGCGAGCGTGCCCCGCGCCCAGCGATGGGCGCGGACTTCTCCGGTGTCTAATGGGGCAGGGCACCGCTGGCCCGCGGGATCGCGGCGGCCGATACCCTGCAGATGAGGCTGGTCATGACCCGAGCTGGATGGCTGAGCGGCGTGCTCGCCCCGATGGTGCTGTGTGCGACTCCCCTGGCGGCGCAACCCGCTGCTCCGGCGCTCACGGTGGTGAGCAGCGGCCCCTCGGGGGCGCTCGCCAGCCTCGACCAGGCTAACGAGATCCGCATCGTCTTCTCGGAGCCGATGGTGACGCTCGGCCGCATTCCGGCCGTGGTCACGGCCCCGTTCGTGCGCATGACGCCGGCCATTCCGGGAGCGTTCCGGTGGTCGGGCACGACGATGCTCATCTACACGCCCGACCCGAAGCAGCCGCTGCCGTATGCCACGACCTACACGGTCACGGTCGATACGACCGCCACCGCCGTCAGCGGACGCACCCTCGCCGCCCCCGTCACCTTCACCTTCACCACGCCCACGGTGCGTCTCCTGAGCACGTCGTGGTACCGCCGGGGCGACACGGTGGGTGGCGCGATGGTCTTCCTGCTGCGCTTCAACCAGCCGGTGCGCCGCCCCGACATCGCCGCCAACCTCTCGGCCACCCTGGCCCGTCACGAGTGGGAACCGCCGTCGTTCACGGACGACGAGATCGCGCGCTACAAGGCGCTCGATCCGGCGGGCCTTGCCGCGTTCGAGGCACGCGTCGCCGCCGTCACGCGTATCGCCGCCGGCGGCACGCCGGTGCGCATCCGCCTCACGACGCAGTGGGACAAGCAGCGCTATCCCGACGAACCGAATCTCGCCGTCTTCGAGTCGGTGTCGGTGGTCGAACCCGAGAGCCACGTGCGGCTCGTGCTGAACGGGCGCGTGCCGTCACCGGCCGGACCGGCTACGCCCGGCCGGGCGCAGACTTATACCGTGGAAGCGGAGCCGGCCTTCTTCGTGCGCGGCTTCCGCTGCAACACCGCCTGTTCGGGCGACAGCTACAACCCACTGCAGTTCACGTCGCCGGTGCGTGCCTCGGCCTTCGCCGCCGCGGCGAGGGCCCTCGACATCACGGCCGCGCCGCAGCCGGTGAAGAAGGCCGGCGCCCCGCGTCGCGCGCAGGAGGGCGATGACGACAGCACCTGGCTCACGCTCGAGGATGCCGGCTTCGAGGCGCAG
>JAEUQR010000077.1 GCA_016789705.1 Acidobacteriota bacterium
CGGTCTTGTTGCGACGTACGTAGGGGCGCACGTACTGCACGGGCAAGAGGCGCACGTGCCGCCCGCGCGCCTGGCCGCGACGGCCCCAGTAGTGGGCCGTGCCGCAGGCTTCCATTACGACCGTGGTGCCCACCGCCAAGCCATCGAGAAAGGTCTCGAACTGTCGTCGCGTGAGTCGCCGCCGATCCACGATGCGCGCCGCCCCGATTGGCAACCGCCACCTCGAAGACATCCTTTGCGAGATCCACCGCCACCGTCGTAGCATCCATGTCGGCCTCCTCTTGGTGTGGTTGCGACCCACGATCGCGGCCAGCATGCCGCGAAGAAACCGGGAGGAGTCCATACCATCATTGCAGCCGACAGGGAGCTCCCTCACTAAAGCAGGCACTTCCACCTAACGCACGGAGGTGTCACATGCCCCGAGCGGGCCAGTGAAGATGCAGCACTCTGGAAGAGTTCGAGATGCGAGCCGTGAGCCTCTCGGGATGTGACGGCGGAGGGCGGGGCCGTGTCCGGCGGGCGGCCCGAGCAGGCCGCGCAGGCGTGAGACGTCAAACGCCGAGGCGGCGCCGAAGTCCGCGTGGGGTGTTCAGGCACCGCGGCGACGCAACGCGTCGCGCAGCACCGCCCGGGGCCCCGCGCTTCCGGCCGACACTCGCCCCCGCTGGCGTTTGACGGCCTGCGCAGGCCGGACGCGGGAGGCGGGCCCGCCCTTCGCCGTCGCTCAGGCGCATGGGGTGAGCATCGAAGCCCGGCCCGGGGGAATTCGCGCCGCGCGTGCCCGGGGGGCTGATAGGCTGTAGGGATATGTCCGATTCGCGCTTCGCCCGCTCCGCCGGTTCGCTCCGTTCGTTCCCCGTGCTCGGTCTGGTCGCCATGGCGGCCGTCGCCGGTGCCTGCAACGCCAAACCAGGCAGCGGTCCGGCGCCCTCGGCGGATGCCTGGGCGGTCGTGGACGGCCGCGAGATCAAGCGCGACGACGTCGAGAAGGCGTTCCGCCGTGCCATGCAGGCACAGGCCCCGCCGTCCGAGGAAGAGGCGCTCAACGCCAAGCTCAACCTGCTGAACGAGATGATCGTGCAGGACATCCTCATCGCCAAGGCTGGCGCCCTCAAGATCGAAGTGCCCGAGGCCGAGCTGAACACCGCCTACGACGCCGGCAAGAAGGACGTGCCGCCCGAGCAGTTCCAGCAGGAACTGACGCGCCGCCAGATCACCGAAGCCGACATGAAGGAAGGCCTGCGCCGCGAACTGCTGGTGCAGAAGCTCCTTGAGAAGGAAGTCACGGCCAAGGCGGCGGTGACCGATCAGGAGATCGCCAACTTCTACAACGCCAACAAGGCGCAGTTCAACTTCCCGGAAGAGGCCTACCATCTCGCCCAGATCGTCGTCACGCCAGTGCGCGACCAGGAACTCAACAACCGCAGCGGCGACGACGCGACCACACCCGAGCAGGCCATCCAGAAGGCGAACATGCTGATGGAGCGCCTCAAGGGCGGCGCGCAGTTCGCCGACCTCGCCCGCGACTTCTCGGAAGACTCGCAGTCGGCCCCGCGGGGCGGCGACCTCGGCTTCATTCCGGTCTCGGCGCTCAACCAGGCGCCGCCGCCGCTGCGCGACTCGGTGCTCAAGTCGAGCCCCGGCACCGTCAGCGCCGTGAGCATCGGCGGCGCACATTCCATCGTCCTGCTCGTCTCGAAGGAGGCGGCCGGTCAGCGCGACCTCTCCACCGCGACCGTGCGCGACGGCATCAGCGCCACCCTCAAGAACCGCAAGGAAGCGCTGCTGCGCACCGCCTACCTGACGAACGCGCGCAGCGAAGCCAATGTCGTGAACGTCATCGCGAAGAAGGTGCTCGAGTCGCCCGGCACGCTGCCCACCGTGATGCCGAAGGCGCCCGGCACGCCGTAAGCGCCGCTTCCCTTCGAGGGTGCATGGCCCGCTACACTAACGGGCTATGCACCTTCCACACGCCCTGACGCTCGCGCTGGCGGCCACGCTCGTGGCCGCTCCGGCCCTTGCGCAGACCGCCGAGGAGCCGTTCTGGCCCGGCGCGCAGTACGACCCGAAGATCCCCACCCTGCAGCAGGTCGTCGGCCACCAGCCCGGCGCCGAAATCACCACCCCCGATCAGATCGGCGTCTATCTCCGCGCGCTCGCGCAGGCCGCGCCCGACCGCACGCGTCTCATCGAATACGCGCGCACGTGGGAAGGCCGGCCGCTGTGGCTGCTCGTCGTGGGCAGCGCCGAGCGGATCGCGAAACTCGACCAGGTGAAGGCCGACATCCGCCGCCTGGCCGACCCGCGCGGCGTGGCCGCCGCCGAGGCCGACCGCCTCACGGCCACGCTGCCGGTGGTCGTGTGGCTGATGCACGGCGTGCACGGCAACGAGATAAGCTCCGCCGACGCGGCGCTGCTCGAGGCCTACCACCTGCTCGCGGTGCGTGGTGATGCCGGCGCCGATCTCGTGCAGCGCGACGCGCTCGTGCTCATCGACCCGATGCAGAACCCCGACGGGCGGGCCCGCTTCATCTTCCAGAACCTGCAGGGCCGCGCGTCGGCGCCAGACCCGGCGCCCTACAACGCCGAACACGACGAGCCGTGGCCGGGCGGACGCTCGAACCACTACCTGTTCGACATGAACCGCGACTGGTTCGCGCAGACCCAGCCAGAGACACGGGGCCGCATCAAGGTCGCGCTCGAATATTTCCCGCAGGTGAACGTCGACCTGCACGAGCAGGGCTGCAACAACAGCTACTACTTCGCGCCGCCGGCCGACCCGATCAACCCGCACTACACGAAGGCGCAGATTGCCGGCTTCGACCTGTTCGGCCGCGCCAACGGCGCGCGCTTCGACCAGCGCGGCTGGGCGTATTACATCCGCGAGGTCTACGACGGGTTCTACCCGGGTTATGGCGATTCCTGGCCGATGATGCACGGCTCGATCGGCATGACCTACGAGCAGGCCTCGGCGCGCGCGTTGTCGTTCGCCCGCACCGACGACACCGTGATGACCTACCGCGACGGTGTGATGCACCACTTCAACGCCGCCATCACCACCGCCATCACGGCGGCGAGGAACCGCGAGCGCCTGGTGAAGGACTTCCTCGACTTCCGCCGGAGCGCCGTCAGCGACGGCGAGAAGGGCCCGGTGCGCGAGTACGTGCTCGTGCCGGGGCACGATCCGTCGCGCGCCGCCGCGCTGGCCAGGAACCTCGCCACGCAGGGCATCGAGGTGCGCCGCGCCGAAGAAGCCATCACGGTGGGCACGCGCAAGGTGCCGGCCGGTGCCTACCTCGTGTCACACGCGCAACCGGCCGGGCGCCTCGTGCGCAATCTGCTCGACCTCGATACGAAGCAGGACGCACCCTTCATCGCCCGTCAGGAGGAGCGACGGAAACGGCGTCAGCCGGATCAGATCTACGACATCACGGCGTGGAGCCTGCCGCTCACCTACGACGTCGAGGTCGTGACGAGCCCCGCGGCGATCACCGCGAAGGCCACACCCGTGCCCGCCACCCACGACGCCGCGCCACCGGCCCGCACGCTGGCCGCAGGTGCTGTGGGGTATCTCGTGCCGTGGGGTGCGGCCGCCGCCGCGCTCACCGTGGAGGCCGTGGCCCAGGGCCTGCGTGTGCACAACGTGGGTGGTGCCTTCACGCTGGCCGGCCGCGCCTTCCCGATCGGCACGGCGTTCATTCGCGCGGCCGGCAATCCCGCCGATCTGCCGGCCCGCCTCTCGGCGCTGGCGACGAAACACGGCGCCGAGGTCGTGCCCATCGATACGACCTACGTCGATGCCGGCACATCACTCGGCAGCAACAACGTGGCGTTCGTGAAGGCGCCGCGCGTGCTGCTCGCATGGGATCAGCCGACCGGCACGCTCTCGGCCGGCTGGACGCGCTACGTGCTCGAACGCCGCTACGGCCAGAAGACCACCGCGGTGCGCACCGCTTCGCTCGGGCGCGTGAACTTCGCCGACTACGACGTGGTGGTGCTGCCCTCGGGCAACTTCGCGGACCACATCAACGGCGCCGTGCTGGCGCGACTCAAGGACTGGATTCGCCTGGGCGGCACGCTCGTGACGCTCGCCGATGCGACGCGCTGGGCGGCCACGAGTGGCGCCGGCCTGCTCGACACGAATGCGCTGCTCAAGGACGGCAAGCCCGACGTGCCTCCGTCGGGCAACAACACGTCCCCGGCGGGCGTTGCGGCGACGGCGGATTTCGACAAGGCGATTCAGCCCGATCGCGAACGTCCGGACGCGCAGCCCGGGGCGTTGCTCAGGGCCACCGTGGATACGGACCACTGGCTGAGCGCCGGCCAGGATGGCGAAACGCAGGTCGTCATCGAGGGCTCGCGCGTGTTCGCGCCGATCAAGCTGAACGCCGGCCGCAACGTCGTCTACTACGCGGCGAAGGAGCAGCTCGTCGCGTCCGGCCTCATCTGGCCGGAAGGGCAGGACCTGCTCGTGCGCAAGGCCTACCTGATGCACCAGCCGATGGGCCAGGGCCACGTCATCGCGTTCGCGGAAGACGCCAATTACCGCGCCTATGCCGAGGCGACGATGTTGCTCTTCATGAACGCCGTGCTGCTCGGGCCGGCGTTCTAACGGGCGGGTGGCACGGCGGCGCGCACGCGGTAGAGCACGTCGCCGTCACTCTCCGCCACCCGCTCGAGGTCCGGACTGGCCGCCGCCGCGGCGATGAACGCCGCGGCGCGTGCCGGCTCGTATCTCGGCAGCACCACGATGTGGCTGACACCGTAGAAGCGGAGCACGTCGCCGAGCGGCGCCTGTGGCGCGCGTTCCACCGTGTCGAAGATCGCCTGATAGATGGCGGTCGTGCGTCGGCCGTAGCCGTTCACGAGCGGTGTCCAGGCACGGCTCGCGAAGAGCAGGTAGTCGGCCTCGGTGGGCCACGCGGGCGCATTCCCGAACATCGGCACGACGAGTGCGGCGGTGGGCGCCTCTTCGGCCAGACGCGCGAAGAGCGGCGACACGCGCAGCGGCGCGGCCGGCGTGTAGTTGAGCGACGTCATCAGGTTCTCGGCCAGGAAGACCGGCAGCAGCGCCACCACGGTCAGCCCGCGCCAGCGGCGGGGCAGGGCCGCCACCGCGACGCCCACGAAGAGCGCGAGTGCCACCGTGACGAGCACGGCCATCCGGCTCGGCGCGCGGAACGAGCCGATGCCGGGCAGCGCCGAGACGAGATCGAAGGGCCGCCAGCCGGCGCCTGCCTCCGATGGCCCGAGCGAGAGCGCGAAGGCGACACCGCCGAGCACCAGCGCCCACAGCAGCCGTCGGAGTTCCGGCACCACGAGGCACACGACCACGCCGGCCACCGCCGCGGCGCCCGTGACGACGCCGAGGAAGTAGGAGCGCCAGTCCCACGGCACGGCGATCTTCGCGCCACCGTGCATGGCGTTCCCGGCCAGCGTGTCGTGCGGCGGGGTCACGTAGAAGTGCGGCTGCACGGCGTAGGTCCGCAGTTCCTCGCGCGGTGGCTTCGGCAGCCCGAGGAAGGGACGCGCGAGCGGCCAGAGCAGGGCGCCGGCGACGAGGCCGGCCACGGCAAGTGACGCCGCGCGTTGCCGCATCCGCGACGCCGACCCTGGGGCGGTGACGGCGAGCCAGCCGAGTTGCACGAGCACGACGAGCACGACGAGCACGGCCGCGTACCACGAGACGAGGGCCTGCACGAGCGCGATGCCCACGGCGCGCGCGAGGTCACGGCGATCGCCGTCGTGCCAAAAGCGATCGAGCCAGAGCGGCGTGAGCACGAAGCCGCCGAGCACGCCGAGGTGCAGCAGGCCCAGGTAGACCGTCGCCACCTGCGAGTAGCTGAAGCCAAGCACGAGGCCGGCCGTCCATGCCGCCCAGCCGCTGCGCAGGTAGTGCCATGCGAGCAGCGCCATCGCCAGCGCGTTCAGCACCGGCAGCAGCATCCGCAGCAGGTGGTAGGTGGCCACCGGCCCCGCCAGTGCGGTCAGCGGCGCGGCGCCGAGGCCGAGCGCGATCATCGGCTCGGAGTTCGCGAGCCCGCGTGGCTCCGGAGCGAACATCGGCGCGTCGAGCGGCCACTCGCCGGTCAGTGGCCAGTGCGCATGCCAGGCGAGCGTCCAGGTGATGAGGCGCGCGTCGCCCCAGTCGGGAGTGAGATCGAGCGTGGTCGGGCGCACGAACGGCGCACTGAAGAGCAGGCTGAGCAGCGTGTAGGCGGCGAGCCAGGCGGAGACGGCGCGCCACCCCGGCCGTGCTCTCTGGGCGACGCGTTCCACGGTGGCCGATCTTACCGCCGGCGCGCCCGGAGGCGGGTGTAAAGTAGGGCCGCTGCGCGTCCTGCGTGGCAGGGAGAACCGCATGAAACTCGGCCTGTCGCTCACCGCGTGCGCCGCTCTGACCGTGGCGTCCATCGTCCTCCTGCCCGCCGGCCCCGGCGCGCCCGTGGCGCTCGAGGCGGCCGGTCAGGCCGCCGCTGGCGCGCCGTATTACCCACCGGCCGGCGGCTGGGCCCGCAAGCCGGCGAGCGAACTCGGCATGGACCAGGCGGCGCTCGATGCCGCGGTGCGCTTCGCGCAGACCCGCGAGTCCACCCGGGCCATGGACTTCTCGGACCAGGAGCGTATCTTCGGGTCGCTGCTCGGCTCGGTGCCGAATATCCGCGCGAAGACCAACGGCCTCGTCATCCACAAGGGCTACGTCGTGGCCGAGTTCGGCGACACGACGTGGGCCGACCCCACCTACTCGGTGGCCAAGAGCATGCTCTCGACGGTGGCGGCCCTGGCCGTGCGCGACGGGAAGGTCACGAACCTCGACGAACCGGTGGGCCGCCTCGTGAAGGACGGCGGCTACGACTCCCCGCGCAACTCGCTCGTGACCTGGAAGATGCACCTCCAGCAGGAAACCGAGTGGGAAGGCGAGATGTTCGGCAAGAAGGACGACTTCGTGGGCACGAAGGCGTTCGGCGAAGGCGAACGCAAGCCGCGCGAGCTGAAGCGCCCGGGCACCTTCTACGAATACAACGACGTGCGCATCAACCGCTTCGGCCAGTCGCTGCTGCGCGCCTGGGGCGAGAGCGTGCCCGATGTCTTCCGCCGCGAGGTGATGGACGTCATCGGCGCCTCGAACACCTGGCGCTGGATTCCGTACCACAACAGCTACGTGACCGTGAACGGCAAGCAGGTTGCGTCGGTGAGCGGCGGCACGCGCTGGGGCGGCGGCGTGTGGATCAACGCGCAGGACATGGCGCGCTTCGGTTATCTCTGGCTGCGCGGCGGCAAGTGGGGCGACAGGCAGGTGCTGCCGCCGGCCTACGTGAAGGCGGCCGTCACACCCAGTCAGCACGGCCCCGACTACGGGTATCTCTGGTGGCTGAACACGCAGGGGAAGAACTATCCCGGCCTGCCGGCCACGGCCTACGGCGCGCGCGGCGCCGGCTCGAACACGATCACCATCCTGCCGGAACAGGACCTGGTGGTGGTGTGGCGCTGGCACGCCGGCAACGAAGCCGAGTTCGTGAAGCGCGTCGTGGCGGCGATCAAGCCGACGTCGATGATGCGGTAGGACCTGGCGGGCGGGAAGAAGCGGGGAGGCGGGAGAGAACGCGACGGGGCGGACGCCCCGTCGAGGGAGCTAGCGGGCGATCGTCCAGACGACCTTGGTGCTGGGGGCACTCACCGTGGCGCGGGCCGAGACGTGCTGTGAGGTAGGCATGCTCGAGTCTCCAGGTTGTGGTGTAGGTCGAACGCCCGGAACTGAGCAAGCGGTGTGCCGTCGGGAGATGCTGGCGTTTTTCAGCGGAGTTCACACTGCTGCGCGACCAACAGCCCGGCCGGAGAGTGGAAATTACACGGGCCCGTGGCATCGATTGCTACACGATGCCGACGGGCCCGAGGTCTTTTCGGCGTCAGGCGATGACCGGCCGCGGGCGCCCGTCCGCCCTCAGCAGGACAGGCACTTGTGGTTGTTCTTCGCGCCGAGGCCTTCGAGATACTTGATGACGTCGGGCCAGGGCTGCACGCGCTGCACCGGGCCGTTGGCCATGTCCACCGTGGTCTGTCCCTCGCGGTTCACGGCGAGCGGGTCGGTGCCCTTCGACACCAGGTACTTGATCATCTCGAGGTCGCCGCGGGCGGCGGCGTGGTGAATGGCGTTGTTGCCCTCGTGGTCGCGGCCGTTCGGGTCGGCACCCGCCACCTCGATGAGGAACTTCACGCCGGCCAGCATGCCGCCGGGCGCGAAGCGGTGCGAGTTGCCGGCGAAGCCTTCGCCGTAGCCGACGCCGGCCGAGGCGAGCAGCGCCGGCACGCCGGGACCGGCCACCGGGACGGGCGGCACGCCCGAGACGTCGACGATCACGCGGCGGCCGGCATCTCCGAACTCGCCGCGCTCGGGCGGCTTCACCGTGGGGATGTGCGGGTCGGCGCCGTACGACATCAGGAGCTTCATCGCATCGACGTCGGCGGCATAGGCGGCGCGCCAGAAGGCCGTGGAGCCGGTTTCCTCGATCCCCGACAGGTCGAAGTTGTGGCTCGTGTACCACACCTTCTTGTTGACGCGGGCGTTCGGGTCGGCGCCCTTGGCGAGCAGCGCCTTCATGAATTCCAGGTAGCCGATGTTCTGGTTGAGGTGCGCGCGCGGCTGCGGGTAGCCGGCGCGCGGCGCCCACATCAGGTTGATGGCCGCGTAGAGCGGCGTGACGCCGTTCTCCGCCGCGAGGTTGGGGTCGGCGCCCTTGTCGAGCAGCATCTTCGCCAGGTCGAAGTGCCCGTTGACCGTGGCCGTCAGCATCGCCGAGACCAGGTCGCCCTTCTTCCGCTGGTTCACGTCCACGCCGGCGTCGAGCAGCACCGTGGCCACGTCCATGTAGCCCTGGCGCGCGGCGAAGAGCAGCGCGGTCATGCCGCCCTGCGTGTGCACCTGCTCGTTGATGAGATAGCCGCGGTCGAGGCCGGGCGTGCGCGGCCGGCCAGCGGCCCGCGGCGCCGACCGCGGCGCCGTCTCCGGCTTGGCGGCGAGGTTGCGGCCTTCGGGGTTCTCGCCGTTGGCGCTGAGCGCCATCAGGTCGATCACCTTCGTGGCGGCGTTCTTGTTCGCGCCCTTCGCGAGCAGCAGCTTGACGGCGTCGAGGCGTCCGGCGGCGGCGGCGAACAGGAGCGGCGTGTGTTCGCGATCGCGTTCCTTCGCCTCGATCTCGGCACCGGCGTCGAGCAGCGCCGTCATCGTCGCCACGTCACCGGCGCCGGCCGCGAACATCAGCGGCGTCGCGCCCGTAGCGGTGGCGGCATTGGCATCGGCCCCGGCTTTCACGAGCGCCGCCACGATGGCCCCGGCGCCGCGTTCGGCGGCCAGGTGCAGCGGCGTGATGGCGCCGAAACGCGTCGTCGCCTTCACGTTCGCCCCGGCCACGATGAGCGTGTTCGCCAGTTCCTCGTGGCCCTGGCGGGCCGCCCAGTGCAGGCCCGTGACGCCGTCGCCGAGCGCGGCATTCACGTCGGCGCCGCTCTTGAGCAGCGACTTCACCGTGGCCACGTCGCCCGTCATCGCCGCTTCGGGCACGGTGCCCGCGGCGGCGCCGAGCGCCACCGTGAAGGCGAACGCGCCGAGCGCGCCGGCCAGCATTCCTGCAGTCAGTCGTCGCATCGTCATGTCTCCTACAGGGCCGCGGCCGTCGTGGGCTGGACGGCGTTCAAATCGATCGTGCCGGTGCTGTCACCGAAGCTCTTGTCGTCGAGGCCCATCTTGTGGAGGGCGTCGAGATAGGCGTTGGCCATCGGCGTGCCATCGGCGGTCCGGATGTGCAGGCCGCCCTTGAGCGTGCCGCCGGCGTGGCCGGCGAAGAGCAGCGGGCAGCGCTTGTGGTTGTGCACGTTCGGATCGCCCATCGGCGAACCGTAGATGATGAGCGTGTTGTCGAGCACCGTGCCGTTGCCCTCGGGCATCCGCTTCAGGCGCTCGATGAAGTGCGGCAGCAGGCTCACGTGGTACTTGTTGATCTTGTTGAAGTCGCGGATGCGGTCTTCGCGCGAGTTGTGGTGGCTGGCGTTGTGGAAGCCGGTCGTGACGCCGGTGGCCGGGAAGACGCGGCCCGATACGTCGCGCGACATCTTGAAGGCGAACACCCGCGTGATGTCGTTGCCGAAGGCCAGGGCCTGCAGGTCGAACATCAGCTTGACGTGTTCCTCGTAGGAGTCGGGCACGCCGATCGGGGCGCCCGGCAGCTCGCGCTCCTGGCCGCTCGAGTTGTACTCTTCGACCTTCTGGATGCGGCGTTCGATCTCGCGGACGTCGGTCAGGTAGTCGTCGAGGCGGGCCTTGTCGGCGCTGCCGACCTGCGCCTTGAGGCGGCCCACCGATTCCATCAGGCCGTCGAGGATGCTCTTGTCCTCGCGGCGGCGCTGCGCCCGCTCTTCCTTCGTGGCGCCCACGCCGAAGAGCTGGTCGAACACCGTGCGCGGGTCGCGGATCATCGGCAGCGGGGTGTGTTCGTCGGCCCAGCTGATCGAGTCGGTGTAGACGCAGGAGTAGTTGTATTCGCAGCCGCCGGCCTGATCGACCGGTTCGATGCAGAGCTGCATCGACGGGATCGGCGTGTCGTTGCCGGCCTGCCGGGCGTAGAGCTGGTCGAGCGAGATGCCGGCGCGGACGTCGGAGCCCATCGTCTGCTTCGGGTGCGCCTGCGTGAGGAACACCGCGCTGGCGCGGAAGTGGTCGCCGCCGATTTCCGGCGTGGTGAACGCTTCGGCCTGCCGGAGGTCGGTGTTGCTCACGATGGTGATGTGCTGGCGCACCGACTCGAGCGGCGCGAGCGCGCCGGGCGAAAGGTCGAAGTCGCGGCCGGTGGCGGCCGGCGACCACATGTTCATCTTCATGCCGTAGGCGGTGCTGCCGGCGGCGCCGTGCACCATCTCGATGGCGGCGAGCCGCACCTTGCCGGCAGCAACGGTCTTCGCCTGCGCGGTGACGGCCGGGATCATGGCGTCGAGCAGCGGCAGGGCGGCGGTGACCCCGAGGCCCTTGAGAACAGTGCGTCGTGACAGGTGGCGCTTCGTAATCAGCATGGCGTCTCCTACGGTCCTACTGGCGGGCGGGGGCGGCGACCTCGGTGGTCGCGGCAGCCGGGGTCGGCTTCATCATCCGGAAGGCCTGGCTCTTCACGATGCCCTGGACGAATGCCGACATCCTGTAGTCGTGCTTCGCCGCGTCGCGCACGATGGCGCGGGCGGTGGGCATGTCGAACGACTCGACGCGGCGGCCGAGGGCGTAGGTCATCATGTTCTCGGTGAAGCTCATGAGCAGCGAGTCCTTCTTGCCGAGCAGCGCCTGACGCAGGCCGTCGGCGCCCTGCAGCTTCGTGCCGTCGTACATCTCGCCGTTCGCGTCCACCGGCACGCCGGTGTCCTTGATGCGGTACTGGCCGGTGACATCGAAGTGCTCGAGCGCGAGGCCGAGCGGGTCGATGACGCGGTGGCACGACATGCACGCCGGGTTGGCGCGGTGCTGTTCCATCCGCTCCCGCACCGACAGCTGCTTGCCGCCCTGCGCGGCGGCCGTTTCCTCGAGGGCCGGCACGTTCGGCGGCGGCGCCGGCGGCGGCGAGCCGAGCATCACCTGCATGATCCACTTGCCGCGCTGCACGGGCGATGTGCGGTCGGCCACCGACGTCATCATGAGGACGCTGCCGTGCGTGAGCACGCCGCGGCGTGCTGGCGGCAGGGCGACACGCCGGAAGGTCGTGCCGGTCACGTTCGGGATGCCGTAGTGGCGGGCGAGGCGGCCATCCACGTAGGTGTAGTCGGCGTTCAGCAGGTCGAGCACGCTGCGGTCTTCGCGCACGAGGCTGGCGAAGAACAGTTCCGTCTCGCGACGCATGGACTCGGTGAGCGACTGATCCCACTGCGGGAAGAGGATGCCATCGGGCCGCACCTTCTCGACGTCCTGGAGGCGCAGCCACTGGGCCCCGAAGCGGGTGGCCAGCGCTTCGGCGCGCGGGTCGGCGAGCATCCGCGTGACCTGCTTGTCGAGCCCGGCCGCCGTGCGCAGCGTGCCGGCGCCGGCCGCCTTCACGAGTTCGGCATCGGGCACCGTGCCCCAGATGAAGAACGAGAGCCGCGAGGCGAGGTCGATGTCGGCCACGCGGTAGGCGGCGTTGGCCGTCGCCGTGGCCGGCACGTTCTCAACGCGGAAGAGGAAGCGCGGGTTGGCGAGGATGCCCTGCACGGCCATCCGCACACCGCTCTCGAAGTCGCCGTCCTTGCGGCCCTGGTCGTAGAACCGCATCAGGTCGGCCATGTCGGCGGCAGTGACCGGACCGCGGAAGGCCTGCGTGGCCAGGCGGCGCACCGTGTCGGTGGCGCAGGGCCGTTCCTCGTCAGCGGCGGTCGGCCGGCACTGGAACACACGGCGGCGGCTGGGCGTGTCGGAGATTCCGGTGGCCTTCATCGGGCCGGCGATGACCAGGTCCTGGATGTGCGGCATCGAGGTGATGCCGAAGCCGGTGCCGATGCGCATGTCGACGAGCGTGTGGTCGATCGGCATCATCAGGTCGTCGATCGGGCCCACCGAGCGCGGCACGAACGCGGCGGCGATCTTCTGCGGGCCGGCCTTGATGTGGATGGGCGGCGAGTCGATCTCGAAGCCGCGCTCGAAGGAGTCGCTCATGTTGGCGCGCACTTCGAGCAGCGCCGCGCGCTCGCCGTTGATCGAGACTTCAAGCAGCTCGTTGCTGCCGGCCATGGCGATGCCGGTATTGCCGAAGAGCTCGCCGCTGATCGTGCGCTGCAGCAGCGCCTTGAACACGTAGTCGCCGTCGGCGGGGAAGTTGTGCGTGACGACGAGGCCGCCGCGCGAGCCGAACGGCGCGCCTTCCACGTACTGCATCTGCGACTCGGTCTGCAGCACGCGGTAGGTGGCGGAGGTGGCCGAGGCCGTCTTGTCGCCGAGGGCGAGGCGGCTCACCTGCGACGCGGCGCGGAGGTAGCCGTCGAGCAGGGCCGGCGAGAAGGCCTGCGCTTCGGCGATGTTGTCGAAGCCGTGCGCCTGCGTGTCGGCGGGCAGATACGGCGTCGCGTCGATCTCGATGTCGAGCAGGTCGCGGACGGCCGCCGTGTATTCGGCGCGCGTCAGGCGCTGGAACGGCCGCCAGCCGGGATTCGGGTTGCTGGCCGCGAATTCGTCCATGCGCGTTTCGAGCGCCGTGGTGAGTGACGAGATGGCGCCGTCTTCCGGGCGCTTCGCGCCGGGCGGCGGCATCATGCCGGCGCGCATCTTCCGGATCATCTTCTCGACGATCTCGGGCTGCTGCTGCGCCTTCATCGCGTCCCAGTTGGCGAGTGAGAGCCCGCCGGCCTTGCCGCGTTCGCTGTGGCAGGTCGCGCAGTAGGTCGTGACGAGCCGCGTCTGATCGGCGGCGACCATCACCGGCGTTGCGGCGGCCGGACGCGCCGTGGCGACGGGACGCGGCGCGGCCGCGCGTGGCGCGGCGGCGCGTGGTGCCGGCGCCGTCGGTGTGGCCGGCGACGCGGGCGCCTGAGCGGCGCGTGCGGCCAGTCCCAGTGAGAGCAGCGCCGCACATGCGGACGCCAGGAACACCTGTTTCATTGCCACCCTCGCTCGGCCCGGTGGGACCGGACGCCCTGCATGCGGCCACGACATCCGAGGCCGCCGGTCGGAGCATTATGCCGTAAGAGCCGGGCTGGCGCGGGTCACGAATTCACGGCCTTTTTGGCGATTGTCTCGCGTTGTCACGCGTTCGCGCCGGCCGTGACATTCGCACCGGGAATCGGGGCGACTCAGGCGTAGAATGCCCCGGCCGGGCGGGGTCTCTCGCCGCGCTTCCCGAGCGTGACACGTCCCGGCTGGAGGCAGGACACCGATGAAGCACCTACGCATGGTCTGCGCGTGGATGGCCCTGGCGGCGTGGTTCGCCCCCGCCGTGGCCATCGGCCAGACGACGACCGGCACGATTCTCGGAGAGGTCAGGGATTCGACGGGCGGCGCGATGCCGGGCGTGACCGTGACTGCGGTGAACCAGGCCAACGGCCTCACCCGCGAGGCGGTGACCGACGAACTCGGTAACTATCGGTTCTCGGCCATGCCGGCTGGTCTCTACACCGTCAAGGCCAGCCTCGCCGGCTTCAAGGAAGCCACCCGCGCCGACGTGCGGCTGGCCATCAACTCGCAGGTGTCGGCGCCCTTCACGCTCGAGGTCGGCGGTCTCGAAGAGACCATCACCGTAACCGAGCAGGCACCGCTCGTGAACACGACCGAGAACGTCGTGCGCACCCTGGTCGACACCCAGCAGATTGCCAACCTGCCTCTGAAGTCGCGCGACTTCATCGATCTCACGCTGCTCGCGCCGGGTGTCGTGACCGACCAGGGCTCCGCGCAGAATGGGCAGACCGACTCCATCTCGTTCGGCGGCATGAGCGAAGGCTACAAGTCGATCTGGCTGGAGGGGGTCGACTTCAACGACGAGGTTACCGGCGGCGGAAGCTCGCTGTCGTCGGCCACCAGAATTGCGCTCGCCCAGGAAGCCATCCAGGAGTTCCAGGTCATGGCCAACTCCTACTCGGCGGAGTTCGGCCGGTCGGCGTCCGGCGCCATCAACATCCTGACCAAGTCGGGTGGCAACCAGACGCGCGGTACGGGCTTCTATTTTCGGCGCGACGACGCCTTCGACAAGCCCAACTTCTTCGCGGCTGTTGTGCCCGAGTTCAAGATCGAGCAGTACGGGCTGACGCTTGGCGGCCCGGTGAGACAGAACAGGCTCTTTTACTTCGCGTCCTGGGAGCGACGCGCCAATCAGCGTTCGGCCCAGGTGAACATCCCCGTCGCCATTGCGTCGTTCGTGCAGAGTCTCGGTTACGACGCCCGCACCGACGTGCCGGTCACGACCGACGAGCACAATTTGTTCGGGAAGGTCACCTACCTGGCGTCACAGAACCACACCGTCAACTCCACGGTGATGTACGACCACCGGGATCTCTTCAACCAGCAGGTTGGTGGCAACAGCGCCGGCGATCACGGCTACGACGACGAACGCCGCGCGTGGTTCTATGTCGGCAATCTGACCTCGGTGCTCCGATCGAATCTGGTCAACGAACTGCGGGTCAGCGTGTCCCATCAGGGGCTCGACCGCGTGCTGCCGGCCGGCTCGACGAGCAAGCCGGAGATTCGTTTCCCCACCGTGCAGTTCGGCCGCGCCAGCAACATTCCGCAAAGTCGCACCCAGGACAACTACATCGTCACCAACGCCACGACGTTCAACTTCGTGGCCAAGGGCACGCACGACCTGAAGTTCGGGTTCGAGATGAATCTCGTGCCCACGACCAGCAAGATCAATCAGTCGTTCAACGGATTGTTCGAGTTCCTGCGAGACGCTCCCGTGGTGGTCGGTGATCCGACAACGCTGCCGTTCCGCTTCACGCAGGGCACGGAACTTCGTGGTGAACTGGCCGCGATCGCCCGCGACGTCAACATCTACTCGGCGTTCATCAACAACCAGTGGCAGCCAGTGAGCAACCTGACGATCAATCTGGGTGTGCGCTACGACTGGCAGCTCTGGCGGGGCGACCTGAACGGCCAGGACATCCCGGACGGCGTGCCGGTGGAACAGTTCTGGGTGCGCCACATCACCGGGGACCTCCTGGGCCAGAACTTCAAGCCCGTGCCGAACGATCTGAACAACATCGCGCCGCGACTCGGCGTGACCTGGGATCCGACGGGCGACGGCCGGACGGTCGTTCGTGGCGGTTACGGGCTCTACTACGATCAGGTCAACACGTCGACGCTGCGCACCATCGTTGGTGGCTATCCGGGTTTTGTGGCGGGGCAGTTCGCCAACGACTCCCGCTCGGGCAACCGCATTCCGAACGACTTCTTCCCGAACCTGCCCACGGGGACGTTCCCGGCGTCGGTCGGAGCCGCGTTCCGTGTGGCGAGTCCGGATGCCGAGTCGCCCTACACGCACCAACTCACGGCCGGTGCCACCCGCCAGCTCGGTACGGACTACGCCTTCTCGTTCGACTACGTGCACATGCGCGGCGAGAGTTTCCCGGTGACGCGCAATGTGAACGCCCGCCAGGCGGATGGCACGTTCCCGATTCTGTCGTCGGGACTTCGGCTGCTGATTTACGACGACGCGGCGCCCATGCGGATTCACCAGGCGCAGTTCCGCCTGCAGAAGCGGTTTGCCAACAAGCTTGGCTTCCTGCTGGGCTACACGCTCGGCAGTGCCAAGACCGTGGCGGACAACGGCACGCTCTCGAACCACTACGATGTGATGTCCGACTTCGGACCGACCTCGAACGACGTGCGCCACCGCATCGTGGCCAACGCGATCTACCAGCTGCCCTGGCAGATTCAGCTTGGCGGCATCGTCACGGCGAACTCGGCGGCGCCTTACAACGTCACGCTCGGCACTGACGCCAACCGGGATGGCGATAACAACGATCGCCCGGCCGGCGAAGACTTCAACGGCGCGAGAGGTGACGGCTTCTTCCAGGCCGACCTTCGCCTGTCGAAGCGCCTCACCGTGGGTCGCTTCACGGGTGAACTGCTCGCGGAGATGTTCAACATCTTCAACACCGTCAACTTCAACAACTACAACGGCAACCAGTCGTCGGCGGCGGGGCAGACGAGCACCGGAATCCCGACCGGCTTCGGCCGGCCGCGCGGGGCGTCGGATCCGTTCCAGGCCCAGCTCGGCTTCAAGCTGACGTTCTGACGCTGCCCCGGGCCATTGGCCCGGCGCGACGCGCACCCCCGATGGGCCGGATCCGCGTTTGGCGGCATCCGGCCCGTCGTCTGTACGGGACGGGCTGCGAGGGAATGTCCTGGAGGCCGCCGCTAACTCTCACGGATGCGACCCGGGCGAATGACTCGCCCGCTGTCCGTCGGTTCAGAGGAAGGGAGGCCGCCCATGATCGATGCCTTGCGATTCACCAGCAGCTCCACGATAATCGCGGCTCCGGCAGTGCCCCTGCCGCCCATGGCCCGTCGCTCCCGCTCCCTCAGCGATGCCGTGCCCGCTCCCGCGGACGCGACTGCCGCCGTCTCGCTCCGCGAGGCCGTTGCGGCCTGCCGCGACCTGCTGGCCCAACGGCACGACGTCGTCGTGGATGCGGTGCGGTTCGTGGCCGCCCGCCACCATCTCACACGCGACACGGCCGACGAACTTCGTGGCCGTGTGATGCTGCACCTCACGACCAACGACTACGCCGCCCTGCGGGCCTGGCGTCGCGAGTGCAGCCTCCACACCTATCTCGTCACCGTCATCACCCGCGTCTTCCTCGACTACCGCAATCAGGAGTGGGGCAAAGCCAAGCCGCCGGCCCTGGCGAAGCGCCTGGGCGAGGTCGCCCTCGGCCTCTGGCGGTTGACGCATCGCAAGCGCCTCACGTTCGACGAGGCCGTGCAGACCCTGCACGCCGAGCATGGCGTCACCGAGAGCCGCGACCAGCTGTGGGACATCTACTCACGGCTGCCGGCAGCCTCCGGGCGCTATTTCGTGGATGTGAGCGAACTGGCGCAGGCCGAGCAGCCCGGCGCCGACGCGGACGCGTTCGTCCGGGCCTCTGAACGCGAAACGCTGGCCGCCCGTGTGGAACGGGCCCTCAGCGAGGCGCTCGCCGGGCTCGACGCCGAGGACCGCCTCGTGCTCAAGTTGTTCTTCTCGAACGGCATGACGCGGGCGCAGATCGCGCGCGTGCTGCGCCTTGACCAGCAGCGTCTCTATCCCCGGTTCCTGCACATCATGAGCCGGCTGCACGACGCCCTGCGGGCGCAGGGCGTGACCGCCGAGGACGTGCGGGAGATCATCGGCGCCGCCAATCTGCCGCCCGGAGCGGCCGTGCTCGACGAGGTCTGCAAAAAGGAGGGCGACGGACCGTCCCTAGGAGTGGAACGCGCGCCCGCCCCAGGGCGTCGTCCGCGCCTGAGAGAATCGTGACCCACTTCGACGTGCATCGCGGCGGTCGGTCACCCGGTACGCCGTGTCCTTCAGATCTCGATCTGGCAGTTTTCGTCGAAGGCACGCTTCCCGCAGACCACCGGACGCGGATGGTCACGCACCTTGCCGAGTGCGACGACTGTCGTGAGGTCGTCGCCACTGTCGTGGCCGCCCAGGAAGGCGAGCACCGCACCACGGCCGTGACGGCCCCCGTACCGGCGCCGCTCGCGCCCGCGTCGTCGCCGTCGTGGCGGCGCGCACCCGGCACCTGGGTCGGCGCCCTGGCGGCGGCCGCACTGCTGGTGTTTGCGGTGCGAATAGCGTCGATGCGTCCCGAGGCGCCATCCGTGGCGCCCGACGCCACGGTGTGGTCGGAGGTGGCGCGGGTCGTGGGGCCGGCGCGTGCGATTGAAGCGCGTCTGAGCGGATTGCCCGCCCATGTGCCGCTCGGTGCGCCGACACGCTCGGCGGGGGGCGATGGCGGGTTCGCCGCCCAGGCGCTCGCGGCCCGTCTGGCGGAGCGGGCCGCGCTGCCCGGGGCCGATGCCGGCGAGCGCCGGGCCGTGCGTCACGTCGCGGCCGTGGCCGCCCTCCTCGCCGGCCGCACGGACGACGCCATCGAGCGGCTCGAAGCGGCGCTCGCCGCCGCGCCGGCCGCGGCGCCGGAACGCGCCGACCTGCTCGCCGATCTGGCGGCCGCGCACGGCGTCCTCGCGGACACGACCACGCGTGAACGCTGGACGTCGGCCCTCACCGCCGCCGACCAGGCGCTCACGGTTGACGCCGCGCACGGGGCGGCGCGCTTCAATCGGGCCCTCGCGCTCGAGCGTCTCGGCCGCCGCGAGGTGGCCCTCGCCGCCTGGCGCGACATCGCCGCAGACGCGGCGACGGCTGCCGGCTGGCGCGAGGAAGCCGCGCGCCACGCGCGCGCGCTCGTCCCGTAGAATCGGCGTCGCAGAGGCGCAGTCGTCCGTGTCCGCCGTTCCTTCGCCGCATCCGTCGTCCACTGGCCGTCGACGCGTCGTCGCCGGGCTCGGCTGGACCTGTGCCCTGCTGGCTGCCGTCACCACGGCCGTGGCGCGGGTTGCCGCGCCCGCCTCCCCGGCCGCCGACGTCGCGCGCGCGCTCGCCGGGCAGCCCCGCACCGTGGAGGGCCGTGTCAGTGGCGGTGCCGCGTACCAGCCGCTCGCCGCGCCGCCCCGTTCGGCCGTGGCACCAACGCCGCACTGGCGCCTGCTCGCCGCGGCGGCCCGCGCACGCGAACTCTGCGACCTGGCGCCGACGGCCGCGAATCTACAGACGTTCGGCGTGGCGGCGCTGCACGCCTCGAGTTTCGACGACGCCGTGCAGGCGCTCGAGGACGCCGCCGTGGCCGAGCCCTCGAGCGCCGCCGTTCAGGCCGACCTGGCGGCCGCCTACCTCGCCCGCGGCGCCGCGCCGGGCCGCGCCGTCGATCTGCCGCGCGCCCTCGAGGCGGCCGATCGCGCGCGCCGCCTGAATCCCCGCTTGCCCGACGCCGCATTCAACTACGCGGTCGCGCTCGAGCACCTGCGCCTCCGGCGCGAAGCGGCGCGGGCGTGGGAGGCCTATCTCATTGCCTTCGGCGACGAGCCGGGATGGGTGGACGAAGCCCGACGACGCCGCGAGGCGCTCGACGTGGCCACATCGCTCGTGCCGACGTCGCCGGCCGGGCAGGCCGATGCCCGCCTTCGCGACTGGGCCGACCTCGTGCTGCGCGATCCGACGCGTGCCGCGGCTCCGGATCTTGCCGCCGCCGGCGCGTTCCACGCGGCGATCGGCGAGGCGGCGCAGCGGGCAAGCGGCGAGGCGCGCCGCCTGCTCGCCGAGAACGTCCGCGAACTGCTCGACGCGGAAGCCGCGCTCGCCGAGCCGGACTACGGGCGGGCCGATGTGTTGGCGGCCGGCGTGCTGGCACGTGTGCCGGATCCCGACTCCGCGCTGCGTCTCTGGGCGGTACGGCTGCGTCTCACGACCGGGTTCAACACCGGTCTCGGCGTGGACCTGGCGCGCATCACCGCCGACCTTGCCGCCGCGGCCGCGCGCCTCGGGTTCACCGGCCTTGCCAGCGACGCCGAGCTGCGCCTTGGTGCGCTCGACTTCGTGGGCGGCCGCTACGAGCGCGCCTACGCGCACTACGCCGAGGCGTTGCGCCTGCGCGAATCGCTCGGCAACGTGCGCGGGGCCGCGTCGGCGCGGATGGCCGCGGCAGATGCCTTGCGGATGCTCGGACGCGACCCGGAGGCGTGGGAACGGTACGTGGCCAATCTGCGCGCCGGGACGCTCGGCGACGGAAATCTCGAGAGCGTCCGTCTCACCGGCCCGGCGCAGGCGAGTCTCACGGCATGGCCGGCCGTGGCGCGCACTTTCGCGCGCGAGGCGGCGCACCACGCCGCGTCGATCGGCCACATGGGGTTCCTCGCCAACGCCAGGCAGCTCGAAGCCCGGGCGCTCTGGCGGCTGGGCGACGCCGAGGCCGCCGCCGACGCCCTGGCACGCGCCCGCGAGGCCCTGGACCAGCATGACGACGTCGCCATCCGCGAGCGGTATCTCGCGGAGTTCGCGCTGGCCGAATCCGAGCTCCTCTCCACGCGGGCGCCGGCCGCCGCCGCGCCGGCGATTGCCGACACCGAACGCCGGCTGCGCACCAACGTCGGCCAGCGGCTGGTCGCGCTCTCGGTCCTCGAGGCACAGGTGCAGCGCCGCCTCGGCAACACCGAGGCCGCGCGGGCTGCCCTTCGCAAAGGCGTCGCCCTCGTCGACACGCAGCAGCGCGCCATCAATCAGGCCGACTTCCTGCCGTCGTTCGTCGACGCCAGCTGGGACGTGTTCTCGGAGTTCGTCGACCTTGAGGCCGCGGCGGGCCGGAATGCCGAAGCCCTCGGCTGGCTCGATCGCGGCTTCGACATCCGCCGCCGCTGGTCCGGCGACACCCGCGGCGCCTCGCTGATGGAGGTTTCGCGCGGCGGTCCGGTCGTGACGTGGCTCTCCCGTCCGGACGGCCTGTGGATCTGGGTCGTCACCGACGGCGCGGTCGAATCGCGCCACGTCGCCGTGACGAGCGAGACCCTGGCGCGACAGGCGGCCCGGCTCTCGTACGTGCTCACGCTCGAGTCGGCGCCCGATGCCGTCGATGACGCCGTGCGCGCGATCGCGCGCGATGTGTGGTGGCCCATCGTCGGGGCGCTGGTACGCGGTGGCGAAGCACCCCGCCGCGTCGCGCTCGTTCCGGATCCGCTGCTGCAGCGCGTGCCGTTCGCGCTGCTGCCGTGGAGCCGGGTGGATGACGCCCCGGTCGTCGAGCGCGCGGCCACCGTGCTCTGCCCGTCGCTCTCCGCCTGCGGCGCCGGCGAGGCCGCGGTGCCGCCCGGCGCGCGCGTGTCGGCGCTGCATGCCGGACAGGGCGGCGCTGGCCTCGCCGTGCTGCCCGCCGCCCGCGATGAGGCCGAACGGATCGGCCGGCGTTATGCCGGCGCCGACGTGACCACGGCCACCGCGGCCGCCTTCGCGGCGGCCCTGGCCGGCGCCGATGTCGTGCACTTCTCGGGGCATGCCGTCCCGGACGAGCGCTACCCCGGTCGATCGGAGCTGCTGCTTGCGTCAGATGGGGGCGACGGCGTGCGCGTGCCGCTCGCGCAGCTCTTCGGGCCGGCGGTGCGGGCCGGCCTCGTCGTGCTCTCGGCCTGCCGCACGAGCCGCGCGGAAGCGCGGCGCGGCGAAGGCGGCATCGGGGTGGCGGGCGAATTCCTGCGGGCCGGCGTGCGCCAGGTGCTCGCCACGCAGTGGGATGTGCGCGACGACGTCGCCGGTGAGGTGATGGACCTCGTGCACGAGTCGCTGGCGTCCGGCGCGAAGCCGTGGGACGCCGTACGTCACGCCCAGCGCATCGTGCGGCGCGGCGGCGCCCGGCCGGCGCGCGACTGGGCGGGCTACGTGGCGTACACGGCCGTCTCATTGCGCTGAGCATCGTCGTCCCGGCGGCTGCCGACCCGGCTCGACCGGCGCGGTTTCTGTACGAAATCGGCCCGTCCGACGTTCTAGACATTGGCGGCGACGTATTCGTCGTCATGGAGGCCAGATGTCTGACGTGACCGGCGCGGCACCGCGCGATGTTCATCGCGATCCCGGGGCGTGGCTCGAAGCGAACGCGCGTGCCGTGGCCCATGTTGCACGCCGTGTGGCACAGAGCCGCGGCCTGCACGCCGACGCCTCGCGGGCCCTCGAGTCGGCCGTGCGGGCGCGGCTGGCCGCCGACGACTACGAGGTGCTGCGCCGGTATCGCGGCGAGGCCGACATCCGGACGTATCTCGCGGTCGTGGCATCGCGGCTGCTGCTCGACCAGCGGCTGCCGTCGTAGCGCGCGTACGCAGCAACGCCGGGACGGGGAGGCGCCGTCCCGGCGCTGGTGTCACGACGGCGCACATGCGGCGCCGGCGTGGGCGTGCCAACCGAACGTCAGCGCGCGTCAGCCTGGCGGCGCGTCACCTGGTCCCACACCGTGGCGGCGCCGCCGCCGAGCAGGCCGCCCACGACCGAGCCCTTCTTCCCCTTCACGAGTCCGCCCATCACCGCGCCGGCCGCCGTCGAGCCGGCGATGATCGCCAGGCTCTTCTTCGTCGAGCGCTTCGGCGCGGCCACCTCACGCGTCTCGTCGCCGGCCGGGCGCGACCGCGGCCGGTAGACCTCCACGGGTTCGGTGATGACGGCCGGACGGGCGTAGGGGCGATCGTCCCGATCCGCCACGCGCACGACGTCGGCCGGCGCGGACGCCGCCATGTAGTCGCGCACCTCGGCCATTTGCGGGCGCACGCGCACCGGTGCGGCGTCGCTCACGCACGCCACGGTCGGTGCCGCGCCCACGGCGGTGCGCACGACGGCGCGCTGACCCGGCTCACACGCCACCGCGAGTTCAGGCGTGCCGGCGGTGTCCGCGGCCGGTGTCGCGGCGCCGGCATGGCTCGTGGCGTACGGCGTCTGCGGCCCGTTTGTCGCACCCGCGCGTCCGCCGAGATAGAACGCGCCCACAAGGGCGCCGACACCGAATGCTCCTGCCACCCATCCAGGGAAAGGTTTCATGGTCAGGTCCTCCTGCGGTTGCCGACATCAAGGAGCGTGCCGCGCGGCCGTGACCGCGAATACCGGAGAAAACGCGCGGAAGGTCGCCGGACGTCCTGAGCGGAGTACGGTGCATGCCTATAATCGCCGCATGCCGCACCTGAGAGGCCTGATGCTCGCGCTGGCCGCGGTCGCGCTGCTGCTGCCGGCATCCTCGCGGGGGGCGGCCGACAACTGGCACGTCGGCGTGCGCACCGGACTCATCCAGCCGGGCGACGTGCTGAAGCTCGACATCCGGCCGCCCGACGGCGTCACGATGGTGACCGCACGCTGGAGCGACCGCGACGTGCCGCTCGTGCGGCAGGCCGACGGCACGTGGCGGGGGCTCTTCGGCATCGACGTGGAGATGGCGCCGGGGCCGAAGGTGCTGGCGTTACGTGGCACCCGATCCGCCGGGCCGGCGGTGGAGGGCGCGCACACGTTCGACGTGGCGCCGAAGGCCGTGCGCACGCGCCGCATCCGCGTGAATCCGAAGTTCGTCAATCCGCCGAAGAGCGCGTGGCCGCGCATCCAGGAGGAGACCGAACTGCTGAACGCGCTGTTTCGCCGCCCGGCAAGCGAGGAGCGGCTGTGGTCTGTGGGCGCCGGGCGTCCGGTCGAAGGTGTGGCCGTGAGTGGCTTCGGCGTGCGCAGCGTGCTCAACGGACAGCCGCGCGGACCGCACAACGGGCTCGATCTGGCCGCCGTGACCGGCACGCCCGTGTATGCGCCGACGCGGGGCGTGGTCGTCTATGCGCGGCCGTTCTATTACTCAGGCAACACCGTCATCCTCGACCACGGTCACGGCCTGTTTTCGACCATGGCGCATCTGTCGGTCATCGACGTGACGGCAGGGCAGCGCGTGGCGCAGGGCGAGCTGCTCGGCAAGGTGGGAGCGACCGGACGTGTGACTGGCCCGCACCTTCACTGGGCGGTGCGCCTGCATGGCGACCGCGTCGACCCGCTGAAGCTCATCGAGGCGCTGGCGCCGGCTGGCGGCGCGCCGTAGCGCCCGCGGTCGGCGAGCGCGCCGGGTGCGCTACTTGCCGCCGTCGAGCCGCGCGATGGTGGCGCTCGACGGGCCGCGCTGCTTCTTGAGGTCCGCGGCCACGCGATCGGCCTGGCGCCAGGCGCGCAGGACGTTCAGCCCGATCACCTTCTTGATGTCGTCATCCGAGTAGCCGCGCTTCAGCAGTTCCGCGGTGAGCGCCGGGTACTTCGAGACGTCCTCGAGCCCCTGCACCACGTCGGTGATGCCGTCGAAGTCGCCGCCCATGCCGATGTGGTCGATGCCGGCCACCTTGCGGATGTGATCGATGTGGTCGGCCACCTGCGCCACGGTGGCGCGCGGGGCGGGATTGGCTTTTCGCCAGGTGTCGAGTGCCTTGTTCACGCCTGCGTCGTCACCGGGCATCGCCTGCTGCAGCCGCGTGCGCTCGGCGCCGAGGCGTGTGTCGTGGGCGATGACGTCGGGGGAGGTGAAGCCCGGCACGAAGGTCACCATCACGACACCGCCGTTCTTCGGCAGCTGGCGCAGGACGGCGTCGGGCACATTGCGCGGCACGTCGGCGATGGCGCGGGCGTTCGAATGCGAGAAGATGACCGGTGCCGCCGAGACGCGCAGCGCGTCCTCCATCGTGTCGGGCGAGACGTGGCTGAGGTCGACGAGCATGCCGAGCCAGTTCATCTCGCGCACCATCTCCTCGCCGAATCTCGTGAGGCCGCCGTGTTCCGGCTTGTCGGCGGCGGCGTCCGCCCACGGCGTGTTGTTGTTGTGCGTGAGCGTCATGTAGCGCGCGCCGAGGGCGTACATCTGCCGGAGCGTGGCGAGTGAGCTGTCGACCGAGTGCCCGCCTTCCATGCCGATCATCGAGGCGATGCGGCCCTTCTTGAAGATGCGCTCGACGTCGTCGGCGCTCTGCGCGAGTTCGAACGCCTCGGGCCACTGGCGCAGCATGCGGTGCACGACGTCGATCTGCTCGAGTGTAGCGGTCACGGCTTCCGGCGCCGGCATGGTCGAGGGCACGTAGACCGACCAGAACTGGCCGCCGAGTCCGCCGGCGCGGAGCCGCGGGATGTCGGTCATGAGCGCCGGCACGGACTTCGTGATGTCGGCCTTGCCGAGGTCGCGGCCAGGGTCGATGCCGCGCAGCGCCCACGGGTAGTCGTTGTGGCCGTCGATGAGCGGCGCCTGTCCGTGCAGTGCCTTCGCCCGGGCGAGCAGGTTCTGCTGTGCCGTGAGGTCGTCGGAGGTCATGAGCAGGGCAGCCGCGGCGGCCGCGACGAGACAGGTGACGGCATGACGCATGCCGCCATTGTAATGGGTCCGCCCCCTTTACAGTTTCAGCAACGTCTCTCGCAGAACCTTCGACTGCAGGCGGCTCACGGGCAGTTGCTGGCCATTCGTCAGCGTCACTTCATAGGTGCCGCCGGGCATCGGGCTGACCTTCTGGATGAGGTCGAGTGCGGCCAGCGTGCCGCGGCCGAGACGGACGAAGCGGCGCGGGTCGAGCTTGGCTTCGAGCGCGTGCAGGCGGTACGAAATCGTGTAGCGTTCAGCGCCGATGGTCGTAATCTGCAGCAGCTCACCCTCGGCCACGATCGAGGCGATCTGCCGCACGGGCAGGATGATGACCTCGTCGCGCCGGCGGACAGGAATGCGCTCGAGGAAGGTGCGGCGCGTCGCCGTATCGTAGGCGGCAGCCGCCGCCGAGACACTGCGGGCGCGCTCGGCCGCTCCGGCTTTCACGCGGGCGCGGGCGCGGTCGATCGTGGCCTTCAGCCGATCCTTCTCGACCGGCTTCAGCAGGTAGTCCACCGCGTTCAACTCGAAGGCCTGCACGGCGAATTCGTCGAACGCCGTCACGAACGCGATGGCCGGCGTGGCGCCGGCCGAGACCAGCCGCGCCGCGTCGAGCCCGCCGAGCTCCGGCATCTGCAGGTCCAGCAGCGCCACATCCGGCCGCAGTTGTTCGATGAGCTCCACGGCCTCCTTGCCGTTCGACGCCTCGCCCACGAGATCGACGTCCGGCAGCGCGGCCAGCAGGTTGGCGAGGAACTTGCGCGCCGGACGTTCGTCGTCGGCGATGAGCACTCTGAGAGCAGCCATGTCTGGTTATCCCGCCGCGCGCGTGGTCTGCGGGCCGGTGGTGGTGAGCGTGGCCGCGCACGGCACCCGTACTTCGGCGCGCGTCACGCCCGCCACGGTCGAGAGTGACAGAGAGGCGCGCGGCCCGTAGTGCCCGGCCAGGCGGCGCTCCACGTTGTTCAGGCCGACGCGGGCCGAGCGGCCGTCGAGGTCGTCGGCGAGCGGCGCGCCGGTGTTGTCCACGGTCAGCCGCAACACCTGGCCGGGCGGGCTGCCTTCGAGCCTTGCCCGCACGACCACCTGACCCCCCCGAATCGATCGTGCGATGCCGTGTTTCACTGCGTTCTCGACGAGCGGCTGCACGATGAGGCAGGGCACGGCCAGCGGACGCAGCTGTTCCGGCACGTCCACCTGCACCTGCAGGCGCTCTTCGAAGCGCTCGCGCTCGATGTCGAGGTAATGTTCCACGAGCTCGATCTCGCGGCCGAGCGTGGTCATCTCCCCGTCGGACTTGAGCACGCTGCGCAGGAGCGACGTCAGGCGCAGCAGTGTCTTCAGCGCCCGCGGTGGCGCCGACTCGATGAGGTAGCCGATCGTCGTCAGCGCGTTGAAGAGGAAGTGCGGATTGATCTGCGCCCGCAGCGCGCGCAGTTCCGCTTCGGCCGCCAGGCGCTCGATCTCTTCCTCGCGCAGCCGCTGGTCGAAGCGCTCCAGGCTGAGGCGCACGGCGTCGATGCGCCGCGCCGCCAGCAGCGCCGCCTGGTCGAGGAACGCGCGGTCGTCCGAGAGCAGCCGCCGGCCGCCGACGAGCGCGCCCACACGCAGGGCGACACGCGGCGGCTCGGTCGTGGGCACGGCGACGTCGGTCGTCACATGGTCGGCCGGCGCCGCGGCGGCGCCGTCGGCCACCCACCACACGCGTTCGGCGTTCATGGCGGTCGCCATCGCGTCGGAGGTGCGATCGAGCACCGCTTCCACGGTGTCGCAGGTCTGCAGCGTCGCGGCGAGCGCGGCCCGCAGCTCGACGAAGTTGCGGCGCCCGAGCAGCGTGGAGTCCACGAACGACGTGATGGCGCGGCGCAGCGCCGGGTAGAGCACCGCCGTCAACACCCAGCAGGCGAGCAGCAGCGCCACGGCGAACGGCCCGGCCGGCACCGCGCTCACCGCGCTGTAGAGCGTCATGGCGATGGCCACCACGGCCAGCAGGGTCAGCGCCTGTTTCAGGAACAGGTCCGCGAGCGCGAAGCGATACTCCTGATAGAGGATCGCGAAGGCGAGCGGCAGTACGGCGTGATGGCCGACGAGTTCCGCCATCCAGCCGCCGGCATCGTCGTGGAAATGCCCGAGGTGATTGGCCGACACGGCGAAGAGCGCGAGCGCCAGCATCCACAGCGCGCGCCGCCCGTTCGTCTGGCTGCGCGTCAGCACCGCGAGCGGCACGACCAACGCGCCGAAGGCCACGGTGAGAATCGTAAAGGCGAGGGCCGACGGCTGCTGATCGCCCGAAGCCAGCGTGCGCAGTTGCAGCACGGTGGCCGCGGCGCTGCAGCCGTAGGCGACGGCGATGAGGTAGCGGCCGCCGCGCACGTCGCGGGCGACCGAGTGCACCACCACCGCGGCCAGCGTGGCCAGGGCCGCGAACGACAGGCCGCTCAGCCACGACTCGGGGCCCGTGCTGGCCGTGCGGCTGAGGACGTAGTCACCGAGTTCACCGAGGTTCCAGACCAGGCCGAGCAGGGCCGTGAGGAACGGCAGGCGGTCGCTGCGGTCGGCCGAGGCGCGGCCGCGGTGAACGAGCCCGAGCAGCATCGCGCAGAGCGCGGCGCCGGTGATGAACCCGACCAGGTTCAGCAGTTCCGCCGGGTTGTAGGGCCCCACCCCTGGAATTGTAGACCTCGCCGGGCGGCGGCTTCGCGCGTCCGCCTCACCAGCGGGGGCTATTCGCTGGTGAATGCACGAAATCGTCCGGTGAATGGTGCGACATCGCGGCCGTCGCCGCCGCCCGGCATCGGTGCCATAATCCGCCAGTCTCCGGGCGCGGTCCGCCTGTGCGGCGGGGCGTCCGGAGCGGCTCCAGGAGGTTGGAATGACGCGCAAAGCAGTGCTCTGGTTCGTGGCCACCGGGTGTGCCGTGGCAATTGCGGCGGCGGTGCCGCAGGCCGGCCAGCGCGCCGCGCAGGCGCCCGCGGGCAAGCCGGCTCCGGCCCCGGCGGCGGCCGCGGCGAAGGTCGACCCGCGCGTGGCGACGCTGAAGCAGCAGGTGCTGGCTGACGTCGGCTCGCCGGCGATGTACGACTTCGGCCAGGTGATGACCGACATGGTCTTCAGCTACGGCGAGCTCGGCTTCCAGGAAGTCGAGACCACGAAGTACCTGACGGGGGTGCTGAAGGAGAACGGCTTCAGCATCGAGACCGGCGTGGCCGGCATTCCCACGGCGTGGGTGGCCAAGTGGGGCAGCGGCAAGCCGGTCATCGCGCTCGGCTCGGACGTCGACTGCATCCCGCAGGCGTCGCAGAAGCCCGGCGTCACGTTCCGCGATCAGATCGTCGAGGGCGCGCCCGGCCACGGCGAGGGGCACAACTCCGGCACGCCCCTCAACATCGTGGCGGCGATCGCGGTCAAGCGCATCATGGAGCGCGAGAAGCTGCCCGGCACGATCGTGATCTGGCCCGGCATCGCCGAAGAGCAGCTCGGCACCAAGGCGTACTACGTGCGTGCCGGCATGTTCAAGGACGTGGACCTCGTGATGTACAACCACGTCGGTTCGAACCTCTCGACGAGCTGGGGTGACGGCGGCGGCAACGGCATGATCTCGCTCGAGTACCTGTTCGAGGGCGAGACCGCGCACAGCGCCGGCGCGCCGTGGCGCGGCCGGAGCGCCCTCGACGCGGTGGAGCTCATGAACGTGGGCTGGAACTACCGGCGCGAACATCTCCGCCTGCAGCAGCGCTCGCACTACGTCATCAACAACGGCGGCGACCAGCCGAACGTCGTGCCGCGCAACGCCGGCGTCTGGTACTACCTGCGCGAGACCAACTACGAGAACATCAAGAACCTGTGGGACGTCGCCGACAAGATGGCCCAGGGCGCCGCGCTCATGACCAACACGACGTTCACCTCGCGCGTGCTGGGCTCGGCGTGGCCGTCGCACATGAACCGCACGATGGCCGAGACGCTGCACGCCAACATCCAGCAGGTGGGCCTGCCCACGTGGAGCGAGGCGGATCTCACGCTGGCGAAGGCGACGCAGAAGGAACTGAACGTGCCCGTCGTGGGCCTCGCCACGCAGATTCCGGCGCTGCGCGGCCGCGAGTCGATGCCCGACGAAGACAAGCGCGGCGGTGGCTCGGATGACATCGGCGACATCTCGTGGACGGTGCCCACCGTGTCGCTCTCGTTCCCCGCGAACTTTCAGGCCGGCCCCGGCCACAACTGGGCCAATGCCATTCCGATGGCGACGCCGATCGCCCACAAGGGCGTGAACGCCGGCGCCAAGGCGCAGGCGATGACGCTGCTCGAGTTCATGATGCGGCCCGAGCTCGTGCAGGGCGCGAAGGACTACTTCGTGAACGTGCAGACGAAGAACCACAAGTACACGCCGCTCATCCGCCCGCAGGATCAGCCCGCGATTCACCTGAACAAGGGCATCATGGATCGCTACCGGGCCGAGATGAAGAAGTACTACTTCGACAACACGAAGTACAAGACCTACCTTGATCAGATGAAGGCGCAGTTCGGCTACTCGTATCCCACCGTGCGTCCGGGCACGGCGACGCAGCAGTAGCACGCGAGCCACGTTCTTCCGCGCGAACCGGGACAGGGAGTCGAGCGTCGCCTCGGCTCCCTGTTCGTTTGTACGCCCGCGGCGCCCGCACGCCGGGTCGCGAGGCCGTACAATCGAGCGCACATGGCACGTTTCTCGCCCGCCTTCGGTCCTCCCTCCCTCGCCTCTCGATTCGGCGCCTTCGTGGCCGAGCAGCATCCCGCGGTGCTGCGCATGGCGCTGGAGGTGTTCGAGGCGACGGGTGGCGGCAAGCTGAAGCCGCGCGACAAGGCCGGGCTCGAAGCCTTGCGGCCGGTGTTCAGGCGCGAGCTGGCGAGCCGGCTGTATCGCGAGCTCTCGGGCGGCGAGGCGCTCGACGAGACGACGCCGGGAGTCTCGGGCATCCGAAGGCTCGAGCAGGCGCGCGCGCAGATCGCCGAGGCCTGCGACGGCTGGCTGCGGCGCGAGGCGCTGAGCGCTTCGATCACGAACGACGAGCGCAAGGAGATCCTGCGCGGGATGTGTCTGACCCGCGCGGTCGACAACCGGCTGAAGCAGCTCTATCTGGGCGGCGAGGTTCGCTGGGGGATGAAGACGTTCCCGGGGAAGGGCTTCCGGTCGCTCGGCCAGGAGGCCATCTACGCCGGGGCGCTGCGCCTGAAGCGCGGCAAGAAGTACCGCGGTGCGGATGGCGTATGGACGGGGGACGTCGCCGCGCCGATGATTCGGGACCTCGGCTTCACGCTGGCGATGCACGGTGATGATGACGCCGTGGCGATGATCCTTCGCGCGCAGGTGGGTAAGGGTGGGCCGCCCCTGCACGGCAAGGACCTGCACACCGGCGACTTCTCGTGGGGCGTGCTGCCGGCGGCGGCGCCGCTCGGCATCGGCACGATGACCATGACCGGCATGGCGATGGCCTTCGCGCGCCAGAAGAGCGGCCGTGTGGCCGTGTCGTTCATCGGCGACGGCGGCAGTTCGCTCGGCGAGTGGCACGAAGCGATCAACACCTGCGCGGTGGCGAAGTTGCCGGCGATCTTCTGCGTGCAGAACAACCAGACGGCGCTCTCGACACCGGTCGCGGGGAATACCGCGGCGCGTGTCTTCGCCGACAAGGCCGTCGGCTACGGCATCCCGGGCGTGACCATCGACGGCACCGACGCGGACGCGGTGGCGGGAGCCTTCGCGTGGGCTGCCGAGCGCGCGCGCAGCGGCGCCGGGCCCTCACTCATCGAACTCGTGGCGATGCGGATGTGCGGGCACGCCCATCACGACGACATGCTCTACCTGGGCAGGGAGATGCCGCCCTCGTGGGACTATCCGGACCCGCAGCCAGGCGGCTACGTCGATCCCGACTTGTACGAATTCTGGGCCGCCCGCGACCCGATCGCGCGCTACGCGGCGCGGCTCGAAGCCGAGCGCGTCATCAACGGCGGCGAACTCGGGCGGCTGCAGAAGTGGGCGGAGACGCTCGTCGAGGCGCAGGCGAAGCGCGTGGTCGATGAAGCGTGGCCCGACCCCCAGTCGGCCGGTGTGGGCGTGTTCGCGAACGAAGCGCCGCGCACGCGCATCGAGGTGCTCGACCCGGCGCGCCGCACGGCGGGCATCGATCCGCCGCCGTTGCCGCCACTCGAACCGGGCCGGCCCATGGACGCAAAGGGCCGCACGTTCCTCGACGGCATCATGCTCGGCGTGGGCGACGCCCTGCGCGCCGATCCGCGGGCGTTCGTCTTCGGGCAGGACGTCGCTGGCCCCTACGGCAACGCGTTCCTGCTGCTGAAGCCGCTCGTCGAGGAGTTCGGCGACCGTCTCGTCAACTCGACGCTCGCCGAGGGCGCGGTGCTCGGCGTGTGTGTGGGCGCGGCGCTGGCGGGTGAACGGCCGATCGGCGAGATGCAGTTCAACGACTTCGTGGCGACGGGCTTCAATCAGCTCGTGAACAACGCGGCGAAGATCCGCTACCGCTGGGGCGCCGGCGTGCCGATGGTAGTGCGGATGCCGTGGGGCGGCCTGCGGTCGGGCGGTCCGTACCACAGCCAGAACACCGAGGCGTGGTTCTATCGCACGCCGGGTCTCAAGATCGTCGTGCCGTCCACACCGGAAGACGCACGCGGATTGCTCGCGGCGGCGGTGGCCGATCCGGATCCGGTGCTCTTCTACGAACACATCGCGCTCTACCGCGATCCGCGGATTCGGCAGGGGTTCGACGAGGCCGCGCCGGCGCCCACGCCGATTGGCGTGGCGGCGCTGCGCCGCGCCGGATCTCACCTGGCGATCATCTCTTACGGCGCCTACGTGCACGAGTGTCTGCGTGTGGCCGACACGCTCGCGGCCGACGGCGTCGAGGCGTCGGTGCTCGATCTGCGGACGCTCGCGCCGCTCGATCGCGCGTCGGTGCTGGCGGTGGCGCGACATTGCGGGCGCGTGCTCGTGGTGCACGAAGACGCGCGCACGGGTGGCATCGGCGAGAGCATCGCCGCCATCGTCCAGGAGGAAGCCTTCGAGTGGCTCGACGCGCCAGTGCGTGTGCTGGGTGCGCTCGACACGCCGGTGCCGTATGCGCCGCCGCTCGAGGAGCAGTACCTCGTGAGCGAGGCCGAGATCCTGCAGGCGGCACGGCTGCTGGCCGGCTACTGACGCGCGTCACCGGGAGAGCACAGCCGCGGCCGGCGGGCAGGACAGCCCGCACCCTTGGTCGGCGAAAATCGCTGGAATTCCTCTGGTCGGGCTGGCGGCAAGCAACTTGCTGAGGAGGCACCGCATGTCCACGCCACCGAATCGCCACCGCCGCAACGCCCTGCGCACGCTGGGCGCGGCTTTCGTGACCGCGCCGCTCGGCGCCGCCCTCGGGTGCTCGTCCGACCCCTCCACGCCCACGTCGTCCACCAGCACCGGCACGACCACCACGACCACCGGCGGCACGTCGTCGCAGTGTGTCGAGTCCGCCACCGAAACCCGCGGGCCGTACCCCGACATCACCGGCATGGCGAACAACCAGGCCTTCTACCGGCAGGACATCCGCGAAGGCCGCACCGGCACCGTGCTCACCGTGAACTTCACCGTGGTAAACGTGCGAAATGCGTGCGCGCCGGTGGGCAACGCATCGGTCGAAATCTGGCAGTGTGATGCCGAGGGCCGCTACTCGGAATACGCGCAGGGGAACTTCGACGGGCGCGGCCAGACGTTTCTTCGCGGCCTGCAGGTCACGAATGCGTCTGGGCAGTGTTCGTTCACCACGATCTACCCGGGCTGGTATCAGGGCCGGGCCACGCACATCCACGTCGACGTCCTCGTGAACGGCCAGCGCGTCAAGTCCACACAGATGGCGTTTCCGGAAGACGTCTCGTCGCAGGTCTACGCGCAGGGTGTCTACGCGCCGAAGGGACAGAACACCACGACCAACGCGCGTGACAATGTGTTCTCGGATGGCACGTCCACCGAGATGGCGACGGTGACTGGCAGCACCGCGGCCGGTTACGGCGCGGCGCTCACCGTGGGCATCTCGATCTAGCCGCGAGGGCTGCGGCGGGGCGCCGGCCTACGGCACGACGACGCGCACATCCGCCGACACCGGACTCGGCCCGACTTCGTTGATGGCCTTCACGCGCACGTAGTACACACCCGGCGGCACGCCCGGTATCGCGATGGTGGTGGTGCGTCCAAGGCGTACCGATCCGGCGCGCTGACCAGGTGCGAAGCCGAACTCCAGCTCGAACTCCGTCGTGTCGCCCGGATCCGTCCAGGCGATCTGGACGGTGCTGCCCGTGATGGTGGACGTGACGGCCGTGGGGGCGAACGGTGAGCGAACGAGCACGGCGTGCGCCCGGCATGTCAGGGGAGACAAGCGAGAGCCGATCATGCCGCCGCCGGGGCCGAGCCTGGCCAGCACGTCGGCGGATTCACGACGTGCACCGTTCGGATGCAGCGCGTCCACCGTGATGGCGTTGCACGTGAACTCGAGCACGTCATTGCTCCCGGTGCGCCCGATACTGACGACGGTTTGGCGTGTTTCGGTGCGCACCGTGTAGGCGCCAGTCATCCAGCGCCCCGGCAGGCTCTGCGCCGTGCGCGACATGCCGTTGTCGGGCGGCATGAACGCGATGCGCGTGCGGCCGATCTCGGTGAGCAACAGAGGGTCGACGGCCACGAGGAAGTCGCCCTGGCGCACGAGCAGCAACTGCCGCGCGGCGTCCACGATCGTATTGGCGGCCGAGAACTGATCGGCGGTCGCAAGGGTCACGCCGGTCGTGGCGTCGATCGCCTCGAGAACGCCGTGATCGACCCACACGATCCGGCCACTCGCATCGGTGCGGATCGCGCTGATGACCCCCGATCGCTTCCACCGGCGCAGCTCCTGACCGGTCGTGGCGTTCACGGCCACGACCCAGGTGACGCGCGCGCCGTTCTCGAACGCGGCGTCGAGGTAGAAGAGCTCGTCGGTCTCGGCAGCGTAGGCGGCTTCCAGCCCGCCAAGCTGCGTGGCGCCGAGTTGCACGGCCGGCCGTCCCTCCAGGTCGATGGCCCATACCTCATTGGCGAAAGGGCCGAAGAAGCCGGTCACGAAGAGCCGCGGGCGATGCGAGTCACGTTCGACGACCTTCACGTTGCCGAGGCGCATCACCCCGAACGTTCTGGGCAGGAGGCTGCTGGCATCGATCAGGGTGCGCGTGCGGCGGTCGAATGCCGCGAGAGTCCCGAACGTGGTCCAGGCAACGTAGCGCCCACCGGCGACAGCGAGGATCTCACCTGCCGGCCGCAGGAACGATCCAGTGGGCTCGACACCGTTGGGCAACGGCGTCACCGCCCGCACAGCGCCGAAGCCGGCGACGCTGGCGTCGACCTCCACCATGCGGGTCTGGTTGTTGACGAAGGTGAGGAGCTCGATGCGCTCCTGCGCCTGCGCGGGCACCGCGAGCAGGACACACAGGGCGATTGGCGTGACACGAAGACGGGACATCGAGTACCTCCGCGGAGGGGGCGGGATGCCTTCGCACTCGTGCAATTGCCGGGCCCGCGCACCCGGCCTGATTGGCCGGCGATTCGCGAGCTACGGGGGGAAGGCTGTGGCGATGCGACCACACCGAAGTGTGGCCGTTTCACCGCGGCCTCTACTGCTCGGCGCGTTTGCCCGTAAAGGGCGCCACGCCCATGCCGTAGTCCATCTCGCCCTTCATCTCGTCGCCGGTGATGGCGGCCTTGGTCGTGATGGTCATCGGGCCCTGCGGACCGGCGATGTCGAACGTGAAGGTGACCGTGCCGTCCTTGACGGTGCCGGTGAACTTCGATTCGCCCATGTCACTGCCGAGGGTCCCAGTGACGGTCTCGCCATCAACGGCCAGCACCAGATCTGCTTTCGTGGCGCCCTGCGGGCTGTCGACGTCGAGGGTCCAGCGGCCCGCCACGCCGGCCTGCGCCAGCACCAGCGAGGAGGTCAGGGCGATGGCGCCCGCGGCCGCGAGGAGACGTGCAAGGAAGGATGAGGCCATGACGCGGGAGCGTAGCACAGGCCCGACCCGGCCGGTCAGGGGTTCACGCGCACCTGCACGTCGCCGTCCACGACCCGCACGTCGTGGCGGGTGACGCCGTTGTTCGGGTCCTGCGCGAGCCGCCCGGTGCGGATGTCGTAGCTCCAGCCGTGCCAGGGGCAGGTCACTTCGTCGTGGGCGTCGATCTCGCCTTCGCAGAGCGGTCCCGCATGGTGCAGACACAGGTTGTCGATGGCGTGGAAGCCGTCGTCCAGGCGGAAGAGCGCCACGTGGCGCCCCTCGACCTTCACGAAGTGGCCGCCCGGGCCGAAGGCCTCGGCGCGGCCCACGCTCACGAATTCACCCGAGAGGGGCGCGAGCGGCATGTGGCTACTTGCGCGCCGACGGCGTGAGCGTCGTTTCCCGGCGCTCGGTGCCGCGCATGTAGACGAGCTTCACGGCCACGTTCACCTTGAGCGCTTCGAGCGCGTAGGTGTAGTCGTAGATGTTGGCGATGGTCTGCTCGCCGATCTGCACGATGACGTCGCCCTTCTGCAGGCCGGCCTGTTCCGCCGGACCGCCGCCGATGACGCCGCCGAGCAGCAGCCCCTTCACGTCGGTCGCGTAGTCGGGAATCGTGCCGGTGAAGATGCGCACGCCGGCGCGGCCGCCGCCCGACTGCTGCGCCTGTTCGACCTTGGCGAAGGCGAGCGTGTCGGGCTGGTCGCCGACGCGGCTGGCGAGCGCGACGGCGAAGTCCACCACGCGGTCGAGGTCTTCGTAGTTGATCTTGTCGGCGGTATCCGACGGCTTGTGGTAGTCGATGTGCGTGCCGGTGAAGAAGGCAAGGCTAGGCACGCTCGCCTGGTTGAAGCTCGCGACGTCGGTCGGCTGGTAGGGATCGTCCTGCAGCACAAGGTCGAAGCCGGCGGCCACGTTGGCGCGTTCGATGAGCGGACGCCAGCCCGGACTCGAGCCCACCGCCTGCACGGTGAGCTTGTTGTCCTGCATGCGGCCCACCATGTCGAAGTTGAAGTAGCCGGCGAGCTGGTCGTTCGGCACCGGCGGCGTCGTGACGAACGCGTTGGAGCCGATGAGGCCGATTTCTTCGGCAGACCAGAAGCCGAGCATCACGTGCCGGCTGCGCGTCCGCTTCTTCGCCAGTTCGCGCCCGGCGGCGAGCACGGCGGCCGTGCCCGAGGCATTGTCGTCGGCGCCGTAGTGGATCTTGCCGGCGTCCTCCTTCGTGGCGAGCGAGTTGCCGTGGCTGCCGCGCCCGAGGTGATCGTAGTGCGCGCCGAGCGCCACCCATGGCTTCGGAAGCGCGATGCGCGCCGTCGCCGGCAGGTAACCCACCACATTGAAGCCTTCCTGCTTCTCGCGCACCACGGCGGTCTTCACCGTGGCGGTCACGCCCGGCAGCGCGAAGCCGGCCGTGTGCGGATTGCCCGAATCGAACGACTTCTGGATCTCCTCGAGCGTCTTGTCCCTCACGCCGGCGAAGAGGGCCTTCGCGGCCGCGTCGGACACGCTCGCGGCGACGATGCCCGAACCGGCGAGCGCCGTGTCGAAACTCATCGGAATGGTCTGCCCGGCGTTCGGTGACCGCGGACCGGTCACGACGAGCAGGGCCTTCGCCCCGCGCTGCCGCGCCTGCATCGCCTTGTAGCGCAGGTCGGCGTAGCGCGACAGGATCTGCCGTGTCTTCTGATCCGCATCCTCGGGGAAGTAGCGGAACACAACGACGACCTTATCCTTCACGTCGAGCGTGGCGTAGCTGTCGTAGCCGAAGTTCTGCGAGTCGGGCACGACCAGGCCGTAGCCGGCGAACACGACCTCGCCGCTGGCTTCGGCGTTGTCCGAGAACGACAGTGCCTGCACGTCGGCGGTGGCGCGGAACGCCGTGGACGCGACCGCGAGCGTCGTGCCGCCGTCCTTCACGCCGGCCGTGAAGCTGAAGGGCAGGCGGAAGTCCTTCTGCCCGGGCAGCGGCTGCGCGCCCATCTTCTTCAGCTCGGCCACCAGATGATCGGCGGCGAGTTTCGCACCCTCCGATCCGGCCTGACGTCCGGCCAGGCGATCAGAGGCCAGCACCGTGACATCGGCGCGGGTCTTCGAGGCCGCCGGTGCCGCGGATTGTGCGAGGGCGACGGCCGGCGCGACGAGTGTGACAACGAGACTTATGCGGACTAGTGCGCGGGTCATGACGTCCTCAGTTCTTGCGCGGCGGCGCGGCCTTGATGGCCTTGAGCGCCGCCTCGTGGTTCCACTGCGCCAGGAAGATCTGCCCGGCGCCGCCGCCCGAACGCGCCGACGTGAAGGCGATCTGCCTGCCGTCCGGCGAGGGCACGGGCAGCCCGTCGAATCCGTCCGAGTAGGTCACGCGTACCGGCTCCTTCGTGCCGGCGGCGTCCACCATGAACACCTCGAAATTCTCGAAGCCCAGCTTGTTCGACGCAAAGAGGATGTACTCGCCCGAGACATGCATGTAGGGCGCCCAGCTCATCGCCTTGAAGTTGGTGATCTGCTTCTTGTCGGTGCCGTCGAGGTTCATCGTCCAGACGTCGGCGATGAGGCCCTGTTCGTCGAAGCGCCGCCACAGGATCTTCTTGCCGTC
>JAEUQR010000099.1 GCA_016789705.1 Acidobacteriota bacterium
CCGTTCTCCCACGTCTCGTGGTACTTCTCGCCGGGGCCAGGCATCGTGTCGAACTGCCACACCTTCTTGCCGGTGCGCACGTCGAACGCGCGGACGTTGCCCTTGACGTTGGTGCTGTAGGTGTAGCCGAGACCTTCGAACATCGACGAGCCGACGATGATGAGATCGCCGACGACGGTGGGCGTCGAGTGCAGGCCGATTTCCGACTTCTCGAGGTCGGCCTGCTTGCCGTTGATCATGATGCCGACCTTCAGGTCGACGACGCCGTTGGTGCCGAAGCCGGGCGTGGGCTGGCCGGTCTTGGCGTTGAGCGAGACCAGGCGGTAGCCGGTCGTCACGTACTGGATGCGCTCATCGCCCTTGCCGTCGGTCCAGTAGGACAGGCCGCGGCCCGAGAGCTGACGCGGCGCCCAGCGCGTGGCGCGCTCGCCCTCGTCCATCGAGTACATCCACTTCTGCTCGCCCGTGCGGGGGTCGAGGGCCACCACCGCGCGGCGCGTGCCGGCCGTGGCGTAGAGCATGCCCTTCACCATGATGGGCGTGCCTTCGAGCTTGGTTTCCGGGCGCGGACCGAGGTTGTCGGTCTTGAAGCGCCAGGCCACTTCGAGCTTGCTGAAATTGGTGGCGTTGACCTGATCGAGCGGCGAGTACTTGCTGCCCGCGAGGTCGGCCGTGTACATGGGCCATTCGCCGTTCCTGGTGCTCGGCTGACCGGTGCTCTGGCCCGAGACCCGCGGCATCAGCACGGCCATCGCAGCGATGAGCAGGGCTGCGGGGGCGGTGCGAAGAACCACACGCTTCATAGGGACTCCTGACGGAAGTCGGACATGGACATCGTCCGGAGCACGGCCCCGGGCGCCTGCGATCATAGCGCCGCGCCGCGGGGCAGTGAAAGGCCCGCGGCCGGCAAGACAATCGATGACATCTGGCCGGACGCCGCCAGGCGCCCAGTGGCGGCTATTGTGCCGCCGGACGTCCGCCACCACGCTGGGGCGGCGGGTTCTTGATGAGCCTGTACTGGTTGATTCCGGCGTTCACCTTGTAGGCAATGCCCATCCGGCCGATGTCGGCCGTGGAGAGCGCCGGGTTGCCGGTGACGCCGGAATCGGCCGGGCCGCCCCACGGCATGATGCGGTCGGCGCGGATGCCGGCCGGGTAGACGTGGAGCATCTGCGAGGTGTCGCTGATGCCGGCGTGGCTGCCGATGAGTGCGTCTTCGTAGCCGAACTGCGCCTCCATCCACGCCCGGTAGTGCACGCGGCCCTGCTCGTAGTAGTCGGTGAGCGCGAACACCTTCGTGCCGGCGTCCTTCCACTCCTCGTTGAGCGCTTTGGCCACCGCCACCATGCCGGCCTGGTTGCCGCCGCTGTCGCCGATGAAGAGGATCTCCCTGAAGCCGTGCGCCTTGAGACTGCGCGCGGCGGCGTCGAGGAGCTGGTCGTAGGCCGGCGACGGCAGCGAGATCGAGCCGGGGCCCTGGCGATCCGGATCGCCTTCGGGCACGTACTGGATGACCGGTGCCACGAGCGTGTTGCCGAGTTTCCGCGCCATCTGGTTGGCGGCGAACGACACCACGTAGTTATGTTTGCCGAGCACCATGTGGTAGCCGTTCTTCTCGGTGCCGCCGGTGGGCACGATGACCGTCGTCTTCCCCGCCTTCATCAGATCGCGGGTCTCTTCCCAGGTGAGTTCGTCGATGAAGACGGTGTCGGGCGGACGCGTGGGCGTCTTGCCGGCGGGCGCGGTCTCCATCGTGGGACGAATCGGACCGGCCGGAGCCGCGGCGCGCGGCGCGCCGCCGGGACGTCCCGCGCCGCCACGGCCGCCACCGGCCACCGGCGCGGCGGGCACGGGCGGTTCGGCGCCGCTCAGCATGCGGCGGGCCTGCGCGAGCGCGAGGTCGATCTTGATCTGCAGCAGTTCGCGGCCCACCTGTGGCGAGGCCTTCGACTGGTTCACGCCGCTCACGCCGTTGTTCTCGTAGTCGTTCCCGACGAGGCGATCGGTGCGGATGTGCTGCGGCGCCACGAAGAGCAGCTCCGACGTGTCGAGGATGTTGGCGTGATTGCCGACCTGCGCCGGCGGCACGCCGAGGAACTTCGCCGCCCACACTTCCTGATCGGCGTGCGCCTTCGTGTAGTAGTCGTCCACCCACAGCGCCTTGGCGCTGCCGGCCCAGAGCGCGTTCAGCTTCTCGGCTGCCGTGCGCATGCCGGTGCGGTTGCCGCCCGACTCGCCGAGGAAGATGACCGTGGTGAAGCCGCCGGCCTTGAGGCTGCGCCCGGCGCTCACGAGCAGCTCGACGAACCGGTCTTCCGGCAGCGTGATCGTGCCGGGCTTGCCCATGTGGCCGGTGGGCGGATCCCAGGAGCCCTCTGGCACGTAGGTGACGACCGGCGCGACGAGGGTCTTGCCGAGGGCCCGCGCGATCTTGTCGGCGGTATAGGTCATGACGAACTTGTGTTCGCCGTCGACCATGTGGGGGCCCTTCTGCTCGGTACCGGCCGTGCCGATGATGACCGACGTCCAGCCGCCCTTCACGAGGTCGCGCGTTTCGGCCCAGGTGAGTTCCTCGAGGAACACCGTGTCGGGCGGCGTGCCGCCGGGCCCGGTGGCGGGCGCGTTCGCGGGACGCTGGGCCAGCGCCGTCATCCCCAGCAGCACCGTGACGACCGGGACACTCAACAACACTCGAAGGTTCATGCGGAAGGCTCCTCGAAAGCGGCTGTAAGCCTACACTGGCCGGCTGCGGCCGTGGTCACGGAACGTCAGTGCCCGCCGGCCTGCCAACAACTGTCCTGCGGGTCGGACGGCGGCCGGCGAAATTCACGCCAGACGTGGCCGGGCCACCGTGGCATGCGAGTTGCTCTTTCCCGTGCACAGCCGACACCGGCTGGCGGGAGGGCAACACCATGGGGCCACTTCGAGAACTGCTCGCCGTCGATGAACGCAAGACGCTCGAGTTCTTCTTCCTCGGACTCAAGGACGTCTCCGAAGCCGATGTCGACCGCGGGGAACTGCTCTACAACGCCAGTGTGCTGGCGCACTACGCGCAGGTCTCCACGCACTCGGACCTGGAGTTCCCGACGCCGCCGGCGCTCGGCGCCGTGTTCGACCATTTCGTTGGCGCTGCCGACGCGCCGCTCGATGCCGAGTTGCTCGAAACGGCCGGATCCCACTGCCTGCTCATGGCCGGCTTCTTCGAGGACCAGATGAAACACCGCCACAACGTGGGCTGGTACGCGCGGCTCGGCGCCGGGTTCTACTTCCGCGCCGCCCGCCAGGAAGCAGACGTGAAGCGCGCGCAGTTCCTCGACACGCTGGGCCGGCACTTCGAATCGTGGCGCGTGCGGCACGCGCGGCTCAGCCGCGAACTGCGCGCCACGCCGTACCTACTCGACCTGCCGGTGCCACGCCGCGTCATGTGACCACCGCCGGCCGTGCCGGACTCGCCAGTCGGCACGTGCCCGGCTTGCCGGTGCCCCGCCGCGTGACGTGGGTCACGGCGCGGGCAGGCGGCGCTCGAAGTCGGCGCGAAGGGCTCGGCCTCGATTCGCCCCGACCGCCTCGATCCGCGTGGCGGCGTCAAGGGCCCGCTGGCGCTCGCCGGGTGTCAGATTGGCGATGAGCCCCCGGAGATCGATTCGTCCTGCAGCCGGCTGGGCGAGACGGGACAACGCCTTCATCGCGAACGAGGTGACCAGCCGTCGCGGGTGAAACGCGGTTCCACGCGTTTCGAGACGGCCAGTCCGCCCACGACGGCCCATGGGCAGCGCCGGCCGTTGACAACATCGCCGATCCGCTGCGGCGCGCGCAGCAGGCGCGGCGGTGGCGTGACGCTCACGACCGCTGCTGCGGGCCGTCCCCGGCCTCCGCGCCGGGGCGCCGCTGCAGCCACTCACCCACGACGCGGGAGACGTCGGCCTCCGACGCGTGCGGATGTTCCCGGCGGATGGACTGTCGTCGAATCGCGACGCCGGCCTCCCAGAGGTCGGCCGCGACCATGAGCCGCTCGGCCAGCACGCGCGAGTGCTCCATGCGCGCATTGTAACAATCCACGCCGCCGGGCTGAGGCGTATAGTGGCGCCCGGAGGTCCGCCGCATGAAGCCCGTCACGGTTCCACTCGCGCTCGCCGCCCTCACGTTCACCGCCACGCACGCCGCCGCCCAGGTCGAGAACATGGGCCCGAAGGCCGCCACCTACATCACCGACGCCGACGTGAAGAAGGTCAACGCGCTGCCGGGCGTGGACCGGCAGATCGTAAGCGTCGACATCGGCAAGCTGAACGAAGCGGTGGGCATCGTGCACCGCGGCAAGCTGGTACCGGCCGCGCCTGGAGCCGCGCCCGCCGCCGCGCCCGCGAGTGGCGCCGCGCCTGCGCCCTGCGGACTGCCGGCGTCCGCTGCCGCGGGCTCGAAGAACGGCACCGGCATCTCGCACGACCACCAGACCGAGACCTACATCATCGTCTCGGGCTCGGGCACGCTCGTGACCGGCGGGCAGATCGCCGGTGGCCGCAAGTCCGCGCCCGACAGCCCGGTTACGACCACGCTCAACGGGCCGTCGTGCAGCGGCGCCATCGTGGGCGAGGGCGTGGTGCAGCGCGTCGTCAACGTGGGCGATATCATCATCATCCCCGCCGGCGTCGCGCACGGCTGGGTGGAGATCCCCGACCACGTCGACTACCTCACCGTGCGTCCCGATCCGGACCGCGTGCTGAAGCCTTACGTGCACCCGGTGCTGCAGAAGAAATAGCGCCCGCACGGGGAGATTCCCCGCCACACCGTCCGCGCGAGCCGGACGCCACGCCGGCTCACGCTAATTCCCCTGCGATTCAGCACTCGCCGCACTGGCACGCAGACTGCGTCTGCCGTGACATGCGGCTCAAGGCGTTCGTGCTCGTCGTGATCCTCACTACGGCGCCGCTCGCGGAGGCGTGGTCCCTTCTCGAGACGACGCCTGAGCCTTGTCCGATGGCGGCGGCAATGCACGGCGACGGGCCGTGCTTCAGCGCGCCGTGCCCCTGCGACCATTCGTCGCAGGCCGTCGTCACGTCGCAGTCCGATCCCACGACGCTGCCGCACACACAGGCGTGCGCCGCCGCGGCGGCCATCGCCCGGCCGTGTGCCACGCCGACAACCGCAGCGCCCGCCCGCGGATTCCCGCTCGCCGTCGACCACCCTCCCACCCGCCGCGCGTAGCCGCTGTCCGCGGCGCGTCGCCACGCGTGCTCATCGCACCGGCGCCGCGCGCGGTCCACCTCGCAGCCGTTCGCGGCGTTGTTCGTGGAAGGGGTCGATCATGTCTGTCGCCTGTCGTACGTTTCGCCTGAGCGTGGTGTTCACGCTCCTTGCCGCTGTGGCCGCCGCGGCGCAGTCACCCACGGGCCGGCTCTCGGGCACCGTGGCCACCGCTGACGGCGCACGCCTGCCGCACGCCATCCTGACGCTCGTCGATGCCGCGTCGGCCCGCGAGATCCGCGGCACGAGTGACGCGCTCGGCGCCTTCATCCTCGACCGGCTGCCGGCCGGCAGCTACACCCTGCGTGTCGACTTCCCGGGGCTGATGCCGCGCGTGCTCACCGATGTCGTCATCGGCGCCGGCGACGACGCCCGGGTCGCCGTCGTGCTCGACCCGATGGGCGTGCGCGAGGTCGTGACGGTGTCGGGCGCGATTCCGCGCGAGAGCGTCGAGGCCACGGAGGTGCGCGAAAGCCCGGCGCGCGACGTCGGCGAGTTGCTGGCCGACGACGCCGGCCTGTGGAAGCTGCGCAAGGGCGGCATCGCGAGTGACGTCGTGCTGCGCGGGCTGCAGAGCCGTGACCTCAACGTGCTCATCGACGGGCAGCGCATCTACGGCGCGTGTCCGAACCACATGGATCCACCCGCCTTTCACGTGGATTTCTCGGAAGTGGAGCGGGTCGACGTCGGCAAGGGCCCGTTCGACGTGCGCTATCAGGGCAGCCTGGGCGGTGTCGTGAACGTCGTGACGCGGCGGCCGGACACGGGCTGGCACGCGACGACGTCGCTCGGCCTCGGCTCGTTCGGCTTCGTCAACCCCGCGATCACCGGCTCGTATGGCGGACCGCGCGTCTCCGTGCTCGGCGGCGCGTCCTATCGGCAGTCGGCGCCGTATGAGGACGGACGGGGCGAACGGTTCACGACGGGCGCCGGCTATCGCGAGGCTGCGGCCGACAGCGACGCCTTCCGCGCCGCGACGGCCTGGGGGCGCACGGCGTGGACACCGGCCGACGGCCACCAGTTGGAGGCCTCCTACACCCGGCAGCAGACCGATCACATCCTGTATCCCTACCTGCTGATGGACGCCATCTACGACAACGCCGATCGCGCCGCCCTCAATTATCAGGCGCCGGCGGCCTGGCGGCTCACGGGCGTGAAGGCACAGGCCAGCTGGTCGCGCGTGGATCACTGGATGACCGATGCCTACCGCACCTCGTCCTCCACGGCGCCGCGGGCCTACTCGATGGGCACCGACGCGACCACGCTCACGGCCGGCGGCCGGGTGGAAGCGGCGTTTGGCGCGACGACCATCGGCGGTGAGGGCTACCGGCGCAACTGGAACACCGAGACGATGATGGCCGGCATGGGCGCCTACGCGCCGCAGTTCTCGATTCCCGGCGTGAACATCGACGCGGCGGGCGTGTTCATCGAACACGCGCGTCCGCTCGGCACGAGGGTGTCGCTCGACGTCGGCGCCCGCCTCGACCGCGTGGCCACAGCCGCCGATCGCGCCAAAGCCGGCCTCGCGCTTTACACGGCGTATCACGCCACCGACGACACGTCGCGGGCTGACGTGCTGCCCTCGGGCCGCGTGAAGCTGGCCTGGCAGGTGGCCTCGAGTCTGACGCTGGCCACGTCGTTGGGGCACACCGCGCGGGTCGCCGAAGCCAACGAACGGTTCTTCGCCCTCAGGCGGATGGGCACCGACTGGGTGGGCAATCCGGACCTGGCGCCGTCGCGCAACACCGGTCTCGACGTCTCGATGACCCTGCAGCGGCCGCGCGCCACCGTCACCGCCAACGCCTACGTGAACCGCATCGACGACTACGTCGCGGTCTACCTCGCCCGCCGGGTCGCGATGGTGCCCGGGGTGATGAACACGACGGCCCGCTCGTATGTGAACGTCGACGCGCGGCAACGCGGCCTCGAAGCCAGCGCCTCACTCACCGTGCGCGCGCCGTTCTCCCTCTCGGGCGATGTGTCGTACGTGCGCGGCACGATGACGCCACGTGCCGATCTCGGCGTGACCAGCCGGGACCTGGCAGAGACACCGCCGCTGCGCGCCAGGCTGCGCGCCCGCGTGGATGACGGACGTGTCTTCGCCGAACTCGAAGGGGTGGTGAGCGCCGAACAGACGCATGTGGACCGCAGCCTCGGCGAAGCCACGACTCCGGCCTACGGCCTGGCCAATCTCACGGCGGGCCTGCGGCAAGGCCGCGTCTCACTGGCCCTCGGCGTCGCCAACGTGTTCAACACCTACTTCGTCGAACACCTCTCGTTCCAGCGCGATCCGTTCCGCTCGGGCCTGCGCGTGGCCGAGCCCGGGCGCAACCTGTTCGTGAACGCGAGCTGGAAGTTCTGAGCGCCTACCGCGGCGTCGCCGCGGGAATCCCGATCGTGACCACCGCCTCGCCGGCCCGCACGGGCGGACCGGCGAGCCCGTACATGATGTAGCCATCGACCGGCGATACGATCCGCTCGATCTCCTTCCCGGCGTAGTCGGTGACCGTGCCGATGAGGTCCCCCTTCTTCACCGCGCGGCCGGTCGTCGCCACCGGCGTGAAGATGCCGGTATTCGTGGCCGTGGCCTCGGCCGAATCGCCGAACCAGCGGGTGTCGGCCCTGGGCGGCGTCGGCGTGCCGGGCGTCATCTGCAGCGTCCGGAGCAGGTTCTCGAGCCCGCGCGCGAGCGTGGCAATCGAGGCCTCGTCGCGCTGCCCGTTCTGGCCGATTTCCACGAGCACCGTCGGCTTGCCGTCGGCCACCGCCTGACGGTTGAGCGAACGGCCGTTGTCGACCTGCGCCTGCGTCTTCATCTCGTACTTGATGACGTTCCTGATACCGAAGGCGAGCGCCATCACACGCGACTGCGCGTACTGCGCCTCGGCCAGCGGACCACCGTACGGGCCGGCGAACGCTTCCATCCACTCGGCGCCGTCGCCACCGTGCAGTTCCACGTGCAGGTCGCAGCGCCGGATCACCTCGCTCGTGATCGTCCAGGCGATGCGTTCCGCCTGCGTGCCATCCGCCTTGCCGGGGAACATGCGGTTCAGGTTCCTGCGATCGAACGGGTTCACGTAGACCGCGCGCTGCTCGAACGCTTCGACGTGCGCGAGGCGCACGAGCAGCACCGTGCCGCGGAGCGTCGCAAGGTCGATGCGCGTCAGCAGCCGCTGCCCGGCCAGGATCGGCACGAACTCGAAGCCGTGCACGCCGGCCGTGAGCGCCAGCACCGGCCCCGGCTGCGCGCCGTGGAACACCGTGACGGGCACGCGCGTCGCGCCGTCGGTGGCCCCGGCCGGCACCGCGAGGTCGAGGTCCACACGAGAGCCGGCCGGCACGGTTCGTCCGCCGATGGCGAACGGCGGCCGTGGCTGGGCCGCCGCCGGTGGCGCCAGGAACATCAGGACGAGCGGCAGAACGGCAATCAGGGACCAGGGACGCATGGGATGAAACTCCTGCTGGGGATGGTAACCAGACATGAGCCATTTTGACCCTGCTCGACGGCGTGACGTAAGATCGCGGCGCTTCCCGAGTCTCTGATGGCGCGCCTCACCCACCTGCTCGTCGCCGTGCCGCTCGTTGCGCTCGTCGGCGTGGCGATTGCGGCCGCGGCATCGCCTGACGGCGATGTCACGACCCGCGAGCGCGAGGTGGTGGTGCGGCTGACGCGCGCCGGCGCGCAGCGGTTCGACGCCGATGGCGCCCCCGGCTGGAGCGACGCGGTGGAGACCGCCGGCGCCGCCACGCCGAAGCCGGTACAGGCGCCCGCCTCGTGCCTGCCGGCCCCGGCCCCCCGCCTGGCGCTCCGTCAGGACCGGGTCATCCTGCTCGACACCCCCGCCACCAGCGCGGGCCAGGACGGCCAGGCCCCGTCGCCGTCGCGCGGTCGCGCTCCTCCCAGCCGCTAGCCCCGGTTCCCTCTTCGGCCCAACGCCGCGGCGCTCGCGGTGTGGGCCCCGGCGCCATCCGGTCGATGGCCGTGGCTTCTGTCAGGGAAGGCCCCGCGCAATGCAGCACCAGCCGTCGATGTTCGGTCATCCGAAAGAAGACGCCGTCGCCGGCGTCGTCGTCTTCCTCGTCGCTCTTCCGCTCTGCCTGGGCATCGCCGTCGCCTGCGGCGTGCCGCCCGTGTCCGGTCTCGTCGCCGGCATCGTCGGCGGGCTCGTCGTGCCGTTCATCAGCCGCTCGCCGCTCTCGGTCACGGGCCCGGCCGCCGGCCTGACGTCGATCGTGCTGGCGGAGGTCACCCATCTCGGCGGCATCCCGCCGTTCCTCGCCGCGGTGATGATTGCCGGCGGCCTGCAGGTGCTCCTCGGCGTGCTCCGCGCCGGCCGCTACGCGGCGCTCGTGCCATCGGCCGTCATCAAGGGCATGCTCGCCGCCATCGGCATCACGATCATCTGGAAGCAGCTGCCGGTCGCCTTCGGCGTCGCCGGCGGCCTCACCGACATCCCCGCGCAGTTCCACGCCGGCGCCGCCATCATCGCCGCCGCGTCGCTCGCCGTCCTCTACGGCTGGAAGCACACGCCGCTCGCGAAGTTCAAACTCATCTCGCCGGCCCTCGTCGTGGTCGTGCTCGCGAGCGCGCTCGCCAGGGTGCTCGAAGGCGCGGGCATGGGCCTGCTCCCGGCCCAGTACGTGGACGTGCCGCTCGGCGGCGTGAATGCGCTCTGGGCGGCGCTGCCGCGCCCCGATATGGCGGCCTTCGTCAGTCCGGCCGTGTGGGTGACCGGCGCCACCATCGCCGTCGTCGCGAGCATCGAAACGCTCCTCTCGCTGCAGGCCGTGGACCGGCTCGACCCGCTCAAGCGTCACAGTCCGCCAGACCGCGAACTGCTGGCGCAGGGCACCGCCAACGCGGTCTCGGGCTTCCTCGGCGGCCTGCCGGTCACGGCCGTCATCGTGCGCAGCGGCGCCAATGTCGCGGCTGGCGGCCGCGAGCGCATGTCGGCGCTCGTTCACGGTCTGCTGCTGCTCTTCGCCGTGCTCTTCTTCGGCGTGCTCCTCAACCAGATTCCCCTGGCCGCCCTCGCCGCGGTGCTCATCCAGGTGGGGCTGAACCTCTGCAAGCCGGCGCTCTTCTCCACGCAGGTGAAGCTCGGCGTGACCCAGCTCCTGCCCTTCGCCATCACGATCGCCGCGGTGCTCGCGCTCGACCTGCTCAAGGGCGTCATCGTCGGCATCGTCATGGGCATCATCTTCGTGCTCTACGAGAACGCCCGCCGCGCGGTCGTCGCCGAGAAGGACGCGAAAGGCGTCTGGCGGATGCGCTTCCGCCGCGACGGCACGTTCGTGTCGAAGCCAGGCATCATGGCCGTGCTCGACGACGTGGACGACGGCGAGGAAGTGGTCATCGACGGCACCGGCGAGTACATCGACCACGACGTCAAGGAAGTGCTCGCCACCTTCGCCGCCGATGCCGTGCACCGGAAGATCAGGGTGACGCTCGTCGGCATCGACATGACGCACGCGCAGGCCGGCGGAGGCCACTGAGGTGTCGGCCCACGGGGCGCCGGTGTCGCACGACCCGATCGATCGGGCCGTGGCCCGCGCGCACGGGGTGCTGCCCGACCAGGGGCCGATCGGCGTCTTCGTGCACCACAACACGCTGCACGCCTTCCAGCATCGGCCCTTCCACGAGGGCGTGCAGGAAGGGGCGGCGCTCGCCGGCGCGCGGCCGTACCTGAGCCTCGACGAATTCCGCCGGGCACTCGCCGCCGGACGCATCGCCGACGCCGATCTGCGCCACGAGATCACGCGCGCGCTCGGCACGCGTGGTGACGACGCCGTGCTGCCGGGCCTGACGCGCGCGACGCTCTGGCACGCGCTCATGACGGCCGACGGCGACACACCGGCGCACGACGCCCACGGCCTCGCGTTCGCCGTCGAAGCGGGCACGGCGCCCGAGAGCCACGACCTGCCGCGCTGGCGCGCCGCGCTCGCGCGTGTCGCGCGCGGTCCGGCGATGCCTGCCCCGGCCCCGGCCGCCCCGCGCCGCCACCGCGACGTGCTCGTGGCCCTTGGCGCCGACGACACCGACGTCGCCGTGCACGGCGAGCTCGTGCGCCTTGGCTCAGGCTTTCTCGATCACGGACAGGCGGCCGTGGCGCTGCCCGGCCGCGAGCGGGGCTTCCTCTCGGCCGTCGCGGCGCTGTACGCCGCCGGCGCGGCGCCGCCCCGCGCCTGTCGCGGCGTCGAGGTGGCCATGCGTCGCGTGGCGGCCGAAGGGCGCACCGCGCGGCAGGTCATCACGGCGGCGCTGGACGCGCTCGGTGTCTCCGGCGACGCCATCGAGCCGTGGCTCGGTGCGACCGCACTCGCGCTGGCCGGCTGGGCCGGCATGTTCGCGCGGCTCGAGCGGCATCCGTCGGATCATCCGGGCGGCCCGCCGACCACCCTTGAAGACTTCCTGGCGGTGCGGCTGCTGCTCGAGCAGCACGCGCTCGCCGCGGCCTGCCGCGCCGCGGGCCTGCCCCTTGCCTGGCCGGCGCTCACCGCCCACATGCCGCCGCCCGCCCCGGAGCCCGCGCCCCTGACCGCCTCGCGCCTGTGGCACGTCTCGAAGGCCGCGGGGCTGACGGCCGACGCCGTGGCCGAGCTCGACGAGGCAACGCTCGCGCACCTCTGGCAGGAGTGCGCCGCGTGCACGGGCCTGGCGCGCCGGCGCATCTTCCTCGAGGCCTACGAACAGACGTATCGCCGCGCCGTGCTCGATGCCGTGGCCGTGCGCCGCGCGCTGCCGCCGTCACTGCCCGAGGGCCGGCCGCGCGCGCAGTTCGTCTTCTGCATCGACGAGCGCGAGGAGTCGATTCGCCGCGCCATCGAGGAACAATCACCTGGCTTCGTCACCTATGGCGCCGCCGGATTCTTCGGCGTGGCCATCGACTACCAGGGCCTGTACGACCGCGAGCCGGCCGCTTACTGCCCGGTGGTCGTGACGCCGGGCCACGAAGTGTACGAACAGCCGGTCTACACGGCGCTCAGCTGGCACGCCGTGCGGAAACAGCTCCGTGACCTGTGGCTGGCGTGGATGCGCGCGTCGGGCGCGGCGTCGCGCACACTCACCGGTGGCGCCAGCCTCTCATTCCTGCTCGGGCCGATCGCGGCCGTGCGGACGGTGGCCCGCGTGGTGGCGCCGCGCGCGTCGCTGCGCTTCAGCGATCGCGTGAAGGCGACGCTCGCGCCGCGGCCGGCGACGAAGCTCTCGACCGTGCGCCTCGGCGTCGAGGCGGCGCCTGCCGATCGCGGCAAGCCCGTGGGCTTCTCGCTGCAGGAAGCCGTGGACCGGGTCACCGCGACGCTCACGAACATCGGCCTCACCACGGGCTTCGCGCCGGTTGTCGTCTTCCTCGGCCACGGCTCGACCAGCCTCAACAACCCGCACGAGTCGGCGCACGACTGCGGCGCCTGCGGCGGCCGCCGCGGCGGCGCCAACGCGCGGCTCTTCGCCGACATGGCCAACCGCCCCGACGTCCGTGAGGGCGTGCGGCAGCGCGGCATCGACATTCCGGCCGACACGTGGTTCGTCGGCGCGCTGCACGACACCGCCGATGACAGCGTGCGCTACTACGACCTCGATGCGCTGCCGCCGGCCCTCGTGCCGCGCTTCGAAGACGCCTACGGCGCGCTCGAATGCGCCCGCCGCGAGAATGCGCTCGAGCGCTGCCGCCGCTTCGACGACGCGCCGCTCACGCTCGACCCCGACGCCGCGCTCAGCCATGTGGAGGCGCGCTCGGCCCACCTGGCGCAGCCGCGCCCGGAGTACGGCCACTGCACGAACGCCATCTGCATCGTGGGCCGGCGGGCGCTGACGCGCGGCCTGCACCTCGACCGCCGCGCATTCCTCGTGAGTTACGACCCCGGCCCCGACACCACGTACGTGGTGCTCGAGCGCATCCTCGCCGCCGTGGGCCCGGTGGGCGCCGGCATCAGCCTCGAGTACTACTTTTCGGCGGTCGACAACGAACGGTTCGGCTGCGGCACGAAACTGCCCCACAACGTCACCGGCCTCCTGGGCGTGATGAACGGACACCAGGGGGATCTGCGCACGGGCCTGCCGCTGCAGATGGTGGAGCTGCACGAGCCGATGCGGCTGCTGCTCATCGTGGACGCATCACCCGAGGCGCTGCTCGCCGTGGCCGGCCGCCAGGCAGAAGTGGCCGAACTCGTCGTGAACCAGTGGGTGCAGCTCGTGTCGATGCACCCCGAGACCGGCGCGCTCATGGTGTTCGAAGACGGCGGCTTCGTACCCTATACGCCCGACCCGGCACTCCTGCCGGTCGTGGAGCGATCACGCGAGTGGCATCAGCGCACCCGTGCCTTCGTCGCTCCCGCGCTCGTGCGCCGCGCGCTGCCCGCGTCGGTCGTCGGACCGGGCCATCACGGGGCGGCGGGCGCCACGCCGGCCTTCGCATGACGCTGCTGCATCTGGCGCTCGGCCTGGCACTCCTTGCCCCGATCGCCGCCGCGCTCGCCGTGGGGCTGCGCGTCGTGCTCGGCGACGGCCGGCCCTCGGAAGGGGCGGTGGCCCGCGTCATCGGCGCCGGCCTCGTCCTGTCGATCGTCGGCGGGCTCGGCATCCTGGCGGCGTTCAGCGGCCTCGGCGTTCCGCCGGTCCACGGCGATGTCGAATTCGGCGACTGGCTGCGCATCGCCGACTTCGTCATTCCGGCCGTCATCCGCGTGGACCACATCTCGGTCACGATCGCGCTCTTCTCGTCGGTGCTCACCGCGCTCATCGCCCGCTTCTCGCGCACCTACCTGCACAAGGAACCCGGCTTCATCCGCTTCTTCACGCTGCTCGGCGTCTTCGCCACCGGCACCCAGCTCGTGGCGCTCGCCGGCGCGCTCGAACTCTTCTTCGCGGGCTGGGAGCTCATCGGCATCTCGTCGGCGTTCTTCATCGGCTTCTTCCACGAGCGCGACGAGCCCGTGCGCTCGTCGATCCGCGCCTTCGCCACCTATCGCCTGTCGGACGCCGGCCTGCTCATCGCCACGGTCGCCACCTTCGAACTGCTCGGCTCGGCGCGCTTCTCCGCGCTCGGCGGCGCCGCGGGGCTGCCCGCCGGCCAAGCCACGACCATCGCCCTGCTCTTCCTGCTCTCGGCGATGGGCAAGTCGGCGCAGCTGCCCTTCTCGGGCTGGCTGCCACGGGCGATGGAGGGCCCGACGCCGTCGAGCGCGCTCTTCTACGGCGCGGTCTCGATCCACGCCGGGCTGTTCCTGCTGCTGCGTGTGTGGCCCGTGTTCGAGGTGTCGCCAGTGGCCCGCGCGGTTGGCGTCGCCGTTGGCCTCGCCACGGCCTTCTACGCCGCCGCCGTCGTGCGCGTGCACACGGACGCAAAGGGCGCGCTCGCCCACGCCACGCTCGCGCAGGTGGGCCTCATCCTCGCCGAGATCTGCCTCGGCTGGACGACGCTCGCGCTCGTGCATCTCGTCTGTCACGCGTTCCTGCGCCTCGGGCAGTACCTGAAGGCGCCGAACACGATTCACGACAGCCACCGCGAAGGACACGCGCATCCGCACCCGGGGTGGCTGGACCGCGCCTCGCCGCGCCTTGCGGCCCGCCTCTACGCGGCATCGCTGCACCGGCTGCGGCTCGACGATCTCATCGATACGATCTTCGCGCCGGTGCTGGCGCTCGCGCACGCCCTCGATCGCGCCGACCGCTGGGTGCGTCGCACGGTCTCATTCGAGGAGCCGCGCCGATGACGCCGGACGTCGCCTCAGCACCGTGGGAGACGCTCGCCGTCTGTCTGTTGCTGCTCGCCGCGCCCACCGTGGCCGTGCTGCACCGGCCGGCCTGGTGGCTGCTGGCCGGCATGGCGGGATCGATGGCCGCGTCGCTCTTCGCGGGCGACGGTGTCGTCGCCTACGCCATCGCGGCCGGCGGCACACTGCTGCATGCGGTGCATGCGGTGCGCGTCAGCCGCACCGGCGCCGCGACGCTCGTCGTCGCCGCGCTCGCGACCGGCGGCGCGGCCGCCGCCATCGCCGAAGGCGCGCTCGCCGCCGCGTTCCTGCTCTCGGCGCTCGCCATCGCGCTGCGCACGGGCATCCTGCCGCTGCACGGCGGCGTCGCCAGTCTGTGTGATCGCGCGCCGGTCGTGCACACGCAGCAGATGTCATCCGTCATCGCGCTCGTGTTCCTCCACCTGCGCCACGTGGACCACGATCCCGCCGTCGCCGCCTTCGCGCCGTGGCTCGTGACCTACGGTGCCACGGCCTGCCTGCTGGCCGCACTCATGACCGTGGTACAGCGGGACCTGCGCGGCTTCTATCGCGGCACGACGGCCATGCACGGCGGCATGCTGATGGCCGCGCTCGGCGCGGCCGCCATCGGCAACTTCGCGGCGGCGCTGCTCGTGGCCGTCACCGTCGGGCTCGCGCTCGGCGGCCTCGGCATGATGATCACGTCGCTCGAGGAACGGGTCGGACCGGTGGACTACCGCGGCCCCGGCGGACGCGCCGGCGCGTTCCCGGTGCTCGCCGCCTGTTTCATCTTCTTCGGCGGCGCCGGCGTGGGGCTGCCGGGCACGGCCGGCTTCGTCGCCGACGACCTCTTGCTGCACACGCTCTGGAGCCAGAGCCCGGCGGCAACAGTGGCCATCATCCTCGCGAGCGCCCTGCTCGCCGTGGCGACGCTCATCGCCTACTCGCGCAGCTTCCTCGGGCGCGACACCGCCTCGCGGGCGCCCGATCTGGCCGTGCGGGAGCGCGCCGTGGCCGTGCTGCTGCTGGCGCTGCTCGTGGTGCTTGGGGTGGCGCCGAGCCTGCTGCTCGCGCCGGCCGACGCGTTCCTGAGCGCCACCGTGCCCGGCGGGCTGTAGCCGTCTGCGCCCGCACGCACACCGGCGCGATTGTCTCGCGTTGTCATGGCGCCTGCGACAGATCGCCGCAGGCCGAATGGGCTCGGTTTTGGACGGCTGTGGCGGCCTTGCGTTACAGTCTTACGGTCCATGTCCTGTACGCATTGCCTCGATGTCCTCACTCCCACCCGCGTGTGGGTCGCCGCTCTCGTCTCGCTGCTCTCGGCCGCGCCCCTCCTGGCGCAGTCGGCCCCCACGCCACCCACGGTAAACGCCGGCAGGCTCGTCGACGGCCAGACCGCACCGGTCATCGACGGCAAGGTCGATGAGGCGGTGTGGCAGGGCATCGAGCCGCACACCACGTTCACGCAGCAGGACCCGAATCTCGGCGCCCCGGCCACCGAACGCACCGAAGTGCGGCTGCTCTTCAGCAAGACGCACGTCTACGCCAGCTTCGTGTGTTTCGACCAGGACCCGTCGAAGATCATCATGTCGCAGGCCCGGCGCGACGCCTCGCTCGCCGAGACCGACTCGATCATCGCCATCTTCGACACCTTCAACGACAACCAGAACGCGTTCGTGTTCGGCACGAACCCGCTCGGCATCGAATACGACGGCCAGGTGGCGCGTGAAGGCCAGGCCGGCGGCATCACCTTCGGCGGCGGCGCCGCCGGCACGCAGCGCGGTGGCATCAGCGCCTTCAATCCGAACTGGGACGGCGACTGGACGGTGCGCGCGTCGGTGACCGAACGCGGCTGGGAGGCCGAGATGGCCATCCCGCTGAAGACGCTGCGTTATGCGACCGGCGACAACCAGACCTGGGGCTTCAACGTGCTCCGCAACATCCGCCACAAGAACGAGCAGGTCTACCTGGCGGAGATCCCGCGCGGCTTCGACATCTACCGCATCTCGCTCGCCGCCAAGGTGCCGGGCCTCTCGCTGCCCAACCGCCGCGACATCAAGATCATCCCCTACGCGCTCGGGTCGACGAACAAGGACTTCACGCGCGCCACCGATCAGACCGACAACAAGGGTGAGCTCGGCATCGACCTGAAGTGGGGCGTGCGTCCAAACCTCACGCTCGACGTCACCGCCAACACCGACTTCGCGCAGGTGGAAGCCGACGAAGAGCAGGTGAATCTGACGCGCTTCGACCTCTTCTTCCCCGAGAAGCGCCCGTTCTTCCTCGAGAACGCCAGCACCTTCCAGTTCGGCCAGCCGCAGGCTGTTGACCTCTTCTTCTCGCGCCGCATCGGCCTCTCGGGCGCCGCCGGCACCTTGCTGCCGATCGACATCATTGCCGGCACGCGGCTCTCCGGCAAGGTCGCCGGCAACTGGAACGTGGGCCTGCTGAACATCCAGACCAACGACGCCACGGATCAGGCCGGACGCCTGCTGTCACTCGACACCAACTTCACGGCGCTCCGCGCGCAGCGCGAGGTCGGCCGCTCGAGCTACGGCGCCATCTTCGTCGGCAAATACGTCACGAACGATCCGACGGGCACCACCTTCAACAAGTGGAACCGAGCCTACGGCGTCGACGCCAACTGGCAGGTTTCCGAAGGCCAGCGCATCTCGACCTACTTCGCCCGCACCGATACGCCCGAGACATCCGACAACGTGAACGCTCCGCGCGGCAGCGACTGGTCGGCGCGCGGTTTCTACGACTTCCGCAACCGCCTGTGGCAGGTGGGCGGCGGCGTGACGCGCGTGGGTCCCAACTTCAACCCGGAAGTGGGCTTCCTGCCGCGCTCGAACTTCATCCGGCCCGAGATGCGCATCTTCTTCCAGCCACAGCCGAAGCGGCCGAAGTGGATCCGCCGCGTGGCCCCGCACATCTCGGCCAACGCCTTCTACGACGCCACGGAAGTGCGGGCGGGCCAGGGCCGCAAGCTGCAGACGGCGTTCTGGCACGTGCATCCGTTCGAGATTCAGCCGATGCAGGGCGGCCGCTTCGGCTGGTTCTTCGACGTCAACAAGGACAACCCGATCCGGCCGTTCCAGGTCTACAACCGCGACGGCAAGCGCGTGGTGATCCCGGTCGGCGAGTACACCTGGACGCAACACGCCTTCGAGTATTTCTACAATCCCAGCGCGCCGGTGACCGGCACGGTGCGCGTCCGTGTCGGTGAGTACTACGACGGCGACTTCAATGCCATCGAGCTCACGAGCGACTACCGCTTCACGGCCCGTGTCACCGCCAGCGTCGGCTGGACCCGACAGGACATCCGCCTGCCGGGAACCGGGCGGTCGTTCGTGGCCAACCTCGTGCCGGTGAAGACCACGATCGCTTTCACCAACCTGGCAAGCCTGTCGCTGCTGGCGCAATACAACGGACAGACCGGTCAATATTCCGCCAACGCCCGTCTGGCGCTGCTCGACCGCTCGGGCACGGGTCTCTTCGTGGTCTACAACGACCGCCGCGACGTCCTCGACTCGACGTCCTACGACACGGTCGGCCGCTCGCTCGTCATCAAGTACACGCGCCTCTTCGACTTCTAGGCGCGGGCGCGCCGTCGAGGCGCCGCCACCGTCGAGCTGGTCATCGACCCGTCACGGGCCCTGCGGTCACGCCGCAGGGCCCGCGCCGTGTACGGCGGGCCGGGCCGGCAGTCCGTGGCAGAATGCCGGCCATGGGACTCATCGCGTCACTCATCGTCGGGGCCATCGTCGGCTGGCTGGCCAGCCTGGTCATGAAGACCAACGCGCAGATGGGCGCGATCCTGAACATCGTCGTGGGCATCGTCGGGGCGTGGCTCGGCGGCGTGCTGGCCGGGATGCTCGGTTTCGCCGCCACCTCGTCGCTGGCGTCGCTCATCGTGAGTATCGCCGGCGCGTGCGTGCTCATCGGCCTGCTGAAGGCCGTCGGCGTGCTGAAGTAGCCGGCGGCGCGGGTCAGCGCGAGACGGCGGGCGCCCGGCAGACGAACCTCGCCGCGTCGTCGATGCTGCCGCTGCCGCGGTAGGCCGCGACACTCGGGTGCGGGCAGAGCGGACGGCTGCGCACGGTCTTCCCCTGCTCGACGCGCGAGGCCACGACCTCGCGCGGTGCCTCGCCCTGCTCCACCCAGCGTTCGAGCACGCTGAGCATGTCGAACTGATCCACCCCCGGACCGCCCGAGCAGTGATGCATGCCGGGCACGAAGTAGGTGCGCGTGAAGGCATCCGCCGCCGCCTGGCCACCAACCACGCGCGTCATCTTCTCGATGTAGTCGAGCGTGCCGAGGGCGCTGATGCCGGGGTCGGCCCAGCCGTGATACACGATGAGCTTGCCGCCGGCCTTCCTGAACGGCCGCAGGTCGGGATCCATCGGGCTCAGGATCTGTTCCATCGTCTTGAGCCGCGGCAGATCCTGCGGGAAGCGGAACGTGCGCCACGAGAACCCCGGCGCGTCGTCCTCGAGGGCGAGGAAGCGGAAGTTCGAGTCGGCCAGCCCGAAGCCCGACGGCACGCGCGCCCCGGTGAAGGCGAGCGAGCCATCCGGCTGCACGACCGGCGGTTCGTTGCCGGTGATCCAGCCGCGCCAGCCGCTCGGGCCGCCTTCATGGCCCTTCGGGAACGGCGGTGCGTAGTACTGCCCAGACGCGTCCTTCACACCGGCGTAGATCGTCGTGACCGATGTGATCTGGGCCGGCGTGAGGCACGAGGCCGTGTCGGCGCCTTTGCACACGAGCGACGCGGGGTCGAAATCACACGAGCGTGGGTCCGAGATGAGCCCGTCGGTCAGGCCGTCCTTGCCGTCGCAGGCGGCGAGCGTGGCCTGCGAGAGCAACTCGATCTTCTCCACCGGCAGGTAGTGCTCGGGCCTGGCCAGCAACTGCTGGAAGAACACCGCTCGGCCCACCTGCATCGGTGTGCCGGTGGCCGGGTCGCCGGCGATGACGCCGTCGAAGTCCGTCGGATAGCGCTGCACTTCCATCATCGCCTGCCGCCCGCCATTCGAGCAGCCATTGAAGTAGGCGTGGGCGGGCAGCCGGCCGTAGAAGGACGCGGTGAGCGCCTTCGCCGCCACCGCCGTGACGTGCGTGCCGCGGTGTCCGTAGTCGATTTCCTTGGCGCGGTTGGTGCCCCACGCAGAGTCGCTCGCCACATGGCCGGTGTCGGTCGAGGCCGACGCATACCCGCGCGCCAGGCCCTTCGTGAGCGGGCCGATGGTGCCGCCGAGTCCGCCGACGCCCTCGAAGTAGAACTTGCCGTTCCAGTCGGCCGGTAACCCGAGGCGGAAGTTGACGGTGTTGCCGGGCGAGGCCGCGTGCCCGTCCACGCGGCAGTGGGCGGGCTGGCCGGCCGCCGCCTCCACGAGCGCCGCCGCGGTGATCGTGGTGCCGGCGGGCGCCGCCTGCTGCAGGGCGCCGACCTCGCAGGCGACGCGGGCCGCGGGCGCGGGCGCCTGCGCGTGCGTGAGAACCAGCGCGCCGACCGCGCCCATCAGTGCCAGAGCCGCGCGACGCATGAGGAGCTCCGTTCGTTCTTGACTAGGCCGAGGCCGGCGCCGCCGGCTCCCGGAACTCGCCTTCCCACTTGGCCACGACGACCGACGCCAGGCAGTTGCCGATGACGTTGGTCATCGTGCGGCCCATGTCCATGATGGCGTCCACGCCGAGGATGAGTGTGATGCCTTCGAGCGGCAGGTTGTAGCTGGCGAGCGTGGCGGCCAGGATGACGAGCGCCGCCCGCGGCACGCCGGCGACGCCCTTGCTCGTGAGCATCAGCGTGAGCAGCATGGTGATCTGCTGGCCGACGGTCAGGTCCACGTTGGCGGCCTGCGCCACGAAGACCGCGGCGAGCGACAGATAGAGCGTGCTGCCATCGAGGTTGAAGCTGTAGCCGAGCGGCAGGATGAACGAGACGATGCGGCGCGGCACGCCGAAGGCCTCCACACACTCCATCGCCCGCGGCAGGGCCGCCTCCGACGAGGTGGTCGAGAAGGCGATGAGCGCCGGTTCCTTGATGGCCTTGAGGAAGCCGGCAATCGGGATGCGGAACATCAGCATCACCGGCACCAGCACAGCCACGAAGAAGACGATGAGCGCGACGTAGAGCGTGATGACCAGGTAGCCGAGGTTCCAGAGCACGCCGAGGCCGCTCTGGCCGATGGTGTAGGCCATGGCCGCGCCGACGCCGAACGGGGCGTAGAGCATCACGATGTTGGTGACCTTGAACATCGCCTCGGTGAGCGACTCGCACCATTCGAGCATCGGCTTCTTGGCCTTGTCGTTCACCATGCCGAGCCCGATGGCGAAGACCATGCTGAAGACCACGATCTGCAGCACGTCGCCGGTGGCCATCGCCTCGATGATCGAGGTGGGCACCATGTGCAGCAGGATCTGGTCCCACGTCTGCGCCGTGGCACTGACCGGCGGCGCGCCGGTGGGCGCCGGCAGCGTCAGGCCGACGCCCGGCCGCATGACGTTCACCGTGACGAGCCCGATGAGCAGCGCCAGTGTCGTCACGATCTCGAAGTAAACGATCGCCCGGAAGCCCATGCGGCCGACGTCCTTGAAGTGGCCGGCACCGGCGATGCCGGCGACGAGCGTGCCGAAGAGCAGCGGCGCGATGATCATCCGGATCATCCGGATGAAGATCTGGCTGAACGGCCGGATGATGTCGGCCAGCTTCGGGTCGGTGATGCTGACCACGTACCCGACCAGCAGCCCGACGATAAGGCCGAGCATGATCTGGGTGGTGGGCGACAGGCGGGACTTGGCGGCAGGAGCGGCGGAAGACGACACGCCGGAATTGTATTACGGGGGCGGGACGAATCGACGTCTCATCCTGGGCGCGCCGGCACGCCCCGGCGGCGCCGTCCATTCCTGCTATCGTGGGCGCACCGTGCCCCTGCCGCCCGCCCCGTCCGCGCCCGATCACACGGCCCTGCTGCGTTCCATTCTGACGAGCCGCGTCTACGACGTGGCCCACGAGACGCCGCTCGACCCGGCCATCCGGCTCTCGGCCCGGCTGGGGCATCCGGTGCTCTTCAAGCGGGAAGACATGCAGCCGGTCTTCAGCTTCAAGCTGCGCGGCGCCTACAACCGCATGGCGCACCTCGACGAGGAGGAACGCCGCCGCGGCGTCATCACGGCGAGTGCCGGCAATCACGCCCAGGGCGTGGCCTATTCGGCGCGCCACCTCGGCCTTTCCGCGCTCATCGTGATGCCCGAGACGACACCGGCCATCAAGGTGCGCGCCGTGCGGGACCTCGGCGCGGAGGTCGTGCTGCACGGCGACAGCTACGCCGATGCCCAGGCCCGCTGCGAAGCGCTCGCCGCCTCCACCGGCCGCGTCTTCATCCATCCGTTCGATGACCCGCTCGTCGTCGCCGGCCAGGGCACCGTGGCCGTGGAGGTGCTGCGGCATCATCTGGGCCGCCGCGCCGCCGCGATCTTCGTGCCGGTGGGCGGCGGCGGCCTCATCGCCGGCATCGGCGCCTACGTGAAGGCGATCCGTCCCGACATCGCCGTCATCGGCGTGGAGCCGGTGGACGCCGACGCGATGGCGCAATCACTCGCCGCCGGCACGCGCGTGACGCTGGACCAGGTCGGCATCTTCGCCGACGGCGTGGCGGTGCGCACGGTGGGCCGGCACACCTTCGACGTCGCGCGGACGACCGTGGACGAGGTGGTGCGGGTGACGAACGACGAAATCTGCGCCGCCATCAAGGACGTGTTCGACGACACGCGCTCCATCCTCGAGCCGTCAGGCGCGCTGGCGGTGGCGGGTGTCACGCGCTGGGCCGCCACCCACGCCGCCGACGATCGCGCGCTCGTCGCCGTGCTGAGCGGCGCCAACATGAACTTCGACCGGCTGCGCTTCGTGGCCGAACGCGCCGACGTCGGCGAGGCCCGCGAAGCCGTGCTGGCGGTGACGATTCCCGAGCGGCCCGGGGCGTTCCGCGAGTTCTGCACGCGCATCGGCCGGCGCGTCGTGACTGAGTTCAACTACCGGCTGAGCGGCCGCGGCGACGCCCACATCTTCGTGGGCGTGGCGGTGGACTCACGCGCCGACGGCGCGGCGCTGCGCGACGCGCTCGTGGCCGCCGGCTGCGAGACCCACGAACTCACCGACAACGAGCTGGCCAAGCTGCACGTGCGCTACATGGTGGGCGGACGCAGCGCGCACGCGGTGGACGAGCAGGTGTATCGCTTCGAGTTCCCGGAGCGGCCCGGCGCGCTCATGCGCTTCCTCGACGCGCTCGGCGGCCGCTGGAACATCAGCATGTTCCACTACCGCAATCACGGCGCCGACCCGGGACGCGTGCTGGCCGGCTTCGAGGTGCCGCCGGCCGACATGCCGGCCTTCGAGCGGTTCCTCGTCGACCTCGGCTACCCGGCCGAGCGCGAAACCGACAACCCGGCCTACCGGCTGTTCCTCGGCTGACGCGCCGCAGGCGGCGGGCTCAGCGCCGCGCGGCGCAGCGTTCGGGCGCCACCGGCTGTGGCAGCACGAGCGGCGCCGGCAGGATGCCGCCGGCCGCCGCGAGCTGGTCGAAGGCCACCTGCTGCAGCGCGCGCACGTCGGCGCGCGGCAGGCCGAGCTCGAAGCCCGAGCACTCGTTCTCGCCGAGCGAGCGCGGATCGCGGCCGGTCAGCCGTCCGAAGACCACGAGCGCCTCGAGGTAGTAGCCGTGCGTGCTGGCATGGTAGTGGTCGTAGGTCCACAGGTTGACGCGGCCCGGTGAGATGCCGTCGTAGGGATTCGGATCCGCCACACCGGTCTGCATCGCCCGGTTCCACGCCTCGCCCACCGGCACGACCGACACCGCGCCTGCCGCCACGGCCGCCTTGTCGTAGGCGGCGCGGACGTCGCGGGCCATCGCCTCGATGGGTTTGCCGGCCCACGCCGTCTTCGGCGGATACGTCTGGTCCGCGCGCGACCACGTGGCCATGAGATGCACCTGCACCTTCGGGTTGCGGCCGCGCAGGAACTCGGCCATCTGACGGGCGGTGAGCACGAGCTTCGCCGGGTCGCCGGGCTTGTCGAAGTCGAGCGTGCTCTGGCCGTGCATGACGACCACGTCCCATGGCCGTTGGCCGATGACGCCGAGCTTGTTCTCGAAATGGAAGTCGAGTCCGCTGCCGCCGCGTGTCTCGAGGAACACGTCGTAGCGCAGACCGGCCTGGTCGGTGAACGACCTGAAGAGCGCCGGCACGCCGCCGATGCCTTCGTTGTTGAGGTCGGTCACGGTGTCGGCGCGATAGAAACGCACGGCCGATCCCGAGCCGAAGGTGAAGCTGTTGCCGATGAACAGAATGCTGGTGGCGGTCTGCGCCTGCGCCGGCGTGGCGGCGAGCGCGAGGGCCAGCCCCAGGGCCGCACCGGCGCAAGGAAGAAGTCGCATGGTGCGGTCACTCTACCCTAGCGGCGGCCCGCCGGGCTCAGCGCGCCCGGGCGAGTCTGCTCACGAGTTCCCAGTTGAAGCGCACGAATCGCTGGAACTCACTCTCGCGCAGCCGTTCCTGGTCGCCGTGCATGCCGTAACCGGCCGACTGATCTTCCAGGTCCACGCCGGCGCCGATGCCGATGCACTGCACGCCGTTCGCGCGCAGCGGCCACATGTCGGTGGCGTAGGTGCTCATCGAGGGCAGTGTGGGCACGCCGTAGATCGCCTGATTGGCGGCTTCCGCGGTGGTGAAGAGTTCGCCGTCGAGCCGCGTGGGCGGAATGGCCGGCCGCGTGCCGGCGCCCCCGGCGAACTGCACGTCCACGGCCGGGTCGTTGATGGCCTTCGTGATCTGCGCAAGCAGCGCCGCCGGATCTTCGCTCGGCACCATCCGCACGTCGAGCCGCGCCTTCGCTTCCGACGGGATCACGTTCGAGCGGTAGCCGCCGGTGAAGATGTTGGGCGAGACGGACGTCCGCGCCATCGACGCGTGCCGCGGCTCGTTGCGCCACAACCAGTCGGCTGCCGCGGCCGCCACCTTCGGGTCGGGCGAGACGATGTCGCGATACGCCGCGGCCTGTTCCGGTGAGGCCGCGACGGTGGCGAGGCGGCGGAAGTAGCGGCCGGTCGTCTCATCGATCTTGACGTCGGGCTGCCAGCTGATGAACTTCCCCACCGCGTTCCCCAGGTGCGCAATCGCGTTCGAGGTGAGCGGCACGGAGCCGTGACCCGAGATGCCCTTCGCCGTGATCTCGACGCCGCGCGAGATCTTCTCGATCACCTGCACGGTGGCGTAACGCACCTGCCCCTTCTCGCGGATGGTGTCGCCGCCCTCGGCGATGCAGTACTCGGCGTCGATCAGGCCGTAGTGTTCGGCCATCATGTGGCCGATGCCGAGGTTCGACTGCCCTTCTTCGCCGGATTCCGCCAGCAGGATCACGTCGCGATCGAGCGGCACGTTGAGCCGCTTGAGCAGGATGAGGGTCATGACCGCCGACGCCAGGTTGTCCTTGTCGTCGATGGCGCCGCGGCCGTAGACGAAGCCGCCGTCGCGCGTGGCGCTGAAAGGTGGAAACGTCCACTTCGAGGCATCCACGGTGACGGTGTCGAGGTGCCCGAGGATGAGGAGCGGGCGTTTGCGTCCGTTGCCCGTGAGGCGCGCCACCACGTTGGGACGCTGCGGGTCGAGCGCATGAACCTGGGCCGGAATGCCTTCGCGGTCGAAGAGCGCCTTCAGCCAGTCCGCTTCCGGCTTCTCCGCGGCGGTCGAGTCGAAGCGGATGAGCGACTGGTAGATGCCGAGCGCTTCGGGTTCCACGGCGGCCCAGTCGGGCTGCGCCGGCTTCGGCTGCGCGCCAGGGGCGGCGACAGCCGTGGTGAGAGCGAGCGCGCAGAGAGCGACGAGATGACGGCGTCGGGCCATGGCGGACACTGTAACAGGCGCGCCGGGCCCGCGGCGCGCAGGTTAGCGTGCGGGCGGCGGCTGGCGCAGGCCGGCCAGCACGAGCAGGCAGACGGCGATGTCGGCCAGCGCGAGCGACACGAGCAGGGCGCTGATCGCGGCTTCCTCGAAGGTCGCGCCGGCGCGGCCGCCGGCCATCGGCATCATCGCACCCGCCCCGGTCAGCGCCGCGAGGAACGTGGCAGCCAGATTGGCGAACGTGCCATACACGGCCAGCCAGAAGGTGACCTGCTGCACCGTGGACGAGAGCGACAGACGTGGCCACACGAGGCCGAGCGCCACCAGGAAGAGGCCATTCATCACCCCTTCGAGGTGGCTGGCCAGTCCCATCCGGGGATTCGTCAGCGACGATGCGGCAAGGCCGACGAGCAGGCCGAGCAGGAAGAGCAGGATGCCGAGTTGCAGCAGCCGGTGCGCCTGACGAGCCTGCCCATCCATCGGGGAGCCTCCGAAATCAGGACGGGTCGCCGGCCAGCACTTCGACCAGCGCGTCCGCAGCCCCGTCTGCGGTGGGCACCACGCCCACCCGCTTCGCCATGAAGATGTCGGGTTTGCCGTAGCCGTTCGCGTCGGGCAGCACGCCGACGACCGCGTAGCCGAGCTTCCTGTAGAACTCGAACGGGTGTGATCCGCGGCTTCGGAGCGTGGTGGCCGCGGCCAGCGGATCGGGATACAGGTCCGTGCCGCCAATCGACGTGCGGCCGTTCTCGTCGTCGGTGCCGAGGCACACGGTCATGCCGCCGCGCTCGCGCACCTGCACTTCGAGGTCGAGCACGAGCGCGCGGCCGATGCCCTGGCCCTGGCAGTCGCGATGCACGACGAGCGGGTGGATCTCCCAGACCCACCCGTCGTACGTGGAGACGGCGCTGATCCAACCCACGACGCGGCCCGTGTCGTCCACGGCCACGCGGCTGATCTTGTCGTCCTCGAGGGACTCCTCGACGGTTTCGAGGGCGTCCTCGCGGGTCTGCCAGACCTCGGCGCCGGTGCCGGAAAATCCGCTCACCAGCACGTCGGCCACCGCGATGTGCTGCGCCGGATCGTCCGGCGTGAGATCGATGACGCGAAGCGACACTCAGGCCATCCGGGCCTTGAGTTCCGTGTCGATGGCCGCGAGGAACTCTTCGGTCGTGAGGTACGGGTGATCGGCGCGGATGAGGATCGCGAGATCCTTCGTCATGCGGCCCGACTCGACCACGTCCACGCAGACCCTCTCGAGCGTCTCGGCGAACGTCACGACGTCCGGCGTGCCGTCGAACGTGCCGCGGTAGTAGAGGCCGCGCGTCCACGCGAAAATCGAGGCGATCGGGTTCGTGGAGGTGGGCTTACCCTGCTGGTGCATGCGGTAGTGGCGCGTCACCGTGCCGTGCGCGGCTTCCGCTTCCACCGTCTTGCCGTCCGGCGACATCAGCACCGACGTCATGAGGCCGAGCGAGCCGTAGCCCTGGGCCACCGTGTCGCTCTGCACGTCGCCGTCGTAGTTCTTGCAGGCCCAGAGGTAGCCGCCGTTCCATTTGAGGTTGCTGGCCACCATGTCGTCGATGAGGCGGTGCTCGTAGGTGAGCTTCTTGGCCTCGAACGCGGTCTTGAACTCGGCGTCGTAGACGGCCTGGAACGTGTTCTTGAACACGCCGTCGTAGACCTTGAGGATGGTGTTCTTGGTCGAGAGGTACACCGGGTAGTTGCGGCCGAGCGCGTAGGTGAAGCAGGCGCGGGCGAAGCCCTCGATCGAGGCATCCAGGTTGAACATGCCCATGGCGATGCCGCTGCCCTTGGTCTTGATCACCTCGCGGTTGATGGCCTCACCGCCGCCCTCGGGCGTCCAGTTGAGCGTGATGGTGCCGGCGCCCGGGAAGTGGAAGTCCTGCGCGCGGTACTGATCGCCGAAGCCGTGACGGGCGACCACTACGGGCGTATCCCAGTGCGGCACGAGGCGCGGCACGTTCCTGCAGACGATCGGCTCGCGGAAGATGGTGCCGTCGAGGATGTTGCGGATGGTGCCGTTCGGCGACTTCCACATCTGCTTGAGGCCGAATTCCTTGACGCGGGCTTCATCCGGCGTGATGGTGGCGCACTTCACGGCCACGCCGTACTGCCTGGTGGCGTTGGCCGAATCGACCGTGATCTGGTCGTTGGTCTTGTCGCGCGCTTCGATCCCGAGGTCGAAGTACTTCAGGTCGATGTCGAGATACGGCAGGATCAGCGTCTCGCGGATCTTCTGCCAGATGATGCGGGTCATCTCGTCGCCGTCCATCTCGACGACCGGGTTCTTCACCGTGATCTTCTTCACGCGCCACTCCTTGGGTACACGAGGAAACGGGGAATTATAGCCCGGCCGTACAGAAAAACGGCGGCGCCCGCCGAGGCGGGGCCGCCGTTGCTGGTTCCGGGCCCGAAGACCGCGCTTACTTGACCGTGTCGTTCACGGCCGCCTTGCCGCTCACGAGCTTGCAGATGGCCGAATTGGCCAGCACCTGCGTCACCTCGAGCACGCCGGTCTGTTCGATGACCTTGTCGAGCAGCTTGCCGTCGGCGTCCTTGATCTCGTCGACCACGTGGTGCACCTGGAACTTCTGGCCCACCTTCACGCCGGCGCCGGCGCCGCGGTTGATGTAGTAGGAGCCGGCGCGGGTGCTGACGATCTGGCCCTCAGGGGCCGCCGGGGTCATCGACGAGAGCGAACCCGACTGCTCGGTGAGCTTGAGCACCACCTGCTCGACGGCCGGCCGCAGCGCTTCCTGCGCCGCGCCCTGGTCGAAGGTCTGTTCGGCGCTCACGCCCTTGAAGTAGCCGCCGCCCATGCGCTTGTTGCCCTGGCCCACGGCCACGAGCATCACTTCGCCGGTTTCGGTGTTGACGAGGCGGGCGTCGACCTTGCTCTCGGCGTTCGAGTAGCTGCCGCCGATGCCGCGCAGGCCGATCGAGGTGCGCTTGATCGAAAAGGCGGTGATGGAGCCGGTCAGGATGAGCTGCACGCCCAGGAGCTTGCCGACCTTGGCGGCCGTAGCGCCGGTGACGGCGCCACTCGCGCCCAGGTTCTGTTCCTGGAGGATGCTGGCGAGTTCGCGGCGTTCGAGCACCGTGAACTTGCCGGTCTGCACCAGCTGCGTGGCCAGTTCGTCGGCCGCGGCCGCGCCGAGGTTGTCGCCCCACCACGACCAGGTGCTGTTGTTCTCGAAGTTCATGACGGCGACGCGGATCTTCGACTGCGCGAAGAGCGACGTCGGCGCGCCCACGAGTACGGCCACGACCATGAGCAGGACGGCAGTGATTCGACCGAAGCGGACCATCGATGTCTCCTTGGGTGCGGGGTGCCCGCACATGTTCCAGACTGCCCGATATTGCCACAATCGCCGGCCCCAGGCAGTCTCCCTAGCCGTATCGGCCGGGACGGGGCCGTCTAACAGCCTCCGCATCCCTTCTAGCGAGATTCCCCGCCGGCGAGGCTCACGCAAAAGTCTGGCTCCGCCCAGAATGGGGACAGTCCCTAAGTCACCGTTTCTCACGACTTCCTCACGGCCGACCGGTGCGGCGGGATGGTAGGCTTCCGCACGCCCCCCTCAGGGAGTCGTCGATGCGTCCGCTCTTCGCGCTTGCTGCGCTTGTCGCCCTGACCGTTGCCTGCGGCGGCGGGAACACCCCGACGAGCCCGACGCCCTTCCCATTCAGCCCGGCGGCGTTCGGCACGGCCGAGCTCCTGAGTCGCGGCCGCTTCAGCGCAACCATCGACGGCCAGGCATGGAGTGGCGCGCCCATCGTGAGTTTCAGTGCCCATGGTCCTGCGGGCGATCGCTTCACGGTGTTCAGCAACCCGAGCCTCGGGGCTGACCGGTTGTCGGTGAGCGGCCCGCTGGCCGTCGGCACCTACTCGGCGACCATGGCGCCAGATTTCTTCAGCAGCGCCATCTTTATCCTCACCAGACTCCCGATCACATGGTCGGTCGATCCCTTCGACCCCGCCAGCAGTGGCACACTGACCGTGACCGTTGCCTCCAGGACTCGCGTCGCCGGTACGTTCGCGTTCACTGGCGTGCCCGGCGGAAACGCGGCAGGCGCCGCACCGCGAGTGATCACCCACGGCACCTTCGACGTGTTGCAGTAACGCGCTAGCTGTGGATGCCGGGCGCTTCGTGCCCGGTGCGCTCCACATACTCGATGTAGCTGCCCGGATAGAGATGCGGCTGCGCTTCGGTGCCGCTCTCGCCGCCCAGTTCCAGCACGCGGTTGCTCAGCTTCCGCAGGAACGCGCGGTCGTGCGACACGAAGATCATCGTGCCCGCGAAGTTGGCGAGCGCCTCGAGCAGCATCTCCTTGGTGGCCAGGTCGAGATGGTTCGTCGGCTCGTCGAGCACCAGGAAGTTCGGCGGGTTGAGCATCATCCGGGCGATGACGAGGCGCGTCTTCTCGCCGCCCGAGAGCGCGCGGATCTTCTTGTCCACGTCGTCGCCCGAGAACTGGAAGGCGCCGGCGAGGTTGCGCAGCATGCCGATCGACTCTTCCGGGAAGTCCTTCTGCAACTGCTCTTCGATCGTGAGGTTCGGGTCGAGCACCTCGAGTGACTGCTGCGCGAAGTAACCGAGCTGCAGGCTCGCGCCGAGCGTCACCTGGCCGGCATCCGGCGCCACCTGCCCCACGATCATCTTCAGCAGCGTGGACTTTCCGGCGCCATTCTTTCCCATCACCGCCCAGCGTTCGCCGCGGCGAATCAGCATGTTGACGCCGTCGTGCACCGTGCGTTTACCGTAGGCCTTGGTGACGCCTTCGAGCACGGCCACCTGGTCGCCGGAGCGCGCCGGCTGGCGGAAGTCGAACTGCACGACCTTGCGGCGCTTCGGCAGCTCGATCTTCTCGATTTTTTCGAGTGCCTTGACGCGGCTCTGCACCTGCGCGGCCTTGGCGGCGTGCGCGGCGAAGCGGTCGATGAAACGCTGCTCCTTGGCGAGCATCGCCTGCTGGCGCGCGTAGGCGGCTTCGCGGTTGGTCTCGCGGATGGCGCGTTCGCGTTCGTAGAAGTCGTAGTTGCCCGAGTAGGTCGTGATTTCCCCGCCGTCGATCTCGGCGATCTTCGACACCAGGCGGTTCATGAACTCGCGGTCGTGCGACGTCATGAGCAGCGCGCCTGGCAGCGTCTTCAGGAAGGCTTCGAGCCAGATGATCGACTCGATGTCGAGGTGGTTCGTCGGCTCGTCCATGAGCAGCACGTCGGGCCGCCCGAGCAGCACGCGCGCCATCGCCACGCGCATCTTCCAGCCGCCCGAGAGCGCGCCGACGTCGCCGTCGATGCGATCGTCTTCGAAGCCGAGCCCGTGCAGGATCTCGCGCGCCTGCGCTTCAAGGGCGTAGCCGCCGAGATGGTCGTATTCCTCCTGCACTTCGCCGAAGCGCTCGAGGATCTTCTCCATGTCGTCGGCCCGCTCCGGGTCGGCCATGGCGTGGTTGAGGGCCTCGAGTTCGTGGTGCAGATCGCCCACGCGGCCGCTGCCGGCAATCGCTTCGTCGAGCACGGAGCGGCCCGACATCTCGCCGACGTCCTGCCGGAAGTAGCCCACCGAGAGCTTCTTCGGCACCGAGACATCGCCTTCGTCGGGCGCTTCTTCGCCGACGATCATGCGGAAGAGGGTGGTCTTGCCGGCGCCGTTCGGCCCCACGAGGCCCACCTTCTCGCCGGGATTCAACTGGAAGGAGGCGTCAACGAAGAGGACCTGTTTGCCGTACTGCTTGCCGATGCGTGCGAAGGAAATCATGGGCGGAAACCTCTATGGTATCCCGCCCAACGCTCGGCAGGCGCCGTCAGTCGAGATCCCGCAGTTCGTCGTCGAGTTGCGCGAGCGCCCCGGCGTCGGCACCGCCGGCAACCGCGACGGCCGGGGCGGGCCCGGCGCCGCGCACGGCCTGCGCCACCTTCCAGCCGATGCCGGCAGCCGAGACGAGCCCTAGCAGCCCGGGCACGAGCCAAGCCAGCCAGCCCACGCCTTCGGCAGGTGGCGCGCCCAGGATCTCCTTGCCGTACTGGCGGACGAGATCGGACTTCACGGCCGCCACCGTCTCGCCGGCGGTCAGGCGTCCGGCGATGGCCTCGCGCAGCTCGCCGGCGTTCGGCGACGTGCAGTCGGCGAGCAGCTTGCCCGGGCAGAACGGGCTCATGAGCTGGCGCGAGAGATCGGACGCCGCCTGGCGGGCCGGCGTCTGGGCGTCCGCGGTGTCCCGTCCAGCCACCAGCAACGCCACGGCGAACACGAGGTGAAACACGATGCGGCGGTTCATGGTCACGATCTCCCTCGCTGGTGATGGGATGCCGGCCGGCGCCTGCGCGATAGCTACCTGACGCGATACACGAGGAAGTGTTGCCGCGGCAGGAAGTCGTGCGCGCGGTCGAGCACGTAGCCGGCTTCGGCCAGTTCGCCCGTGATCTGCTCGGGCGTGAAGCGGAACGCGTCAGGCGGCCCGTCGCCGCCACCACCCTTGCGGAAGTCCACGATGGCGAGCCGGCCGCCGGGCGTGAGCTTCGACTTCAGCGCCGCGAAGTACGCCGGCCGGTTGCCGATGTGGTGGTAAGTGTCGATCACCATCACGACGTCGACCGCCTCGGGCAGGTTCGGGCTCGTGGTGGACGCCTGCACTGCGGTGATGTTCGTCAGGCCTTCGGCCGCCGCACGCTTCGTGAGGTGCTCGACCATCTTCGGTTCGAGGTCCACCGCGAACACCTTCGGCGCCGCCGCGGCGCGGGCGAGCCGCACGCTGAAATAGCCGGTGCCGGCGCCGATGTCGGCCACCGACTGCCCGGCCTTGAGCGCGAGCGCCTCGATGACGCGAGCCGGCATCTGCCACCTGTCACGGGCCGGGTCGTCGAACGACTTCGCATAGCGCTCGGGATCGTCGAACTTGTGGTCCATGTGATCCATGGCGCCCGGCTTCTGCCCGCCGTGCTGCTGGGCAGACGCAGAACCGGCAAACAACACCGCGGCCGTGCAGAGACTGGCGATGGACAGGATCTTCATGCGTCTCTCCTATCGTGCGGCCGAAACCGTGGCGCCGGCTGCGACGAGCTGTCGCACGCGAATCACACTCGAACCCTGGGCGCCGCTGACCCAGGCCACGATCGCGCCTTTCGCCAGTGGCGCCATCACGGGATACTGCGTGGGTCCGGCCGGCGCCAGCCGCGCCGGCGCGCCGAGGCGCAGCGTGCCATCCGCCTCGGTCGTGCCTTCCGCCCAGGCGGCCGTGCGCACGCCGCCCACGATTTCGTCCCACGCCACGAACAGGTGACCGGTGCCGTCCAGCGTCACCTGCGGATGGGACGGCTTGGGCGAGCCGAGCGTCGTCACACGCTGGCGGGCGCCGAAGGCCGGAGCGGCGGCCGCCTTCGAGGCGTAGAAGAGTGCGCCCACCGGCTCATCGCCTGGAATCACCGTGGGCCAGATGGCGTGCACGCGGTCCGACGCGTCCACGGCGAGCGCCGGGCCGTCGTCGGGACACCCGTTGATTGACCAGCCGTCGGCGCTGATCCGCGGCGGCGCGGCGGCGCCTGACGTGCCGAGGAGCGTGAACGCCACGTCGCGCATGTTGCCGTCGTAGACGTGACGCCAGGTGGCGAGCACGCCCTTCGCCGTGGGCGCGAGCGCCGTCTTGCAGCAGTAGCAGACGCCGGGCGCCAGCATCTGCTCGGGCGTGGCGCGATCGCCATAGGTGGCATAGTGCAGCCGTGACTTCATCGCCATGGCCACGCCGTCGAGGGCGGCGGCCTCGTGGGCGGCATGGCCTGCTGCCGCAGCGCCCGCCTGCGCCTTCGCTTCGGCGAGCCCCCGGTGGTCGAGCCACACGACGTGCGCGAGGCCCTGCGCGTCGATCGTGAGCGCGTGCCAGCCGCGATCGCCGGCGGCCCCGGGCGCCTGGAGGGACGCCGGCGCCGCAAAGGTCTTTCCGAAATCGCGGCTGCGCGCGATCTTGATCTCGGTGCCCTGGTCTTTCGCGTTCCACGCGACGACCACCTGCGGCACCGACGCGCCGGCCGGGAGATGCAACGCGACACGTGGAGGGATCTCGCCGCCGACGCGGCCATCGCCGTCCACCGTGTTGACCCGAACGGGGGTGCCGAACGTCCGGCCCTCGTCGGCACTCGTCGCGAGATAGATGTCCCACTTGCCGTCGAGCGCGGCGCCCCAGGTGACGGCGACGAACCGCCCGGCCGACGCCACCCACGGCGCGGCGTTGTTGTGGCGCGGCACCGCGAGCGTGACCTGATCGCGCTGCGCTGCCACCGGCGTCGCCGGCATCTGCCCGCGGACCACCGCGAGTCCCATCACCACGACAGCGGCACACGCCGCGACCATCCGGATGTTCTTGTTCATCACCCACCTCTGCAGACACGACACCAGGCGGAACACGCGCGCGCGGCTCCGCCGACTCTCCCGAGTGCGTAGTGTCAGAGACGCGGGGGTGGCGCGTCGGGCGGGCTGGCGAGCGTGCGGGGGGAGACGGCGCCTGGCCGCGGGCGCACGACAGGCTCGGGGTGCAGTGTGACGTCGATACGCGGCTCGAGCACGGCGGCCTGCAGCATCACGGCGGCAAGTGCCGCGCCCGGCGCCTGGCAGGTGCCGGCCATGGCGCAGTCAGACGCCGCCGGCGCCGCGCCGTCGTGCATCGGGCAGGCGGCGTCAGCCTCGGCCGCCGCCTCGGCCCGCGCGCCGTGCGCGTGGGCGGCGCAGCAATCGCGCGGGACGAGCGCGGAGAACGTCAGCGCGTGGCACAGGAGCCACGCGGCCACGCCCGCACGCAGATGACGGCGCACCCAGGACATCGCCGCTAGCTCATGATCTCGAGTTCGGGATCGAAGACGACCTTGCCGTCGATGAGCACGTTGTACTTGTAGATGCCGGGCTCGGCCTTGCTACGCACGACATCACGGGTGCGGCGTTCGAACGGGCTGCCCGATTCGCCCTTGAGCGGATTGCGCTTCTGCCAGCCTACCGAGACCTTCCCGCCCATGCCGCTGGCATTGACGACGGTCCATTCGACGTGATCGCCGGGACGCACGGTCAGACGTTCCGGCGATGTGCTGACAACCGGCGCCTTGCTCCGGGCGGGCGGCGGGAAGACGAAGATCGTCGCGTAGCGCACTCTGGGTCGAGACATGGTGAACGGCTCCTTGCCGGAGGGACGGCGGGTCAACGATACACCAGGGGCGTCAGGGCCGGCCCCGTCCCCGGGGCCACGGCTACTCGGCCACGAGACGCTGGAACGCCGGGTGGCGGCGCAACGACGCGAGTTCCTGCGCCTCGCGGGCATCGGCCTTCGCGCGGCCCATGGCGAGCGCCTTGCCGAGGGCGTCGAGCGCCGGTTCCGTGCGCCCGGCCAGCGCATACACGTGTGAGGCCAGCCACCAGACGGCGGGGGCCTCGGGCGTGAGGCGCGTCGCCTCGGCCGCGTGGGCGAGCGCTGCCGGCGTGTTCCCGGTCTTCACCGTGTAGACGGCGAGTTCGGCGAGGTTCTGCGCGTCGGCGGGATTCACCTCGCGCGCCGCTTCGGCCAGTTCGACGGCGCGCTGATAGGCCGCCAGCGCCTCGTCCCGGCGCCCGATCTGCGTGAGCAGGTCGCCGAGGTTGCGATGGGTGGGCGCCGAGTTCGGGCGGAGCGCGATGGCGCGCCGGTAGGCCTCGACCGCTTTCCCGTACTCGCGGCGTTCGTAGTAGAGCGTGCCCATGTTCGAGAGCGTCTGCGCGGCGGGCGTAATCGCCGTGGCGCGTTCATACGAGGCGAGCGCTTCGGGAATGCGCTTCAGGCGGTGCAGCACGGTGCCGAGGCCCTGATGCCCGATCACGTTGTCGGGATTCCGTTCGATGAGCTGCCGATAGGCGGCTTCGGCTTCGACGAGCCGGCCCTTCGCGAAGAGCGCGCGGCCCATGTCGCTGAGCGCCTGCCAGTTGTTCGGGCGGACGGCCAGCGCCTTGCGCCATTCGGCCACCGCTTCGTCGGTGCGATCGAGCGCGGCGAGCGCCTTGCCCAGATAGCGGCGCGCTTCGTCGTCGTTCGGCCGGATGGCGAGCGCCCGCTGCAATTCCTGCACGGCCTCACCGTAACGGCCGCTGTTCGTGAGCGTGATGCCGAGGGCCAGGCGCACGGCGGCCACATCGGGCGCGAGCGCCAGTACGGTCGCGGATTCCTGCTGCGCCTGCGGCACCCAGCGGCGATCGCGCGTCGTGTTGTAGAGCTCCCAGTAGGTCTCGCTGAGCGCCACGTGCGCATCGACGAACCGCGCATCGAGCCGCAGGGCTTCCTTGAACGCCACTTCAGCGAGCTGGAGGTTGCCCGGCGTGTCGCGCCGCTCGAGCAGCGCGCGCCCCCGCCAGTAGGCATCGAGCGCGTGGACGTTCGAGGTCGGCGGCGTCTCGAGGCGCGCTTCGTCGTCGGCCGACATCTGCACGCTGAGCGCGCTCACGAGGGCACTGGCCAGCCGCGCCTGGATGGCGAACACGTCGCGGGCCGGGCCTTCGGCCGCTTCGCGCCAGGCAATGCGGCCATCCGGCCACACGAGGCTGATGGCGATGTTGAGCTTGTCGTCCTGCCGCTGCACCGTGCCGTCCACGAGCAGCGTGGCCCCCAGATCGCGGGCGATGGCGCTCGGCGTGGAATAGCGGGCGCGCGCATCGGCCACCATCGCGCGCGACAGCGTCGTGACCGCGGGGAACGATGCGAGACTCGTCACGAGGCTGTCGGCGACGCCGGCCGCGAGGTAGTCGCTCGAGGCGTCGCCGGTCTCGTTGGCCAGCGGCAGCACGGCGATGACCGGATTGCGCACGTCGAGGCGCACCGGCCGCAGCCACCACCACAGCGCGCCCCCGCCCACGGCCAGCACGAGCGCGGCCACCGCCATCCAGGTCTTCCACGGCGGCGGTGGCGGCGGCAGCGGCGGCGCGAGCAGCGACCGCAGCTCGTCGGCCACGACACGGGCGCGCGGCGGCCTGAGCGCCGGATCGGCGGCGAGCAGCCGCGCCACGAGCTTGTCGAGCGCCGGCGACACGGCCGGGCGCAGCGACGACACACGGCGCGCGATGCGGTCGATGGCGGCAAGCGCCAGCGTGAACGGCTCGCGCTCCGGGAACGGGCGCTTCCCCGTGAGCATCTCGAACAACACGACGCCGAGCGCGTAGAGATCGGCGCGTTCGTCCACTGCTTTCCCGGTCCACTGCTCGGGCGCCACGTAGCCGGGCGTGCCCATGAAGCCCTCGTCGCCGGCCTTCCCCGCCGGCGCCTGATGGCCCACCGGCCGGAACCGCGCGATGCCGAAGTCGAGGATCTTCACGACGCCGCCGGGCGCCAGCATGATGTTCGACGGCTTGAGGTCGCGGTGCAGCACGCGCGCGCCGTGCGCGACGGCGAGGGCGTCGGCGATCTGCACGGCAATCGTGACGGCGAGCGCTTCGGGCAGTGGCCCCTTGGCGAGACGCGCGGCGAGCGTCTCGCCCTCCACGAGCTCGAAGACGATGGCGATGTTGCCGTCGTGCTCGATGACGTCGTGCACCGCGGCGATGGCGGGATGAGTGAGCGCGGCGGCAGCGCGGGCTTCGTCGAGGAGTTGCGCGCGGCCGCCGGAGGTGCCGGCCTGGGCGCCGGAGACGGTCTTGAGCGCGACGTGGCGGCCGAGACGCGTGTCTTCCGCGAGCACGACGGTGCCCATGCCGCCCTGCCCGAGTTCACGCAGGACCCGATACGGGCCGATGGTCGTGCCGATCACCGCCGGGACACCTCGGACGAAGAGGAAGGAAGGACGGTCCGCCGCCAAGGCGGGAGCGCGCCGGCGTCATCCGCCGGCGCGTCCGGGCCTGACTTACTGCATCGACGACTTCGCCGCGAGCGCCTTGTTGATGGCGGCCACGGTGTAGTCAGCGCGGAAGGCGACGATCTTCTTCGCCAGATCCGTCGACTTCGCGCGGTCGGCGATCGACACGCCGTCGATCGTCGCCTTGCCGGCCTTCACACGGGCGTCGTAGCGCACCGAGTTCGGGTCGTCGATGAACATGTTGAGCGTGATGACCGGGTCGTCGTGCATGCCGTCGCTCTTGCGGTCCTTCGGCAGCGCGCCCTGATCCTCGAAGTGCTTGGTGACCACGTTGTAGGTGTAGTACTCGGGGATGTGCAGGGCCACCGCCTTGCCGGCCCACTTCTTCGTGAGCGCGTCGGCCACGGTCTGCTGGCCCTTCTGGTTGCCGCCGCTGTCGCCGATGAAGACCACCGTCTTGAAGCCGTGCGCCTGCAGGCTCTCGGCGATGTCGGTGAGCAGCATCTGGAACGTCTCTTCACGCGCCGTGATGGTGCCCGGGCTCGTCATGTGACCGGTCTTCGGCTCGATGCCGCCTTCCGGCACGAACTTCACGATCGGGGCGCAGAGGGCGTTGCCGAGCTTGCGGGCGATGGCCTCGCAGTTGGCGTGCAGCACGTAGTTGTGCTTGCCAGTGACGAGCCATGGCCCGTTCGGCTCCATGCCGCCGGTCGAGACGATGACCGTGGTCTTGCCCGCCTTGAGGGCGTCGCGGACGTCCATCCACGTCATCTCTTCGAGCCACACCGTCTGGGCCGCCGGCAGCGGGTTCGGCGCATCGGCGCAGTTGTAGGGGTTGTCGCGGCAGTCGCCGCCGCCCATCGAGCGCGGGTCCGGCGCGCGGCGCTGTCCCTGCTGAGCCGACGTGAAGGCCCCGGCCGCGACGACCACGGTCGCGAGAGCGAACATCAACTTCTTCATGCGCTGTACTCCTCTGGATCGAACTGCGAGAATCGGCCCCTGGCCGGCCATGGCAGAGCGCCTGGGTGGGCGACGGCGGGCGCCGCCCCGGGGTGTCCCCGGCGACGTCCCTATTCTGCGCCAAGCGCGCAGCATGGGGACAGGTCCCTTACGGGTTTCGTAAGGGGTCTGACCCCGGATTCGCGGGTCAGGGCTGGCGGACGGGCGCGGCCACCTTGAGCGTGGCGCCGCCGTCAGTCGTGAGGGTGAGCTGCACCGTGTCGCCCGGCGCGAGCGGCCGGGTCACGCCGACGAGCCGCAGGTGCGGCGCGCTGGCGGCGGCCTGGGTGCCGCCGTAGGCCGGCACCGGGAACTCCGGCACGACGGCCGGTTCGGCGCCGCCCGAGACGCCGGCACGCAGTTCGACCTTCGCCGCGGCGTCGCTCGTGGCGCCGGTGATGTAGATCTCGTACATCGTCGGGTTCGAAATCTCGACGAAGGCCGAGGTCGTGGTGGCGCCGGCGGCTGGCGCGGCCACCCAGGCCGACACGGCGGCGGGCGCCGGCTGGGCGGCCTGACCGGCCGGCCACGCGAGCAGCACGGCAGCGAGAGCACAGAACAGCGAACGCATCGCGACGAGTCTACCGCTCCGGCGCCGCCGGGCCAAGCATCACGCAGGGGCGTCGGGTGACACGGCCCGCTCGGCGTTGGCGCCGAGGTGGCCCGCGGCTACCGCCGGCGGCCGACCGGACCGGCGAGGAGCGCGTCCACCGAGTGCGCGACGCCGCCCACGACCACGACGCGCGTGCGGCGCAGGTCGGTGATGGCGGCGAGCGGATTGCCGTCCACGATGACGAGATCCGCGAGCTTGCCGGCTTCGATGGTGCCGAGGTCGGCGCCAAGACCCATGGCCTCGGCCGGCACCGCGGTGGCGGTGCGGATCGCCTCGGCCGGCGTCAGGCCGCCGCGCACGTAGTGCTCGAGTTCCGAGAGCAGCGCCACGCCGTAGGGGTTGATCGGCGAGTCGGTGCCGGCGATGACGCGTCCGCCGCCGGCGACCACCGCCGCCACGAAACGCTCCTGCGGCGTCACGAGCGCCTCGCGAGCGGCGAGCGTAGTGGCAGACGGCGGCGCGGCGACGAGCGCCTTGCCGGCGGCGGCAACCGAGGGCGGGAAGAGCGTGGTGACGCGCCCGTCGGTGACCCACCACGGGTCGCGCGCCGAGAGCACCTGGAAGCCGCCCTGGATCGTGATGGTGGGCGTGATGGTCATGCCCGAGGCCGTGAGCAGCTGCACGACATCAGCGTAGGAGCGGCGCAGCTCGCTCATCTTCGGCGAGTAGCCGCGGCGGCTCGTGCCGCGCACGTGTTCGACGCCGTCGGCGCCGTAGGCGACCGCCGGATAGATCTCGTGCGAGGTCACGGGCATGCCAGCCGCGTGCGCGCCCTCGATGATGCGCTGCTGCAGCAGGTCGGGCAGCCGCACGTAGGTCTTGATGAAGTCGTAGCCGAGCTGCCGCGCCCGCGTCAGGTGGAGATCGACGAAGCCGCCGCCATCGAGCGCGACGCCGCCCGGATAGTAGACGCGCGAGCCGTCGAGCGGCTCGCCGGTCGTGAGGAGCCGCGGCCCCACACGCGCGCCCGAGAGCACGGCCTCGCGTTCCTCCTGCCCTTCGAACGCGTTGGTCGCCGGATTGCGCACCGTGGTGACGCCGAACGAGAGCCAGATGCGTCCCTGCGCCTCGCCGTACGCCTTCACGAGATGGGTGTGGCTCTCGATGAGCCCTGGCAGCACCGTGCCGTTCGACGCGTCGATGACCGCGCCGCGATGCAGGTCCTCGCGATGCGCCGCCACGGTGACGATGCGATCTCCCTCGATGACGACGTCCATGGCGGTCTCGAGGGCGGCGCCGGCCCGGGCGGAGAAGAGACGGCCGGCGTGGATCGTGGTCGTGCCGGACGGCGGCGCGACGGTCCACGACCATCGCGGGGCGATGTCGCGGGTGCGGCCGTCGACGAGATCCACCAGACGGAAGCGGTCGGCGGCCTGATAGAGCAGGCGCCGCGAATCGGCCGTCCACGACGGCGAGCTCGCAAGATCGGTCGACAGCCGGCGCGGCGGACCACTGGCCATGCCGTCGCGGCCGACGGGATACGTCGTGAGGAAGCCATCGACGATGGCCGCCATCTCGCGGCCGTTCGGCGCCCACACGGGACCGAGGTTCTCGCGCATCCCGACCGACTTGTGCGGGATCGGGTCCATCCAGCGATCGGGCGCGAACGCCGCGCGGCCATCCGGCGTCGTGTCTGGCTCGACGGCCACCCACAGCACCTGGTTCGTGCCCTCGCGGAAGCGTGTCGAGTAGGGCTTGAGCGCCGACATCACGACGGCCTTGCCATCGGGCGACCACGACGGCCGCCCGGGCTCGAAGATCCGGCCGTGCACCTGGCGCTGCTCGCGGTTGGCCACCTCGACGACGCGCAGTTGGGAGTCGGCGTCGAGATAGGCGAGGCGCGTGCCGTCGGGCGACCACGCGGCCGTCGTGCCATCGGCGGCAAGACGGCGATCGGTGCCGGCGGCGACGTCGCGCACCCAGAGCGCCACGGCGCCGTCACGATCGGAGGAGAAGGCGATCGATCGGCCATCGGGCGCCCACACGGGGTTGGTCTCGACGAACACGTCGTTCGTGACCCGCCGCGGCACCGGCGAGGTGTCGTTCGTGGCGACGAGCCACAGATCGCCGAGGGCCGCAAAGGCGATCGTCGACCCGTCGGGCGAAACCGCCGGATGCATCAGCCCGCGCACGGGCTGAGGGCCCGCCGGGGCGAAGTTGCGGCGGGCCGGCGTGAAGGACGCACGCGTGAAGGCCACATCGGCGGCAAACGGCACGGCGCGCGCGGCGCCACCGCGGGGGCGGCGCTTCACGACGCCGTCGGCCGTGTAGAGCCACTCCCCTGCCGACACCCACTGCGGCCGGAACGGGAACACGTCTTCGCCGGCGTCGGCCACGTTCACGCCGCCCGCCATGAGCCGCGTGGCCGCGGCGTCCACGGCCACGTAGGCCACGTTCTTCCCGTCCGGCGACCACGAGGGTGTGTAGAGCACGCCGGCGTCGGTCGCGAGCGTACGCTCCACGCCCGACTCGACGTGGCGGGCGTAGATGCCGCGGGGTTCGCGGTCCGAGACGAACGCGATCTCCGCGCCATCGGGCGACCAGGCCGGCATCGACTCGTTGGCCGTCCCGCTCGTGACGCGGCGCACGTCGCCGCTGGCGACGGCGAGCAGCCAGACGTCGTAGGTGCCGCCGCGATCGGAGCTGAAGGCGATACGCGTGCCGTCGGGCGACCAGTGCGGCTCGCGATCGTCGAACGGGCCCGACGTCAGTTGCCGCAGGTCGCTGCCATCGGCATTCATCGACCAGATGTTCCAGGTGTCGCGGTGATACGCCTGGAAGGCGAGCCGGCGGCCATCCGGCGACCACGCCGGGGCGTGCGCGTCGTAGCCATCGGCGAGCACGCGCCGGGCGGCGCCGCCGTCCACCGGCAGCGTCCACAACGCGCCGAGCAGATCGAGGGCGATCGTCCGCCCGTCGGGCGAAAGCGCGGCGGCCATCGACGTGCCTTCGCGCAGCGTGAGCCGCACGTCGCGCCCCGGCGGCTGCCCCGCCAGCAGGCCCGCCGTCACCGTCAGTGCCGTCAGCCACCCGATCGTCGATCCACGCATCACGCGCCTCCGAGGACCGCCCGCGATCGGGCGTGCCGGGATTCTAGTCCGCCGCATCGTAGACTTACGGACGAGACCTCGTGTGGTGTCGATGACTCTTCCGGATGTGTGGCACTCGATGGGCCCGCGCGGCCTGCTGTGGTGGCAGTGGCTGGCCCTGCCGCTGCTCGTGGCCGGCGCGTGGGCGGCCGGCCGCGTGCTCGGCGCGCTGACGCGCGGCCTGTTGCTGCGCGTGGCGCGGCGCACGGCGTCGGCCTGGGACGAACGCTGGCTGGAACGCATCGGCCCGGCGCTCACGGCCGTGTGGGCCACGGCGGTCGCGGCGCTGGCCCTGCCGTTCCTCGAACTGCCGGCGCCGGCCGCGCGCCTGGTCGGCGCGGGACTCACCGCCGCCGGCGTCATCGCCATCTTCTGGATGTTGTGGCGCTCGGTCGACACGCTCATCGAGATGATCGTCGAGCGCTCGTGGGCGGCGGGTGATCCCTCGGCCCGCTCGATGCTGCTCGTCGGCGGCAACCTGCTGAAGGCGGCGGTCATGGTGACCGGCGCCGTCACGACCGCGGCCACGTTCGGCTACCCCGTCACGACCGTCGTGGCCGGCCTCGGCATCGGCGGCATCGCCTTCGCGTTCGGCGCGCAGAAGACCGTCGAGCACCTGTTCGGGTCGATCGCACTCGCCACCGATCAACCGTGCCGCGTCGGCGACACGGTGAAGGTCGACGACGTCATCGGCACCGTGGAACACATCGGCGCGCGTTCGACGCGCATCCGCACGCCCGACCGCACGCTCGTCACGATTCCGAACGGGCGGCTCGCCGACTCGCGCATCGAATCCTACGCGCTGCGCGATCGCATCAAGCTCGGCACGACCGTCACGCTCGGCTACAGCGCCAGCGAGGCCCAGGTGCGGCAGGTCATCAGCGGCATCGAACAGGCGCTCGCCGCGCATCCGCTCGTGTGGCCCGACGTCATCGTCGCGAAGCTCGCGAACCTGGGGCCGGCGACCATCGACATCGAGATCCTGTGCTGGATCTCGACGACTGACTACGAAGTGTTCCGGACGGCGCGCCAGGAGGTGCTGCTCGCCGTGATGGGCATCGTCGAAGCGAGCGGCGCCCAGTTCGCGCAGCTCCCGCCACGCTGACAGGTGAGGGGGACTGTCCCCGTTCAAGCTCCGCCCAGACTGTTCGCACAATCTGTACGAAGTCTGGCTCGGGCTGGAATGGGGACAGTCCCCCTCACATCTGTCCCCGGTATTCAGCGGCGGCTGAAGAGGAACTCCTGCACCTTGCCGTCGGGCGTGCGATACATGAGCGTGGACGCCGGCGTGTCGCCCACCGTGAGCGCCAGCATCGACACTTCCATACCGCCACGTTCGCGGATCGCGCCGGGCTGCACGTCGTGCACTTCGCCGGCGTCGGCGAGTGACTTCGCCATCACCGCCAGGCGCGCCGGGGTCAGGAACGCGCTGTATTCGTCGCCCAGCAGGGCGCGGTTCACCTCGCCCGTGCGGATCTGCGCGAGCAGGTCGAGGGCCACGTCGCGCGCCGGCGGACCGCTGACGGACGGCGCGTCGGCCACCGGCGTCAGCTTCGCGAGCACCGCGCTCTCGATCGTGTCGAGCACGCCGCCGGCCCAGTCGGCATTCGCCATCACGACGACCGCCGACCGCGACGACGGCACCATCGCGTTGCGCGCGCCGAAGCCGCTCACCGCGCCGCCGTGCTGCAGCACGAGCGCCGGTCCGCGATCGCGGATCGACTGGCCGCAGCCGTACCCGCTCGTGCGGCCGTCGCTGAGCCGGCGCGGCGTGGTCATCGTGGCCCACGAGGCCGGCGACAGCACCTTGCCGTCCATGAGCGCGAGATCCCACGCAAGCAGATCGCCCGGCGTGGACCAGATGCCGCCGGCCGCGCCGATCCAGCCCGTGCCCTCGGGCACGGCCGGTTCGGCGTCGCCCAGACCGAGCGGCGTGTAGCCTTCCGCCATCCCCGGACCGCCGCGGGCCGGTTCGTAGCGTGTATGCGTGAGGCCGAGCGGTGCGAACAGCCGGCGTTCGAGCTGCGCCGCGAACGGCTCGCGCCCGGCGCGTTCGGCAATCGCGCCAAGCAGCAGGTAGCCGGTGTTGCTGTAGGAATAACGGGCGCGCGGCTCGAAGTCGAGCGGACGCGAGGCGAACTCGCGCACGATGTCGACGCTCGGGCGCGGCGCCGCCATCGGCCGGTCCACGAAATCGAGCGGATAGTAGTCGCGGTAGCCCGACACCATGCCGCCGATGTCGGCGAGCGTGATGTCACGTGCCCGCGTGAGGCCCGGCTCGTATCGCGCCACCGTGTCGGCGAACGAGAGCTCCTTCTCCTGCTCGAGCTGCAGTGCCACGGCACAGGTGAACTGTTTCGTGACCGAGCCAATCGCGAAGAGCGTCTCGGTGGCCACCGGCGTCTTGTCGGCCACGCGCGCCAGGCCGTAGCCCTTGGCGAAGATCATCTGGCCGTCCTTCATCACCCCGACGTTCACACCGATGGCGTGCTGCGCCGCCACCGTGGCGCTGATGAAGGCGTCGAGGTCGGCCACCGAGAGCGACGCCAGGACGGGCGCGGCCGGCTGAGCCGGCTCAACCGGCGTCGGCGCCTCGCTGGCGCGTCCGCAGGCCGAAGTCAGGAGCGCGAGCGTGAGAAGCGCGGCGCGGCAGGTCGTCATGGTGGCGGCATCATACCCGCTCGACCGCGGCCGTGCCGCGCCCCGGCCTCAGCGCGTCGCGGTGGCAATCACCCGCCGCACCCGCGCCACCACGTCGTCGTCCAGCGCCTCGGGCGCCGCGAGCTGCCGCCGCATGCCGGCGAGCAGCGCCACGAACCCGGCGCCGAACTGCTCGCACTGGCGGCAGCCGGCCACGTGCGCCTCGATGCGGGCGCCGAGCGCCGCCGGCACGTCGCCGTCGACGACATCACTGAGCGCCTGCATCACCTCGCTGCACGTCAGTCCGGCCACCTCACGCTCGTCGGGTCGCACGGGCCACCTCCTCGTTCACACGCGCCGCGAGCGTCATCCGCGCGCGGTGCAGCCGGCTCTTCATCGCCGCGAGCGTCAGGCCGAGCAGCGCCGCCGTCTCCTCGCCCGACTGCCCTTCCAGATCGCGCAGCGTCAGCACTTCCCGATCGAGCGGGTCCAGCGTGACGAACGCCGCCCTGACCAGGTCGCGCCGTTCGGCCGCAAGCGCCAGCGTTTCCGGATCGTCACTGCCCCAGCCCGCCCGCACGCCGAGCTCGTCGAGCGGCACCTCGGCCGCCTCGTGCCGGCGCACGTCGTCGCGCCGCCGCCAGGCGGTGTGCCGGGCGATCGTGAAGAGCCACGTGCGCAGGCTCGACGCGCCGCGAAACGCCGACGCTCCGCGCCACGCGGCGAGGAACGTCTGCTGCAGCACGTCCTCCGCCTCCGCCGGCCGGCCCACGTGCAGGCGGATGAGCCTGAGCACGCTCGGGGCCTGCCGCACGACCAGATCGTCGAAGGCCGTGCGGTCGCCGGCGGCGGCGCGCGCGAGCAGCGCCTCGTCGCTTACGCGCCCGGCTTCCGGATCGGACACGTCGAGAATCCCAGCACCGAGTAGAGCGGGCACGTCCCGGCGAGACCGGTCAGGATCGGCACGACGCCGATGTAGCCCCATGGGCCAAGCGTGCCCATCGCCGCCAGCGCCACGAGCGCCACGCCCAGGCCGACGCGCGCCACACGTTCCACCGGATGTTCGTTCACCGCAAAGAAGTTCGCCATCGGGATGCCTCCTCCGTCGTTCACGAGACATAGAGCCCGCGGGGCGGAAAAGGATTCTGGCGCCGGTGACCGCCCGCTTCCATGCGCCGGATTTTCGCTTGCCATTCGCCTGAGAAATGTGGAGGCTAGGCCGTTGTGACGAATTGTCGCAGGGCCGGCCGCGGCCCGGAGGTCGGCCAGGTCCGGCGAAGGAGCTCCAGATGAAGCGTGCGCTGAGCGTGCTGGCGGGTGCGTGGATCCTCTCGTGTGGGGTGGCGGGCGACGCCGCGGCGCAGGCCCCGGCCGCTACCGGGCCGACGTTCACGAAAGACGTCGCGCCGATCCTCAACAAGCACTGCGTGAGCTGCCATCGGCCGGGCGAGATCGGCCCGATGTCCTTCCAGAGCTACGAAACCACGCGGCCGTGGGCGCGCTCGATCAAGGACAAGGTGGTCAAGCGCGAGATGCCGCCGTGGGCGGCCGACCCGGCGCACAGCATGAAGATGGGCAACGATCGCAGCCTGTCGCAGGCTGAGATCGACACGCTCGTCGGCTGGGCCGGTGGCGGCGCGCCGCGCGGCAATCCGGCCGACCTGCCGCCCGCACCCACCTTCGCGTCCGGCTGGCAGCTCGGCGAGCCCGACTTCGTCTTCGAGCAGCCCGTCGCCTGGACGGTGAAGCCCGACGCGCAGGAGCCGTATCTCTACTTCTACGAGAAGATCCCGTTCAGCGAAGACAAGTTCGCGACGAGCGTCGAGATCCGGCCGAGCAACTTCAGCGTGGTGCATCACTCTGGCGTCTACATCGTGGATATCCCGGATGGCTACACGGTGAAGGACGGCTACCTCTACGACACCGACGGCAAGCAGGTGCCGCCGAGCGTGCCGATGGGCAAGAAGGCCACATCGGGTGACGGCACGCCGCTCGCCGGCGCCGACAAGATCATCTCCTACGTGCCCGGCCGAGGCTACGAGAAGTATCCCGACGGCTACGCCAAGCGCGTGCCGGCCAACAAGTACGTGCGCTGGGTCATGCACTACAACCCGACGGGGCAGCCCGAAACCGACCGCAGCAAGCTCGGTCTGTGGTGGGCCAAAGGCCCCGTGCGTCAGGAAGTGCTGAACCTGCAGGCCGGCGATCCGGTGCCCGGCAGCGGCGGCCGCGGGCTCTACTTCGCGCAGGGCAAGGAAGTGCTCTACGAGTCGGACGACACCACGGGCCGGCGCGGCAAGACGCCGACGATTCCGCCCTACGTCGGTGACTTCAAGATGATGGGCATCACGCCGGTGAACGAACCGATCACGCTCTACGCGCTGACGCCGCACATGCACCTGCGCGGCAAGAGCATGAAGTGGTGGGTGACGTATCCCGACGGCCGCGAAGAAGTCATCCTCGACGTGCCGAACTTCGACTTCAACTGGCAGATCCAGTATGAGCTGGCCACGCCGCTGAAGATCCCGGCCGGCAGCAAGATCACCAACGTGGCCATCTACGACAACTCTGTGAACAACAAGTGGAATCCGGCGCCCGAGAAGGAAGTCTACTGGTCGGAACAGAGCTGGGATGAGATGTACCAGCCGACGACGCAGTTCTCGGTCGACAGCCAGGATCTGACCAAGACCGTGAAGCGGTCCACGAGCGAACAGCCGCGCCAGCGGCAGTGACCGCGCGTGTCCGAGGCTTCGTCGTACGCATGACCACACGTCGCATCGTTCAGGGCGCCGCCGCGCTGCTCCTCGGGCTCGGCCTGGCGGCGCCGGCCGGCGCTCAGGCGCCGCAGGAACAGCTGAAGAGTCAGGTGCCCACGCTCGGGCGGCCGACGAAACCCGACGACCCGGCGCCGCTGCTCGACTTCTGGCTGTACTTCAAGGGCAGCTGGAACGTCACGTGGGACTATCCCGAAGGTCCGCTCGGCCCGGCCGACGTGCTGAGCGGCACGACCGTCTACACCCAGAAGAGCCCGAGGACGTTCGAGGCGGTGACGAAGGCGGAGCACAGCGGGGGCGCCGTCACGATCACCGAAGTGCTCGAGTACGACCGCGAGGGGCACGCGCTCACCCGCACCGTGACCGACAGCCGTGGTTTCTCGTACACGCAGAAGGGCACGGTCAATGGCGACCTCGGCGGGCAGTTCACCATCCGCCTCGAAAGCGCGCCCTTCACCGTGAAGGGCCAGACCGTGCGTCTCAACAGCGTCATGCGCCTGCTCTCGCCGCTCAACTACCGCACGCAGTACACCCTTTCGGTGGATGGCGGGCCGTTCACCAACTACGGGAATCCGTGGTGGCGCAAGGAGTTTTCGAAATGACACGTCAACGTGCCGGGGTTCGGGTCCCGGGGCTCGGGGCCGTTGCTCTCCGGCGGGCCGTCGCCGGGCTCACCACGGCCGCGGCGCTCGCCGCCGCAACCACCGCCGCCGCGCGCGCGCAGGCGCCGGCCCCCGCGCAGAAGGTGCCGATCGTGGCCGTCACCGGCTGCCTCGCCGAACAGGGCACGAACTGGTCGCTCACGAACGCGACCGACCCGGTGCCGAGCATCGCCAACGGACCGCCCGCCGGCGAAGCCATCAAGGGGCCCACCTCGGGCGCCGCGTCCTACCGCCTCATCGGCGTGTCGGAATTCGATCTGCCGGCGCACAGGGGCCACACCGTGCTCGTGAAGGGCCTGCTCATCAAGGCCACGCCGGTCAGCCGGGTGAATGTGACCTCCGTGACGATGGTGTCGTCGGCGTGCGCGCCGGCGGCGAAGTAGGCGCGCAAGTCCCGTCCCGCCGCGGCACGGCACCGCCCGCGGGCGGCGCGCCACTTCCGTCGGTGCTGTCCGACAACGGAGCACTCGCGCGGTGTGCGGTGTGCGCCGTGCACACCCGCCCGATTGCGCTATCTGCCGTCATCCAAGGGGTTTGGGGGTCACGCCTCGGGCGTGGCAGTGGCTTTGCTCATTCCGGAGGCAGGAGTCCCCCCGGTATGCAGCGAATCGCCCGTCTCACCGTCACCCTCTGCGCGCTGCTGGCGCTCGCCGCGAGCCCGGCCGTCGCTCAGCAGTTCGTCGTCTTCAGTGCGCGTCACGATGCGACCGCGAGCCAGGTCGTGCTCGTCGGCGCGGGCTTCCGTGCCGACATGCGCATCCTGCTGAACGGGGCAGCGCTCGCGAACGCGTCGGTCACCTCCACGGAGATGCGGGCCAAGCTGCCGGCGCTCCAACCCGGCACCTACCGGCTCGTCATCGACCCGAAGCGCGGCAATCCGCAGCGCTTCATGGTCACCGTCACGCCGCCCGCGATGGCCGGTAGCGGCGTTCCCGGGCCGATGGGGCCGATGGGCCCGCAAGGTCCCGCCGGCCCGCAGGGGCCGCAGGGTCTTGCCGGTCTCACCGGCGCGCAGGGGCCGGCAGGTCCGGTGGGCCCCGCAGGGCCCGCAGGGCCGGTGGGCCCGGCCGGCACCACGGGCGCCGCCGGTGCGATGGGGCCAGCAGGGCCGCAGGGTGTGGCGGGTCCGGTGGGCCCGGTGGGTCCGGCAGGGCCACAGGGTGCGGCAGGACCGCAGGGGCCGGCCGGCACTTCGGCCGGCGCGGTCGTGGCCGCCAACGGCGCCACGCTCGGCACGGTGCTGAGCTTCCAGCCAGGCACCGCCATGCTCGTCGCTCTGCAGGATCAGGGCGTGTGGCTCGCGGCGCCGGTCACACCCGAGGGCATTCAGCCCACCAGTCTTCTGGCGCTCTACGGCGACGAGGCGTGCGGCACGCCGCCCTTTATCCCGCTCGAGACCAATCCGGCGCCGTTCTATCGCCTGCTCCAGACCACCGCGCCCGGCGCCACGGTCGGCTACTACGCGGGCAACCCGATGGTGACGCGCGGGTTCCTCGCCGTGTCGCCGCTCGGCCACCCCGAACAGTGCCAGCCGGCGGCCGGAACCGGCTGGGACGCGTCGATGCTCGCCGGTCCGCTCCGGACGATCGACCTCGGCGGCTTCCCCGCGCCGTTCGCCATCAAGCCCTGACACCTGCCGTCCGGCTCGTGGCCACGCGCCACGGGCCGGACACGCCGACCGCCACGCCGCGCGGGTGTGCCTCAGCGGCCGCATCTGCTAGCATCGCGCCGACGATGATCCGCGCCGAGATCCCGACGCCCGCCCTGCTGCTCGATCTCGACGCCTTCGACGCGAACGTCACGGCCATGACCGGCGTCGTCTCGGCGCACGGAAAAGCGCTCCGTCCGCACGCCAAGACGCACAAGTGTCCGGAGATCGCCCGCCGACTCGTGCGCGCGGGCGCCGTGGGCGCCTGCACGGCAAAACTCGGCGAGGCAGAAGTGTTCGCGGCCCACGACGTGCGCGGCCTGCTCGTGACGACCGCCGTCGTTGGCGAGGCGAAGGCCGCCCGCGCCGCAACGCTCGCCCGCCTCGCGCCCGACACCATCGTCGTGGCCGACGACGTCGGCCAGGTGGCCGTGCTCGATCGCGCGGCCAAACACGCCGGCGTGCGGCTGCGCGTCGCCGTGGATCTCTACTTCGGCCGCACCGGCGTCGCTCCCGGCGCGCCGGCCCTCGCCGTGGCGCAGGCAATTGCCGCGGCGCCGCATCTCGACTTCGCCGGGCTCCAGGCCTACGACGCCACCGCCTCTCACACGTTCGGCGCCGAAGCGCGCCGCGCCCGCACCACCGGCACGATGGGTGAAGCCGTGGCCACGCGCGCGCTGCTCGAGGCGCACGGCATCCCCTGCCCGATGGTGTCGGCCGGCTCCACCGGGAGCTACGGCGTGGATGCGGCCATCGACGGCCTCACCGAACTGCAGCCAGGCAGCTTCATCTTCATGGACACCGACTACCTGCAGATCGGCGGCGCCGCCGGCGCCGCCTACGACGACTTCCGCCCGTCGCTCTCGGTCGTGACGACGGTCGTGAGCGTGCACGGCGATGAGGCCATCGTGGACGGCGGGTTCAAGGCGTTCGCAACCGATCGGCCGTACCCGCCGGTGCCCGTCGACCGGCCCGACCTCTCCTATGCCTGGGCCGGCGATGAACACGGACGCATCGACATGCGGCGCGCCACCCGCCGGCTCGCCGTCGGCGACCGCCTCGAGTTCCGCGCTCCGCACTGCGATCCCACGGTGAACCTCTACGACGAGATCCATGCGCTGCGCGGCGACGACGTCGAGGCCGTGTGGGCGATTGCCGCGCGCGGGAAGAGCCAGTAGACGGCATGGTGGCGGCGCTCGAACAGGATCTGCGCAAGGCCCTTGCAGGCGAGGTGCGCTTCGACCGCGCCACCCGCGCGCTCTACGCCACCGACGCCAGCGTCTACCAGATCGAACCGCTGGGCGTCGTGCTGCCGCGCTCGCGTGACGACGTCGAGGCCGCCGTCACCGTGGCGGCCCGTCACGGCGTGCCCATCACGCCGCGCGGCGGCGGCACGTCGCAGGCCGGCCAGTCGATCGGCGCCGGGATCGTGCTCGACACGTCGAAATACCTGAACCGCGTCCTCGCGATCGACGCGGACACGCGGACGGCGCGGGTCGAGCCGGGCCTCGTGCTCGACGATCTGAACGCGGCCGTGAAGGCCTATGGACTGCGCTTCGCGCCGGACGTGAGCTCGTCGAGCCGCGCCACCGTGGGCGGCATGATGGCCAACAACTCGAGCGGCGCCCGGTCGGTCGTCTACGGCAAGACCGGCGATCACGTGCGCGCGCAGCAGGTCGTGCTGGCCGATGGCCACACGGCGGAACTGGCGCCGCTCGCCGGCGACGCGCTGGCGGCGGCCTCGGCCGGCGACGCCATCCTCGCGCGGGCCTATCGCGACGTGCCGGCGCTCGCGCGGGCGCACGCCGCCGAGATCGACGCCCGCTTCCCGAAGGTGATGCGCCGCGTGGGCGGCTACGCGCTCGACGCCTTCCTCGGGCCTGACGACGCGCCGGTCGATCTCACGCGGATGATGATCGGCTCGGAGGGCACGCTCGGCTTCGTCACCGCCGCCACCGTGGGCCTCGTGCCGCTGCCGGCGGCCAAGGCGCTCGTCACGCTCGAGTTCGACGACCTGCTCGACGCCCTCGCCGCCACGCCGCTCGTGCTCACCCACGGCCCTTCCGCCGTGGAGGTGATGGACGCGTTCATCCTCGGCCACGCCGTGGGCCACCCGACGCTCGAGGGCGCGCTGCGGCAGATCGTCCGCGGCTCCCGGCCGACGCTGCTCTGCGTGGAGTTCTACGGCGAGCACGTCGACGCCATCGTCCCGCGCATCCAGGCGCTCGAGCGCGATCTCGCCGGCGCCGGCGTGCGCTGCCACGCCCGTCAACTCACCGATGCCGCGGCGCAGGCACGGGTATGGCACGTGCGCGAGTCGTCGCTCGGCCTCTCGATGGGCATGAAGGGTGACGCCAAGGCCATCTCGTTCGTCGAGGACACGGCCGTGGATCCGGCGCGTCTTGCCGACTACATCGCCCGCTTCCAGCAGATCGTCGCCCGCCGGGGCACCCACGCCGGCGTCTACGCGCACGCCTCGGTGGGCTGCCTGCACGTGCGGCCGGTCATCAACCTCAAGACCGCGGAAGGGCTGGCGCAGTTCGAAGCCATCGCCCGCGACGTCGCCGACCTGGTGCTCGAATTCGGCGGCGCGCTCTCGGGCGAACACGGTGACGGCCTCGTGCGCGGCGCCTTCAACGAGCAGATGTTCGGCTCGACGCTCTACCAGGCGTTCCGCCGGGTGAAGCGCACGTTCGACCCGCAGGGGATCTTCAACCCCGGCCGCATCGTCGACACACCGCCCATCACCGCGCACCTGCGCTTCGGCACGGCCTACCGCACGCCCGAGCCCGCGACCTGGTTCGACTTCGGGGCCGAGGGCGGCCTGGGCCGCGCGGTCGAGAACTGCAGCGGCGTGGGCCTGTGCCGCAAGACGCGCGAAGGCACGATGTGCCCGTCGTACATGGCGACGCGTGATGAAACCGACACGACACGCGGCCGCGCCAACGTGCTGCGCCTGGCGATGAGCGGCCAGCTCGGCCCCGAGGGCCTCGACGCCCCAGGCGTGCACGAGGCGCTCGACCTCTGCCTCGAGTGCCGCGCCTGCAAGAGCGAGTGCCCGACGAGTGTCGACATGGCGCGCATCAAGAGCGAAGTGCTGGCGGCACGCTGGGACGCCCACGGCGCGCCCCTCGGCGTGCGGGCCTTCGGCAACGTGCGCAGCATCGCCACGATCGCGAGCCGCTTTGCGCCACTCGTGAACGCCGTGGCGACAAGCCGCCTCGGGCGGGCCGTGAACGAGGCGCTCCTCGGCGTGGACCGCCGCCGCACGCTGCCGGCGTGGACCCGCGAGACGTTGTCACGGCGCCTGCGCCACTGGCAGCCAGCCTCACCGGCCCGCGCGGTGCTCTTCGCCGACACCTTCACGGAACACAGCGACCCGGACATCGGCGTCGCCGCCGTCGAGGTGCTCGATCGCGCCGGCATCGGCACGCGGCTCGTGCCGCACGGCTGCTGCGGCCGGCCGCTCATCTCGCAGGGGCTGCTCGACGAAGCGCGCACCGTCGGCCGCGCCACCGTGAACGCCCTCTACGACCACGCCGCGCGCGGCGAGGCGATCGTGTTCGTGGAGCCGAGCTGCCTCTCGGCCATCCGCGAGGACGTGCCGGCGCTGCTGCGCGGGCGGCAGCGCGAACGCGCCGAGACGGTGGCAAGGCAGAGCGTGCTCTTCGAGGTGTACCTCGAACAGGAACTGCGGGCGGGACGCGCCGCGCTCGCGCTCAGGCCCGGGCCCACCCGGATCGCGCTCCATCCGCATTGCCACCAGCGCTCGATGGGCGCGGCGGCCGACGCGGCGGCCCTGCTCGGCCGCATTCCCGGCGCCACCGTGACGGACCTCGAGGCCGGCTGCTGCGGCATGGCGGGATCGTTCGGCTACGGCGCGGACCACTATGACGTCTCGCGCGCCATCGCCGAGCGTAAGCTGATGCCCGCCGCCCGCGCCCTCGGCGCGGACGGGGTGCTCGTGGCCGCCGGCACGTCGTGCCGTCACCAGGTGCACGACTTCGCGGACGTGAAGGCCAGTCATCCCGCCGTGCTGCTGCGAGCGCTGGCGGAGGAGCCCAGATGAACATCGCGTGGATCTCGCTCGGCGCCCTGCTCACGGCCGTCGCGCTGAGCATGGTGAGCCAGGTGAACGTCGGCGTGGTGTCGCTGGCACTCGCCTGGATCGTCGGCGTCTATCTGGGCGGCATGAAGTACGCGGACGTCATCGGCGCCTTCCCGGTGCCGCTCTTCATCACACTCGCCGGCGTCACGCTGCTCTTCGGCATGGCCAACGTGAACGGCACGCTGCAGCGCCTGGCGGCGCGCGCCGTGGCCGTCTGCCGCGGCAATGCCGGCATCATCCCGGTGATGTTCTTCGTCGTCGCGCTGGTTCTCTCGTCGATCGGCCCGGGCAACATCGCCACGGCGGCCCTGCTCGCGCCGATGGGCATGGCCGTCGGCGCGCAGGCCGGCGTGCCGCCGTTCCTGACCGCGCTCATGCTCGGCAACGGCGCCCAGGCGGGCGCGCTCTCGCCATTTGCGCCCACCGGCGTCATCGTCAACGGCGTCATGGCGAAGATCGGCCTGGCCGGGCAGGAGTGGACCACCTACGGCAACAACCTGCTGGCCCACGTGGTGGTCACCTTCGTCGCCTACCTGCTCTTCGGCGGCTGGCGGCTCTTCACGAACCACAAGGCCGGTGACGGCGCGGCGCTGGCGCCGCACGAGCCCTTCGAGACGAAGCACTGGCTCACGCTGGGCGTGCTGGCCGCCGTGGTGCTCGGCGTGATCCTCTTCGAGTTCCAGGTGGGCATGGCGGCGCTCACCGGCGCCACGTTCCTCTCGCTCGTGAGGGCCGGCGACGAGAAGGAAGCCATCAAGCGGATGCCGTGGGGCGTCGTGCTGATGGTGTGCGGCGTCACGGTGCTCATCGGCGTGCTGGAAAAGACGCAGGGCATGTCGCTCTTCACCGACATCCTCGCCAGCGTCTCCTCGCCGTCCACGGTCACCGGGGTGGTGGCGTTCGCCACCGGCATCGTCTCGGTCTACAGCAGCACGTCGGGCGTCGTGCTGCCGGCGTTCCTCCCGACCGTGCCGGGCCTCGTCGAACGCCTCGGCGGCGGCGACCCGATGGCCATCGCATCGTCGATGGTGGTGGGCGGCCACCTCGTGGATCTGTCACCGCTCTCGACCATCGGCGCGCTCTGCATCGCGGCGCTGCCCGGCCACAACGCCGAGGAGTCGCGCCGGCTCTTCAATCACCTGCTGGCGTGGGGCATGTCGATGACGGTGGTCGGCACGCTGGCCTGCTGGTTGCTCTTCTAGCGCCTCCACCGTCCGGCTGGCACGGGCGGCGCGCGTGCCGATAATACGAACGCCCGCATGCTGTCCCACGCCGTCCTGCTCGCCGTGCAATCCGCGTTCTGTGGCGGCGTCCTGCTGGTGCTCTTCCACCAGCGCCGGCGGGTCGGCCTCGGCCCGCTGTATCTGGTGCTCGGCACGCTGCAGTTCGCGCAGTTCGTGCTGGCGGTGTCCATCCGCGTGCAGATCGCGCCGGGGTTCTGGATCAGTCCGGCCACGACGGTGCTCTTCCCGCTCACGGTGATGGTCGTGCTGCTCACCTACGTGGAGGAGGACGCCGAAGCCACGCGGTCGCTCGCCTACGGCATCGTCATCTGCAATCTCACGCTCTATGCCGTGACGACGATGACCGGCCAGCACCTGCGCTATCCGGGCCACGACAACGTGCTCGGCCTGGCGCCGGACGCGGTGCAGCAGCCCGGACGGATCATCCTCGCCAGTTCGCTCGCCATCGTCGCCGATCTCGTCGGCGCCATCGTGCTCTTCGAGGCGCTCAGCCGGCGTGTGACGAGCAGCCTGTTCCTGCGCCTCTGGACGACGGCGGCGCTCGTCATGGTGCTCGACAGCGCGATCTTCACCACGCTGGCGTTCGCGCCGGCGCGCGCCTACTGGAGCATCCTGGCCTCCGGCCTGGTCGCGAAGACGACGGGCGCCACCTTCTATGCCGCGCTCACGGCCTGGTACGTGCGATCGTTCGAACAGCCGCAGCCCGCAGCCGGCGGCACGGCCCGGCGCGGCGACGTGTTCGCGTGGCTGACCTACCGTCAGCGCTACGAGGAAGCGCGCACGCTCATGGCGCGTGACGCGCTCACCGGCCTCTACAACCGCGGCTACTTCGACGAAGTCGCCCCACGGCAGCTCGCCCATGCCGACCGCGCGCGCCACGAGATGAGCCTCGTGCTCGTGGACATCGACCGCCTGAAGATCGCCAACGACCGCTTCGGCCACGAAGCCGGCGACGATCTCGTGCGTGCGGTGGCGGCGGAGATCGGCCGGATGGTCCGCACGTCGGACGCCGCCTGCCGCTACGGCGGCGACGAGTTCGTCGTCATCCTGACGAACGCTGACGCGGCGGCGGCACGGATCTTCGCCGAGCGGCTCGCCCACAACGTGCGGGCCACGACGGCGGCGGCCGAGCCGCAGGTCGCGTGGGCGCCGGCCTCGGTCAGTATCGGCCTGGCGACGTATCCGGGCGACGGCACGACGCTCCGCGATCTGCTGCGCAAGGCCGACGGGCGGCTCTACGAAAGCAAGCGCCACGGCGGCGGCCGCGTCACCGGCGCTAACTGAAGACGGGCTTGCGCCGGGCGGCGAAGGCCTCGACACCTTCGCGGAAATCGGCACTCCCGTAGCAGGCGGCGATGAGGTCGTCGCAGGCCCCGGGCGGCGGCCGCCGAGCCGCCCGCAGCCGGCGCAGCATCGCCTTGGTGGCCCGCACCGTGCTCTGCGCCCGGCGCGACAACTCGAGCGCGAGCGCCAGCGTCTCGGTCTCGAGTTCGCCCGTCGGCAGCACCTTCGTGACGAGGCCCCATTCGAGCGCCTGATCGGCCGAGATGAGCCGGCCGGTGAGCATGACGTCGGTGGCGCGTCCCGGGCCGACGAGATCGACGAGCCGCGCCAGGTTCTCGACCGACAGGCAGTTGCCGAGCGTGCGCGCCACGGGCACACCGAAGCTGGCCGTGTCGGCGGCGACGCGCAGGTCGCAGGCCAGGGCGATGGCGAAGCCGCCGCCCACCGCGGGCCCCTCGACCGAGGCGATCGTGGCCACGTCGAGGGCCTCCAGCCGGTCGATGACGGCGCCAATGCGGCGCTCGTAGGCGATGCCGTCCGCCCCTGTGCGCACCTCGTCGAACTGGTGAATGTCGGTGCCGGCCGAGAAGACGCCGCCCGAACCTCGTATGATGACGACGCGCGCGCCTGAGACGGCGAGCGCGTCACACGCCTCGACGAGGGCGTCGTACATCTCCCACGTCAGGGCATTCTTCGCCGACGGCCGCGCCAGCGTGACCGTGGCGACAGGTCCGTCGATGTCCAGGACGACGTTACTCGAAGGCATAGTGGTACTTGACCTCACCCAGGTGATGGCGGGGCCCTACTGCGGAATGTTACTGGCGGACATGGGCGCGCGGGTCATCAAAGTGGAACCGCCGCGCGGCGACTCGACCCGGCACATGGCCGGCAGCACCGGCACCGAGAGCGCGGCCTTCAACGCCGTGAACCGCGGCAAGCTCGGCGTGGTGCTCGATCTGCGGCGCGACGAAGCGCGCGAAGCGTTCCACCGGCTGGTGTCGACGGCGGACGTGCTCATCGAGAACTTCCGCCCGGGCGTCATGGCATCGCTCGGACTCGACTACCGCGCGCTCGTGACCGAGAACCCGCACCTCATCTACGCGTCGATCTCGGGCTACGGGCAGACGGGCCCGTGGGCCACGAAAGGCGGCTTCGATCTGGTCGCACAGGGCGTCTCGGGGATCATGTCGGTCACTGGCGAGCCGGGCCGGCCGCCGGTGAAGGCGGGCATCCCGGTGACGGACCTCGGAGCCGGACTCTTCGCCCTGTCGGGGATCCTTGCCGCGCTGCATTACCGCGATCGCACGGGCCGCGGCCAGCACATCGACACCTCGCTCGGCGACGCGGGCCTGGCGCTTTCGGTGTGGGAAGCGACGGAGTACTTCGGCGGACGCGGTGTGCCGGGGCCGCTCGGCTCGGCCCACCGGATGAGCGCGCCGTACCAGGCCGTGCGCTGCGCCGATGGCTACATCACCCTCGGCGCGGCGAATCAGAAGACGTTCGAGAAGGTGGCGGACCTCTTCGGCCATCGCGACTGGATCGCCGACCCGCGGTATGCCACCGACTCGGCCCGCGTGGCGCATCGCGAGGAGCTCGCCCGGGCGATCGAAGCGGTGACCGTGACGGCGACCAGGGACACGTGGCTCGCGCGCCTCGAGGCGGCGGGCGTGCCCTGCGGGCCGATCCTCGACTACGCCGAGGCGTTCGACCAGCCACAGGCGCGCGCGAGAGAGATGGCGGTGGAGGTGGACCACCCGGTGCTCGGCCGCGTGCGGACGATCGGCACGCCAATCAAGATGTCCGAGACACCGCTCGATCCGACGAGGCGGGCGCCGCTGCTCGGGGAACACACGGCGGTGGTACTCGAGGCGCTCGGCTACGGTTCGGCCGCCATCGCCCGGATGTCAGGCGCCGCCCCGCCGCTCTGAATCCACGGCCGCGGCCAGCCGATCGGGCAGCAGGAACTGCGCACGGGCGGCGTCCGACCACAACCGCTCCGCCGAGTAGTAGCGATCGAGCACCCCCGGCTTCCACGCCAGCAGGTCGGCGTGCGCGGCGGCGAACGCGTCCCACGTGTCAGCCGGCGCGTCGCGCTGCCGCTCGGCGATGAGGGCGATGTACGCGCCGGTGATCGTCGCGTGATAGAGGCCGGGCACGCCCTTGGCGCGGGCGAAGGCCTGCAGGTCCGCCGCGAAGCGGGGCGCGGCCTCGACGGGACCGTGCTCGCGCACGTAGAGCCACGCCATGCGCACGTGGTCGCGATGATGGAACGAGCTCGCAGGCAGCGTCGTGTCACGAAACGCCGCCACGAAGGTGCCGTCATCGGCGGCGCTCACGCGCGGCGCCTCGACGCCGGGGCCGGACGCTCGGTGAGATGGTGCGCGTCGGCGGCGCGCAGGTCGAGCCCGAAGACCTCACGCAACTGGGCGGCGCGGGCGAGTGTGGGGGCGCTGAAGGGCGCGCGGCCCTCGAGCGCGTGCAGCAGCACGCCTTCCACGAGGTCGCCGGGCGTCATGTCGAGCGAATCCGCGAGCGCCTTCACGACCTTCAGCAGCCGCTTCTCGATGCGCAGGCCGGTCTGCACGCGTTGCACGGCCAGCGCGCGCGCCGGGTTCCGCGGCGTCTGTGATTGTGCTGCCATGGTAACAATGTAACACAGCAGACGAGAAACATCCGCGGGGCGCGCGGGCAAGGGGATGGCGGCAGGGACGCGACGGCGAGACGGCGAGTGGCGCGGAGGGGGCGACGGGACGGTCGCGGCGGGCAGGACCGGACGGCCGGAGCACCGGCGGGGGACGCGACGTCCCCCGCCGATCCGGATCTATCGCGAGGTGTCGGTGCGGCCCGCAATCTTGCGGCCGGCCTCGACGGTCTTGAAGCCGGCATCGCCCCAGTTCATCACGAACACGTTGAAGCCCTGCTTCATGCGCGTCTCGATGTCGCTGGCGTTGGCCGGGTATCCGCAGGCGATGTTGTTGGCCTTGCAGGCCGCGAGCACCGACTGGATGGCGTTCTCCCACGCGGCTTCGTCGAGCACACGCTTGCCGTCGGCGCCGGCGGTCGAGAACACGCCACGCAGCGTGCCGGCGCCGGGCCACAACACGCCGATGCCGGGCACCGCGGCGATCTCCTTCAGATTCGCGAGCCCCGTCTTGCTCTCGACGATCGTCCAGTTGATGAGTTCGCCTTCGGGATTGAGCGGCCACACGTCGGCCTTACGGCGGTACTCCGCCTCGCTCATGCCCCACACGGCCGGTGCGCCGCCGACGTCGTCGGGACGCACGCCGCCCTTCGACTTGAAGCGCATCGCCGCGATGCCGGCGCGCGCTTCCGCGGCGGTCTCGACGGTGACGAGCATCACGCCGCTCACACCGAGGTTGAGCTGTCTGCCGATGGCGACCTGCGCCGCCGCGAGATCGGGCCGCAGCTCCGGCGTCTTCACGATCATCGGATGCGTGAGGTGCAGGTGCGGGGTGCGGGCGACGATACCGGCGCCGGTGAGGCCCTTCGCGAAGTCGGCGAACACGGGATAGGCCTTGTCGAAGTCGCCTTCCATGCTGCCGTCGAACACGAAGTCGCTCAGCTTGTAGCCGGCGGCCTCCTGCGCGAGTTCGGCCGGCGACTTGGGCGGCGTCGCGGCCGCGGCGCCCTGGCCGCCGGGGAAACGTCGATTGCTCGGCGCGTAGAGCCCGAACACGGGCTGCTTCGCTTCGAGCAGCGCGATGACCTTGTTGTGGCGGGCCTTCGGCGCCTGCGCGGCGACGAAGCCGCCAAAAGCGGTGAGCGACAGGAGCGCAAGAGCAACGAAATGGCGCACGGAACCTCCTTGGACGAACTGAGACGATAGCCGATGCCCGGGCAAATGTAACGGGGGCTGTCATGTAACGGGGTCTGTCACCAACACCGTTTGTAACCGGGTCTGTCACCGTCACCGGATGTAACCGTGACAGACCCCGTTACACGTCGTGACCGTGACAGACCCCGTTACAATCCGGGCCATGCGACGCGTGGCCCTGCTCGTTCTTCTGTGTGCGAGTTCCCTGCCGTCCCCCCTCCGCGCGCAGACGCCCGCCCCGGCGCCGGCCGCGGACACCTTCCCCGCCACTCTCGCGCGGCAGTGGCTCGAGCGGCTGAACGCGCTCAGCGACGCCCCGGCCACGCTCGACGCCTTCGTGGCGCTCTACGCGCCCGACGCGCTGCACATCGCCGGGCCCACCGCCGATCAGCGCGGCACGGCCACCTATCGCGGCCACGCCGGCATCCGCGTGATGGCGTCGCGCCTCGCCGCGAGCGAGGAGCGGCGCATCTACCGCCTCGAGACCGAGACCGCGCGCGAGACCACCGCCAGCCTGATGCACGAGACCACCGGCCCCTGGGGCGGCGCCGCCGTGGCCGTGCAGATCATCGCGACCTACACCGACGCCGCCACGAAGAAGCGCTTCGCGGCCCCCGGCGCCGTCTTCCTCCAACTCGCCGACGGCAAGATCCGCCGCGCCCGCGTCTACATCAGCGAGAGCGAGCGGGCGGAAGTGGAGCCCGAACCCACCCGCCGGCGGCCCTGAGCGCTCGTCCCGCCGTTCGTCCACGCCGACCGGCCGGCCGCCGAGGCGCCCGGGCACCGCCTCTGCTACCGTTGGGCCATGCGGATGCGCATCGCCCTCGTCTTCCGGTTCGCCCTGGCCCTCGCGGCCGTCGCCTCCCCCGCCGCCGCCCAGCGGCTGCCCGGCGGCGTCACGCCCGAGCACTACACGCTCTGGGTCGCACCAGACATCGCCGCCGCCACCTTCCGCGGCACGGTCGACATCCGCGTGCGGATCGAGCAGCCCACGGCGGCCATCACGCTGCACGCGGCGGAGATCGCCTTCGACACGGTGACGATCGAGGCCGGCGGGAAGACGGTACCCGCGACCGTGACCGAGAACACGAAGGACGAGATGGTGACGTTCACCGCACCGGCGCCACTCGCTGCGGGCCTCGCTACCATCCACGTGACGTACCGCGGCATCCTCAACGACAAGCTGCGCGGCTTCTACCTGAGCAAAGGCGCCACCAGGAACTACGCGGTGAGCCAGATGGAGGCCACCGACGCGCGCCGCGCCTTCCCCTGCTTCGATGAGCCGGCCAAGAAGGCCACCTTCGACATCTCGATGACCATCGCCGCCGGCGACATGGCGATCTCGAACGGCGCGCAGGTCTCCGACACGCCGGGCCCCGACGCCGGCACGCACACCGTGCGCTTCGCGACCACGCCGAAGATGTCCACCTACCTCGTGGCGCTGCTCGTGGGCGACTTCGTGTGCCGCGAAGGCGCGAGTGACAGCATCCCGATCCGCGTCTGCGCCACGCCCGACAAGAAAGACCTCACGGGCTTCGCGATGGAAGCCGCGCAGTACGAGGTGAAGTTCTTCAACGACTACTTCGGCATCCGCTATCCGTTCGGCAAACTCGACATCATCGGCATTCCGGATTTCGCGGCCGGCGCCATGGAAAACGCCGGCGCCATCACGTTCCGCGAGCGCATGCTGCTCGTGGACGAAGCCACGGCGTCGATTGGCGTCCGCAAGTCCGTCGCCTCGGTCATCGCGCACGAGCTCGCTCACCAGTGGTTCGGCAACCTCGTGACGATGAAGTGGTGGGACGACATCTGGCTGAACGAAGGCTTCGCCACCTGGGCCGCCAACAAGCCGCTTGCCGCCTGGAAGCCCGAGTGGCAGATGGACGTGAACGCCGCCGAAGAGACGCAGACGGCGCTCGGGCTCGACGTGCTGCGCTCCACCCGCGCCATCCGCACGAAGGTCGAGACGCCGGCCGAGATCAACGAAGTGTTCGATCCCATCGCCTACGAGAAGACGTCGGGCGTCATCAACATGGTGGAAGCCTTCGTCGGTCCCGAAGCCTTCCGGAAGGGTGTGTCGGCGTATCTCACGCGGTACTCGTCGAGCAACGCCGCCGGCGAGGACTTCTGGAACGAGGTGACGCGCGTCACCGAGAAGCCCGTGAACCGCGTGATGCGCAGCTTCGTGGATCAACCCGGCGCGCCGGTGCTCTCGGTGAGCACGTCATGCGTGGGCGGGCAGACGAAGGTCACGGTGCGCCAGCGGCGCTTCGAGAGCGCCGTCGGCGCGGCGCCCGCCGCGCCGCAGGCATGGTCGCTCCCGGTGTGCGTGAAGACCGACACGGGCAAGACCACGTGCGAACTCGTGTCCGATGCCACGCAGAGCTTCAACGCTCCGGGCTGCGGTGCCGCCATGGTGAACGCCGACGCGCGCGGCTACTACATCACGGAGTACGAGCCGGCAGCACTGACCGCGCTCGCCACGCGCACGACGGCGCTGACGGGCGCGGAGAAGGTCAGCCTGCTCGGCGACGAATGGCGCCTCGTGCGCGCCGGCCGTCACGACGTAGGCCCGTTCCTGGATCTCGCGGCGGCCTTCGCCGCCGACACGACGCCGTCGGTCACGAGCGACATCGCCGGACGCATCGGCTTCGTGAGCAGCGCGATTGCCGGCGAGACCGACCGCACGCCGCTGAACGCCTGGATCCGCGCGAAGTTCGGCCCGGCGCTCGATGCCATCGGCATCGATCCGAAACCCGGCGACAGTGACGACGTGCAGACACGCCGCGGCGTGCTGATGGCGCTGCTCGGCAGCGCCGGCGATGAGCGCGTGCGCGCGAAGGCCACGGCGCTCACGCTGGCGTACCTCGACCGCATGGACAGCGTGCCCCCGTCGCTGATTGGCGCCGCGCTCAACATCGCGGCA
>JAEUQR010000168.1 GCA_016789705.1 Acidobacteriota bacterium
AGGCGCCGGCGTCGTAGCCGGCGCCGGCCGCCGAGGGCCGCGAGTAGAAGTAGCCGGCGGAGGTGAACGGCTGCCCGATGATGCGCGAGCCGACGAGCATACCGTCGCGTTCGATGAGCTGCCCGTTGGCCTGATCCGGGAACAGCACCTGCGCCATTCCCGTGATGACGAGCGGGTAGACGAGGCCGAGCAGCACCGTGGTGACCACGGTCATGAGCGTCGCCGTGACGAGATGTCGAGTGGGTGCCATGACGAATGCCCCTACGCCAGTCCGAGCGTCGTGATGACGACGTCGATGAGCTTGATGCCGGCAAACGGCGCGACGATGCCGCCAATGCCGTAGACGAGCAGATTGCGCCGCAGCAGCGCCGCGGCTGACAGCGGCACGAACCGAACGCCCCGCAGCGCCAGGGGCACGAGCGCCACGATGATGAGCGCGTTGAAGATCACGGCCGAGAGAATCGCCGACTCGGGTGTCTGCAGGCGCATGACGTTCAGCGCGGCCAGATCCGGATACGCCACCAGGAACATCGCCGGGATGATGGCGAAGTACTTGGCCACATCGTTGGCAATCGAGAAGGTCGTGAGTGTGCCGCGCGTCATCAGGAGCTGCTTGCCGATCTCGACGATCTCGATGAGTTTGGTCGGATTCGAGTCGAGGTCCACCATGTTGCCGGCCTCCTTTGCGGCCTGAGTGCCGGTGTTCATGGCCACCCCCACGTCGGCCTGCGCCAGCGCCGGCGCGTCGTTGGTGCCGTCACCGGTCATCGCGACGAGCTTGCCCGAGCGCTGCTCCTTCTTGATGAGCGCCATCTTGTCTTCGGGCGTGGCTTCCGCGAGAAAGTCGTCCACGCCGGCCTCCTTGGCGATCGCGGCCGCGGTGAGCGGGTTGTCGCCCGTGATCATCACGGTTTTGATACCCATGGCGCGCAGCGCCGCGAAGCGTTCGCGCATGCCGCCCTTGATGACATCCTTCAGATAGATCACGCCGAGCACCCGGTCGCGTTCGGCCACGACGAGCGGCGTGCCGCCGGCCCGCGCCACGCGCTGCACCAGCGCGTCGAGTTCCGGGGACGGGGATCCGCCCTGGGCGCGCACGTATTTCACGACCGAGTCGGCCGCCCCCTTGCGGATCTCCCGTCCGTCGAGGTCGATGCCCGACATGCGCGTCTGCGCCGTGAAGGGCACGACCACGGCGGCGTGCGCCGCCAGGTCGCGGCCGCGCATGCCATGGGCCTGCTTGGCCAGCACCACGATCGAGCGTCCCTCGGGTGTCTCGTCGGCGAGCGAGGCGAGCTGGGCCACGTCGGCCAGCGCCACTTCCGTCACGCCCGGCAGCGGCAGGAACTCGGCCGCCTGCCGATTGCCGAGCGTGATGGTGCCGGTCTTGTCGAGCAGCAGCGTGTGGACGTCGCCGGCGGCCTCGACGGCGCGACCCGACATCGCCAGCACGTTGTGCTGGATGAGCCGATCCATGCCGGCGATCCCGATGGCCGAGAGCAGCCCGCCGATGGTCGTCGGAATGAGGCACACGAGCAGCGCCACCAGCACGAAGATCGACTGCGGCGCCCCGGCGTAGATGGCAAACGGCTGCAGGGTCACGACCGCCATCAGGAACACGATCGTCAGACCCGCCAGCAGGATGTTGAGGGCGATCTCGTTGGGCGTCTTCTGGCGCTCGGCGCCCTCCACGAGCGAGATCATGCGGTCGAGGAACGTGTGTCCGGGGTCGGCCGTCACGCGCACGGTGATGCCGTCCGACAACACCTTGGTGCCACCCGTCACGGCCGAGCGGTCGCCACCGGCCTCGCGGATGACGGGAGCTGACTCGCCGGTGATCGCCGACTCGTCCACCGAGGCTACCCCTTCGATGACCTCGCCGTCCGAGGGGATGAACTCCCCCGGCCGCACGATCACCACGTCATCCTTCCGCAGTGACGCCGCGGCCACCGCCTCGGTCGTGCCATCGGCCCGCCGACGGGTCGCGAAGGTCTCGGCACGGGTCTTTCGCAGCGTATCGGCCTGCGCCTTGCCGCGTCCTTCGGCCATCGCTTCGGCCAGGTTCGCAAAGAGCACCGTGGCCCACAGCCACAGCGTGATCTGCAGTTCGAAGCCGAAGGCGGCGCCGCCGCTCAGGCGGTGGCTGACGAGCAGCACCGTCGTAAGCACCGCGCCGGTCTCGACGACGAACATGACCGGATTGCGCGCCATCGCGCGCGGGTCGAGTTTGCGGACGGCATCCGCGAGCCCGGCCCGCACCAGCGCCGGATCCCAGATGCTGAGTTTCTGTGTCTTCGCCATGACCGTCGTGCCTCGCTACTCAGAACGTCGTGCCGGCGCGCATCAGGAAGTGCTCGACGATCGGGCCGAGACTGAGCACCGGGAAGAAGGTGAGCACGCCGACGATCACGATGACGCCGACGAGCAGTGTGGCAAACAGCGGCGTCGTCACCGGGAACGTGCCGAGTGACGGGGGCACGAGATTCTTGCGCGCCAGATTGCCGGCCAGCGCCAGCATCGGGATGATGATGAGGAACCGGCCGACGAGCATCGCCGTCGCCAGCGTGACGTTGTACCAGGGCGTGTTCGCCGAGATGCCGGCGAACGCCGAGCCGTTGTTGGCGGTGCCCGACGTGTAGGCATAGAGGATCTCGGAGAGCCCGTGCGGGCCTGGATTCCAGATGCTCCAGGTGCCGAACGGCGAGACCACCGAGATGCCCGTGAACACGAGGATGACGAGCGGGAAGACCAGCACCGCCAGCATTGCCATCTGCACGTCGAAGGCCTCGATCTTCTTGCCGAGGTACTCGGGCGTGCGGCCCACCATGAGACCGGCGATGAAGACCGCCAGCACGACGAAGATGAGGATGCCGTACATCCCGGCACCGACGCCGCCGAAGATGACTTCGCCGAGCATCATGTTGACGAGCGGCACGAGCCCGCCAATCGGCGTATAGGAGTCGTGCATCGAGTTCACGGCGCCGCAGCTGGCGTCGGTCGTGATGGTGGCGAAGAGCACCGAGTTGGCGATGCCGAAGCGGGTCTCCTTGCCTTCCATGTTGCCGCCGGAGCACATGGCACCGGCCTGCTGGTCGGTGCCGGCGAGCAGCGGATTGCCGGCGGCTTCCGCCCAGTAGGCCGTAGTCACGCCGGCCAGGAACAGGAACGCCATCGCGCCCCACACCGCCCAGCCGTGCGCCGGAGACTTCGCCATCTGGCCGAGCGTGGCCGTGAGTCCCGCCGAGATGGCAAAGATGGCCAGCATGGCGATGAAGTTCGACAGCGGCGTCGGGTTCTCGAACGGATGCGCGCTGTTGGCGTTGAAGAAGCCGCCGCCGTTGGTGCCGAACTGCTTGATGATCTCCTGCGAGGCCACCGGGCCCTGCGCGATGACCTGTTCGGTGATGGTCGTCGTGACGGCCTGTCCGCTGGCATCGGTCGTGGTTGTCGTCTGCGGATCGACGAGCTGCACGCGGTCGTAGGGCTTGAAGTTCTGCACTACACCCTGCGAGACCAGCACGAGCGAGCCCACGAGGCAGACGGGCAGCAGCACCCACAGGGTGGCACGGGTCATGTCCACCCAGAAGTTGCCGAGCGTCTCGGATTCACGCGCGGCGATTCCACGGATGAACGCGATGGCCAGCGCGATGCCCACCGCCGCCGACACGAAGTTCTGATAGGCGAGGCCGGCCATCTGCGTTAGATAACTCATCGTCGTCTCGCCGGAGTACGACTGCCAGTTGGTGTTGGTCGTGAACGAAGCCGCCGCGTTGAAGGCCTG
>JAEUQR010000176.1 GCA_016789705.1 Acidobacteriota bacterium
GGCGGCGCCGAAGTCCGCGTGGGGTGTTCAGGCACAGCGGCGACGCAACGCGTCGCGCAGCACCGCCCGGGGCCCCGCGCTTCCAGCCGACACTCGCCCCCGCTGGCGTTTGACGGACTGCGCAGGCCGGCCGAAGGAGGCGGGCCAGCCCTTCGACGTCGCACCGAGGCTGGCGCTCTGTCCCGCTACTTGTCGAAGTACGCCACGATCGCCTGCGTCACACGTCCCATGCGGTCTTCAGCTTCGCCATACGGCTCCGTGATGGCGTTCAGGAAGAACGACACCACGATGGGTCCGGACTTCGCGTAGACGATGCCCACGTCGTTTGCGAGCACGGGCGGGAAGTCGCCGGTCTTGTGCGCCACGGATACACCGGGCGGCAGGAAGTGCGGCAGGCGGCGGGCGCCCGACTGCTGCGCCTTCAGCATCCGCACGAGCTCCTCGGCGCCGGCCTTCGACGGCAGCTCACGCTTCTCGATCGCCTCGAGCATGCGCCCGGTGGCTCGCGGCGTGAGCGCGCCGAGCCAGTAGGCCTTGTCGCCGTTGGTGCGCGCGTCCCGATCGTCGCTCGGCGCAAGCGCGCTGTACTTCGCGAAGAGATCGCCAGTCGTCTGCGTGAGCGACATGCCATCCGCGTAGCCCTTCGCCGCCAGCCACGCGTTCACTGCCGCCACGCCGCCCACCTGCGCGACGGCGAGGTCCGTGGCCGTGTTGTCGCTCGTGATGATCATCTGCAGCAGCACGTCGCGCAGCGTGGGCTGCAGGCCGGGGTCGTGGTAGCGGAAGATGCCCGAGCCGCCGCGCACGTCTTCGGCGCGCAGCGTGATCCGAGTGGCGAGATTCTTCGTGCCGGCGTCCACCATCTCGAGCGCCTGCACGGCCACCGGGATCTTGATGACACTCGCGCTGTTGAACGTCTCGTCGGCGTTCACGGCGCCTTCTTCGCCCGTGGTCAGGTGCTTCACCCAGATACCGGCCTTCGCCGGGATCTTCGGCAGTTCCGCGTCGAGCAGTGCCTGCAGCGACGCGGGAGCCGCTGAGGCGGCCGGCGTGGACGAGGCCGGCGACGTGGGTGCCTGCGCAGTGCAGGCAGCGGTCGTGAGGACCAGAGCGGCGGCAATCGCGTGACGCATCAGCGGAATCTCCTATCTGGGCACTCGCAGCGCGTGCATCTCGAGAGCGGCCGTGAGCGCCATCGCGCCGCCACGGTCGTCGGGCCCGGTGATGGCGGGCCGGGTGAGATAGTACTCGCGCGTAGCGTTTCTGCCCGCGCCGGTGCCCGTGCACACATCCACGAGGTCGCCCGTTTCGGTGATGCGCGCCTGCACGGCCCGCCAGCCGCGCTCGACCACGCCATCGAAACTGCGGTCCAGCCAGCCCAGGCGCAGACCGCGCGCCATGGCGGCGACGACCATCGCGGTGACCGTGAACTCGCGGTAGGTGCCCGGCTCGTCCACCACCTGCTGCCACGCGCCGTCGGGCGCCTGGTAGCGGCGCATGCCGTCCATCAGCCGGCGGAAGCTGTCGAGCACCTGCGGACGCGCCGCCCACGTCTCCGGCAGATGCGTGAGCGCCTCCATCAGGCCGAAGGCGGCAAAGCCGTTGCCGCGGCCCCAGGCGTGCGGGCCGCTCTCGGCATGCACGAAGACCCGGCCGTCGCGCTGCAGCCGTGACGCATAGGTCGTGAGCAGGCGCGCCACCGCATCCGCATACCGGGCGTCGCCCGTGCGCTTCGCGGCGCGTGCCAGCACGGACGTCGCCATGAACATGTCGTCCGTCCACGAGGTCGCGTACTTCACGATCTCATCGGCGCTGGCGCCGAGAATGGCGTCCGCGGCCTTGCGTCCCAGCGCGTCGGCCCGGGCATCACCGACGAGCTCCGCCAGATCGAAGAAGGCCTGATGCCCGGCCAGGCTGGTGAGCAGGAAGGGCTCGGCGATGGCCGGCTTCTCGCCCGTGAGGTACGGCGTCATCTGCGCCACGGCACGATCGCGGTACTGGGTGTCGCCCGTGAGCTGCGACACGCGGAACGCGCCACTCCACGAGAGCGCGGGGATGTAGCTCATGATCGGGCTCGCCGGATACTTCGCGGCGAGCATCCGCGCGATGTCGAGGGGCGCGCGCACCTGCCGGGTCACCAGCATCCGGCCGAGCGGTGAGGGCGACGGCGTGGGGCGCCCATCGAGCAGTTCGCGCACGGCCCGCGTGACCTCGGCCGCCGGGCCACTCACCTCGAGGGCCGCCACGGGCGCGAGTCCACCAGGGGCGCCAGTGCCGAGTGCGCCGGCCAGCGACGCGGGCGCCGCGTCGGTGCTGCCGGCCACGCGTCCACGTGCGAGCGCGTTCGCGCGCCACGCCAGCGCGTCGCCGCGACGCACCTCGATGACGAGATCCGGCGCGAGCATGGTGATCCACCGCCAGAGATACCGCGCCTCGCGGTGTTCGGGGGCGTCGTAGAAACCCTTGTCGGGCGGGAACAGCGGACCGCCACCGGCGGGCGCAGCCGAGGGGCCGCTGGCCGGACCGCACTGGTCCGGCATCGCGCAGGGCACGGCGGCCACCTGCCAGCGGCGGCGGTTCCTCACGATGGAGCCGTCGCCGAGGCGCCACGTCACGAGGTCCACGACGGCGCGCGTGCCGTCGGCGGCGCCATCGAGCCCGCCCACGATTACCACCCGCGGCTGCGTCGCGAGCACGGGCAGCGAGGGCTCGAGTGCCGTGATGCCGCGATGCGCCGCGGTGAGGCCGATGGGCAACACACGGTAGCCTTCGGGTCCGGTCACGAGCCGCGACAGCGACGCCGCGACGGATGACGCAGATGGCGCGGCCGGC
>JAEUQR010000186.1 GCA_016789705.1 Acidobacteriota bacterium
AACTAGTATTGGACCTGCAAGGCGTTTCCCACATCCTGCAGAACTGGTCAGCCTAATGCTGGCGCGCCGTCGAGCAGGGTTGAGCCTGTAAGTCCCAGTGGCCGGCCATCTTAGCACTGCACTCGCAGCGTTCCGCGGCTCCGGGAAACCCTGCGAAACTCGCCAGGATTACAGTTCGTTCCGCGGCGTCGCCCGATTGACGCCTGCGCCTATAGCGCGTCGGCCGGGCTGCGCACACCAAGCGCTCCACGATTCAGCACGTGGGTGTAAATCATCGTTGTGCTCACGTCCCGGTGGCCCAGCAGTTCCTGCACCGTGCGGATGTCGTATCCGTCTTCCAGCAGATGGGTGGCGAACGAGTGCCGGAACGTGTGGCACGTGATGCGTTTGCCGATGCCCGACTCGCGCGCCGCCGTCGTCACCGCGCGCTGCACGGCGGATTCGTGCAGGTGAAACCTGGTGGGGCCTCCGTACCGGGGGTCGCGGCAGAGCCGGCCGGCCGGAAACAGAAACTGCCAGGCCCATTCGCGCCCGGCATTGGGGTACTTCCGCGCCAGGCCATGCGGCAGTATCACGCCCCCCGCACCGTGCGGTCTTTGTCGCCTTTGCCGCGCCGCACCACGATCTGGCGGCGGTCGAAGTCCACGTCCTTCACGCGCAGCTCCAGACACTCGGTCAGGCGAAGCCCGCCGCCATAGAGCAGCGTGCAGATCGTGCGGAACACGCCGGGCAGCAGTTGCAGCACGGCGCGTACGTCGCCGCGGCTGAGCACCACCGGCAGCCGTTCTGGCTGGCGCGCCCGCACGATGCCGTCGAGGCCCGCGAGGTCGCGCGTGAGCACGTGCCGGTACAGGAACAGCAGGGCGCCCAGCGCCTGGTTCTGCGTGGAGGCACACACCTGTTCACTCACCGCCAGGTGCGTCAGGAACGCGGTGACATCAGCTTCCCCAAGCAGCATCGGGTGGGTCTTGCGGTGGAACAGGATGTAGCGGCGGATCCACGCCACGTACGCCTCTTCGGTGCGGGGGCTGTAGTGACGCAGGCGAAGCGCCTCGCGGACGCGGTCGAGCAGGCGTGGGGGCGGTTGCGGCACCACGGGCATGGTCGTCGCCTGTGAGAGTTCCGTGCCAGCAGCGCCGGCGTGGAATTCCCGCGGGTGCGACATGCCGACACGCAGAAGGTGCAACGGTCATCGTGCGCGGGCCGCGCACTTCTCGCCGCATCCGCGTTGCGCGATCGCCGGCGGGCTCAGGCCGTGAGCAGGCGGATGAGGTCCGCGTCAGCCTCGGGGAACGGAAGCGCGGCCAGTTCGTGGCGCGCCACCCAGCGCATCTGCTGGCCAATCATGGGCCGCGCGGTGCCGGTGAACGTGCAGGCGTAGAAGTGCAGTTCCACGGTGCGTTCGGGATAGGCGTGTGTCACCGCATGCATGAGCGCGCCCACGCCGGCGTCGATATCGAGTTCTTCGCGCAGTTCGCGCCTGAGCGCCTCGGCGTGCGTCTCGCCGGCCTCGCACTTGCCGCCGGGGAACTCCCAGTGACCGGCCAGGTGCGTGCCGCCGGGACGCAACGTGAGCAGGTAGCGGCCGTCACGTTCGATGACGGCCGCCACCACGACGATGTGCATCGGGCGGATTCTAGCGGCGGCCGCGCTGCACGCGCAGCGTCACCACGAAGGCGCCCTGGTTGTCGCTGACCTCGTCGTCGTTCACGGCGAGGAAGAGCGCGCCATCCGCCGGCATCGGCAGATAGGCCGTCTGGTCGCCGATCGCGAACGGCGCACCGTTGCCGATGCGGCCGATGAGCGCGCCGGCGAGCAGCGACGGCGCCGGCGCGTTGGCCGCGTAGCGGCCGCGCAGCGAACCGGCGGGGCTGGCCTTGTCGTCCGCGTCGCCAGAAAGCTGCACCTGTCCCTGGGTGGTGAACTGCACGCGGTCGGTGCGGCGCAGCGTGAAGCCGGTGTCGACCCAGCGCGCGTTGGCGGCCACGCGCACCGAGCCGGGCGGCATGGCGGGGTCTACCGGCGCCGGCCCGGGCGTGGGCACGGCAGGCCCGAGAGACGCCGGGAAGTTCCCGAAGTACAACCGCCGCACCTCTGAAAAGCGCATGCGGCGCTCACCGGCGTCGTTCGGCTTGAAGGCCACCTGGCGCGGTTCGTCTTCCTTGCCCGAACCTTCGCCGCCTTCGATGTTGAGCAGGCGCCCGCGCAGCACTTCGCCGCTGCGCAGCACGAGCACGTGGTCGCCGCCGCGGGCCGCCTCGATTTCGTTCGCCGGCAGGTTCTCCGCATTGCCCGCCACTTCGAGCACCGCGGTCTCGCCCACCGGGATGATCCGCTGATCCGCGAGCGACAGCCGCAGGTAGAGCGTGTTGGTGTTGCGGTTCCACGCTTCGAAGCGTCCCGACACGCGCGAGCCGTCGCGCTTGAGCACGGTAGCCTGTTCCTGCGCGGTCGCCACCCCGGCCACGGCCAGAGCCAGCGCCGCCGTCCACGTCGTCAGTCGTCGATTCACGATGGTCTCCTTGAGGGGACGGTCAACGCCCCGCATCATCACACTGCAAACATGATTCCAGCGTCGCCGTCAGCGGCCCTGCGTGGGCGCCCGGCGTGACGCCAGCTGCCGATCGAGGAATTCCGCCGCGGCCGTGTAAGCCCGCCGCCAGCTCCGGTGCAGCAGGAAGCCGTGCACTTCGTCAGGAAAGACGAGCTGTTCGACGTGCACCCGGCGCGTCCGTAACTGCTCGACGAGCTCCACCGATTCGCTGAACGGCACGTTGCGATCGTCGTCGCCGTGAATGAGCAGCACCGGCGAGCGCCAGCCGTCGATGAACGCCATCGGCGACGACTGGAACGCGCGGCGCGCGATGTCGGGCCGCCGCTCCTGGTTGTAGTTCGGCATGAAGTTGCGGATGGCGTTGTTCCAGTCGTGCACGCCGTGCACGTCCACGCCGGCCGCGAACATGTCGGACGCGCGCGCCAGACCCATCGCGGTGAGGTACCCGCCGTAGGAGCCGCCCCAGAGGCCGATACGTGCCGGGTCCACGTCCGCCTGCGCGCGCAGGAAGAGCCCGGCGCCCACGACGTCGTTGTATTCGCTCGCGCCCGACGCGCCGTAGTCGAGCGCTTCGCGGAAGTCGAGGCCGTAGCCGATGCCGCTGCGGTAGTTCACCGAGAGCACCACGTAGCCTTTGCTCGCCATGTACTGATTAAAGGCGTAGGCGTTGTGGTAATAGCTGCGGTAGTTCCAGCCAAGCAGCATCTGCCGGCGCGATCCGCCGTGGAAGAAGATGAGCGCCGGCCGCTTCTCGCCCGGCGCCGGCTGCAGCGACGGCCGGAAGATCTGCGCCGGGATCGTCATGCCGTCCGCCGCCGGGAACGAGACGGCCTGCGGCTCGACCAGTGATGCCGACGGGAACGTGGGCGGAATCGCGTCGGGGCCGAAACCGCGCTGCGTGCCGGCCGGTTCGAGCAAGGACGGCTGGCCAGGACGTCGGGCATCCGCCTTCACGAACGCCACCGTGACGCCGTCGGCGAGCACGGCCGGGTTCCATTCGAGGCCGCGCCCGGGCGTGAGCGCCACCGGCGGCGTGGTGCCCGACGTGGTCACACGCCAGAGATGCCGGCGATCGATGTCGTCCTGGTTCGAGCTCACGACGGCGGTGCGCGCATCGGGCGCGTAGCTCACGTCGTCGATCTCGAACGCCCCCGGCGTGAGCAGCGTGGCGGCGCCGCCCGCGGCAGGCGCGGAGTAGAGGTGTTTCCAGCCGTCGCGTTCCCACGGGAACACGAGGCGATCGTCGGCAGACCACACGAGCTGCGGACCGAACTCCACGCCCTGGAACACGCTGCCCTTGCCGGGCTCGGCGTGCCACACCTCGCGGCCGGTGCCGCTCGACACCTCGGCCACGCGCACCGACCACGGCGGCCCCTCGCGTTCGGGAATGAAGATCACGCGGTCGCGCACCGGCGGACGCCGGATGAAGGCCACACGCGCGCCGTCGCGCGACCAGACCGGGAAGTCGTCGGTGTCGAGCGACGGCTCGAGCCAGGTGAGCGCGCCCGTGGCCACCGTGAGCACGCCGATGAACGCGTGCGTGCCGCGTCCGCTCGAGAACGCGAGCTTCGTGCCGTCGGGCGACCAGGCGAGTGACCTGGCGCCGCCGCGGATGCGCGCCGCCTGCACGGCCGCCTGCGTGCCGGTGACACCGGCCGTCCAGATCTGGCCGCGCTGCACGAACGCCACGAGGTCGCCGGCGGGCGGCACGGCGGGCGACGCGCCCACGCCGAGCCGGCGCGGTTCGCCGCCGGCCACCGGCACCACCCACACGGCCTGTTCCGCGCCGCCCGCGGCGCTCGTCGGATTCGGGATCTCGCCGGCCCGGTTCGGGCCGCCGCCGCGCACGTACACGAGGTGTCTCGCGTCGTGCGTGAAGGCCACGTTCGTGATCTCCTGACCGTCGTCGCCGATGTAGTTCGTCACGCGGCGCCGGGCGAAGCCGGGCGCGTCGGCCACCCAGATGTTGCGCGCGCCGCGATCGTCGAACACCCACGCCACAGTGGCCCCGCGGGGCGCCGCCACGAGTTCACTCGTAAACGGCGCGCCGAGGATCTGCTCGATGCTGAAGGGGGCGGTCTGTTGCGCCGCGGGGTGCGACGCCCCCCTGGTGACGAGCGCGAGGGCCGCAAGTGCGGCCAGCACGGTTCCGGTGCGTGGTGACGACATCAGTGACTTCCCTTTCCCACGGGATCAGGTCCCGCGGCGCGTGGCACGTTCAGGCGAGCGGGAACGCCCGTACGGTGGCGGCTACCTCACCGCCGTTGCAGGCCACACGCACGGCCGTGCCGGGTTCGGCGCTGTCGCGGTGCACGTAGGCGAGCGCCACCGCGGCGCCGAGACGCGGCGACCAGGCGCTGCTCGTGACCCGCCCGATCTCGCCCTTCTCGGCCTTCACGCCAGCGCGGGCCGCCGGCACGCATTCGCCGTCGATGACGAGGCCCACCAGCTTGCGCACCACGCGGCCGCCGCCGCGATGCACGATGCGCACGATCACTTCCTGGCCCACGTAGCAGCCCTTGGTGAACGAGATGGCGCGATCCTCGATGCCGGCTTCGAGCGGAATCGTGTCGGCGTCCATGTCCACGAGGAACTGCGGACGTCCCGACTCGATGCGCGCGAACTCGAGCTCGTCGGCGGGGGTGAGCGTGGCGCCGGCCAGCCGCAGGCGCGACATCCAGGGATCCGCGTCGTCGGCCCTGACGCACAGCCGGAAGCCCGGCACCCCGTACGGCGATGCCCCGACGATCCGGCCGAACGGCTCAAGCGGCGCATGCGTGTATTCCGTCCAGGTCGCCAAATGTTCCACGGTGAGCGCGGCGTCTGATGGCCGGGAGCCCGTGAGCGACCGCGCCACCACCTCGGCGGCACGTACGCCGTGCACGCCGAGCGTGCGCCACTCGGCCGACTCGTCGGTCAGCAGCACGTCTTCGGCGAAGATGGCGGCGTTCAACTGACGAAGGAGCGCGTCCACGAGCGGCGCCGGCAGAGTCACCGTGAGGGTGTCGTCTTCCGCCAGCACCACCGCGTCCGTCAGCATCCGGCCCTGCGGCGTGAGCCACGCGGCGTAGCAGCCACGCCCCGGCGTGAGGGCTTCGATGTCGTTCGACAGCAGGCCCTGCAGCCAGCTCGCCCGTTCGGCGCCGGTCACCCGCACGGTGCCCCGATCGGCGTGCGTGACCAGGGCCGCGCCCGTCCGCAGGAGGTCGTGCCCGGCTGTCTCAGTCAACGGTGCTACCCTTGACCGCGGAGCCACGAGTGCTGTCCACGATCCGGGATTGTACCCGCCCGATGGCGGTTGTCGCGCTGACCGTCTCGCTGACGGCCACTTTGTCTGCGCAAATCGCGCCCGTCGTACCGCCGCCCCCGAAGGCGGATCTGGCCGGCGCCGAGTCGTTCACCATCTTCCTGGCCGGTCGGCCCGTGGGCCGCGAGGAAGTGGCCGTCTCCCGTCAGGCCGAGGGCTGGACCATCCGCGGCTCATCGCGCATCGGCCCGCCCATCGCCACCACCGTGCGCCAGGTCGAGGTGCGCTACGACGCCGACTGGCATCCGCGTGCGCTCTCGCTCGAAGGCGCCATCCAGGACCGCGAGGTGGCGCTCGAGACGGTGTTCGCCGACGGCAAGGCCACGAGCAACCTCAAGGAAGGCGACGCCACGCAGGACAAGGTCGACACGGTGTCGGCCGACGCCGTCGTCCTGCCGAACGTCTTCTTCGGCGGCTACGCGGCACTCGCCGCGCGCCTCGTCGGCGCCGCCGCCGGCACCGAGGTGAAGGCGTACATCGCGCCGCAGGCCGAGATTCCGATCGTGGTCACGGCGGTGGCCGACGAACGCATCGAAACACCGCAGCGCACCTTCACCGCGAAGCGCTTCGCGCTCACGTTCCGCAATCCGAACGGCGAGCTGGCCGTGAGCCTGTGGACGGAGGCGAGCGGCAGCTTCGTCAGGCTCAGCGTGCCCTCGCAGACACTCGAAATCGCCCGCGACGACGTGGCCTCGGCGGCCTCGCGCATGTCGGCCTTCTCGGTCGAGGGCGATGAAACGGTGCGCGTGCCGGCCAACGGCTTCAACATCGCCGCCACGGTCACGAAGGCGCCCGGCGTGAAGGGCAAGCTGCCGGCCGTCGTGCTCATCGGCGGCACCGGGCCTGCCGATCGCGACGGCACGGTGGCGGGTATTCCGGTCATCGGCCACATGGCGCGCGATCTGTCGAAGGCCGGCTTCCTCGTGGTGCGCTACGACAAGCGGGGGGCCGGGCAGAGCGGGGGCCGCCCTGAAACCGCCACGGTCGCTGACTACGCCGAAGACGCCCGCGCCGTCGTGAACTGGCTGCGCAGGAGCCGCAGGAACGATGTGGATGCCAGGCGCATCGCCGTCATCGGCCACAGCGAAGGCGCGTGGATTGCCCTGCAGCTCGCCGCCACCGAGAAGGACATCGCGGCGCTCGTGATGGTGGCGGGCGCATCCGGCACTGGCGGTGCCCTCGTGCTCGAACAGCAGCAGCACCTGCTCGACGTCATGAAGGTCGGCGACGAGGAAAAGAAGAGCAAGGCGGATCTGCAGGCCCGCATCAACGCCGCCGCCACCGGCCAGGGGCCGTGGGACGGCATCTCGAACGACCTGCGGACGCAGGCCGACACGCCGTGGTTCGCCAGCTACCTGGCGTTCGACCCTGCGAGGCTCATGAAGGACGTCCGCCAGCCGCTCCTCATCGTGAACGGCGAACGCGACACCCAGGTGCCGCCGCGCCACGCCGACGAACTCGCGACGCTCGCCCGTGCCCGCAAGCGCCAGGTGGCTACCGAGGTCGTGCGTGTGCCAGGTGTGAACCACCTGCTCGTGCCGGCCACGACCGGCGAGGTGAGCGAATACGCCTCGCTGTCGTCGGCCGAAGTGAGCCCCGACGCCACCGGCGCCATCGCGAAGTGGCTCACGGCCACGTTCGCCGCTGGCGGCCGGTAGCCGCGCCAGACTCAGCCCGCCCATGAAGCCCCTGCGAGCGGCCGACGTGCGACGGGCAGTGGATGCCGCCGGGCGCGCCATCACGGCGGCGCTCGACATGCGGCACAAGCCGGTCGTCTCCGACATGCTCAACTCGGCCGGCAGCGTCAGCGCCGAGTGGTACATCGAGACGCTGTGGCACTACCTCGCCAAGCGCGCGCTGCTGCAGGGCGTGAACAGCTTCGACGTCGAGTTCCGCCAGCCGGCGCGCCTTGCCGACAAGCAGATCCACTTCTCACTGCCACATCCGGAAGCCGACGACCTCGTCATGGACTTCCATGTCATGCGCGTCCCGCCGGATGGCGGGAAGTCCGAGAAGGTGCCGGTGGCGCGCATCGCCATCCACCGCGGCACCAGGCGGCGTCGTCGCGGTGTGGCCCCCGATCCGCCCACGCATCCCTACGGCATCGAGGTGCGCACGCGGCACCTGAACGCGGCCCGGCAGGTGTCCTGGTACACCCTCGTCGCCGTCATCATGGACGTGGCGCGGCGAGGCGCGCAGTTCGCCGACGACGGCATCGCCCGCGACGACGACGGGCTGCTCTACATCGTGCCGCGCTTCACCTTCACGCCGCTCGTCGATGCGACGCTGCGCAACAACCTCTTCGTCTATCCGGAATTCGCGATGGCGCAGCGGTGGGCGAAGGGCCGCACCTCGGCCACGGCCCGCGTCACGTTCTGGGCGGTGGCCAACGCCGCGCCCTGGCCCATCGCCGAAAGTGTCGTCACGGTCGTGCGCACGAGCCTTGTGGACGGCACGCGGCGTCCGGTGGACGAGAACGGCGACGTCGTAAGCAAGGGCGGAAAGTAGCCCGGGGGCGCAGCGCGCCTCAGAGCCGCTGCCACATCGCGTCCACCGTCGCGCGCAGCCTCGTGGCGGCGTCGGCGTAGGGTTCGCCCGGCGGGACGGCCAGGGGCGGTCCGAACCCGATGCGCGCGCGGTGGGGGCGCCAGAAGCCCACGTACTGCCAGTTGACGGGCTTCGTGCGCGGCCACATCTCCCAGATCCCCTTGAGCGCCACCGGCACGATCGGCACGCCGACGTGCGCGGCGAGAATCGGCGCGCCCTTCTTGAACCGTTTCACCGTGCCGTCGATGGAGCGCTCCCCTTCCGGAAAGAGCAGCAGCACGCGGCCGTGCGAGAGGCCGAAGGCGCCGGCCTTCATGGCCGAGACGAGCGCCGAGTCGGGATCGACCGGCACCAGGTTCACCTGCCGCGCCAGCCACTGCGTGATTGGCGTCTGGAAATATTCGGCCGCGCCCACGACGAACATCTCGCGGAACACCCGGTACGGCAGCACGCTGCAGAGCAGGAACGGATCGAAGTAGCCCTGGTGATTGGGGCAGAGCAGGTACGGCCCCTTCGCCGGCAGATGTTCGAGGCCACTCACCTCCACACGCGTCAGGAGCCGCCCGGCAACGCGGGCGACCAGCCAGAACAGGCGCGTGGCGACTGGACGCGACTCGAGCAGCCGGCCGAGCACGGGATCGGTGGGCGGGGGCACATCCGCCAGCAGCATGGACCAGGCGGCGTCCACGGTGCCACCGGCCGCCTCGCCCGCGGGCCGCACGGCTTCGACGAGCTGCCGCACGGTCGTGATCTCGTGCACGACGTGCTCGGGCACCTTCACGCCGAAACGCTGCTCGAGTTCGGTGAGCAGTTCGACCCGCTCCATGCTGTCGAGCCCGAGATCGAGCTCGAGATTGGCGTCGGGACGCAGCACCGCGTCGCCCTTGGCGCGCTGACGCACGAGGGCCGTGGCATCGGCGACATGCGGCTCGTCGAGCCACTCCTGATCGGCGCCGCTCAGCGGACGCGCGGCCTCGCCCTCGCGGGCCGCCTCGCGCTCCTGCAGCAGCCGCTGGATCTGGAAGCGCTTGAGTTTGCCGGTGGTGGTGCGCGGCAGCGGCTCGAACCACACGTCGTAGCCGAGCACGCGCTTGTGCGACGGCAGCCCGGCGCCGGCACTCTCCATCTCGAAGCGCAGCAGGTCGCCGGCGTTGGCGATCTTCCGCGCCTTGAGCACCTCGTCGTTCAGCACCACGACGGCATGCAGGCGCTCGGTCGTGGGCTCGCCCGGCCGCATCACGCCCATCACGCAGATTTCCTTGATGACGGCCGACTTGCGGTATTGCGCCTCGATCTCCTCGGGGTAGATGTTCTTGCCCGAGGCGAGCACGATAATTTCCTTCTTGCGGCCGGTGATGGTGAGCCGGCCCTCGCGGTCGAGACGGCCGAGATCGCCGGTCAGGAACCAGCCGTCGCGGAACACCTCGGCGTTGGCGTCGGGCCGGTTGTAGTAGCCCTGCATCACGATCGGCCCGCGGATGGCGATCTCGCCGTCTTCGGCGTCCCCTTCGGGCGGGAAGATCTTCAGCTCGTTGCCCGGCAGGATCCGGCCCACCGTGTCGATGTGCGCTTCGTCGGGCCGGTTGAGCGTGGCGGCGCCAGACGTCTCGGTGAGGCCGTAGGCCTGCTGGATGGTGAAGCCGAGCGCGTACAGGTCCTTCCCGATGGCCGGATCGAACTTCGAGCCGCCGGTGATGAGCAGCCGCATGTGCCCGCCGAGCACGTTGTGCACGCGCCCGAACACCTTCGGCCCGATGTTCACGCCCACGCCGCGCAGGCGCAGGTTGAGCGCCAGCAGCACCTTGAAGATGCGCTGCTTCAGCCAGCCGCCTTTGGCCACCTCGCCCATCACGCGCTGATGGATCAGATAGAAGAACTGCGGCACGCACGCGAAGATCGTGATGCGGCGTTCGGCCAGCGCCTTCAGCAGGTCCGTCGTGTTCATCGTCTCGAGATAGACGACGCGGGCGCCCACGGCGAAGGGCAGCAGCAGATTGGCCATCTGCGCCAGCGAGTGGAAGAGCGGCAGCACGCCGAGCACGGCGTCCTGTTCGTCCACGTGCACGGCGGCGAAGGCCGACTCGCGCTCTCCGGCGAGGTTGCCGTGCGTCAGCACCACGCCCTTCGGATCTGACGTCGTGCCCGAGGTGTAGAGGATGACGGCCGGGTCGCTCGCCGTGGCGCGGCTCGGCGGCAGCGCGGCGGCGGCCCCGGGCGCCGGCGCGATCATCTGGTCCACCGATGGCCGCGGATCATCGGCCGCGCCGTACGTCCGCACGATCGGCACGCCGGCGTTGGCGCCTTCGGCCACCGGCAGCAGCCGTGTGCCGGCCACGAGCAGCCGCGCGCCCGACGCCGCCACCACCGTGGCCACCTGCGACGGCGAGTAGTTGGTGTCGAGGGGCACGACGATGGCGCCAAGGCGCAGCACGCCGAGGTACACGGCACACCACCGCGCGTCGTTGTCGGCGAGGATGGCGCAGCGGTCGCCATGGCCCACGCCGGCCGCGACCAGCCACACGGCTACACCTTCGGACCACGTCTTCAGGTCGTGGAAGGTGACACGTTCGAGTCCGGCGGCACGCTGGATCTCGATGGCGGTGTTGCCGGCAAAACGCGCGGCGGCTTCGTCGAACGTCTGCCAGAAGTTGGACACGCCGGGCGATTGTAGGCCAGACGCTTCAGCGGGCGGCAGACGAACGTCGGCGCGCGGCGCCCGGGCGGCGGCGCGGCCGGGTCGCCGCCAGCACGGCGAAACCGTCTTTGCGCCACGCGACGTCCACGACGAACCCGGCATCGCGCAGGAGCGACATCTCGAGTTCCAGCGGGAAGTAGGTGTCTTCGCCAGCCCACGCGCGCAGGAACTTTCGCGCGCCAGCGGGGCCATGCGCCACGGCCAGGTGCCGATGCCACAGGTCGTGGTGCCGGGCGCGCAGGGCCGGATCGGCCGCCACCATGCAGTCGGCGTCCACGAGCACGCCACCCGGGCGCAGGGCGGCGAACGCCTTCCTGAAGATCTTCGCCTTCACGGCGGGCTCGGGCACGTGATGGAGCGAGAACGACGCCGTGATGACGTCGCACGCGGGGAACGGCGTGTTCTCGAAGTAGCCGACCACGGGAGTGAGCTTCCCGCCGAGGCGCTTCACCGCCATGGCCAGCATCGCCTCGTCACCATCGATACCGACGACGCGCGCGCCCCGCAGCCGGGCGAGACACCTCGCTGCGAGTGCGCCGGAGCCGGTGCCCAGATCGAGCACCACCTTCGCCGGCCGATCGAGCGCCGCAAGCGCCCCGACCGCCTGATCGAGGATCTCGTCGTAGTGCGGAATGAAGGTGAGGATCTGCCGGTCGTACTCCGTCGTCTTGATGCCGAGATGTGAGGCCACGCTCATCGCGTGATGCTATCGCACTGGCAGCCAGTCCACATCAGCCACGGACGGGCGGGGCTGAGCCCCGAGCCCCCGGCCCCGAGCCCCGGCTAGTAATTCCACTGCACCTGCAGGCCGAACCGGTTGGCGTCGCGGGTCAGACCGTAGGGGAAGGCACTCGTGCGGGTGCGGCGGAACGTGTGGGTAAACATCCCCATGATTTCGACCTCGGCCCACTTCGCGAACTCCACGCCGAAGTCCACTTCGTTCACCTGCTCGATCGGCGCGTTGCGCGCGAACTTCCTGGCGCCGTCGAAGTACTGCCAACGCGCGAACGGGAACCAGGTGCCGAGCTGGTTCTTCATCGCGTAGTTGAGCTGCACGTAGCCGCCCTGCAGCGTCTCGCTGCCGATGGTGCGGTAGTCCTTCGAGAGCTGCGGCCCCTTGCCCACCGTCCACTCGGCCTCGATGCCAATCGGCTGCGGGTAGAGCACCGCGGTGACGGCCACGCGTTCGTCCACGATGCCGTCGGTCGCCTGCGACGGCGTGAAGGTGGCGCCCCCGGTCGTGAGCGCCGCGGTGGGCACGACGAAGCGCCCGCGATACGCCTGGATGCCGAGCTCGTAGAACTGGCCGCCCTTGCTCTTGAAGGGATAGGCGGCGCGCACGAACATGTGCGGATTGCCGTTCTGGTCGGAGCGATTGAGGCCCTGGCCGGAGTAGATGCCGGCCGAGAGCACGCCGTAGTCGCCGGAACCCTTGAGTGTGGCGTTGCCGAGCTCGCGGAAGCGCTGCTTGGCGGTGGCCGTCTCCCACATCAGGGCGGCCCCGAGATCGCGCTCACCTTCGACGGCGCTGTTGAGGGCGTCCGGGCGCTCCATCGGGGCGCGGTTCGAGCTCGACTGCATGTTGACCCAGCCGTACGGCACCTTCGACTGCCCGACGCGCACCCGGTAGGTCTTCGCCTTGTCGAGCCACACGTCGCCGTAGAGGTCGCGCATCTGGAGCGCGTAGTCGGCCGAGCCGGGCGAGCCGTTGAAGTCGGTCTGCGCGTAGAGCGAGAGGTGGTCGGCGACGTCGCCGCTGATGACGACGCGGCCGCGGCGAATCACGAACGACTCATTGGGGTTCACCGAGCGATCGGCCGGCACCTCGAGCACCGCGCCCGACTGCGATGCGACGTCGGCATACCGGAGCTGCGAGTAGCCGCGAATGCCCATCCGCTCGTACCACTTGCCGGCAAGCGCCCGGGCCACGACCGGGGCGGTCGCGCCGGTGGTGGCGGCCTTCACCTCGGCAATCGCCTTGTCCTGCTCGGCGTCTTTCGCGGAGACGGCGGCCGCCTGGGGGGCAGGCGCGGGCGGGGCCGCCGGGGTGTCGGGGGCATCGGCCATCAGCTTGATGGCGTCGTATTCCTGCGCGGTGATGGAGCCCCGGTCGCGCAGCACCTGGAGCAGACGCAGCAGCGCCTCGTTCGACGCCGCGGCAGCCGGTCGCGGCGTCGCGAACATCATGCCCGCCGCCACCACCACCGCCATCGACCGCACGCGCCGGCCGACCGTCCGCACACCCGGATGAGAGTCCATCCGTTACATGTACGAGACGTGTGTTTCGGTGAAGTATCCGCGATGTTACGAGTGCGTTACGGCCGGGCCGGCGGACGTCAGTTGGCCTGGCGGATCACCAGCGACTTCCCGGCGAAATCGGCCGGATTGACGCTCCTGAGCGTCTGCACCTTGCGGCCGCCGTTGCTCATGAAGGTGACGTCGACGGTGACCGGCTGCATCCGCGCCAGACCGAAGTGCACCGGCGCGGCACGCTGCGAATTGTAGCCGCCGCCGGTCAGCACCTGCCGGGTGCCCAGCAGCCGTCCCGACGCATCGCGCAGCCGCACTTCGGCGCCGAACCGCGTGTGATGGCCTTTGGCATCGAGCACGAGCACGCTCAGGCTGCGCGCCTTCACGGCCGCGGGGGAGGTGTTGCGGAACAGGAAGTGGCCGCCTTTCGGGCCGTAGCCGTCGGTGACGGACAGGTCGATGCCGCCGTCGCCGTCGAAGTCGACGAACTGCGAGGCGTGATCGGCGACATTGAGCGGGCTGTCCTTCGTGAGCACATTCACGAAGCCGGCCGCGCCATCGTTACGGAACAGGGCGTTTTCCGGCTGCTGGGCGCCCGGAGCGCCCACGTACGAGATTACCGAGAGGTCGAGGTCGCCGTCGTTGTCGTAGTCGCCCCAGTCGGAGCCCACGGCGTGGTTCTCCACGCCCACGCCGACCTTCGCCGCCACGTCGGTGAACGTGCCGTTGCCGTTGTTGCGATAGAGCTGGTTGTGCCCGTAGTTGGGCACGAAGATGTCGAGGCGGCCGTCGTTGTCGTAGTCGCCCACGGCGCAGCCCACGCCGCCTTCCTCCTTCGTCCGGGCGGGACCCGCCACGCCGGCCGTCTTCGCCACATCCATGAAAGCGGTGCGGTCGTTGCGCCACATCGCGTCGGCCGCGCCCGCCTGGTTGGCCAGGAAGAGATCGAGGTCGCCGTCGTCGTCCATGTCGAGCCAGCAGGCGCCCACGGTAGGCCGCGGGTCTGTCGGACCAGCCCCCGCGAACACCTGCGTGAACGTGCCGCCGGTGTTCTGGAACAGCTTGTTGTCGCCCGCCCGGTCCGATGAATAGACATCGAGGTCGCCATCGTTGTCGTAGTCGACCCAGTTGGTCTGGCGGGCGGAACGTCCGGGAATCGTCAGGCCGATCTCGGCCGCCACATCCACGAAGTGCGTGCCGCCATCGTTCCGCAGCACCTTCGTGAGCTTGTCGGTGGGCGTCGAGCCGCCGAGCAGGTCGATGTCGCCGTCCTGGTCGTAGTCGCCCCAGCTGAGGCCGCGCAGCTCGTGGCTGCCCGCCTGCGGCATCCCCACCTGCGCGCCCACGCTCACGAGCACGCCCTTGTCGTTGCGGTAGAGCCGCACTTCGCCGGTGCCGAGCGACACCGCGAGGTCCAGATCGCCGTCGTTGTCGTAGTCGCCCCAGGCGTTCGAGTACGAGTTGGGCACGGCGAACAGGTCCGTCTGCAGGGAGACGAACGGCGGCGCGGCCGCCTGGAGGGCCAGCGCGGCACCAGCGGCGAGAAGGGCGAGGCGTGTCATGGCTTGAGCTCCGTGCGTTCCGAGACGTGGGCTTCCACCTGCGCGCGCTGCATCCACAGCTCGCGGAACTGGTGTTTCGAGAGCAACTCGAGCTGATCGCTGCGGTGTGTCGTGCCCTTCTGACGGGAGTTGCCGTAGCTCATGAGACCATAGGCCCGCACCGGCGTCGAGAACTCGATCATGCCGATCCAGGTCTCGCCGTGCTGCGGATACCGCTTCCCCGAGGCATCGAGCGGGCCCCAGGTGATGACGCGAAACGGCCCGAGGCCGCCCACGTGTCCGTCGCCGGGCACGTCCACGTCACCGAGCTTGAAGCGCGAGACCTCGCCGAACACACGGTCGATGGCGCCGTACTTCTTCTTCGTCGTCGCGATCGCCTCGCGCAGCATCTTCACGGCGGCGGCCGGGTCCTTGACGCCGGTGGGTGTGGTGGTGGCGTTCCCGGGGTCGAACGGCACCTTGTAGTTCGCCAGCCCCGTGAACGACGGCCCGGCGAAGAGCTTCGCCCATTCCTCGAAGAGCAGGCCGGCGCGGTTGTCGGGCGAATACGTGTGGTCCCAGGCGCCGAGCAGCGTTACGGCCGCCTGCATGCCGGGGCTGCGATCGGCCTTCGCGGCCTCGAGCAGGTCGGGCAGCGTGCGATCGGCCAGCAGCGAGCGCGTCGAGAGCTTCAGCTCCATCATCTTCTCGAGCGTCAGGCTGTGTTGCTCCGCCATCATCGAGAGTGAGTTCTGCGCGCGCATGGATTCCGCCGTGAGCGGCGCGAGGTAGGGCGGGTAGTCGTCGGGGTCGACCTCGGTGGGCCACGACGGGAACCACGGCGGATCGTTGGAGTTCTGCACGAAGCCGGCGCGCGGATTCGTCACTCGCGGCAGCTCCTCGTAAGGGTGCACGTCCGTCCACAGGTACTCGGAGGAATCGCCAGGCACGAGGCCGCGCCAGAACGCCACGTCGCCCGAGGCGCGCTTCGGCGCGATGCCGTTGAAGATGTACTCGATGTTGCCGTCGCGATCGGCGTAGCTGATGTTGAAGGTGGGCACCTGCAGGCGTTTCATCGCGGAGGTGAAGGCGTCGTAGTTCTTCGCCGTGATCATGTCGAAGTACTGGTGCAGCATGCCCGGCCGGTCGAGGCCGGCCACGCGCAACGCCACGGTCACGCCGTCCTTCCTCGTGAACACCGGCCCGTGCACGGTGCTGCGGATCTCGAGCGGTTTCTCCGCCACCGAACCGTCGGCGCGTCGCACCTTGTACGAGGTCTTCGTGACCTCGAACGGCCGCACCGTGCCGTCGTAGACGTAGCCCTTGTCGCGCAGCGTCAACCGGTAGGTGGTCGAGCCCATCATGCCGTTGACGGTGTTCGAGATGCCCATCTGCTGGCTGAAGGCGAAGCGGATGACCGGCAGCCCGACCTGGGTCGCGCCGTAGAGTTCGAAGTCGGGCCCGACGAGATGTGCTTCGTAGTACGTGAAGTAGTTCACGTTCCAGCCGAGGTGCGGGTTCTGCAGCAGCAGCGCATGGCCGCTCGCCGACTTCTTCGCCGACACGGCCCAGGTGTTCGAGCCGTCTTCGCCGGTATAGTCCGGATCCACCGGCCGATCCGACGCGTCGACGAGTGGCGCCTCGCCCTCTCCGCCAAGGTTGGGCGACGCCACATAGATGTAGTTCATCAGGCGATGAGCGTGGGCGACGACGTCCACGGCGGAGACCGGCAGCACGACACGCACGTCGGGATCGAGGGCGTCGGCATGCGCGGTGGCGTAGTCGTTCATTCCCTTTGCGAAGGCGTCGAGATTGGCGCGAAAGGCCGGGTCCTGCTCGTCGTACCAGACCTTCGCGCGGGCCGGCACGCCGTTCGTGAGCACCCACAGCGCGGTGGGTTCGTAGGTCTCGCCCCAGTACTCCGCACCGCGGCCCCGCGACTCGCCATAGAGGCGCAGGATTTCGTCGCCGTGGCTCTGCGCCTGCGCGTAACCGTAGCCGTAGAACACGGCCGCCGTGGACGTGCCGTAGATGTGTGGCACGCCGTAGGTGTCCCAGAGGATTTCGTTGCGCAGCGTGGCGGCGGGCGCCGCTGGCGTGGCGGGCGCGTCCGGCGCGCCGCAGGCTGCGGTCAACGCCAGCGCGGCGAGCAGGGCAAGGGAAGAGGCAGTACGTGTCAGCGAGGCCATACGTTCATCCGTGACGGCGGGAAGCCGGGAGGTGATCCGCGGCATCGTCGCACGAAACACGGGTCGCCGTGGAGTCCCGCGGTCTACTCGTAGCGCAGGGCCTCGATGGGGTCGAGACGCGAGGCCCTGAGCGCCGGCACGAGGGCGCTCACGAGGCCAACCACCATCAGGATCCCGGCGCACACGGCCAGCAGCTCCGCCGAGAGCAGCAGGTAGATGTCGCC
>JAEUQR010000197.1 GCA_016789705.1 Acidobacteriota bacterium
GGCCGAGATGACGCGGCTGCAGAACGACGACCTGTCGATCGCGGCGCGGGCGGTCGTGCCGCTGTTGCGCGACCTCACGTTCACGAACCCGGCGGTGGCGAAGGCGCATGACGCCGTCACGACGTGGGACTTCGTGCTCGACAAGAACTCGGCCGCCGCGGCCGTCTACGAGCTCTTCTCGCGCCGCCTCTTCACGGCGGTCCGCGAGGCGTCGATTCCCGCCGCCGCGCGCGCATCGGTGCCAGCCGGCCTTATCAGCACCAAGCGCGTCATCGACTTCCTGTGGGCGCCCGACAGCCGTTTCGGGGCCGACGCCACCAAGGGCCGCGACGCGATGGTGGCCACGGCCTTCGAGCAGGGCGTGGCGGACGCAACCGCACGTTTCGGCCCCGACATGGCGGCCTGGAAGTGGGGCGACGAGAAGCTGCACCACGCGCTCATCCGACATCCGCTGTCGAATGCGGTCAACGCCGAGACGAAGAAGAAGCTCGAAGTGGGCCCGTTCCCGCGCGGCGGTGATGGCACGACGGTGAGCGCCACGGGTGGCCAGGACAACCAGACCGGCGGCGGGTCACTCAAGATCGTGGCCGACACCGAGAACTGGGACAACAGCGTGGGCCTCAACACGCCGGGCCAGTCGGGCGATCCCGACAGCCCGCACTACCGCGACCTCTTCGAACTGTGGGCGCGCGGCCGCTACTTCCCGGTGGCCTACTCGCGCGGCAAGGTCGAGTCGGTGGCCGAATCCACGACCACGCTGTCGCCGGCCACGGCGGCCACCTCGGGCCGCCAGCAGTAGGTTCCCCGGCGACCGTCGCGACCCGCCCCGCGCGCCCGATACCGGGCCTCCGGCGGGCGGTGTGGCGGCGCGCGGCCGCCGTTTGCGATCTCCCAGGTACGGCATTCGGCTGACCCGTCAGCCGGGAGGTATCAGGGATGACTCGTCTCACGGCTTTTTCTGCCCTTCTCGCCACCAGCGCCCTGGTCGTCACGCTCCAGGCGAACGGCGGGGCCCAGCCCCCGGCGCGCAATTCGGGCGTGTCCGACCGCTGCGGCACGTTCTCGATCGACCTGGATCTGTTCCTCGGGTCGGTGACCTTGTACGAACTCGACGACGAAGGCTGGGCCTACGTGGACCCGGCGCGGAAGATCCGCGCCGTGACCGGCGTGGCCGAAGGCGTGAACGTGGCCGCCATCGATTCCCCGTCGAATCACGACTCGCACGACCTCGACTTCCACCTGGTCGTCGATCCCGGCCAGGACGACGTGCTGAGCGTGCAGACATCCGACTACATCGGCGTCGAGTGGGAAACCGGCATTCGCCCCGACGAGAAACACGGCGACGGCGCCGCGCCGACCTTCCCGAAATGGATGTGGCCGGCCGACGGCGACCGCGTGTGGGCCGAGGGTAACTGGGTGTTCGACTGCGGTCACCCGGTGGACGGCCTGTTCAAGACCGAGATCCACCCGCCGCGGGCCTTCGCGTCGATGCGGGACCAGGCGGCGCCGCTCCCCGGCACCGGCCTCACGCCGGTGCCCGTGACCCGCACCGATCTCTACATCCACGGCCGCGGGGGCTTCGGCGTGCAGCAGCTCAACTGCGGCACGGGCATCATCTTCGACGACAACCCCGACAACTGCGGCCAGTCGTCGCCGCCGGCGGACCAGTCGTACAAGACCACGCCTATCGCCGCCGACTACACCTTCGACGTCTGCCTGCCGCCACGGCCGGCGCACGCCGTCTTCAGCCACGACGTGCAGGACGGCCCGCGCAACTCGGTCACGGTGGCTCCGCTCGTCACACTCACGCCCGCCGCCGGTGCCTGTGCCACGGCGCCCGGCTTCGATCACACGACGATGATGCGCGTCACCGTGCCGCTCGCCGGCACCGGCACGCCGCCCACCGCCGTCTACGCCCGCCACATCCTGGCCGGCTGGGTGGCCGCGCCGCCGACGCCGCTCGCACAGCGACGTGTCACGGTCCGTTCCACCAACCTCACCGAGGATCACGATCTCGACCCCGGCGCCGGCGAACTCTCGTTCTGGTGGGTGAACGTCAATCGCGCCGCCACCGGCTGGCTGCGGCTCTCGGACTTCGCCACCGGCAACATGAACGACTACGACGACGAGACCGGATTCGGCGACGGCGAGATGCAGTTCAGTCAGGCGAGCGTGGACTTCTACCTGCGCGAGGGGCAGGACATCACGGTGCGGTCGCGCGGCTACGAGCAGGACTGTTACGACGCCTTCGGCGGCTTCAACCACCGCTTCAACCTGCTGCTCTACGGTATCTGCGCCGTGGACGTCCAGAACCAGGGGTCCTCCGACGAACTCAGCAAGGGCAACCTGACACTGGCGGCGGATGCCGCCGGGCCGGTGACCATGGCGGCGTCAGACTTCGACATGCGCCTCGCCGTCGATCACCTGCCGCTCGGCCTCGAGGACACCGCGTATCTCTCCACGGGCGTGGCCTGCGCGCCAGCCGGTGAAGTGGCGCTCGTCGGCGAGCCGCTCACCTGCACGACGCGCGTCGACAACGCCGGCCCCGGCCTGCCGCGTGATGTCGTCGCCCGCACCACCGTCGACCCGGGTCCGGCCACGGCCGTGGTCACCGCCGCCTCCTGGACCGTGCGCGCGCCTTGGGGCACGGGCCCGCACGCCTGCGACACCTTCGGCGCCGACGTCTTCTGCCGCAACGTCATCCCGCCGGTCGTGGCCGCCGCGCCAGCCGTGGCGACGGTCACGGCCACGCCCACCGCACCGGGGCGGCTCACCGTGCGCGCCAGTGTCTCCACCACGTCCACCGACCCGCAGGCGGCGGACGACGCCGCCGTGACCACCGTGGAGGTCTTCCTGCCGGTCGCACTCGACGTGCTGCCGGACGACCCGGCCAACGTGGTGAACCTCGGCCGGCGCACGGTCACGATCGCCGTGCGATCGACGGCGGCCTTCGACGCCACCACGATCGATCCGGCGTCGGTGTGTTTCGGCGATCCCGACACACCGGCCGAGCGCGCGTGCGGCGACACCCACGGGCGCGGGCACCTGGAGGACGTGGATCGCGACGGCCGGCGCGACCTGCTGCTCCACGTGGACACCGCGGCCACCGGCCTCGACCTCACCGACACGCGGGCCTGCCTGAGCGGCCGCACCGCGCTCGGTCTCGGCGTCTACGGCTGCGACGCCGTGGTCGTGAAGTAACCGCCGGCGCCGCGCGCTAACGCGCCGGCCACTTCCAGGGCGGGCGGGACAGGCCGGAGGCTTCTTCCACGGCCGTTTCGCCCAGCACCTTCTCGAGCGTCACCGTCCAGCAGCCGCGCTGGTGCCTGAGCGTCTCGATGAGTGTCGGGGCGTGCGACACGACGATGACCTGTGTGTGCAGGGCCGCCTGCGCGATGAGGCGGGCGAGCGGCGGCAGCAGGTCGGGGTGCAGGCTCGTCTCCGGTTCGTTCAGCACGAGCACGTCGGGTGGACGCGGCGTGAGGAGCGCCGCCACCCACAACACGTAGCGCAGCGTGCCATCCGAGAGCTCGGCGGCCTGGAGCGGACGCAGCAGTCCGTGCTGCTGCATCTCCAGGCTGAAGCGCCCGTCGTGCATCGTCACCCGCAGGCGGGCGCCGGGGAACGCATCGGCGATCGCGGCATCGAGGGCAGCAGGGTCGCCGATCTCGACAATCGTCTGCACGGCCGCCGCCACATCCGCCCCGTCGTGCCCGAGCACCGGCGTGCGTGTGCCGATCTGGGCGAGGCGGGCCGGCGCGGCGTGGTCGGTGCGGAACTGGTCGTAGAACCGCCAGCCGCGCATCTGCTCGCGCAGCATCAGCATCTCGGGTGTCTGCCGCGGGTCGGCGCAGTGCGTCATCATGCTGTCGAAACTCGCGAGCTGATGCGTGAGCAGCACCCAGTCGCGGCCGCTTTCGCGCGTGCGCACCACGCTGCCCTTGCGTTCGACGAGCACGGCCGAGGGCCGCAGCGTCTCCCCCGCCCACACGACCTCGCTCTTGATCTCGGGATCGTTGCCGAACGCCCCCACCGGAGGCGGTGGCAGCCCGAGGTCGATGGCGTAGCCGAAGTCGGGGCTGCCAAAGCCGAGTCGCAGGCTCACCGGTCCCTTGCGCACGGTGCCCTGCACAGGGGCGTCGCCGTCGCGCATGCCTTTCGAGAAGCGCTCCGGGCCCGCCCAGAGCGTGGACGGCAGCCCGCCCTCCTGCGCGAGCGATGGCACCACGCGGCCCTGGGCGGTTTCGGCCAGCAGCCGCAGGGCCCGGTACAGGCTCGACTTGCCCGATCCGTTGGGGCCGGTGATGAGGGTGAGCCGGCCGAGCGGCACGACGAGGTCGCGGAGCGAGCGGTAGCCGGCGATGGCGAGCGTGGAAATCACGGGCGGCTCCTCCATGATGGCCGAATCCAGTACCCTTGTGGGGTGAGCCTCGAAACACCCCTGGATGCCCCGTCGGCCCTCGATCCCAAGCTCGTCGCCGAGGTCAGCCGCCGCCGCACGTTCGCCATCATCTCGCACCCCGACGCCGGCAAGACCACGCTCACCGAGAAGCTGCTGCTCTATGCCGGCGCCATCGAGCTGGCGGGCGCCGTGCGCGGCCGGAAGACGCAGCGCCACGTGGTGTCCGACTGGATGGACATCGAGCGCGAACGCGGCATCTCCGTGACATCGGCGGCGCTCGACTTCGACCTCGGCAACTGCCGCGTCACGCTGCTCGACACTCCCGGCCACCAGGACTTCAGCGAAGACACCTACCGCACGCTCTTCGCGGTCGACAGCGTCATCATGGTCATCGACGCCGCCAAGGGCATCGAGACACAGACGCGCAAGCTGTTCGAGGTCTGCCGGCTGCGCAAGCTCCCCATCCTCACCTTCATCAACAAGCTGGATCTGCCGGGCCGCGATCCGTTCGAGCTGCTCGAAGAGATCGAACGGATCCTCGGCATCCAGACGGCGCCGATGAACTGGCCGATTGGCTCCGGCGACCGCTTCCGCGGCGTGTTCGACCTCGTGACGCAGGAGACGCACCTTTACGAGCGTGTGCCCGGAGGCGGCTTTCGTGCCCCGGTGCGCGCCACCGACGCGTCGGATCCGATCCTCGTCGACATCCTCGGCAAGGAGGCGCACGAGACGCTCATCAGCGACACCGCGCTCATCAAAGGCGCCGGCACGGCGTTCGACCGCGCGGAGTACCTGGCCGGGAACCAGACGCCGGTCTACTTCGGCAGCGCCCTCGACAACTTCGGCATGGAAGCGCTGCTGCACGCGCTCGAGACGCTGGCGCCCTCGCCGCAGCCGCGGCAGACCGAGCAGGGGCTCATCTCGCCGCTCGCGCCGGGGTTCTCGGGCTTCGTGTTCAAGATCCAGGCGAACATGAACCGCAAGCACCGCGATCGCGTGGCGTTCGTGCGCATCTGCTCGGGCGTGTTCGAAAAGGACATGGCGGTGGTGAACGCGCGCGATGGGGAGACGGTGCGGGCCACGCGGCCCTACCGCTTCTTCGGCGGCGAGCGCGAAACGGTGGAGCGCGCCTACCCCGGCGACGTCATCGGCCTGCCGAACCCCGGCAAGTTCGCCATCGGCGACACGCTCTACGCCGGCGTCCTGGTGCGCTATCCGCCGGTGCCGCGATTCCCGCCCGAACACTTCGGCCGCGCCCGTCTGCTCGATCAGCGCTCGAAGCAGTTCGAAGCCGGCGTGACGCAGCTCGAGGAAGAAGGGCTGATGCAGGTGGTCTTCCCGGTGCACGGCCGCCGCGAGCCGATCCTGGGCGTGGTGGGCCCGCTGCAGCTCGACATCGTGGAAGCGCGCCTCAAGCAGGAGTACGGCGTCGAGTGCAAGATCGACCCGATTTCGTACGTGGCGATGCGCTGGGTGAAGGCCGACGCGAAGACGCTGTCTGACATCGAGAACCGTTCCTCGGGCGTGCTGCGCGCGGTGGATCGCGACGAGCGGCCGGTGCTGCTCTTCGAATCGCCGTGGCACCTCACCTACATGCAGCAGCAGAACCCGAATCTCGAACTGGCGACGCTCGGGTAGCCGCACGCGAGCGGAGTTGTAACGGGGTCTGTCACCATCACCGGATGTCTTCGGTGACAGACCCCGAAGACATTCGAGGCAACTTCCGCGTACGGCTATCTGGCGGGAGCGATGACTGTGCCCGCGAATCCCGCGCGGCTGGCGGCGTCGCGCCAGCGCGCCGCACTGGCAGCCGTCACGCACACGTCCACGCCGTCGAGCACGCCGCAGGCGAGCGGCACCGGCGTGGCGGCCGCGAGCACGTCGCGCATGGCCGGGCTGAGCACGTAGACGCTGTCGTCGCGGACGCGGCCGGCGCGCACATCGGCCTCGAGCGTGGCGCAATAGCGCAGCACGGCGCCGGTGTCGTAGCGGCCGGCATTCCCGGAGTTGATCGTCACGCCGTGCGTGCCGGCGAGCAGCGAGAACGGCAGGTGCGGACCGGCCACCGGCGACCACACGGCGGCGCACATGTCGGGCGGCGCCATCACGAGATGCCGGTAGACCGGCACGACCACCGCCCACGCGGCGCTCTTCACCGGCGAGTCGTAGTCGGTCCACGCAGGATCGCGTTCGCGCGCGTGGAGCGCCCGGTAAGCCCCGCTCATGTCCACGCCCTGCACGACGATCGCCGCGGCGAGGGCGGCCATCGCCGCCCGTCGTGGCAGGCGGGTCACGAGCGTCAAGGCGACGAACGCGAACGCGGTGTACATCGTGACCCAGCCGAAACGGCCACTCGACCGGAAGGTGGCGAGACTCGCCGGCGCCCATTCCCGCAGGTCCGCGAGCGTCGTCGCGCCGAAGGTGACGACCGGGCTGACGGCGATCGCGGTACAGGCCGCCACGGCGAGCCAACCGGCACCGATGCGCGCCACTGGCGCGCCGGCGCGAACACGCAGCGCCACGGCCACCGCCGACAGCACCAGCCAGCCCATGCCGAAATACACGTGCCCTTCGTACTGCCCGGGCACGGCAAGCGGCATCTCGGGCAGCAACGTCGTGTAACCCATGCCCATGATCGGACCGAGCAGGTTCATCGACAGCAGCCCCAGCCCTTCGAACTGCAGATCGGCGGAGCTGATGAGGAAGTACCCGCACACCCAGAAGACGCCGCCCATCACGACGCCCAGCGCGGCGCTCTCCGCCGCGAAGCCGGCGGCCGCCCGCGTCCACGTGCCGGCGTGCCAGGCACGGTTGGCGAAGGCGGCGAGCGCCAGCAGCAGCACCATGCCGGCCAGATACGGCTGCACCGCACTGACGAGCGCGGCGAGGGCGAGCCAGGCGCCGAGATGCCACATGCGATGGCCGCGCATGCCGTCCACGAGCAGCCAGATCGCGGCCAGCAGCAGCCAGTGGGCGCAGAGCGCCGGGTGTCCCAGGCGGTTGAAGAGCGCCGGCGTCTGCACGAACAGCGCCGCCCCCAGCAGTTGCAGCCGCCAGTCGGGCGTGGCCAGCCCGACGAGCAACGCACCGAACATCCCCTGGAGGACGAAACAGAGGAGCAGCCACGCGCCCAGGAACTGCGAGGGCTCCGGCATGCGCGCCTGGAACGGCTTCAGCGCGAACGCGACGACGGGAATCGCATCCGTGTTCCCGATCGACGTGCCCACCGGATGCCCGATGCCGTCGATGCGGCCCGGCGGCCAGCGCCAGGGCTCATGCCGGAAATGCGTCCACGCCAGCACGTAGGTCTGGAGGTCGTGACGCATCGTCCAGCCGAGATTCGAGGGACGCACGATCGCCGTGCCGAGCACGGCCACGAACAGCGCGGCGCCGATGAGGCCGCCGCCGAGCGCCGCTCTCACACACCGTACCTGTCGCGCAGGATGCCGGCGTGATGCGCGAAGTGGCCGGCCACGAGCCACACGAGCGCCCGCGCCGTCACGCGTTTGCCATTGGCGAGGCCCTCGCGATCGATCGCCGCCTCGTCGAGCGAGCGGATGAGCGCGAGTGACGCCATCCGCACGGCCCGCAGTTCAGCCACGACACTCGCCAGCGTGCGCGACTCGAAGCCGGCCTCGAGCTGCCAGGCATTTTCATCGAACCCCGACAGCGGCGTGCTGTCGGCGCGTGCGATGCGCAGCAGGCGATAGGCGAAGACGCGCTCGGTGTCGGCCATGTGCCCCACCACCTGCGCGACGCTCCACTTGCCCTCGGCATAACGATGCGCGGCCTTGTCTTCGGGCCACGTGGCCATGTAGGCGAGCACGTCGCTCTGGGTCGCCAGCAGTTCGTGGGCGTCGTCGATGGGCGCGGTGGCGTCGAGGTAGGGCTGGTAGAACGGGGCGTAATCCCCAGGCTGGGGGCGGCCGATGGTCATGAGGACACTCCTGTGGCGGCCGCGAGGGCGTCGGCCACCGGGCCGAGGCTCGCAAGGCCGTAGACATCGCGGCGGAACTGCGGAAGGTACACGCGTGGACGGTCGGCGAACCTGGCGGCGATTTCGTCGAGGTAAATCTGTTCCTGCGCGCGGCGCGCCGCGAGGAAGGCGTCGGCGGTCTCACGCGGCAGTACGCGGTTCACTACGAGCCCGCCCACCTTCACGCCGGTTTCATCGAGCTGCGTCAGCGCACGCGCCGTCTCTTCGATCGGCAGGCGCTCCGGGATGAGCACCAGCACGAACGCGCTCGTGCGGCCGCTCATAAGCCGGGCCCGCAGCCCCTGCAGCCGGTCGAAGCGGTCCTTGAGCGAGACGAGAATCGGATCGTTCTTGTCGTCGCCTTCCACGCCGAGCATGGCGCGGCGGGACCGCGTGAGCGCGCGAATCCAGGCGTCCATGAGTTCGGGCATCTTTACGAGCCGCAGCGTGTGGCCGGTGGGCGCGGTGTCGAAGATGACCAGGTTGAAGCGGGCGTCTTCGCCGCGAATCAGCCCGCCCATGCGGTCGAAGAGGGCCACTTCCTCGGCGCCGGGCATGCTGGCAGCCAGATCGATCTGCTTGTAGGCCTCTTTGAGGATGGCGTGCCCGAAGAGATCGCGCACGCGGTCCTTCACCTCGCGGACGTAGCGGGCCGACTCGGTGGCGGCGTCGATCTCGAGGCCCCACAGGTTCGGCAGCAGCTCGGTCGGGTCGGCGCCGATCGGTCGCTCGAAGATGTCGGAGGTCGAGTGCGCCGGGTCGGTCGAGACGAGCAGCACCTTGCGGCCGGCGCGGCTGGCCGCGAGCGCCATGGCGGCGGCGCAGGTGGTCTTGCCGACGCCGCCCTTGCCGCCGAAGAAGAGGACTTCGCGGTCGAGCAGGCCCTGCATCGTCAGCAGCACGGCAGGCTGCCGACGGGCGAACGGTCCATGCCCATGCGCCGATGCCAGAGATGGAACTGGTCGAGGAGGTGCGGGTAGACCTCGAGCAGATAGAAGGCCGCGGGGTTCGGCAGCCCCACAACTTCCATGTAACAGAGCAGCAGGAAGTAGTCGTTCAGCTCGGCGGCCTGCTGCTTCAGCTCACGCTCGTAGCGCCCGTAGGCCACGCCGTGCAGGAAGTCTCGGAGGTTCTGGGCGATCGACATGGCTAACCTTCGTGGAGCACACGTTCGATGCGGCGATCGGGTACGAGCCAGATGACGGCGACGAGCGCGTAGACCAGGCCCGCGGCCAGGGGGGACACGAACGACAGCCCGATGCCCACGACGTAGAGCAGCGGCGACACGTTGCCCTTCCAGTCGCCCTGCACGGCACGCTGCAGCAGCGAGCCCGGGCCCTGCGCGCGGATGATGCAGCGCTGCAGAATCCAGTACGACATGGCGGCCAGGAGCAGGACGACGCCGTAGACGGCCGTCGGCAGGGCCGCGAAGTGGTTCTCGCCCATCCAGGCGGTGACGAAGGGCACGAGCGACAACCAGAAGAGCAGGTGCAGGTTGGCCCAGAGGATGGCGCCCGTCACGTGCCGCACGGTGTGCAGCATGTGGTGGTGGTTGTTCCAGTAGATGCCGAGGTAGACGAAGCTCAGCACGTAGCTCAGGAACACGCCCCAGAGCGGCCCGAGCGCGGCAAGCGTGGTGTCGTGCGGCACCTTCAGCTCGAGCACCATGATCGTGATGAGGATCGCGATGACGCCGTCGCTGAAGGCTTCGAGTCGGCCCTTGCCCATGAAAGGCCGAGTGTACCACCGCGACACCGGCGGCGCCGGGGGCGGCACGCCGTCCCCGGCGAGCGCAGACCCGGCCGCTTACTGCGTGCGCAGGAACGCGATGACGTCAGCGGCGTCTTCCGCGGTCATCCGGAAGCGCGGCATCGGCGCGCGGGCCTGGCCGCCGATGCGCTTGATGGCCCCTTCGGTGAGCAGGCGCATCGCCTCGGCGTCGGAATAGCCGGGCAGACCGGCGATGCGCGGCACGATGATCGGCCAGTCGGCGGGCCACGGCACCTGCACCTGGAGCGGGCCGCCGTGGAGCCGCGTCTCAGGGATGATGACGCCAGCCTGATCTCGGGTGGAATGGCATTCCCCGCACATCGCCACACGCTCGACCAGGTAACGGCCGTGTGCGGCATTGCCGCGCAGTTCAGCCGGCGCAGGCGCCGGTGCCGGCACGGCGCCCTGCGGCCGGGCCAGGAGCGCCGCCGGCGCCAGCCAGGCCGCTCCGGCCGCCATCGTCACACCCGCACACACCGCTGCCCTGACCCACCCGCTCACACCAGTCATGTCGCCTCCCGCAGGCAGCCGGCGCCGACTGCCGCCTACACATTACGCCCGGGCTGGAGGCGGCAACTGTCACAAATCGTCTACGGTCAGGCGGAGCCAGGCGGCCGTCAGTAGTTCAGCCAGTAGCTGAACTTCACGAGGAAGACGTTGCGGGACGGCGCCGCGAACAGGCCGCCGAAGTCGCGGCCGAAGCGGAGGTCGCCGCGGTCGCCGTCGTCCTGCCGGCCCTGCTGCCACACGACGAAGAGCGCCGACCCCGGTTTGTATTCCCACCGCAGCACGTTGGTCGTGCGGAACGACCGGTAGTTGAAGTCGGCGTCACCCGCGTAGGCGTAGGGCTGGAACCGATCGGCGTAGCGGGCGGCGCGGCCGTTCGTGAGTTCGCGGAAACGCCGGTAGCTCCCGGCCGAGACGAACGGTTCGGCGTAGGCCTGGAACGACAGCGTCGGCGACACGGTGTAGTTGGCGCGCAACGTCATCGCCACCGTGCGTTGTTCGAGACGCCCGAACACGTAGTGGGTGGCGCCGGTGTCATCGTCCACGTTCTCGACCCACTGCGCGTCGTCGTCGTTGCGGTTGAAGCGCAGGCCACCTTCGAGGCGCACGGCGCGGCTCGGCCGCCACGTCACGACCGGGTTGGCGTTCATGCGGAAGGTGCCCTGGCCGTCGCGCTCGAAGTAGCCGTTGTAGCCGGGGGCGAAGAGCCGCCGGTTGTCGCCCTCGACGTAGTGCCAGAGGCTCACGTTGCGGTTGGTGGTCACGACGGGACCGCCGCGCGTCGAGCGGTCGCGCACGCCGGCGCCGTTGCCGTTCAGGCCGAAGCCGGTACGCCAGTTGTTCTGGAACGTCCAGTGCATGTTGACGTTGCCGCCGCCGAACAGGCGGTCGCCGCCGAAGTTCCAGCCGGCCCACTGGTTGACGTTCACCATGTACTGACGCACGTACTTGCCCGGCGTCTGGTCGCGCCACTGGAACCAGTGGTTCATCGTGCGTTCGTCGGCGCGGCGCAGGAAGCCGAGGTCGTTCGACTCGAAACCCGGGCTCTTGTAGCCGTAGTTGGCGCTGAAGCGCACGCGCTCGCCGCCGATCTTCGACATGCCGACGGCACCGGCATGTCCGGTGAGCGTCGTGGCGGTGGTGTCGAGGGTCAGGTAGTCGCCGTCGGGCCGCTGGAAGTTGTGCACGGCGTTGGTCTGCAGCCGCTCGATCGCCTCGGCGCTGCCGGCCACGCGGCTGCCGGCGAAGTAGCCGGTCACGGCGAAACGGCGGCCGAGGCGCCAGTCGTAGTCCACGCCACCCACGACGCTGTTGTCCGCGAGGAACGCGGTGTCGGCGGTGTGCTGGCGGCGCGTCGTCGTCAGCATCACGCCGAGATTCGAGTTGTTGGCGAACTCACGCCGCGTGCGCAGCACGTTGAAGCTCGTGAGCGGTTCGACCGTCTGGTTGCGGCGCGTGAGGCCGCTCGCGATCGTCGCCTGTTCTTCCTGGGTGACGGCGCTCAGCGCCCCGACCGAGAACTGGCCGACGCGGCCGGTCAGCTTCGCGGCGCCGAGAATCGTGGCCGCGGTGGGCGCCTGGCTGTATTCCCCGTCGGCTTCGTCGGCCGAACCCTGCGGGGCGCGGCCGATGCGCCGGGAATACAGCAGCCCGGTGCAGTCGCCGTCGTTGCAGTCCATGTTGAAGCGGAAGACACCGGAGCCTTCGACGAAGAACGGGCGGCGCTCGGCGAAGAACAGCTCGAACGCATCGAGGTTCACGGCCGCCGGGTCTGCCTCCACCTGGCCGAAGTCGGGGTTGAGCGTGGCGGTGAGCGTGAGGGCCGGCGTGACGGCGTATTTGAGGTCCACGCCCAGGTTGGCGCCAGGGTCGGTCGCCCGCGACAGCGGGTTGCCCGCCTCCTGCGACGCGCGCACCACCTCGCCCACCGTGTAGGGCATCAGCTCGAGCCGCTTCGGCGCAATGGCCGCCTCGAGGCCACTCACGGTGCCGAACTGCGACACGAAGCCGTTGACGCTGCGGGCGATGAGCGGCCAGGTCGCCGTTTCGTTGGCGCGCGGCAGGTCGCGGATGACCGCCACGCCCACCGGCCCGCCGCCGCGCGCGAAGCGCAGCTGCGAGAAGGGAATACGGAACTCGGCTCGCCAGCCGTCGGGATCGCGCGTGACCTGCACGTCCCACACCGCGTCCCAGCTGTCGTCACTCGCGCCGTCGTTGAAGTAGTAGCGGTCGGTCTTGACCCCGGCAGGGTTGACGCCGAACTCGTAGGCCGTGCGGTGATCGTAATAGGAATCGATCGCCACCTTGAGCCAGTCGGACGGCGAGCGCTCGTCGCGGCGCGTGAGCATGCCGGTGATGCGGCCGGGCTCGCGATCGAAGGCGCGGACGGCGATGTAGATCGCGTCGTCGTCGAACGCGAACCGCGCCTCGGTGCGTTCGGTGGGCGCGGCGCCTTCAGCGGGCTCTCGCTGCACGAACTCGCCGATGACCGGCGCCTGTCCCCAGACGGGCTCGTCGAATCGCCCGTCGATGAGGATCGGCGTCGCCGCGGACACGGCCTGGGCCTCGACCGCCACGCGGCGTTCGCGCTCGGCCGCGCCGGGCGGCGCCGCGAGCGTGGGCGTGCTGGCGGCACTGAGCCAGGCCGCCAGTACGAGGATGGCCGCGATCCGGCGTCGTTCGCTGCGCATGAACGTAGGAGTAGACGAACGTACGCCGAAGAAGGTTGGGCGTCCGGCTGGATTTCCGTCTCCAGCCGGACCGTGCGCCGGGGGGAGCCCGGATTCAGCGCAGGCGCGTCGGCGCGGCGATCGTCACCGCGTGCACGCTCGGAAGGGCACGCGTCATGCCGCGCAGATCAGCGGCCGAGCCACGCTTCGAGACGCGCCTTCTGTTCGGCCGTCTGGTCTGGCGCGGGCTGCAACCGCCACGGCCGGCCGGGCTCGGGTGCGAGCGTCACGTCGAGCGTGACCAGCCGGTCGCGGCGCGCGACCAGCAGGCGGATCGTGTCGCCCACTTTGTACTGCTCCATCCGCGCGACCAGCCCGTCGGCCCGCACGCGCAGGTCGTCGATGGCGAGGATCTCATCGTCCACGTTCACGCCGGCCGCGTGCGCGGGCGTGCCGCGCCGCACCACCGACACGACCAGGCGGCCGTTGTCATTGCGCGTCGATGCGCCCATGGTGGGCCGGGCCGAGGCCAGGTCCACCGGCGCGAAGCGCAGCCCGTAGTAGCCGAGCGCCTCGGTGAAGTCGAGCTCCTTCGTGCTGCTCACGGCATCGGCGAACCACGCGGAGAGATCGACGCCGACGACCTCGGCCATCGTCTGCTGGAACTGCTCGGGCGTGTAGCCGGTCGCGCCCGAGTAGCGGTCGTAGGCAAGCCGCATGGCGGTGTCGAGCGTCTTCGCGCCGTTCGTCGCCTTGCGGATCTTCGCATCCAGCATGAAGGCGATGGCGGCGCCCTTCGTGTAGTAGTCGATGCTCGTGTTGCCGCTGTTCTCGTCGGGCCGGTACTGCTTGATCCAGGTGTCGAACGACGCCATGTCCACCGGCTGCACGTTCCGTCCGGGCCGCATCTGTACCTGTTCGATGGCGTTCGAGAGCTCGTCGAAGTATTCGGCCGTGGTCTGCAGGCCGGCGCGACGCACGAGCAGCGCGCCGTAGTAGTCGGTGAAGCCTTCGGCCACCCACAGGCTCTTCGTGTAGTTCTCGGTTTCGTAGTTGAACGGGCCGAGTTCCACCGGACGCAGGCGCTTGACGTTCCAGTTGTGGAAGTACTCGTGGCCCACGAGGTTCAGCCAGCTCACGTAGGCGCGGCGGGTGCGCGTGGTGAAGCGGCTCGACATCGTGAGGAACGCGTTCTTGTGCTCGAGGCCGCCGCCGGCCTCGGTCACCATGTTCAGGAAGAAGTAGTGGGGATAATCGAACTTCCCCATCGCCGCCCGGCCGGCCTCGACGATCTTCCGCACGTCGGCCGCGGCGCGGTCGGCGTCGAAGAGCGACGGGTCGCCTTCGAGCACGAGGTGGTGGCGCTTGCCATCCACCTCGAAGGTCTTCACGACCGGGTTGCCGATGATGATGGGGCTGTCGACCAGCGTGTCGAAGTCGTCGGCGCGGTAGCTGTGGGCGCGGCCAGCCAGCGGCATGAGCGGCGTCGCGGAGCCCTTCCACGCCGCCGGCGGGTCGATCGTGACCTCGTGTGGCCGGGTCACCTTGTCGGCCAGCGTGATGAACGTGGGCGCGCCGTTCAGCATCGCGAAGCCGGCTTCGATCCAGTTGTTGCGCACGGTCATCTCGCGGCCGTAGACGCGGTAGCGCACGGTCACCGTGGCCGCGCCGCCGGTGTCGACGCGCCAGCGGTTCTTCGCCGGCTTCACCGCCGTGAGCGCGCGGCCGCCGTCACCCGTCACGGTGAACTGCTCGACGTGCCGCTGGTATTCGCGCACGAGGTACGAGCCGGGCGTCCACACCGCCATCATCAGCTCGATCTGAGGCCGCCGGCCGGTGGGATACACGGCCTCGACGTCCATGTAGTGTGTCTGCGGAGCCGGGAAGCGCAGGGTGTAGCGAATCGGGTCGGGCGCGGACTGTGCGGAGGGCTCGGACATCGTGAGGGCGGCGAGAAGCAGGGCGAGGGAGACGTACAGAACGCGTCGCATGGGGGTATTGTAAGTGCGGCCTACCGAATGCGGGCGCTGACTGATCACAAGACGCTGGGCATCGCCTACGCCAACACGTCGGGCGTGTTCATGGTGGTCGGGTTCCTGCTGATGCTGCTCTTCCGCTGGCAGCTCGCCTGGCCGGGCCAGCCCATCCCGATCGCCACCGCGATCTTCGGCGAGACCAACGCACCCGGCGGCATCCTGCTGCCCGAGTTCTACTACCAGCTCGTGGCCATGCACGGCTCGGTCATGATCTTCCTGGCCGTGGTGCCGATGGCCGTGGGGGCGCTGGGCTCGTACTTCGTGCCGCTGCAGATTGGCGCTCCCGGGCTGGCGTTTCCGCGCCTCGGCGCCGCAGGCTTCCTGACCTACCTCGCGGCGGGCCTGCTCATGGCCGCCAGCTTCGTGCTGCCGGGCGGCGCCGCCAACTCGGGTTGGACGTCGTATCCACCGCTCGCCATCCTCGCCTCGTCGGGCCAGACGGTGTGGCTCGTGGGCATCCTGATGCTGGGCGTCTCGTCGATGCTCGGCGCCATCAGCCTCGTGGCCACGGTGGTGGCGTACCGCGCGCCGGGCCTGACGCTGATGCGCCTGCCGTTCTTCGTGTGGTCGCAGGTGATGACGGCGCTGCTCCTGCTGCTGGCCTTCCCGGCGCTGCAGGGCGCGGCGGTCTTCCAGCTCATGGACCGCGTGGCCGGCACGAGCTTCTTCCTGCCGTCGGGCCTGGCCGTGAGCAACACGCCGCTGGCCGTCTCCGGCGGCGGCAATCCGCTGCTCTGGCAGCATCTCTTCTGGTTCCTCGCGCATCCCGAAGTCTACGTGCTCATCCTGCCGGCGATGGGGGTCGTGGCCGAGGTCATCACCGCGCACGCGCGGCGCGCGCTCTGGCGCTACGGGCTGATGGTGGGCGCGGTCGTGGCCCTGGGCGCCTGGTCGATGGTGGTGTGGGCGCACCACATGCTGCTCACCGGCATGAGCACCACGCTCAGCAGCTTCTTCCAGATCACGACCATGGCGGTCTCGGTGCCGTCGGTCATCCTCATCACGTCACTCGTCGTCACGCTCTGGGGCGGCGCCATCCGCTATACGACGGCGATGTGTTTCGCGCTCGCTTTCCTGCCGATGTTCGGGCTGGGCGGCGTGACCGGCCTGCCGCTCGGCCTCGGCCCGAGCAACCTCATCCTGCACGACACCTACTACGTCATCGGCCACTTCCACTACCTGGTGGCGCCGGGCACGATGTTCGCGCTCTTCGCGGCCATCTACCACTGGTTCCCGAAGATCACGGGCCGGCGGCTCAACGAGCGGCTCGGCCTCGTGCACTTCATCGGCTCGTTCGTGGCCATGAACGCGGTGTTCCTGCCGATGTTCCTCATGGGCATCATGGGCGTGAACCGGCGGATGTACGACGCCGGCCTCCAGTACCAGCTCGCCGAACCGACACTCGCGTGGAATCCGCACATGACGTGGAATGCGGTGGCCCTGGGCGTCTTCCAGCTCGTGTTCCTCTTCAACGTCGTGTGGAGCGCGAAACGCGGCGAGCCGGCCGAGAACCCGTGGCAGGCCACCACGCTCGAATGGGCCACGACGTCGCCACCGCCGGCCGGGAACTTCGCGACGCCGCCGGTTGTGACGGGCGGGCCGTACCGGTACGAGGAGGAACGGGCGTGAGCGCGATTGCCCTTTCCGACCGGCAGGGCCGCGCCGCCAGCACCGGCATGTGGCTGTTCATCGCCTCGATCGTGATGTTCTACGGCGCGCTCTTTTCGGGCTACGTGCTGCTGCGCGCCGGCAGCACGGTGTGGGAGACCCCGTGGCGCACGGGTCTTGCGGCCGAGTGGCCGATCGCCGTGGACCACTGGTTCCGCACCATGTGGCTCGGCATCGCCGTGATGCAGTCGCGCCGGCTCTCGGGTACGGGGGTGCCGGTGGCCGGCCTGCCGCGTTTCTCGTGGGTCATCGCCCTTGCCGGCACCGCCTTCGTGTGGCGCTGCGCCGACATCGCCGGCTGGCTTGCCTCGCGCGGCCTCGTGCCGGCGACGAGCGTGCCGCTCGCCTGTTGGTACGTGCTCACGGGCACGGTGGCGCTGCTCGTGGCCGGCGGCACGATCGCCGCCGTGTGGGTGGCGCTCGAGCCGGTGCCGGCCGTGCAGCGCGCCAGGCGTGGCGCCATGCTGCAACGCTACTGGCTGCTGATGTTCGTGCTGTGGATCACGACCGTGGGAGGGTTGTACCTCGTATGAGCCCGCTCGTGGCCTGTGTCGTGTGCGCGCGGCCGTTCGACTCACTGCTCACGAGCGGACTCCATGCCGGCGTGGCGGTGATGGCGCTCGTGGCCCTCGTGGTCATCGGCGCGCTCGTGAGGGGGGCGCTCGCGATTGCGCGGCAGGACGCCGCGCTCGCGCGTAGCTCCGCCGATGCCGTGCACCCCGAGGTGACGCCGTGATCGGCGAGTGGCTGAACCGCTGGCTGCCCGCGCCCGCCTCCGCGCATGCCGCACGCTTCGACAGCGTGCTCGCGGCCACGCACACCGAAGGGGCGCTCATCTTCCTGAGCTGGCTCGTGCTCTTCGCCATCATGCTGGTGAAGTTCCGCGCCCGTCCGGGTGGGGCCCCTGGCGCGCCCGCGGGCCAGCGCTGGCCGCTCGTGGCGGTGGCGGCGGTCGTGCTCGGCGATGTGTGGCTGCTGGCGGGTTCGGCCCTGCCCGCCTGGTTCGAGCGCGCGCGGCCGGCACCACCCGGTGCCGCCGAGGTGCGTGTGGTGGCCGAACAGTTCGCCTGGAACTTCCACTACCCCGGCCCTGACCTGCACTTCGGGCGCACGAACCCGTCGCTCATCACGGCGGCCGATCCCATCGGCATCGATCGCAGCGATCCGGCGGCGGCCGACGACTTCGTGCTCATTGGCATCCTGGTCGTGCCGGTCGACCGGCCCACCGTGGTGCACCTCTCGAGCAAGGACGTGATTCACAGCTTCACGCTGGCCACGATGCGGGTGAAGCAGGACGTCACGCCCGGACTGCCGGTGAGCACGTGGTTCACGCCCATCACGACCGGCTCGTGGGAAGTGGGCTGCTCGCAGCTCTGCGGCCTGGGCCACTACCGCATGCGCGCGCTCTTCGAGGTGCGCAGCGAAGCCGAGTGGCAGGCGTTCGTGGCCGACGAAGTGTCGCGGCTCGAGCCGCCGTCGTAACACGTCAGCCGCCGATGTCGAATCATCGGCCGGGCTTGCTACACTGCGCCGCATGCCGACACGTCGCTCCTTCGTCACTGCCGCTGCCGCGGGCCTCGCCGGCCTCGGCGCCGCGCGCGCCACCGCGCAGACACCGGTGACACCGGCGCTCGTGCGACCGCCGCGCCTCAGGCCCGGCGACACGGTGGGCCTCGTGAATCCGGCCGGCGCCACCTGGAGCACGATCGACATCGACATCGTGCGCGAGAGCTTCGAGGCGATGGGGCTGAAGGTGACGGTGGGCGCGCACGTGCTCGATCGCCACGGCTACTTCGCTGGCACCGACGAGGCTCGCGCGGCCGATGTGAACGCGATGTTCGCCGACGCGCAGGTGAAGGGCATCATCTGCATCCGCGGCGGCTGGGGCTGCGCGCGCATCCTGCCACGGCTCGACTTCGACGCCATCCGCCGGAACCCCAAGGTGCTGCTCGGCTACAGCGACATCACCGCGCTGCACCACGCCGTGCACAGCCGCACGGGGCTCGTGACCTTCCACGGGCCGGTGGGCATCTCGGAGTGGAACAGCTTCAACGTGGGATGGCTGAAGCGTGTGCTCTTCGGGGCCGAGGCCGTCACCTTCGAGAACGACCGGACGTTCGACGCCGACGAGACGCTCGTGCAGCGCGAGCATCGCACGGCCACGATCACTCCCGGCGTGGCACGCGGACGCCTGCTCGGCGGCAACCTCACCGTGCTCACGACGATCATCGGCTCACGCTACCTGCCTGACTTCCGCGACGCCGTGTTGTTCCTGGAAGACGTGGGTGAAGCGCCGTACCGCGTGGACCGCATGTTCCAGCAGCTGAAGCTGGCCGGCGTGCTGGATCAGGTGAAGGCGGTGGTGTGGGGGACGTGCAGCGACTGCGACCCCGGGGAGGGGTTCGGCTCGTTCACGCTCGAGGACGTGCTGATGCAGCACGTGAAGCCGCTCGGCGTGCCGGCCTGGCACGGCGCCATGATCGGCCACGTGACGAAGCAGTTCACGCTGCCGTTCGGCGTCGAGGTCGAGGTGGATGCCACGAAGGGCGCCCTGCGAATGCTGGCGCCCGCCGTGGCCTGAGACCTACTTCTTCGCGTCGAGCTTGATCGCCTTGATCGACGCTTCCGAGCCGTCGAGTTCGGTCGTGCCGGCCGGGTAGCCGTTGATGCTGAGGAAGTAGGCGATGATCTCGGCGTACTCGGCCGGCTTCATGCTGCCCGGCGCGTCCATCGGCATCGACGCCACGGCGGTGTGCAGGTCGAGGAGCGGCTTGTCCGTCCAGGCATTGGCAAACTCGGTGCCCTTGAACTTGCCGAGTTCGTGGCACGACGCGCACGCCGTGTCGTAGAGCGTGAGCCCACGTTCGGCCTGCGCCTTGGTGTAGATGCCTTCGCTCGCGTTCTTCGTCTGCGCGGCGCGGACGTCCACGGTCGCGCTGGTCGCGGCAACGGCAAGGGCGGTCAGGGTGCTGGCGGCAACGAGCAGTCGGGTGATGGTCATGAGTGCGGCTCTGTCTCCGGATGGCCGTGGTGGCCTGCTGTCAGTGTAGCAGGGCGCCGGCCCGGCAGACGCCGGGCGCCAGCCGGGGCGGTTCAGCGGGGCTCGGGAGTCACTTCCACCTTGCCGCCCGCGGCCTTCCAGCCGTTCCAGCCCCCGGTCAGCACTTTGATGTCCTTCACGCCGATGCGCATGAGCTTCGCGGCCACGACGAGCGCCGAGTGTTCGTCCGGGCAGGCGCAATAGGCGACGATGGGCCGCTTCTCCTTCAGGATCCGGTTGCCCATGATCTCGATGTCCACGACCGACACGTTGAGCGCGCCGGGCACGTGACCGGCGTCGAAGCCGTGCGGATCGCGCACGTCGATCGTGAGCACGGCGTTCTTCGCGTGCAGCGGCTTGAACTGCGCGAGCGTGATGCGGGGCAGCTTCGTGAGATCGTCCTGCTGAGCCGCGGCGGGCAGCACGGCGAAGGTGATGACGGCGAGAGCGGCAACGAACGAGCGGCGGGCGGTCATGAACACTCCTTACCTGGACTTCGACGCCAGCCACGCGCGGCGCAGTTGCATCTGCTCGGGCGAGACGGCGGCACCGGTGGTTTCGGCCGGCACGATCTCCACCCGGGGGTCTTCAGCGAGCGTCAGCGTGGCGGTGACCGGCTCACCGCCGCTCCGGCGCACGAACCGCACGGGCACCTGCGCGCCGGGCTTCTGCTTGGCGAGGATGTCGCTCACGGCCTGCGGCGTCGTCACCTCGACACCGTTCAGCGCCACGATCTGATCGTCCTGCGCGATGCCGGCCTTGTAGAGCGGCGACTCGAAGGCCACCGTGCCCACGCGCAGCCCGCCGGCGTTCGGCGCCAGCGTCGCGCTGCCGGTCCACGCGGCCCCGGGCGCGCGCCTGCGCACGACGAGGCCGAGACGCGCGAAGAGTCGCGTGTAGTCGGGCACCTCGTGCCCCTGCACGTAGCGGGCGAAGAACTCGCGCGCGAAGGTGGCGTCGCCCGAGAGCTGCGCCAGCCGCCCCTGCAGGTCTTCCATCGTGTAGGTCTTCGCAACGACACCCGGCGGCGCCTTCATCCCCGGCACGCCGTACTCGGTCCACATGAGCTTCATGTAGTCGTCGAGCGTGACCTTGCCGTTCGTGATGTCGCGCAGCGAGAGATCCATCGCCAGGCCGATGGCGGCGCCCCACGTGTAGTACGAGATGAAGGTATTGGGCCAGGCCGTCTTGTCGATCGACACGGCGGCGTCGACGAACGGCGCGAGCTGCGACATCTGCTCGGCGGTGCGGAACTGCCGCCCCGGCGACTGCGTGACGGTGTTGACGACGCCGCTGTAGTCGTCGAGCATCGACTCCACGGTCGAGAGCCCGGCGCGCTGCAGGATGAGCGCGTCGTAGTAACTCGTGAAGCCCTCGCCGAACCACAACTCGCCCGACATGTTGGCGTCGTCGAAGTTGAACGGCTCGACGCCCTTCGAGCGGATGCGCTCCATGTTCCAGGCATGGAAGAACTCGTGTGCCACCGTGCCGAGGATGCCGGCCCGCTGGCCGGGGCTGCGCAGCGCCCCCGGCGACGAAAGCACGGTGCTGTTGCGGTGCTCCATGCCATCGCCGCTGGCCCACGGCAGATAGTCCGAGAGGAACGTGTAGGTGCCGCCGTCGAAGCGCGGATACTCGCCGAAGATCGGCATGGTCTCGCGCACGATCTTCTCGACGTCGCGGGCGAAGGCGTCGGCGTCGCCGTCGCTGCCATCGTGGTGCAGCGCGATGCGGACGGTCTGCGCCGGCTCCTTGCCGTCGTTCACCGTGAAGACGCGCGAGGTGAAGGCGCCCACTTCGGTGGGGCTGTCCATCAGGTACTGCAGGTTCGGCGCGGTGAAGACGTACGGGCTGCCGGTGGGAAAGAGCTGCGTCGCCACGTTCCAGGTCTTCCCGGCCGGTGGCACGAACTCCACGCGGGCGGCGCGCTGCTCGAGGCCGCGCGCCCACATGAGCGCGGCCGGCATGTTCATGTGGCCATGCGTGGCGTCCACGCTCAGGTAGGTGCCATCAGTGCGGTCGCCGAACACGCGGTAACTCACGACGACGGTGCCGTCATGGCCGACGACGGTCCACTGGTGCAGGTTGGGCCGCTGCGCCACGAGCGGACGCCCGCGGCCATCCTTCACCTGCACGTCGAACACGTTCTTCGCGAACTCGTGCAGGGCGTAGCGGCCGGGGGAACTGCGGCTCATGCGCACCTGCAGCGGACCGGCGGGCACATCGGCGAACGTGACCTCCACCTGCATCCAGCGGTGCTCGGGCGAGGGAAACGAGACGCGGTACGCCACCGGCGCCTGGGCGGCGGCCGGGGCCACGAGGCCGGCCACGAGCGCGGCGCCCGCCAGCATCCGGGAGATCATTCGCATGCCGGCCATTATCAGCCGGTTTCCGGCCCCCGGGGCGATCACCGGTTGCACGTACCGGGACGAACGGGTACAAGTGCGCTCCATGTCCGTGCCCTGGCGCTCCTGCCTGCTTCCGATCCTGCTGCTCGTGGTCGCCGCGGCGCCCCTCCGGGCCCAGGACCACACCTACAGTTCGACCGACATCGCCACCGGCGTGCGGCTCTACGGCGCCCAGTGCCAGCTCTGTCACGGCGCCGGGGGCGACACGGTGGCCGGCGTGAACCTGCGCCTCGGACGTTTCCGGCGCGCGGTGACGGATGACGACCTGGCGAAGGTCATCGCCCAGGGCGTGCCGCCGGCCATGCCGGGCTTCACGCTCTCGGCCGACGACACCCGCGGCCTCATCGCCTTCATCCGCGCCGGCTTCGACCCTTCGGGCACGGCCGTGAAGGTCGGGAACGTGGACCGCGGCCGCGCGCTCTTCAGTGGCAAGGGCGGCTGCGCCACCTGCCACCGCGTGAACGGCACCGGGCCGCTCGCGGCGCCGGACCTGAGCGACATCGGCGCCCTGCGCACGCCGGCGGCGCTGCAGCGCTCGCTGCTCGACCCCACGCGCGCGATGCTGCCCATCAACCGCCCGGTCACCATCGTGACCGCGGCCGGGAAGACCGTGCGCGGGCGGCGCACCAACGAAGATACGTTCTCGGTGCAGCTCGTGAGCGAGGCCGGTGAGCTCGTCACGGTGGTGAAGGCCGACATCAAGTCGATGGACGCCGGCAAGACGTCGCCGATGCCGTCTGTGGCGAACGTGCTGTCAACCGACGAGGTCGCGGACCTGGTCGCCTATCTCCTGTCGCTCCGAGGTGTGCAATGAGCCGCGTCACTCGTCGTCCCCGCGCGGGCTTCGCGCTGCTGCTCGTCGCCCTGCTCGCCGGCTCCTACGCGCTCGACGCCCAGGTCACGAGCGACCGCCTGCTGCGTGCCGCGAGTGAGCCGCACAACTGGCTGACCTACGGCGGCACCTATACCAGCCAGCGCTACAGCACACTCGACCAGATTACGCCGGCCAACGTGGCCCGGCTCGAATCGAAGTGGGTGGTGCAGAACCAGGTGTTCGGCGCCTGGCAGTCGAACCCGATCGTGGTGGACGGCGTGATGTACATCACGCAGCGTCCCAACGACGTGATGGCCGTGGACGCGAAGACCGGCGCGCTCTACTGGCTCTATCGGCACACACCCTCCGCCGATGCCAAGGTCTGCTGCGGCGCCAACAACCGCGGCGTCGCCATCCTCGGCGATCTCGTGTTCATGGGCACGCTCGACGCGCGCCTCATCGCGATCGACCGCGTGAGCGGCAAGGCCCGCTGGAACATCGCCGTGGGCGACGTGAAGACCGGCTACTCGATCACCATGGCGCCGCTCGTCATCAAGGACAAGGTGCTCGTGGGCGTGGGCGGCGGTGAGTACGGCATCCGCGGCTTCGTCGCCGCTTACGACGCGAAGACCGGCAAGGAAGTGTGGAAGTTCCACACGATTCCAGGTCCCGGCGAACCCGGCCACGACACGTGGGAGGGCGACGACTGGAAGACCGGCGGCGCACCGGCCTGGGTCACCGGCTCGTACGACCCGGCGCTGAACCTCGTCTACTGGGGCATTGGCAATCCCGGCCCCGACTGGAACCCGAAGCAGCGCCCGGGCGACAACCTCTACGCGGATTGTGCGATCGCCCTCGATGCCGACACCGGCAAGCTGAAGTGGTACTTCCAGTTCACGCCGAACGATCCATACGACTACGACGCCGTGCAGGTGCCGGTGCTCGTCGATCGCGTATGGAAGGGACAGCCGCGCAAGCTGATGCTCTGGGCCAACCGCAACGGCTTCTTCTACGTGCTCGACCGCGTGACCGGCGAGTACCTCTCGGGCACGCCGTTCGTGAAGGTGAACTGGGCGAGCGGCCTCGACGCGAAGGGCCGGCCGCAGCAGACGCCGCAGCCGCTCGGCTCGCCCACCTATCCCGGCAACCAGGGCGGCACCAACTGGTACCTGCCCGGCTACAGCCCGCGCACCGGGCTCTTCTACTTCTCCGCGTGGGAGAACTACGGCACGATCTACCGGCCCGAGGAGCAGGAATACAAGCCGGGCCAGCTCTTCACCGGCGGCGGCTTCAGTGTGGTCACGCCGGCCCCGGGTGCGCCCACGATCGGCATCGGGCGTCGCGGCCCCATCAACAACTGGACCGACGAAGTGGGTAACGGCGCCGTGATGGCGATGGACCCCGACACCGGCCAGGTGAAGTGGAAGCTGCGGCAGTTCGACGTGACCGACGCCGGCATGCTCACGACGGCGAGTGACCTGCTCTTCACGGGGGGCCGCGAAGGCCACTTCATGGCGCTCGACGCCCGCACGGGCGCGCTGCTCTTCAAGGCGAGCCTGGGTGGACAGATCGTGATGGGGCCGGTCACCTACATGGTGGACGGCAAGCAATACGTGACGGTGATTGCGGGCAACGCCCTCTTCTCCTTCGGATTGCGGGACTAGACCGGGATGAACACTCACATGCTGCGTTCGACGGCCTCGGGCCTGACGGCCCTGTGCCTTGCTGCCACACTGACCGCCTGCTCGCCATCCGCGCCGGCCCCGGCCGCGCCTCCCGCCTCGCTCGACGCCCTGGCCGCCCGGTCGCTCGCCAGGTTCGACGGCGAGCTGAAGGCGCCGGGTCTCAAGGCGCCCGTCGAGGTCATTCGCGACCAGGCCGGCATCCCGCACATCTACGCGCAGAACGACGACGACCTGTTCTTCGCGCAAGGGTATGTCATGGCGCAGGACCGCCTGTGGCAGCTCGAGATGTGGCGGCGCTGGCGCGAGGGCCGGCTGGCTGAAGTGTTCGGCCCGAAGGCCTACGACTACGACGCGCGCACGCGGCTCATGATGTACCGCGGCCCCTACGACGACAGCGAGTGGAAGAGCTATCACCCCGATGCCGAGCGGCTGTTCACGGCCTACGCCAACGGCCTGAACGCCTACATCGCGGCCAACAAAGACAACCTGCCTGTGGAGTTCGCGCTGACCGGCCTCGTGCCCGAACCGTGGACGGCGAAGACCGTCACGCTGCGCTGGGCGCGCCTGGGGCTCGACAGCGCCGGCGGCACGCCGGAAGAAGAACTGCGCCTGGCACTCGACGTGGCGAAGATGGGCGTGAAGGCCGCCAACCAGCAGGCGGCGCCGGATCCGTGGGACGACCTCGTCGTGCCGGACGGACTCGACGTGAAGGCGATTCCCGCAGGCATCCTCGACGTCGTGCGTCGCGGTGATGGCAGCCCCTTCGAAGCGGGCATCCTGCCGGATCTCGAGATCGTGCCGCAGTATCGCGGCCTCGTGACGCCGCCGAAGGTGGCGCGTGTGGCGCCGGAACTGCAGGACATGGACGGCAGCAACAACTGGGTCGTGAGCGGCCGCCTCACCACGACGGGCGTGCCCATCCTGGCCAACGACCCGCACCGCACCATCGAGATGCCGTCGCTGCGCGCCTTCGTGCACCTCTCGGCGCCCGGCTGGAACGTGATCGGCGCGTCTGAACCGCCGTTCATGGGGGTGGATGCCGGCAGCAACGACACGATGGGCTGGGCCTTCACATTCGCCGGCATCGACATGGTCGACACCGTCATCGAAGAGACCAACCCGGCCGACACCAACCAGACGAAGTTCAACGGCGCGTGGGAGCCGATGAACGTGATTCGCGAAGAGATCCGGGTGAAGGGGGAAGCCACCCCGCGCGTGGTCGAGCTGAAGTTCACGCGTCACGGTCCCGTGTTCCACGAAGACCGCGAACGCAATCGTGCCTACGTGGCGAAGTCGGTGAACCAGCAGCCCGGCACGGCCCCCTACAAGGGCAGCCTGCGCCTGTCGCAGGCCACGAGCTGCGACGACTTCTTCGACCGCGCGATGTCGTGGAAGGTGCCCACGCACAACCTGCTCTGCGCCGACAAGGCCGGCAACATCGCGCTGCAGGTGAGCGGCCTCACCCCGAACCGCAACGGCTGGAACGGCCGCCTGCCGGTGCCCGGTACCGGCAAGTACGAGTGGCAGGGCTTCCGCAGCGATCTGCCGCGCGAGATGAATCCGCCGCGCGGCTACATCGCCACCGCCAACGACAACTCACACCCGCCCGATTACAGGGGGCGGCCCGTGCTCTACAAGACGTCGCGCGGCGTGAAGGAATCGCGCATCGCGCGCATCCACCAGATGCTCGGCACCGGGCAGAAGGTCTCGGTGGCCGACCTACAAGCCATGCAGCACGACGCCTATTCGCTGCGCGCCGAACGCGACCTGCCGCTCTTCCAGGGCTGGACGAGCAGCGACGCCGCGGTCGAGAAGGCACGAGCAGCGGTGGCCGGCTGGAACAGGATACTCACCGCGGACACGATGGCCGGCGCGATCTACGTGCGCTGGGCCGGCACCGAGGCCGGCCGCACGTTCGATGCGGGCACGGTGCCGCCGGCGACACGCCGCGCGCTCGTGGAAACCGGGCTGCGCGAGGCCATCGAGCGTCTGACGAAAGACTGGGGCAGTGACTGGTCCGCCTGGCGCTACGGCCGCATCAACACGAGTGAACTGCGCCACATGTTCATCCCGCAGTTCAGCCTGCCGCCGGTGGAACGTCCAGGTGGCTTCAACACCGTGAACGCCACGGGCGCGAACTTCCGCCGCATCGTGGACTTCTCGAACGTGGACAACTCGGTGGCCACGAACGCCCCCGGGCAGTCGGCGCAGCCCGGCAGCCCGTACTACGG
>JAEUQR010000037.1 GCA_016789705.1 Acidobacteriota bacterium
GCCCGCTGGTGGAAGTATCTGAATCTGTATCTCGTCACCTGGGGTCAAAACTGCTGCCGTCCGGTGTACCCTCGGTGTGACGATTGTGCGGTCGTGGCCGACTGTCCGCGCCTCGGCGTGACGAAGGTCGGCCACTCGAGAAAAGGAGACTCCTGATGCTGTCCCGTGTTCGTCGGCTCGTGCCGAGCCTCGCTGTGGCCGCGCTGGTGCTGGCCGTTCCGGCCTTCGCCCAGGCACCTGCCGCCCCCGCTGGTCCCGTGATCGTGGTCGAGACCTCGCGCGGCGTATTCGAGTTCGAAACCTATCCGGCCGAGGCGCCGAAGACCGTCGCCCGCATCGTCGAGCTCGTGAAGCAGCGCTTCTACACCGGCCAGCGCATCCATCGCGTGGTGCCGGGGTTCGTCATCCAGTGGGGCGATCCGCAGACCCGCGATATGACGAAGAAGGATCGCTGGGGCACGGGCGGCAGCGGCAAGCCGATTGGCGCCGCCGAGATCACGAAGACGCGCACGCACGTGCTCGGCGCCGTGGCCATGGCGCATGCGGGCGATCCCGCGAAGGCCGACAGTCAGATGTACGTCACGCTCGCGCCGGTGGCCCGCCTGAACGGCCAGTACACCGTGTTCGGCAAGGTCATCTCGGGCATGGACGTCGTGCAGAAGATCCAGGCCGAAGACGTCGTCAAGCGGATGACCATCAAGTAGACGGCTCGAGCCAGGGAAAGCGTTCCACGAGTGCCGGCGGCAGCGGCGAGGGCACGTGTTCGCCGAGCTGCCGGCGCAACTGGACGGCATTGGCCACGCCCTGGGCCGAGAAGTGATTGTTGAAGAACAGATACGCCTTCTTCACCTTGGTCGCGAGGTTCGCCACGGCCTCGCCGAGCGGCGCCAGCTCTTCGCCCGAGTACAGGTAGTTGTAGCGGTCTTCCGCCGCGGAGTGGTTCCACCACTCCGCCGCGTTGCGGCCGTGGAAACGCGCGTAGGCGAAGCGTCCGGGCGCCGTGTCTACCGGCGCGTCCCAGTTCTGGCGAATCGAAAAGCGGAACTTCGGCTCGTCGATGAGTGTCCATGCCGCGCCGTAGGCCGCGAGCAGCGCTGCCGTGTCAGCGCCCGCATCGCTCCATGACTTGTGGCGCAGCTCGACGGCGACCTGATAGTCCGCGAAGGTGCGCAGCAGCCAGCCCAGATAGTCCACACCGGCCTGGCCGGCCGTGAAGCCGGGCGGAAACTGCACGAGCAGAGGGCCGAGCTTGCCAGCCCGGGCGAGTGGCTCGATACCACGCCGGAACTCGTCCACGTCCGCCAGCCGCACGTCACCGGCCGCGGCCAGGGCTTCGGTCGACGCACCGGGCGCCCCGGCGGCCACCGCCTCCAGGAACATCGCCGGGTGGGTGAACTTCTGGAAGAGTTTCACCGCGAACTCGAAACCCGCCGGCGTGCGATCGACCCACGTCTCGGTGACCTTCGCGCGCGGCTGGCCGTAGAAGGTCGAGTTGACCTCGACCACGTCGAACCAGCGCGCGTAGAACGCGAGCTCGTCGAAGCCGCGCGGGCGCGCGTCCTTCGCCGGATAGAACACGCCGTTCCACGTGCCTCGGCCGCCGGGGTAGCTCCACCCCGACGTGCCGATCCTGACGCTCATTTCGCCTTCGCGTACGCCTCTTTGTCGAAGCCGAACGTGACCTTCGCGCCCTGCACCAGGATCGGCCGCTTGATGAGGTTCGGCTGCGCCATCATGAGGTCAATCGCCTCCTTTTTCGAGGCGGGCAGGGGGCGCGTCTTGAAGACGGGGCTGCGGGTGCTCACGAAGCGCAGGAAGTCCTTCGCATCGATGTGCTGTTCCAGGAACGCGCGGGTGGGCGGCGCCTTGTTGATGTCTCGTTCTTCGACGTCCACCCTGCGGTCGGCCAGGAAACTCCTGGCGTTCTTGCAGGTCGTTCAAGTGGGCTTGGTGTAGAACGTGGCGGTCGGCATCGGTCTACAATAAACGATTGCGGCGCTCGCCGCGGCCATGCTGACCGTCAACGAGATCTTCCACTCGATCCAGGGGGAGTCGTCCTATGCGGGACGTCCCTGCGTCTTCGTGCGCCTCACGGCTTGCGATCTGCGCTGCGTGTGGTGCGACAGCCCGTACGCCTTCCACGAAGGCCGGAAGATGTCGGTCGACGAGGTGGTCGCGGCCGTCGAACACTACGGCTGTCCGCTCGTCGAGATGACCGGCGGTGAGCCGCTGCTGCAGAAGGAGCTCTATCCGCTGATGGAGCGGCTGCATGCGAGCGGCCATCAGGTGCTCATCGAGACCGGTGGCCACCGCAGCATCGAACACGTGCCGATGTGGGCGACCGTCATCATGGACGTCAAGTGCCCCGGCAGCGGCGAAGCCGCGACGCACGACGCCGCCAACTTCGCGCGGCTGCGGCCGCACGACGAGGTGAAGTTCGTCGTCGCCGACCGCGCCGACTACGAGTACGCGCGCGAGGTGCTCCGGCGCGAGCACCTCGCGAGCCGCGTTGCCGCCGTGCATCTGTCGCCGGTGCACGGTGGGCTCGAGGCGAAGTCACTCGCGGAGTGGGTGCTCGAGGACCGCCTGCCCGTGCGCGTCCAGCTCCAGGTGCACAAGTACATCTGGGGCGCCGACGTGCGCGGCGTCTGACGGCGTGCCGATCCTGTCCTAACGGCTGGCGCGATCGCGGCCGGCCGCCTTGGCGCGGAAGAGCGCGGCATCGGCACGACCCACGAGCGCGTCGAAGGGTTCGTTCGGCCTGATGCCGGCGACGCCGACCGAGAGCGTGATCTGCGGCGCGCCTTCGGACGCGCTCTCGGCCACCTGGCGGCGCAGTCGATCGGCGACCTCCACAGCGGCGTTCTCGTCGGCATCGGCCAGCAGCACCGCGAACTCTTCGCCGCCGTAGCGCGCGAGCATGTCACCGGGGCGCAGGCCCGACAGAATCGCCCTGCCGATACGACGCAGCGCCGCATCGCCCACGGCGTGGCCGAAGCGGTCGTTCAGGTCCTTGAAGCGGTCGGCGTCGGCCATGAGCAGCGAGCCGTGGCGCCCTTCGCGCAGCAGGCGCACGACCTGGAGCGGAAACATTTCGTCGAACCACCGGCGATTGTGCAGCGTGGTCAGACCGTCCACCATCGACAGCCGTTCGAAGCGGCGCCGTTCGTCGCTGGCTTCGGCAAGCACCGTGTGGTCGTGGCGCACGCGGCCGGCCAGCACGCGCAGCAGATTCCGCGCGAAGGTGGCGCTCGAGTCGATGAGCGACCACACCTGCACGTGATCGAGTTCGACCAGCGTGGTTGGCTCCACAGCCACCACGTCGGCCGACACCGGCTGGCCGTCGAGCAGGGACAGCTCGCCCAGGCACTCACCCTGGCCGAGCCGCACGTGCGGCGCGTCGATGCCGGGCAGCACCACGTCCACCGCGCCCTCGGCGATGACGAAGAGCGACGTGTTGAGCTCGCCGGTGACGAGCAGCCGATCGCCCCCGGCGAGCCGCCGTGTGGTCGCCGCGCCCACGAGCGCGCGCCTGAGACGCGGCGTGAGCTTGTCGAAGAGCGGCGAGGCGTCGAGGTGCGCGAGAAGGCTGTCGGTCATGGGCGCCAGCTCCAGAGTGTCCTTCGGCACCGGGGCCCCGTGCAAGGACCGCGGCCGCGCCGACTCACCGCACGCTGACGCGTACGAGGTAGCGCGTGACGACGTCGGCGTCGCCCTGCCACAGGGTCAGCACGTGTGCCCCGGCGGGGACCGCGTAGATGGGCACTGTCAGCGACACGCTTCCCGACGCCGCGTCCACCGGCCAGCGCCGCACCTCGCCGGAGGCGGTGGCTTCGAGTTCCGCGGTGAGCTCACCGGCCGGCTGCGTGATGCCGGCGAGGTCGAACCGCACCTGCGCCGCCGCGGCCGGTATTGTGACGTCCACCGGGACACCGCGCGTGGCCCCGCCCGTCGCACCTCCGGCCAGAGCAATGACGGCCACGGGCTCAGTCGCCGCCGTCGCGGCCGACTCCTGGTCCGCGTTGGCACAGGCGCAGGTCAGGCAGCAGGTGAGCAGGAGGGCCGCACGTCGCACACCGCGGTTGTATCAGATTCCGGCGTGCCGGCGGCAGCCGGATGCCGTCGTACCCGCCGCTGCGTGGGAAGATAGTCGGATGCCGGCAGCCGTTGTCCTCCTGAGCGGAGGCCTCGATTCCTACACCGCCGCGGCCGTCGCCCGCCGCGACGGCTTCGAGCTCTACGCGCTCAGCGTCCGCTACGGCCAGCGCCATGTGACCGAACTCGAGGCGGCGCGACGTGTCGCCGCCGCCCTCGGCGTGGTCCGGCACCTCGAGATCGACGTCGAGCTCTCGCGGATGGGCGGGTCGGCACTCACCGCCGACATCGCCGTGCCGAAGGATCAGCCGATCGATCCGGCGGTGATTCCCGTGACCTACGTGCCGGCCCGCAACACCGTCTTCCTGTCTCTGGCGCTCGGCTGGGCGGAAGTCGTGGGCGCGACCGACCTCGTCATCGGCGTGAACGCGCTCGACTACTCCGGGTATCCCGACTGCCGGCCCGAGTTCATCCGCGCGTTCGAGACGCTCGCCGGACTCGCGACGAAGGCCGGTGCCGAAGGCCGCACGTTCAAGGTCCACACGCCGCTCATCGCGCTGTCGAAGGCCGAAATCATCCGCCTGGGGCTGTCGCTCGGCCTCGACTACGGCCTGACCCACAGTTGTTACGATCCGCCTGCCGATGGCCGTCCGTGCGGCCATTGCGACAGTTGCCGTCTGCGCGCGGAGGGCTTTGCCGCGGCCGGTGCCCTCGATCCCCTGACCGCCCATTCGTGAGTGCCATGACCGATCGCCTCTATTACACCGACGCCTATGCCGTCGAGTTCGACGCCGACGTCACGGCCTGCGCGCCCGCCGGCGATCGCTTCGCGGTGACGCTTTCGGCCACGGCCTTCTATCCGACCTCCGGCGGGCAGCCGCACGATCTCGGGCAGCTCGGCGGACGAGCCGTGATGGACGTCGTCGACGAAGAGGACGGCCGGCTCGTCCACCTCATCGATGGCCCGCTCGACGCCGGCACCCGGGTGCACGGCGCCATCGACTGGGCGCGGCGCTTCGACCACATGCAGCAGCACACGGGGCAGCACGTGCTCTCGGCGGCGTTCGAAACCATCTGCAAGGCGCGCACCGAGAGCTTCCATCTCGGAACGACGAGCGCCACCATCGATCTGGGGCGCCCCGTGTCGGCTCAGGAGATCGCGGCCGCCGAAGACGATGCCAATCGTGTGGTGTGGCAGGACCGTGACGTGTGCGTGCGCTTCGTCTCGGCCGAGGAGGCGGCGACGTTGCCGCTGCGCAAGGAATCCGGACGGACCGGCATGCTGCGCCTCGTGGACGTGACCGACTACGATCTTTCCGCGTGTGGCGGCACGCATGTGGCGCGCACGGGCGGCATCGGCCTCATCAGCGTGACTGGCTGGGAGAAATTCAAGGGCGGCACGCGGGTCGAGTTCCGGTGCGGGGGGCGCGCGCTCGCGCAGCTTCGCGAGTGGCGCGACGCGCTGGCGGCGGCGAATCGGGCGCTGTCGGTCTCGGCCGCGGAACTCGCGCCGGCGATCGAGCGGCTGCAGGACGAGAACAAGGCCCTCGCGCGAAGCGTGCGCGCCTTCCAGGAACAGCTGGCGGGCCACGTCGCGGCGGGTCTCGTGACCACGGCCGCGCGCGTCGGCGACCGCGTCGTCGTCGCGCAGGCCCTCGACGGCTGGGACGCCGTGGGTCTCAAGGCGATTGCCGCGTCCGTCGCCGCCACGCCTGGTGCCTGCGCGGCCGTGTTCTCCACGTCACAGCCGGCGCTCGTGGTGGTCGCCCGCGCGGCAGATGTCCCGGTGGATGCCGGCGCCGTGCTGAAGGGGCTCGTGGCGCAGTTCGGTGGCAAGGGCGGCGGCAAGGCCGACCTCGCGCAGGGCGGCGGCCTCACCGGCGACGTCGCGGCGATCGTGGAGGCGGCGCGCGCGGCGCTGGCGCAGTAGCGCGTCTGCCCGAGGGCGGTCTGCGGAAGCGCCGGCGCCCGCGGCCGCCGCCAGCGGCCCGCCGTCAGCGCGGCGCCATGCGCAGCGCGCCGTCGAGGCGGATCGTCTCGCCGTTCAGCATCTCGTTCTCGAGGATGTGACGCACGAGCGCGCCGTACTCCTCGGGCCGGCCGAGGCGTGACGGGAAGGGCACCTGCTGGCCGAGCGAGATTCGCGCCGGCTCCGGCAGCGCGGCGAGGAGCGGCGTGTCGAAGATGCCGGGCGCCACGGTGACGCAGCGGATGCCGAGCGGCGCGAACTCGCGCGCCACCGGCAGCGTGAGTCCGACGACGCCGCCCTTCGAGGCGGCGTACGCCGCCTGGCCGATCTGGCCCTCGAAGGCGGCAATCGACGCCGTGTTCACGATGACGCCGCGTTCGCCGTTCGGCTCGGGCGCATTCGCGCTCATCACCACGGCCGCGAGACGGATCACGTTGAAGGTGCCGGCGACGTTCACGCGCAGCGTCTTCTCGAAGAGGTCGAGGGCGTGTGGACCGTTCTTGCCCACCACCTTGGCCGCCGGGCAGATGCCGGCGGCATTCACGACGCCGTGCAGGCCTCCAAAGTGTGAGACGGCCATCTGGACGGCGGCCTGCACATCCGCTTCGCTCGTCACATCGGTCTTCACGAACTTCGCCCGCGCGCCGAGCGCGGCTTCCGTCGCGGCGCCGACTTCGGCGTTCACGTCCACGAGGACGGCGTGGCCGCCGGCCGCCACGATCGCTTCAGCCGCCGCCCGGCCCAGGCCCGACGCGCCGCCGGTGGTGATGAACGTCTTTCCTTCGATTCGCATTGCGCTCGACTCCGCTCGCGGCGCCAGGCGCGGCGCCAACACCTCAGGATACCAGCCCCTCCGGGGATACAATCGGCTCAATGCCCGGCCTGACGTCCGTGCTGGCGCTCCTCGCGGGTCTCGTCGCCGGCTTCTTCCACGTACTCGCCGGCCCCGATCACCTGGCCGCCGTGGCGCCGATCGTGGCCGACGACAACCGCGTGGCCTGGCGCGCGGGCCTTTCATGGGGCCTCGGTCACACGGCCGGCGTGCTGCTCGTCGGCCTGCTGCTCGTCGCGTTCCGCGAACTGCTGCCGATTGCGGCCCTCTCGGCGTGGAGCGAACGGCTCGTCGGCGTGGCGCTCATCACCGTGGGCCTGTGGGGGCTCTGGCGCGCCCGCGTGCCACACACCCACCAGCACGTCACGTCCACGCCGTCCTTCGCCATGGGCACGCTGCACGGGCTGGCCGGCAGTTCCCATCTCTACGGTGTGCTGCCGTCGCTGATGTTCACCTCGCGGGCCGACGCGCTCGCGTATCTGGCGGGCTTCGGCGCCGGCGCGATTGGCGCCATGACGGCGTTCACTGCCGCCCTCGGCGCCGTGGCGTCTTCGGCCGGGCGCTCGAGCCAGTCGGTGCGTCAGGCCGTGCTCTACGCAGCGTCTGCGGCGGCGGTCGTCGTGGGTGGCGTCTGGCTGCTCGTATGACGATCGCTCCAGGACTAGCCGCCGCGCTCGCCGTGATGTTCGCCGGCTTCTGGCTGGCTGACCTGCTCGGTGCGGCGATGCTGGCGGCGCGCGGACTCTCGGGCGCGAGTCCGATCTCGGGGGTGCCGGTGGCCATCGTGCTCGGGTTGGCCCTGCGCAATCTGCTGCCGCTGCCCGCGAGCCTCGCCCCCGGTCTCAAGTTCTGCACGACCACGCTGCTGCGCCTTGGCATCGTGCTCGTCGGCATCAAGCTGAGCGTGGTGGAGATGGCGCGCCTCGGCGTGGCCGGCGTGCCGGTGGTCGTCGTCGCCATCACGATCGGTCTCGCCTTCGTGACCTGGTTCAACCGCCTGCTCGGCCTGCCGCCGCGGCTCGGCACGCTCATCGCCGCCGGCACGAGCATCTGCGGCGTCACCGCCATCGTCTCCACGGCGCCCGCCATCGAGGCCGATGAACGCGAAGTGGCCTACGCGGTGGCGAATGTGGTCGCCTTCGGACTGTTCGGCATGCTCGTCTATCCGTATCTGGCGCACGCCATGCTGCCGGGCTCGGCGGCTATCGGCCTATTTCTTGGAACCGCCGTACACGACACGTCGCAGGTCGTGGGCGCGGCGCTGACCTACCGGCAGATCTACGCCGACGACGCCGTGCTGCGCGTGGCGACGGTCACCAAGCTCACGCGCAATCTCTTCCTGGCGGCGGTGATTCCGCTGCTCACGTGGTGGCACGCCCGTGAGCGCGGCGTGGCGGGGGGGCGGGGCGCGGCCATGTCGTGGCGAACGCTGGTGCCGTCGTTCGTGCTCGGCTTCGTGGGGATGGCGCTCCTGCGTTCGCTCGGGGACGCGATGCTCGGGCGCACCGGCCTGGCCTTCGGCGTGTGGGACGGGCCGGCCTGGAGCACGCTCACGTCCATGGTCGGCGACACCGCCGGCGCGCGCTGGCTGCTCGGCACGGCCATGGCCGCCGTCGGTCTCAACACGAGCTTCCACGTGTTCCGCGGCGTCGGCCTGAAGCCGTTCGCCGTCGGCATGGCCGGCGCCCTCGTGGTGGGGGCCGCCGGGTTCGTGATGGCCCTGCTGCTCGGGCGCTACGTGACGCTCTAGCGCGTCGTCAGCGCGGCAGCGCCACGAGCGTGAGGAGCAGCGCGTCCACGCGTTCGTCGATCTCGGCGCCGCGCACGTCGAAGCCGTTCGCGAGGAACGCGAAGGCCAGCGACTCGCCGGCCGCCGTCTCGACGATGCCCGTGAGCCCGCGCACGTTCGACATCGAGCCCGACTTCGCGTGCACGCGTCCCGCGGCCGGCGTGCCCGTGAGGCGCCGCTCCAGCATGCCGGGGCCGCCGGTGACGGGCAGCACCTGCAGCAGGCCGTCGCGCAGCACCGGATCGCGCCAGGCGGCGGCCAGCGCCGCGACGAGCGTGTCGGCCGACATGTAGTCGTTGCGCGACAGGCCCGAGCCATCGCGGGTCGTGTAGCCGCCGGCCGGCACACCCAGGTCGTCGAGCACCTGCCGCAGCATCGCCACGCCCTCGGCCGTGCCGCCGGGCGCCGTGCGATCGAGGGCCACGACCAGCGACTCGGCGTAGAGATTGATGCTCCAGGCCAGCATCTCGGTGGCGATGTCGCGCAGCGGCGCCGACTGATCGACGAGCAGCACCGTGCCTTCTGAGGCGCGCGCGCGATCCGATTCCTGATCGATGTCCACGGCCGTGCCGTCCACCGCGATGCCATGACGAAGCAGCGCCTGGCGCAGTTCGCCCGTGAAGTAGATGGTGGGGTTCGCGACCGCCACCGTGGTGCTCACGGCGGCGCCGCCCCACGGCGCCTGGCCGCGCACTTCGAGGATGCGCGTGCCGGGCTGGCGCGCGACCACGAGCGAAGGCGCCGTGCCTTCGGCCGATGTGGTCGCCTGTACGTCTACAAGCAGGCCGTGATTCGACGGCGAGACGTAGACCACGGGTGGCGCCCCCGGCGTGATGCCCGGGCCCATCGTCACCGTGGCCACGTTCTCGTTGTACTGCAGCGCGCTCATCGCGGCGCCGTAGGCTTCGACGAGATCGTCCCACGCCCAGCCGATGCCCCAGCCGGGCGCTTCGACCAGGCTGTCGTCGCCGATGATGTGTCCGTTGATGCGCTGGATGCCGCGCGCCTTCAGGGCGCGCGCCCAGTCGTCGAAGGTACTGGCGCGGTCCGGATGATGACGGTTGATCGTGGGGTCGCCGGTGCCGACGACGATGAGGTCGCCATCGAGCACGCCCTTAAGAATGGGCCCGGTGGCAACGAGCCGCGTCTCGAAGCGGAAGTCCCAGCCGAGGCGGCTGGCGGCGGCCACCGTGGTCATCACCTTCATGGTGGACGCCGGCACGAGCCACGTGTGGCCATTGCGGCTGTAGAGCGTCTCGCCGGTGTCGAGCGACCGCACGACGAACCCCACCGTGGCGCGCGAGAAGGTGGACGTGGCGAGCACGCCGTCCACGCTGGCGGCGAGCGTCTCGAGACGGGTGGGTGGCGCCGGGGGCGGAGCCTCGGCAGCCGCGACGGGCGGCGGGACGGACGGGGGAGCCGCGGCCACCGGCGGCCGGGCCGCGCAGCCGCCGGCGACGAGCACGGCTCCGAGCGCGCACGCCCGGAGCCGGCTGTTGCGGATCACTGCTTATCGGGCGCCGCGCCCGCGGCCGCAGGCGCGGCAGTGGCGGCCGGCGGCGCCAGCACGTCGTCGAGCGCCTTCAGCGCTTCATCCACCGCGCTCGCCGTGAGCTGCATCGCCCCGGCTTCGTCGGGACGCGTCCCGAAGGCATCGGCGCCGTCCTTGCCGATGCTGGCGTCTTCCTTCTTGTTCTCGTCGAACTCGGCGGTCACCTTCACGACGGGCGTGGCCGCCTTCGCCGGTGCCGCGGCCACGAACGTGTCCGCGCGCAGGTTGGAGAGCTTCGCGAGCAGGTCGTCCATCTTCGCGGTGTCGGCATCGCGGGTCGCGCCGCTGCCGCTGATCGTCCACTTGTCGGCCGGCGTCTCGCCGGAGCCTGCCACCTTCGTGAAGGTGATCGATTCGGCGCCGCGGGTGACCACGAGCTTCTTCGCGGAGAAGGCGCGGAACTCGAAGAGTTCCTTCTTCCGGTACTCGCCGGCTTCTTTCAGCAGTTCGGTGGCGAACGCCGGATCGACCGTGAAGACCATCGGCCGCGCCAGGTCGCGTGCGTAGGCCTTGCCCTCGGCCGACGTGCCCACGGCCAGCGTGGCCGACGTCGAGCCGTACTTGACGACGATCGACGACGCCGGTTCGTCCAGCCCGTACTTCTTCAGGTCGGACATGTCCGTGGTCTCGATGCCGGTCATCATCGTGGTGGAGAGACGCGTCAGCAGGCCCTCGATGGCGCCGTAGTCGCCGCGCGCGTTCACCGGCGCCGTGACCCGCCAGTCGGACGCGCTGCGCGTGAAGGTCACCGGCACGCGCCCATCGGCCATGATCTCGAGCCCGTCGGCCTTGTCGCGTTCGAAGCGCAGCACCCGCTTGTCGCGGAGTTCGAACGCCGACTTCGCGAGGCTGCTTTCGACGAAGGTGGCCACGAGGAACACGCGCGACTCGTCGCCCTTCACGGCGTAGAGATCGGCCCCGGCCGGCGTCTGGTCGCCGAGGCGGACGCGGCCCGTCACGCCGCCCTTCGCGGTGAAGGTCACGTCGGCCTTGGCGGCTGTCAGGCCGAATTCGGCCAGATTCGCCGCCTTGGGATCGACCTCGCGAGTGAGCTCGAGCGATGTGAGGCCGCCGAGCAGCGCCGTGACCGCGCTGTCATCGGCATCGGTCGCGACCGGCTCGACGAGCATCCACTTGCCGTCGGTCTTCTTCAGCACCGACGTCTCGCCCTTGGCGGTGACGCGCAGTTCTTCGATGTCGTCGGCGGCGACCGAGAAGACCTTCTCCTTCACCTCGGTCGTCGAACGTTCGGCGTCGACGAAGTAGATGTAGGCGCCAAGGCCCGCGGCCACGGCCACGAGCGCCAGAGTTGACCAACCGCGACCCATGTCTTACCGCCTCCGCCACCAGGTGTAGATCCCGAGGCCGAAGATCGCCTCCGGAATCAGGAAGATCGAGAGGATGT
>JAEUQR010000053.1 GCA_016789705.1 Acidobacteriota bacterium
GAAGATCGCCCTCGCGGGCGGCACGCCCGTGACGCTGGTCGAGCAGATCAACGGCAGCGGGTCCAGCTTCGGCGTGTGGACGGCGGAGGGCGCGATTGTCTTTGGCACCCCGGCCTCAGGGTTGCGCCGGGTGTCGGCCGAGGGTGGCGCGGTCACGGATCTCACCGCGCTCGACGTCGCCAATCGTGAAGTCAGCCACCCCTTCCCGGTACTGACGCCATCGGGCCGGACCGTGCTCTTCAGCGTTCGCTCGGTTGGAGGCGACTTCCGCACCGAAGCCGCCCTGCTCGACACCGGGGCGCGTCGGCTGGTCGTCGAGAACGCGCGCGCGCTGCTCGTGCTGAGCAGCGGACATCTCGTATTCGAACGCGACGACGCGATCCTGGTCGCGCCGTTCGACCTGGATGGACTGGCGGTGACAGGCCCCGCGATGCCGCTGGTGGACGCCGTGCGGCGCAGTGCCACGAGCGTGACATCACTCCCGACCGCGGAGTTGGCGGCGTCGAAGAGTGGCACGCTCGCCTACGTGCCTGCCGTCGACGCGGCCAGCGCACTGGGGCTGGTTGGCTCGGAGGGGACCTTCGAGACGCTCGGCCCGCCGCCGGGCGATGTCTCGCGTCCGCGGGTGTCTCCTGATGGGCACGCCATCGCGTTCCTCGCGGCCCGGGGCCAGGACCTCGATGTCCAGGTCTTCGACCGTCGGCGCGGGAGCACGACGAAGGTCACACAGGACGAGGTTGTTTATGGCGTGGCGTGGCACCCAGACGGCCGCTCGCTGGCGATCGCGCACCCGACGAAAGATGGCGCCGGGATCTTCCTCAAGCCTTTGGATGGACGCGAGCGGCTGCTCGCCACAGCGCCCCTGGGCGCCTTCATTCGCAGCTTCGCGTGGTCGCCAGATGGCTCCCAACTGGCCTACACGGTGCAGACGGGCCTCCTGCACGACATCTGGATGCTGACGATGGGCGACCCGCCGGTGGCGGCGCCGTTCCTCGGTCGCCCCGCGTCCGAGCACAGTCCGGCGTTCTCTCCCGATGGGCGGTGGCTGGCGTACGTCTCCGATGAGTCCGGACGGTACGAGGTCTACCTTCAGCCGTATCCCACCGGCGAGCGGCTCGCGGTGTCGACCGGAGGCGGCAGCGGACCGGTGTGGCGGCGTGATGGCAAGGCCCTCTTCTACCAGGGCCTCGACGCGGGCGTGCCGAAGATGATGGCGGTGGCGGTCGCGCCGGATGGCGCGTCGCTGTCGCTTGGCCGGCCCAAGGCCCTCTTCGACCAGCGTCTGCCTGGTGGCTCGGGCGCAACTGAGCAGTACGTGCAGAGCACCAACACGGCCGTGGCCTACGACGTGCTGCCGGACGGACGCTTCGTGATGGTGCGCGGCGCCGACCCGAGCGGCAGCCGCGAGTTCGTGCTCGTGCAGCACTGGTTCGAGGAACTGAAGCGGCTCGTGCCGGTGCCGTGATGACTCTCGGCGTCGCCGAGGGCCCGATGATGGCGGGTCAGGCGCGGCCGCGACGAAGCGGGAGCCAGCTACCGCTGCACCGGCGACCAGGTGACGCCGTCCGGGCTGGTCTGCACCTCCACCCGCGCCAGTGTCTGGCCGGTCACCAGATCCAGCACCAGCATCGAGTTGTCGTTCCGCACCGTCACGAACGCGTGCCGGTTGTCGGGATGCGGGAACACGCCCGCGGTGGAGGGCTTGTCCGCCTTCGTCATCGCGAGCGGGATGGACTTCAGGATGGTCTGCGTGGCCACGTCGGCCACGACCAGGGACGACGCGTTCGCGTGGGGTACGAGCGCGCGCGTGCCGTCGGGCGTGAACTGCACGCGGTAGGGGAAGCCCGGCGACGGGATACGCTTCACCACCTCGAGCGAGCGTGTGTCGATGATCGAGATGCTGTCTTCGGCGCGGTTGCCAGCCCACACCCACCGCCCGTCGGGTGTCACCCCCACACCTTCGGCCTCCTTGCCGGTGGGCACGTCCTTGATCTTGGCGCCCGTGGCGAAGTCGAACGCGGTGATGCTGCCGTCGCGCATATTGGAGCAGTAGAGCCGCGTGCGGTCGGTCGAGAGCGCCAGCATGTGCGACACAGCCAGCCCGGTCTTGAACACGCGCTCCACGGCGCCGCTCGTGACGTTCACGAGCAGCAGCGCCTGGCTGCCTTCCACGGTGACGACCACGCGCGAGGCGTCCACCCAGCGCACGTCGTGCGGTGCGCGATACTCGCCCAGGTCGATGGTCTTCACCGTGTCGCCGCTCGGCAGGGCAATCAGGCTGAGCGTCTTCTGCTGACCCACGCCCTGCTTGTTGTAGTTGGTCACGAGCACCTGACGTCCGTCGGGCGACACGGCGGCTTCGTGCGGGCCGCCCACGACGGGCACGTGGCGGTAGGCCTCGCGGGTCGCCAGGTCGATGAGGGTGACCGAGTCGGACTGCTGGTTCACGACCACGACCGTGCCGCGCACGGGCAGGCCGGGCTGCGTGCGGCCGGGCTGGACGGCAAGACCGGCACACAGGGCAAGGACGACGAGGCAGGTGCGCATCCGCACATCCTCGCCGCGCGGGCGGCCGGCGGCAAGCCGGTTGTGAGGTGCCGGCCCGGGATTCCTGGGACAAATCGTGGGGGCGGTGCGGGTGAAACGGCCGTACGATCGAGGTCGTCCAAGCAGGCAGCACACGCCAAGGAGACCCATGTCCGACAAGAAAATCATTGCCGTCATCGGCGCCACCGGCGCCCAGGGCGGCGGCCTCGTCCGCGCCATCCTCGCCGATCCGCAGGGCGGCTTCACCGCCCGCGCCATCACCCGCGACCCCAACTCCGACGCCGCGAGGGCGCTCGCCGCGGCCGGTGCCGAGGTGGTGGCCGGCGACGTGGACGACGTCGAGAGCCTCACCCGCGCGTTCGCGGGCGCCTACGGCGCCTACTGCGTGACGTTCTTCTGGAACCACTTCTCGCCCGAGAAGGAGCAGCAGAGCGCCCAGAACATGGCCACGGCCGCCAAGGCGGCCGGCCTGCAGCATGTCATCTGGTCCACGCTCGAAGACACCCGGCACTGGATGCCCAAGGGCGACAACCGCATGCCCACGCTCATGGGCAAGTACAAGGTGCCGCATTTCGACGCCAAGGGCGAGAGCGACCACTTCTTCACCGACGCCGGCGTGCCCACGACGTTCCTGCTGGCGTCCTTCTACTGGGACAACCTGGTGGGGTTCGGCGCGGGACCCAAGCGCGACGCCGACCGGCAGCTCCAGTTCACGCTGCCGATTGGCGACGTGCCGATGGCGGGGATCGCGGCCGAAGACATCGGCCGGTGTGCGTACGGCATCTTCCGGCGCGGCGCGGAGCTCGTCGGCGCTCGCATCGGCGTGGCGGGCGAACACCTGACCGGCGCCGAGATGGCCGCGGCCATGACTCGCGCGATCGGGGAGCCGGTGCATTACAACGCCGTGACGCCGGCGGTCTATCGCAGCTTCGGGTTCCCCGGCGCCGAAGACCTCGGCAACATGTTCCAGTTCTATCGCGACTTCGAGCCCGACGTGAACGCCGCGCGCAACGTCGCGCGGTCGCGCGAGCTCAACCCCGGGCTGCAGTCGTTCGACGCGTGGCTGGCGACCAACGCCCGCCGCATTCCTATCGACTAGACCGACGGAACTGTAAGGGGTCTGACCCCAATGGCACGGATCTCGTGCCATTGGGGGAGAGTCCCTCAGTCGGCTTACTGCTCCATGAGCACGAAGAGCGTGAGCGCCACGATGATGAAGGCCAGCGTCGCGAAGAAGATCTTGATCCAGCTGTAGGGCTGTTCACCGGCGATGGTCCCGGTGACGCCGTTCACCACCACCTGGTAGCTCTTCCGGCCATAGTCGTAGTGCAGTAGCCACACGGGCAGCAGCGTGTGCTTGAAGGTCTGGTCGGTGTAGGTGGCCGCGACTTCCAGGTTCCGGTAGGTGTCGCCGGGCACGTCGCGGCCGCAGGCGTCACGCACCTGGGCGTCCATCTCGGCGCGTGAGCGCTCGGCCGCACCCACCAGATCGATCTGGTATTGCTCGACGACCCAGCCCGAGACGTAGCCGCGGTCGTAGGGCCGCAGGTCTTTGGTGGGGAACGGTTCGATCTTCCGCAGCAGGGCCGGATGCAGCCCCTGCGTGGCCGAGACGAGCGTGTCGTCGAACACGCGCGAAAGCTCGCCAGCGGCCGGTACCCAGCGCACGCGGCGTTCCTGCACGGTCTCGGTGCGCCCGTTGCGCGTCACCGTGCGCGTCTCGTAGTAGTAGTGGCCGGCTTCGGCGCGCCAGAGCGCGTGCACCCGGGCGTCGAACGTCCAGTAGGGCAGGTAGACGCCGCCCACGCGGTCGGTGAGCGCGGCCTTCTTCAGGCGGTTCGGCGCGAACCAGCGGCTGGCGTACCACTGCCGGATCGACTCGCGCACCTGCGCCTCGGTGATCGTGAAGGGCAGCAGGCTCTCGGGGTAGATGACGTTGCGGGTCTTCGTGTACGGCACGACCGACGCCGAGCCGCAGAACTCGCAGCGCTGCGCGACACGCGCCGCATCGAAGAGCGAGATCGCCTTGCAGCTCTGACACTGCACCGACGTGCGGTCGGTCTCCCAACCGCGGTTGGCATCCGGAATCGCCCGCAGCGCCAGCGCCAGATCGTGCTCCTTGACGAGCGAGCCGTCACTGGCGAGTGTGGCCGGCGAGACCGTGCCGCAGTACGGGCACACGAGCGCCTGCTTCGCCGCGTTCCAGTGCGCTTCGGCGCCGCAGCCGGGGCAGTGGTGCTTGTCGAGCGCCGACACCTCCGGCGGCAGGGCCGGAGGCGTCGGAATGGGTGGGAGGGGCGGGGGTTCGGTCACCGCGAACGACGCGTCAGTGTTTCAGGAACTCGTCGAGCGCGGTGCGCGTGACGCGCCACGCGGAGCCGATCTTCCGGCCCTTGAGATCGCCCTTCTCGAGCGTCTCGAGCACATCGGCCTCGGTCACGCCGAGCGCCTTCGCGACATCGGCCGGCGTGAGCACGTCGGGCAGCGCCGACGCCGCGGGAGCCGCGGGCGTGGCCGGCGCGGCGGCCGGTGTCGTCTGGGCGCCACCGAAGATTCCGCCCGGCTGGTTCATCATCTGCTGCGCCAGACCAAAGCCCATGGCGAGCTCCGCGGCCGAACCGGCCACGCCGCCGCTCTTGCCCGGCTGCGCCAGCCCCTGCGCCATCTGGTACTTCACGTAGTCGTTCAGGTTGCCGATGGCGCCCATGCTCGAGCGCTTGTCGATGGCGGCCTCGACTTCCGGCGGCACCGAGCAGTTCTCGACGATGAAACTCGGAATCTCGATCCCGTACTTCTCGATGAGCTGCGGGTTGATGAGGGGCAGCAGCGCCTCGCCCACCTCCATGTAACGGGTGGCGAGATCGAGCGCCGGCACGCGCGCCGAGGCGATGGCGTCGGTGAAGACGCTCACGATGCGCGAGCGCATCGTGTCGGCGAATTCATCCAGGCGGAAGTTGTGGTCGGACCCGGCCACCTCCTTGAGGAACGTGCGCACGTTCACGACCTTGAAGTCGTAGGTGCCGAAGGCGCGCAGGCGGATGATGCCGAAATCCTGATCGCGCAGCATGATCGGGTTCGACGTGCCCCACTTGTTGCCGGTGAAGAGGCGCGTGTTGACGAAGTAGACATCGGCCTTGAACGGCGACTCGAAGCCGTACTTCCAGCCCTTGAGCTGCGACAGCACCGGGATGTTGTCGGTGGTCAGCGTGTGCTTGCCGGGGCCGAACGTGTCACCGAAGGCGCCCACGTAGAGGAACTGGGCCGTCTGCGATTCGCGCACGATGAGCTGCGCGCCGTTCTTGATTTCCTTGTCTTCGTCGGGGAATCGCCAGCTGATCGTGTCGCGCGAGTCGTCCTGCCACTCGATGATCTCGATGAGCTGTGTCTTGATGTAGTCCATCAGGCCCATGGCGCCGTTGCCTCCACGTAAGGAAAAGACGAGTGTAGCGCGGACACCGTTCAGCCGCCCAGACGACGGAGCCGCCGTGCTGGCCCGAAGGCGCGGCCGATCCGGGCGCTCGCGGCGTCAGCGTGGCGACCCCAGCCGTTCGAGCGCCGCCTTCGCCGCGGCGTTGCCGCGGCCGGCCGCATCGGCGTACCAGCGGCGGGCCTGCACGAGGTCGGCGGCCACGCCGCTGCCGCGTTCGTAGGCCTCGCCCAGGCGAAGCTGTGGCACGGCGTCGCCCTTGAGGGCCGCCCGGGTCCACCAGCTGACGGCGGCGGCCGGATCGGCAGACACGCCCCGCCCGGCCGCGTAGGCGTTGCCGATGTTGTGCTCGGCCAGCGTATGGCCGCCGGCGGCCGCCTTCTGGAACCATCCGAAGGCCACGGCCGGATCTTCGGTCACACCCAGGCCTTCGTCGTAGGCGGTGCCCATGAGGAACTGCGCCTCGACCACGCCGAGGGCCGCCTGGCGCTGCACGGCGCCGATCATCTGGTCGGCGATGGCGCGCGCCCGGGCCTCGTCGCGCGCGTAGCCGAGCCGGCCGCGCGACCAGGCACGCGCGATCCACATGCGGGCCAGCACGTCGCCGTCGGTGGCGGCGGCGTCGATGAGGGCGCGGGCCTTCGCGTCGTCCACGCGCCCGGCCGTGCCCGTGTAGAGGGCAATCGCCTCGACGACGCGCGTGTCGGGCCGCGGCTGGGCGAGCGCCCCGCCCGGCGTACCCGCCGACAGGACGCCGACGAGCAGGGCCGCCACGACCCACGGCCTGCGAAACCTGGTGCGAGGGGGGAGGACACGCATGCCGGTCTAGCTCATCGCGCGGATGACGTCCCAGCGCGTGATGATGTAGGTCTCGTCGCTCTTGAAGTCGCGCACGAGTACGGCCGGGGCCTCGGGCGTGATCATCCCGGCCAGCGCATCGATGCCCGTCGAGATGTCGGCAAACGGGAAGGCCGGTTCCATGATGGCCTCGACCGGTCCCTTCAGCATTTCCGGGTGCTTCACGATCTCGTCGAAGAGGTGACCCTCGTTCACCGAGCCGACGAGCCGGCCGTCGGCCACGACCGGAATCTGCGAGTAGGCGTGCGCCGTCATGATGTGCGCGGCTTCGGCCACCGTGGCCGTGCGCTCGATGGTGACCAGCTTGGCCTTCTGACGGTCAGCCACGATGTCCTTCGCGGTGAGCCCCTTCTTGTCGAGGAAGCCCTTCTCGCGCATCCACTCGGGGTTGTACATCTTGCCGAGGTAGCGCGTGCCGTGGTCGTGGAAGATGACCACCACGAGTTCGCCGGCCTTGAAGTGGGGCGCCAGCTGCAGCAGTCCGGCCATCGCCGAGCCGGCCGAGTTGCCGGCGAAGATGCCTTCCTCGCGGGCGATGCGGCTCGTCATGATCGCGGCATCGCGATCGGTGACCTTCTCGAAGTGATCGATGACGCTGAAATCCACGTTCGCGGGCAGGAAGTCCTCGCCGATGCCCTCGGTGATGTAGGGGTAGATCTCGTTCTTGTCGAAGACGCCGGTCTCCTTGTACTTCTTGAAGACTGACCCGTAGGTGTCGATGCCCCAGGCCTTCACCGACGGCTTCTTCTCCTTCAGGTACTTCGCCGTGCCGCAGATCGTGCCGCCCGTGCCGACGCCGACGACCAGGTGGTCGATGCGGCCATCGGTCTGCTCCCAGATCTCGGGGCCGGTCTGCTCGTAGTGCGCCTGGGCGTTCGACGGGTTGTCGTACTGGTTGGCCTTCCAGCCGTTGGGCGTGTCGCGTTCGAGACGTGATGACACCGAGTAGTACGACCGCGGATCCTCGGGCTCGACGTCGGTCGGGCACACGATGACGTCGGCGCCGAACGCGCGCAGCGCGTCGACCTTCTCCTTCGACTGTTTGTCGGTGGTCGTAAAGATGCAGTGGTAGCCCTTGACCACCGCGGCGATGGCCAGGCCCATGCCGGTGTTGCCAGACGTGCCCTCGATGATCGTGCCGCCGGGCCGCAGGCGGCCGTCCTGCTCGGCGTCTTCGATCATCTTCAGGGCCATGCGGTCCTTGATCGAATTGCCGGGGTTGAAGGTCTCGATCTTGGCCACGACGTCGGCGGCGACGACGCCCTTCGTGAGGCGGTTGAGGCGCACCATCGGCGTGTGGCCGATGGTCTCGAGGATGTTGTCGCAGATTGTCTTGGCCATCGACGCGATCTTACCCCGAGCGTCGATGCCCGAGCCCCGGCGCTAGTGGCTCATCGCGTAGAGCAGGATGTTGACGGCCGTGGCGTAGCCGTTGGGGGAGTAGGTGTAGAAATACTCCGGGTCTTCGCCCTCGCGCTCCCACGCATCGGCGATGTCGGTGTTGTGTGTGGCGAGCACCATGAGCCGGCCCTGCGCGTCGGTGATGCCGCGCAGGTGCGCCTGCGCGCTGTCGCTGCCGCGTTCCGATGACTCGCCGCCGGTGGTGCGCCAGAACTGGATGGACGGGATCTGCGGCAGGTCCGTCATCGGGAACATCGTGCGGTAGACGGGATGCTCCGGGCCGATGTCGCGGAAGGGGTAGGTGCCCGGCGGCAGCACGCGCGCCATCTCGTTCTCGAAGACGTCCCAGGCGCGTGACCCCCAGAAGTCGTCCACCCAGAAGAAGCCGCCCTTGAGCAGGTAGTCGCGCAGCGCCGTCACTTCTTCGTCGCGCAGCGCCATCGTGCCGACGTCCGAACCCAGCAGGAACGGGCAGCGCATCAGCCACGGATCGGTGAGGCGTGTCACGAAGTGGTTGGGCACGCCGGTGGGCTGCTTGCTCACCCGCGTCTTCGTGAGCTCCGCGAAACGGATCGAGAAGTTGATGTCGGCGTCCGGATAGTCGGTGGACCAGCCCTGGCCGCCCGACTCACGCCACTGGCTCGAGTACATGACGCGGCAGAAATTGAAACCGCCATCGAAGGCGGCCTCGTTGGCCGGGAACCGCGGCGGCACCCGCCGCATGCGGCCCCAGTAGCCGCCGCCGCCGAACTGCGCGAAGGCGGCGCCCCCGGCCAGCACGACGGCGAGCGCCGTCGCGAGGACGGCCCGGCGCCGGATCATTTCTGTGGCGCCTTCGGCTTCGCGAGGCTGCGGTAGTACTCCTCCACGAGGCCCTTGAACTCGGCCGGCACGTCGTCGCTGCCGGTGAGGCGCACGTCCGACGCGTCGCCCTCGACCTTGCGCCGCAGGTCGAACTCGAAGCGGCGCAGCCCGTCGCTCACTGCCGACTGAAGGGCCGCCAGTTCCTGCACGTTCTTGTAGACGCGGTCGTCGTCGAGCGCCTTGAGGCGCCGGAGGATGTCGTC
>JAEUQR010000116.1 GCA_016789705.1 Acidobacteriota bacterium
TGATGGCGCCCCCGGCGAGCGACTTCGACTCATCGACGATCTGCGCTAGGTCGATGTCGTTCACCCGGCCCATGCCCTCGCAGCGCGCGCACATGCCGCCTAGAGTGGTGAACTCCTTCTTCTCGGTCTTCGCTTTTCCCGGCCCCTTCTCGATCGTCATCGCGCCCACGGCGCGCACCGACGGCACGTTGAACGAGAAGGCGTTCGACGAGCCGATGTGCGGCGTGCCGAGGCGGCTGAAGAGCAGGCGCAGCATGGCGTTCGCGTCGGTGGCCGTGCCCACGGTGGAGCGCGCGTTCGCCCCCATCCGCTCCTGGTCGACGATGATCGCGGTGGTCAGCCCTTCGAGCACGTCCACCTCGGGCCGCGCCAGCGTGGGCATGAACCCCTGCACGAAGGCGCTGTAGGTCTCGTTGATGAGCCGCTGCGACTCGGCGGCAATCGTGCCGAAGACGAGCGAGCTCTTACCCGAGCCGGAGACGCCGGTGAACACCGTGAGCCGCCGCTTCGGGATCTCGACGCTGACGTCTTTCAGGTTGTTCACGCGCGCGCCCTGCACGCGGATGAGATCGTGGCTGTCGCCGGCATGCCGTGACGGCATGCCGGCCTTCGTCGCCTTGCGCATCGACACTCCCGGTCAGCGAAGCTGCTGGATACGAATCAGGTTGCCCGCCGGATCGCGCACGGCACAGTCGCGCACCCCGTAGGGCTGGTCGGTGGGTTCCTGCACGATGTCGGCGCCGCGCGCCTGCAGGCGCTCGAAGGTGGCGGCCAGATCGCGCGTGGCGAACAGCACCATGGCGAACGTGCCCTTCGCCATCATCTCGGCGATGGTGCGCTTCTCGTCGTCGGTGACGCCGGGCGAGGCCTCGGGCGGAAAGAGCACGATGTTCGTGCCGGGCTGCGACGGCGGGCCGACGGTGATCCAGCGCATGCCCTGGTAGCCCACATCGTTGCGCACCTCGAAGCCGAGCGTGTCGCGGTAGAAGGCCAATGCCGCCTCGGGGTCGTTCTGCGGCAGGAAACTCGAGTGAATGGTGATGTCCATGCGCGAAGTCTAGGCACGCGCGACGGGCCGCGCTTCTCGATTCCTGACCGGTCGCGTGACCTGTTTCGCCACGCACGCCGGCAGCCCGACCGTGGCGAGGGCCGCCTGCTGTCGATAGACGCTGGGCGGCACGCCGACGAGTTCGGTGAACCGGGTGCTGAAGGTGCCGAGCGACGAGCAGCCCACTTCGAAACAGATGTCCGTCACGCTCATCCGCCCGAGCCGCAGCAGCGCCATGCCGCGTTCGATGCGCCGGGTCATCAGGTAGCTGTAGGGCGACTCGCCGTGGGCCTGGCGGAACTGGCGGCTCAGATGACCGGCCGACATCCCGGCGGCGCGCGCCAGGGCCTCGACATCGAGAGGCTCCGCGAAATCGCGATCCATGCGGTCGCGCACGCGGCGCAACCTCCGAAGCTCATCCAGTTTCGGCGTGTCGGGCGTCGTCACCGCGGCGATCGTGCCACGATGGCATCGACGTTGTCGAACGCCGGACGCGCCACGCGGCTACGCCGCCCGTGGCGCCCCTGCGCGCCGGACTTCGCTGGCGCTTCTGAAGGAGGCTCAGCGCTGATACGTGAGTGACAGCACGGCGTAGGCCGTGGCGGCGTCGCTCATGAACTTGCCAGTGTCCGAGTCCGGATCGCGTTCTTTGTTGGGCGAGGCCGCCGGCCAGCGGCCCGACGCCGCGTCCTGATGCGTGCGGAGCCATGCCAGCCCCTTCGCGAGCCGCGGGTCGGATGCCGGCACGCCCGCGGCCTGGAGCGCGAGCGTGGCGAGCGCGGTGGCGTAGCCGTCCGAGCGCGTGTCTGGCGCGGTGTTGTCAACGCGGGTGTACCCGCCGAGCGCCGGCGTGTTCCAGCCGCCGTCGGCCTGCTGCCGCGCGAAGGCGGCGTCCACCGTGGCCTGACGCTGCGCGCCCGTCAGGAGATCGGGCACGCGGCTCGTGGCCCACACGGCGGTCAGCTGATTGAGCAGCGACACCTGCGCGTGCTGCTTCTGGAAGTACGCACGCAGCGCCGTCATGCGATCCGCAATCTCGGGTGCCGTCGCGTAGCCGCCCGGCGCCGACGCAATGGCGAGCGCGGCCATCGACGCACCGAAATACGGCGAGTTCGGCGATTCCCACGGCTCGAGCTTGAAGTTGAGCCACGTCCACGCGCCCGTCTCCGGGCCGGTCTTCATCTGCAGCGCCCACATCACGCCGAACGCGGTGCGGGCGTCGTCACTGAGGGTGCCGGTGGCGGCATCGCGGCGGCTCAGTACCAGCGCGTTCATCACGGCTTCGATGGCCCGCGACTCGCTCGTCTTCGGAATGCCGCGCGTCTGATCGGGATACCACGGCTCCACGTCCTTCCAGGCGCGGGCGCGCGTGAGAAGGTTGCCGACGATCTGCTGCTCGCCGGCCGACGGGCCGCCTTCCCGCAGCAGCCCGCGCAGCGCCGGCCGTGCCAGGGCGTACGGCAACGTCGTGTGGCACGACATGCAGTAGGTGCCGCGGTCACGCGCGGCGTTCGGCCAGGTCGTCCACCAGGTGGCGCGTCCGTCGAGATAGCGGGCTGCCGCGGCCGGGTCCCAGCCCACCGCGTCGTTCGCCCCGCCGGCGCGGACGTCCTGAGCGGCGAGCGCCAGCGCGAGGGCGAGGGCAGGGAGCGCACAGAGTCGCAGGAACGTCATGGCCGGCATTCTATCCCCCGCTGCTCGCCGCGTCACCGCGTCACGGCCACGCGCAGCGCGCGGTCCAGATCCGCCCACAGGTCGTCCACGTCTTCGATCCCCACGCTCAGACGCAGGAGGGACGGCGGCAGGTGTTCCTGCCCCGGCACACCGGCCCGGCGTTCCATCGTGGACTCGACGGCGCCGAGGCTGGTCGCGTGTTGAATCAGCGCGACCGTGGCGCAGACCGCCTCGGCGGCGGCGGCGCTGCCGTGGACGTCGAAGGAGATGACGGTGCCGAACCCCTTCAACTGACGCCGCGCCACTTCGTGCGTGGGATGGCTGGGCAGCCCGGGGTAGCGGGTGACGGCCACGTGCGGATGGACCGCGAGGCGTGCCGCGAGGATACCGGCGTTGTGCTGCGCGCGCTCGAGCCGCACGGCGAGCGTGCGCGCACCGCGGGCCGCCAGGAACACTTCGAGCGTGCCCGGCGTGGCGCCGGCGAGTTCGCGCGCGTGCCTGAGCGCGGCGAGGCGCTTCGGGTCGCGCACCGAGACCACGCCGCCGAGCAGGTCGGAGTGGCCGCCGATGAACTTCGTGACCGACTCGACCGACGCGTCGGCGCCGAGCGCGAGCGGCCGCTGAGTGAGCGGCGTCGCGAACGTATGGTCGACGACGAGCGTCGCGCCCGGCCGCCGCGGCGCCCCGCAGATCGTGGCGAGATCGGCCACCGCCAGCAGCGGATTCGATGGCGATTCGAGCCACACGAGGTCACACGCGCTGCAGGCGTCGACCCACGCCGCGGTGTCAGCCACGGCAATCCGCCGCACGGTCCAGCGGCCACGCCGCTGCCCCGCCATCGCGAGGCCCGCCACGCCCTGGTAACAGTCGTCGGGCAGCGCCACGATGGCGCCGGTCGGTAGGTCGTCGAAGAGCGCGGCGATGCCCGCCATGCCCGAGGCGAAGGCCACGGCGGCGCCCCCTTCGAGACCGCCCACGATGGCTTCGAGCGCCTCCCAGCCCGGCGTACCGTCGTCGCGCGCATACGCGCGCTGCCCGCCCAGCACGAAGTTCGAGGCCGGGCACGGCGGCACGTTCAGGGGCGCGTCGGGACGGCGATCGCGCCCGGCCGCGACGAGCCAGGAGTGCGGGGAGAGGTCGCGGGTGTCGTGCGCGGAGCGGGCGTCGGCCATCCGGAGAGTTTACCAGCGCTGCGAATCCCCGAGACGGCGACGGCACGGCTGTAGCACCATATCGGACGTGAAGCTGACCGACCTGCGCGGCATCCTGCACTACATCCCGGAGTTCCGGGAGAAGACCTTCGTGCTGGCAATCGACGGCGAGATCGTGACGGACGAACGGTTCGCCACGCTG
>JAEUQR010000155.1 GCA_016789705.1 Acidobacteriota bacterium
GAGCATCGGCTGGTCGCGCACGTCCTTGTTGCGGTCGAGGGCGAGTTCGTCGCTGTAGCGCCCGGCGCCCACCTTGTCGAAGGCTACCGACATGTGGCGCGGATGGAACAGGCCGAGGAGCGCCTTCGGCGCCGGTCCGGCCAGCTTCGCCGTGACCTCGGCGCGCGTGCGCACGACGTCGTAGCCGTCGGCGGCATAGGCGGCCACGAGATCGCGCGAGTCCTTGCGCGTGCCGCCCTGGCTCGCCGGCGAGAAGTAGGTGGACCCGCCCCCCATGAGCACGGTGACGCCGTTCGTGGCGCGCTCGTCGAACATCCGCGCCGCGATGTCGTAGTAGGCGTCGCGGAACGACGTGTGTACGGCGTTGCCGGCCGGTGTCGCGTCGATGACCGAGGCGGTCGTGACGAGACCCACGTTGAAGCCGCGGCCGCGCGTGCGCTTCAGCATCTCGCCGATGTACTCGACACGCGGGTTGTCGAAGTGGTCGGCGGTGTTGTCGGGATAGACGCCGACGTGGTTGTTGTTGGCCTTGTGGCCGGTGGCATACGACGACATGCCCGGCGCCGAGTCGGTCACCGTGGCGTTCAGCGACGAAGTCATCACGAGGCCGGTCACGCCGAGCGTGTCCATGGCGAGCGGGCCGTTGGTTTTGCCGTAGGTCTGGCCGCGCGAGACGATCCGCGCCGCCGTACGGTGCTGGATGCCCATGCCGTCGCCCACCAGCATGATGATGTTCTTCGCCGGCCGCGTGCCGGCGCGCGGCGCCTGCCAGGCCGCCACCTCGTAGCTGGCCGTCAGCGTGGCGCCGTCGTTCGTGCGCACCACCACCTCGTGCCGCCCGGGTGTCGTAAAGCTCTGGTCGCGCACGAGGAAGTTCGAGCTCGTGGCCCCGGCCGGGGCCGTGGCGCGGGCGCTGGCATCCGGCGCCGTGCCCGTGCCGCCGACGCCGAGTTCGCCGTTCAGGCCGGGTGCGAGCACATTGCGGGTCGTGATGTCGCGGCCATCGAGCGTCACGCTCAGGCCGCGCGGCGCCGTGCCGTCACCCTCCGCTTCGACGCGCAGATCGAAGCGCTGGCCCACGGCCATGGTCGCGCCCGACGGCGGCATGATCCGCAGTCGGGTCGCGGCGTCGGCAGGGGCCGAGAGGGCCGGCAGCAACGAACTCAGGACGAGAGCGGAGAGGGCGAACGCACGCATCCGGCGATGCTAGCACGCGCGTTCGCGGCGATCGTGTCACGTCGCCGTGACATCGTTCAGCCTTCGAGCTGGTCGAGGAGCGGCCGCCAGCGGCGGCGCGACACTTCCACCATCGTGCCGTTCGACAGCACGAGCTGCCCGGTGCCATCGGTGTGCGGCTTGGCCTCGCGCACGGCGTCGAGGTGGACGACCACGGACCGTGAGATCTGGAAGAATCGGCCGCCGTCGAGCCGTCGCAGGAGCTGCGCGAGCGTGGGCTGCATCAGCAACTGCTCGGTGGCGGTGTGCAGGCGCGTCTGGCCGTCGTCGAAGCTGAAGGCGATGACCTCCGCCACCGGCACCACGAGATAACGCGCGCCGCGGCGGGCGAGGAAGCGTGCGGGCGGTCCGCCTGGCAGCGCGGCCTCGGCGGTCTCGTCGCCGGCGCCGTCGTCGCCCCCTGCGGCTGGCGGCGGTTGTGGTGTGGCCGGCGCCGGCGCCGGACGCGCCACCCGCGCGATCGCGGCATCGAGCCGGGCCCGCGTCACCGGTTTCAGCAGGTAGTCCACCGCCTGCAGCTCGAAGGCGTCCACCGCGTGCTGGTCGAACGCGGTACAGAAGATGATGGCCGGCCGCGGCTGGCCAAGTGACGCCGCCACTTCGAGGCCGCTGCAGCCCGGCATCTGGATGTCGAGAAAGACGACGTCGGGGGAGAGCGCCTGAATCCGCTCCACCGCCTGCACGCCGTCTTCGGCCTCGCCCACGATGGTGAGGTCCGCGCGTTCCGACAGGAGCTGCCGCAGGCGCGCTCTGGCCGGCGCTTCGTCGTCCACGAGCAGAGCAGTGAGGGTCATGCGGTTCTCCGCAGGACGAAGACGGTCACGTCGTCCTGTGTCTGATCGGTCCCGCGATGATCGCGGACCGCCGCGACGATCGCCTCAGCCAGCGCCTCGCAGTCGCCAGCGTGCCGCGTCACGAGCGCCGGGATGTGCGCGAGGTCCCAGTCGATGCCGGCAGTGTCGCGCGCCTCGGTCACGCCGTCGCTCACGACGACGAGGGTGTCGCCGGGCGCGAGCACGTGCGCGGCATCGGCGAAGGCCGGCGCGTCGAGCAGCCCCACGGCGGGCGCGGTCACCTCGAGCGGCACCACCGCGCCGTCGCGATCGACTACGAGCGGCGCCGGATGCCCCGCGTTCACGTAACGCACGGCGCCGGTCGGCGGGTCGAGCAGCGCGTGGACGAGGGTGGCGTAGCGCGAGCCTTCGGTCGAGGCGAGCACGTCGCGGTTGAGCGCCGTCATCATCTCGGCCGCCGTAAGGTCGCGCTGCCGCATCGCCGCCTGCCAGCGCGCCTGCACGCTCGAGGCGATGAGCCCGGCGGCCATGCCCTTGCCGGCCACGTCACCGAGCACGAATGCGAGGCGGTCTTCGACGAGCGTGGCGTCGTAGAAGTCGCCGCCCACGGCGCGGGCCGGCAGCGTGCGGGCGGCCATCGCGTAGCCAGGCACCTCGGGCAGTGAGCGCGGCAGCAGATGCGCCTGGGCGCGGGCGGCGGCCGTCCACTCGCGTTCCGTGTCGCGGCGGGCCGCGAGCTTCACGCGCAGCCGGTCGAGCGTCTGCGCCAGGCGCTGGCGGTTCACCGGCTTCAGCAGGTAGTCGGCCGGGTCGTACTGGAAGGCATCGACGGCGAAGCGTTCGTAGGCGGTGGCGAAGACCACGAACGGGCGGGGTTCCGGCAGCGACGCCGCGAGTTCCGTGCCGCGTTCGGCCGGCATCTCGATGTCGAGGAAGACGACGTCGGGCGACACCCGGGCGATGACGGCGCGGGCGTCATCCGCATTCTCCGCGTCGCCGACCACCGTCACGCCGCCGGCCTCGGCCAGCAGGGCGGCGAGGCGCGCGCGGGCCGGCGCTTCGTCGTCCACGAGCACGACGCGCATCATGCCGTGGCCTCCGCTTCGGTGCTGACGGGCCGCTGGTCGGCGCCGACGAGCGGCATGTCGATGCGCGCGATGGTGACATGGCGCTGGGGATCGCGCGTCAGCGTGAAGGTGGCGGCCTCGCCGAAGTGGCCACGCAGGCGATCGCGCACGCTGCGCAGCCCGAACTGCTCGCCGGCGCGGCGGGCGAAGGCGGCGCGCTCGGGTGTCGGCTCGAGGCCCGGGCCGTTGTCGCAGACGTCGATGGTCAGGCGATCGCCGGCCGCCGTGGCCACGACATCGAGTCTGCCGTGACCGCGCACCTGCGCGATGCCGTGTTTCACAGCGTTCTCGACCAGCGTGTGCACGAGCATCGCCGGCACGTGGGCGCGGCGGGCAGCGGCGTCGGCCTCGATCGTGTAACGCAGGCGGGCGCCGAAGCGTGCCTCCTCGACGTCGAGATAGGCGGCCGCGAACGCCAGTTCCTGATCGAGCGGCGCCCACTCGCTGTCGGACCGGCGCAGCGTGTGGCGGAACACTTCCGAGAGCTGCTCCACCGCGCGATCGGCGCGGGCCGGATCGCTGTGGATGAGGGAGGCCACGGTATTGAGCGCGTTGAAGAGGAAGTGCGGATTGATCTGCGCCCGCAGCGCCTTCAACTCCGACTGACTCGACTGCAGCCGCAGCTCCTGGGCGAGCAGGTCCTGCTCCTGCCGCCGTTGCTGCAGGCGCACGTTCTCGACCAGATAGGTGATGACGGTGCCGAGCGAGCGCAGCAGCGTGAGGTCTTCGCTCAGCAACACACGTTCGCCCTGCACCACCGGCACGATCACCCACAAGCTCGGATCGGCGACGCTGCCGTCGATCTTGAAGGCGGTGCGGACGTTGACCGGCGGGTCATCGACGGTGCTGAGGCGCACGGTCACGCCGAGCACATCCTTCAGGCTGGCTTCCGAGGCGGCGATGAGACTCGCTTCGTCGGTCGCGGTCTGCAGCGAGGCCAGCACGGTGGTGACGGCGCTCACCGGTGTGAAGTGGCGGCCGAACCACGCGCGATCGAGCTCCTGACCGAGCCAGCGTGAGAGCCGCGGCGCCGCCAGCATGAGCGGCACGGCGGCCAGCGCGAAGAGCCAGGGCCGGGCGCCGTCGCGCGGCAGTCCGTCGAGCAGCGGCAGCACCACGACGTAGAAGCCGCCGAGGGCCAGCAGCGTGGCGAGCAGCATGGCGCCCCGCTTCACGAGCAGGTCGTAGAACTCGAAGCGGTTTTCGTAGTACGTGGTCGCCGACAGGAAGAGCAGCGGCGTGACGCTCATCAGCTTGCCGAGCGTGCCGAACGAGAACGCCGACGTCGAGGCCAGCACCGGCACGAAGTTCATGAGCGCGAGCACGATGAACAGCCCGTTCAGCACCCTGCGGAGCTTGTCGCCTTCCGGCGTGCGCGAGGCGCGTGGATTCCGGTGCAGCACGACGCCCGAGAAGACCCCGGACAACGTGAACAGCCCGGCGATGGCGAGGCCGATGGCGATGTCGGCATTCGGCACCCGCCACACCTGCAGCGCCGTGCCGATGGCGACCACAGCCGCCCCGGCGGCGAGCAGGTAGCCGGCGGCCAGCGCGCGCCGCGCCCACGCGCGCGACGGCTCGGGCCACTCGGGCACGTGGGCTTCGCGCTGCGTGGTGTGCATGATGAGCGGCGGGAAGCCGAACACGAGCGCCAGCTGCAGGAGGTCGAGCCAGCCGCGGCGCGTCGCGCCGGTGGCCATGTCGATGAACTGGTCGAGCGTGAGCACCACGAACCACACCGCCGACCAGGCGAAGAGCGTGACGCCGGCCGGGTCGATTCGTCCCGTGGAACTGCCGCCATGCGTATGGTGCGGCGCCCACACGGGCGCCGCCTGGCGCACCGACAGGGTGAACGCGGAGCCGTACGCGAAGGCGCCCAGCACGTAGACGAGCAGGAACGCGATGTCGATGGCGGTGGACATGGCCGGCATCAGGAGCATACGACGCCGGGGCGGCGGGCGGGGCGAGGCAGAGCCACGGACGGCGGGCCCGCGCGGTCGAGTGGCCGGCCGGCGCGTGCGAGCGGTGTGCGCGTGTGCGGCTTAGGGCACGACCACCGTCAGCTCGTTCGACACGGCACCCGGCCCCACTGCGTTCACGGCGCGCAGCCGCACGGCATAGGCGCCAGGGGGCGCGCCAGGCACACTCAGGGCCAGGTCCGGTCCAAGGGGAACCCTGCCGAGATCCGAAAGTCCTGGAGCCGTGCCAATCTCGAGCAGGTAGCCCGTGGCGGCCGGCGAATGCACGGGCAGGGTCCACTGCAGGTCCACGCGCGAACCGCTGACGCTCGATGACAGCACCGGTGCCAGTGGCGCAAACGCCGCGGCGAGACCGAACGGCACGATACCCGCCACGGTGAGCGCCGGCGCGCCCGAGGGCAGCGCGAGGATCTGGATGGCGCCGAGCGGCAGGTTGCCGCTCATGACGACGGCGCGATCGTTGGCGGGGGCGAGGGCCAGGCCTATCGACGTACCGTTCACGCCCAGGTCCGTCTGCCACGTCAGGGTATCGGCGTTCAGCACGCGCGTCGCATACGAGAGCCTCGTCGCGCTCGGCAGGGGATTCACCCAGGAGCACTCGATGGTGACCAGCGTGCGGTCAGGGGAGGCGGCCGTCAGCGCGCCCGACACGCAGTCGCCGCTCGTCGGTGTCGGCGTCGCGCCGGGGAAGACCGTGGTGGCCAGCACGGCGCCGCTCGCCGTGTCGATGCGCGCGATGTCGCCGGACGTCTTGTCCGCGCCGCGCACCACCACCGCCCGTGTGCCGTCGAGGTTCGACGCGACCTCGCGCACGGCGCCGGCACCGCCGGCCGCGACGCGTCCCACCTCCACGCCCGAGAGCGCGTTCAGGACCACGAGTTCCCCGGAGTTGCACACGACGAGCAGCCGCCGGCCGTCGGTCGAGACATCGAGATCTCGGGCCGTGCCCGCAGCGCAGCCGCCGTACACCGCGAGTCCGGCAGCATCGATGCGCGCCACGTCGACCCCCGCGCCGGTGTTCGCGGGAACGAGGCCGAAGACGGCCGTCGCCCGTGGATGTGCGACCAGGGGCGTGAAGGACACGGGCACGAGCGTCGTGGCGCCCGTTCGCGCGTCCACGAGCTGGAAGGTAGGCGTGAGGCCGCCGCTGCCGGCCACGACGAACTGCCCGTCGGCCGTGATCACGGGGCGGTGCAGGCTCTCGCCGTCACGCTGCCACTCGAGACGGCCCGTGTCGAGATTCCACGACTGGATGACGGGCGGCGTGAAGGCCACCGGAGAGTAACTGATGACCACGCGCTGCGCAGTCGCCGGGAGGGGCAGCGCGCACAGGGCGACAGCGGCCATCACGAGGCGGTTCAACGTCGTCTCCTCGGCCCGAGTATACGCCTGAGGCACAATGCGGGCGTGCCGCCGCTGACACGTTTCGCCCCCGCGCCCACGGGCTACCTGCACCTGGGCCATGTGGTGAATGCGCTGCATGTCTGGGGGCTGGCCAAGGCGCGCAGCGGACGCGTGCTGCTGCGCATCGAAGACCACGACCGCCAGCGCTGCCGGCGCCAATACGAGGCGGCACTGCTTGACGACCTCGACTGGCTCGGCTTCGCGCCGGACGTCTATCCCACGGCGGACTTCCGCGCCGGCCGCTGCGACGGACGGCAGTCTGACCGCCACGCGCACTACGCCCGCGCCGTGGAAGCGCTGGCCGCGCGCGGCCTCGTCTACGGCTGCGCCTGCACCCGGCGCGAGATCGAGGAGGCGACGGCGGGCGCGCCAGACGCAGGCGAGCTCCGCTACCCGGGCACGTGCCGCGATCGCGGTCTTCCGCTCACCGACGGCATCGGCTGGCGGCTCGTGCTGCCCGACGAGGCCATCACGTTCGACGACCTCGCGCACGGCCCCACCACGCAGACGCCGTGGGCCCAGTGCGGCGACCTGCTGCTGCGCGACCGCCTCGGCAACTGGACGTATCAGCTCGCGGTGGTCGTGGACGATCTGCTGCACGAAATCGACCTGATCGTGCGCGGCGACGACCTCTTCGCCTCCACCGGACGCCAGATCCTGCTCGGGCGCCTCATCGGCCGCGAGTCACCGCCCGCGTACTTCCATCACGGCCTCGTGATGCAGACGCCCACGCAGAAGCTGAGCAAGTCGGACGGCGCAAGCGGCGTGCGCGACCTGCGCGCCGCCGGCTGGACGCGCGGACGTGTGCTCGGCCACGCCGCCCACCTCGGCGGCCTCATCCCCGAGGCGCGCGACCTCGCGATCGCGGACGTGCCGGGCCTCTTCGCGCGCTGATTCCCGCGCTTGCGCCCCCACGCCGACGGGCGGACGCCACGCCGGCGCAAGTGCGATCTTGTCTACCGCGCCGCTTTGACGATCTGCCCCGGCCGCGCCTGCGTGTGCGCGCCCTTCGTCACCACCGGCACTCCGTTCACGAGCACGGTCGTGAGACCCGCCGGGTACTGGTGCGGCTTGTCGTAGGTGGCGCGGTCGCCCACCGTGGCCTCGTCGAACACCACGATGTCCGCCGCCTTGCCCGGCGCAATCGTGCCGCGGTCGGCGAAGCCGAACTGCGCCGCCGGCAGCGACGTCATCTTGCGCACGGCGTCCTCGAGCGTGATGACCTTGAGCTCGCGCACGTAGCGGCCGAGCGCGCGCACGGCATTGCCGTAGCCGCGCGGATGCGGCACGCCGCGGCCCAGCGTGTTGAGGCCACTGTCGCTCGCAATCGCCACCATCGGATGCCGCAGGATGCGCGAGATGTCGTCCTCGGCCATGAACTGATAGACCATCGACGCACCACCCGCGCGCAGCATCGTGCGCATCGTCTCGAACTGCGCGTCCAGGTCCTTCGAACCCTTGAGCTTCTGCGCCACCTCGGGAATCGTCAGCCCGTTGAGCGTCGTGTCGGCGGGATAGTTGGCGATGCGGGCAAAGGAGTAGTTCTCGAGACCGCGCTCGCGAATGAGCTTCCGCATCTCTTCCTTGATGCGGGCCCACGTCTTCGGATCGTCGAGCCTGGTGTTGATGGCCGGCTGGCCGCCTTCGAGCGCCCACGAGGGGAAGCGGATGCCGAGGTTCGAGCTGGCGGCGTCGTAGAGGTACTGGTCGGCCAGCACCGTCATGCCGCTGGCGCGTGCCTCGTCGATCATCGCCAGCGCCGTCGCGCTCGCGCCCCAGCGGCTCGGCGCGTCCACCTTGAGGTGCGACACCTGTACGGCGAGGCCGGCCTGACGTCCGATGGCGATGGTTTCCGCGACGGCCGCTTCGAGCTCCGTGCCCTCGTTGCGCATGTGCGAGGCGTAGACGCCGCGCGACTTCGCCGCCACCTTCGCGAGCGCCACGATCTCGTCGGTGGCCGCGTAGGTGCCAGGCACGTACTGCAGGCCGGTCGAGAAGCCCACGGCGCCATCGGCCATCGCCTTCGCCACGAGCGCTTCCATCTTCGCGAGTTCGTCAGCGGTGGGGGCGCGGCGGGCCGTGCCCATCACGGCCTCACGCACGGAGTTGTGACCCACGAACGTGGCGAAGTTGATCGATGCCTTCGTGGTCGTGATCTTCCCGAACGCGGCGCCCACGTCCACCGGCGAACTGCCGCAGTTGCCGGCAATCACGGTCGTCACGCCCATGAGGGCGAAGTGCTCCGCGAACGGATGGTCGGCGAGCTCGTCGGCGTGTGTGTGGACGTCGATGAAGCCGGGCGCCACGATGTGCCCGGTGGCGTCGATGACGGTCGCCGCCATCGCATCGGCGAGCGTGCCCACTTCCGCGATCCGGCCGGCCCGGATGCCCACGTCCGCCCGCCGCCGGGGTGCCCCCGTGCCGTCCACGACGGTGCCGCCGCGCACGAGCACGTCGAACCGCGCCGCCTGGGCCGCCACGGGCGTGAGCCGCGTGAGTGCCGCGGCGCCGGCAACACAGAGGGACAGGACGAACACGACGGACGACACGCGGGAACGGCGCATGGGCCGGAGTATAGCCGCGTCCGGTGACCGTGACAGACCCCGAGACAACTCGTGACCGTGACAGACCCGATTACAATTGACGGGTTGTGACCCTGGCGACTTCACCGGCCGCGTGGCCCCTGCCCCTCTTCCGGCGGGCGACGCCCGCGAGCAGCGATGCCGGCGAAGACCTGGGCGTCATCGTGAAGGACGTCGAGGCTCCGCAGGGGCCGGCGATGCTCACCGTGCGCCGCACGGCGAGAGACGACGTGCAGGACCGGCAGGTGTACCTGACCCTCGACGGCGAGGAGTGGGGCACGATCTTCTACGGCAAGGAGATCACGCGCGAGATTGCGCCTGGCCGCCACACCCTCAAGGCCAACAACACCCTCGTGCGCAAGTCGGTGGTGTTCGACGTCAAGCCCGGGGAGCACGTGCGCTACCAGTGCATCAACAAGGCGCACTGGACGGCCATGATGTTCATGGCGTTCCTCGGCGCGGCCTTCCTCACCGTGAAGCTCGTGCGCGAGAAAGACTAGGCCAACGTGAACGATCTCACCACCGGCTCGCTCGCGCGGCACCTCTTCGCCACCGCGGGCTTCATGCTCTTCACGATGGTCTTCCAGACGCTGTATTTTCTGGCGGACCTCTACTGGATGGGCCGGCTCGGCAAGGAAGCCGTGGCCGCCGTGGGCGTGGCGGGGAACCTCACCTTCGTGGTGCTGGCGCTCACGCAGATGCTCGGTGTGGGCACGACGACGCTCGTCTCGCACGCCGTCGGTCGCAAGGACCCCGACGGCGCGCGCCGCGTCTTCAACCAGTCGCAGTCGCTGTCGCTCATCGCCGGCGCCCTCTTCCTCGTCGTCGGGCTCGCCCTCACGCCCGCCTACGCCACCGCGTTCAGTGCCGACGCTGCCACGGCGGCCCTCGTGCGGCAGTTCCTCTGGTGGTTCGTGCCGGCGATGGCGCTGCAGTTCGCGCTCGTCGCCGTGTCGTCGGCGCTGCGCGGCATGGGCGACTTCAAGCCCGGCATGATCGTGGGCAGCACGACGGTCGTGATCAACATGGCGCTCGCGCCGGTGCTCATCTTCGGCTGGGGCACGGGCGTGGCCATGGGCGTGGCCGGCGCCGCCGTGGCGTCGCTCGTCGCCATTGCCGTCGGGGTCACGTGGCTCTACTGGTACGCCGAGCGGCCGGCCTCGATCCTGCGGCTCAGGCGCGACGAGATGGCGCCGGACGCGGCGGCATGGAAGCACCTGCTCGGCATCGGCCTGCCCGCCGGGGTCGAGTTCGCGCTCATCGCCGTGTACATGGCCGTGGTCTACGTGGTCAGCCAGCCCTTCGGGGCCGCTGCGCAGGCCGGGTTCGGCATCGGCCAGCGGGTGGGGCAGGCCGGCTTCATGCCGATCGTGGCGCTCGGGTTCGCGGTGGCGCCGGTGGCCGGGCAGAACTTCGGCGCGCGCCTGCCGCACCGCGTGCGAGCCACGTTCCGCATCGCCGCCATGCTCTCGGTGTCCGGGATGGGCCTCTTCGTCGCGATCTGCCAGCTCCTGCCCGACACCCTCATCCGCGTGTTCTCGACCGATCCCGCCGTGGTGGCGGTGGGCGAGGAGTACCTGCGGATCGTGTCGTGGAACTACATCGCCGCCGGCCTCGTGTTCGTCACCTCGAGCATGTTCCAGGCGATGGGCAACACGAAGCCGTCGCTCGTGACCTCGCTCATCCGCGCCGTGGTCGTGGCGATCCCCTCGCTGCTGCTCGCGCGTGTGCCCGGCTTCCAGCTGACGTGGGTCTGGTATCTCACGGTGGTCTCGGTCACCCTGCAGATGGCGCTGAGTCTGTGGCTGCTGCGGCGCGAGTTCCTGGCCCGTCTCGCTCCACTCGACGGGCCCGCCACGACCTGAACGAGCGTCAATCGTCTGACGCCTACGAGCCCTCCCAGCCTGAATCCGCACCGCGCCTGACAAGAAACGTAATCGGCGTGTGTCGTTTTTGGGCACGTCCGGCCGGTGCCTGCCGGCCGCTTTCGCGGTAATCCGGCCCCGAACAACAACTTATGGCCGGCCTCGCCGGACTGGCTCGGCCCTTGCTACTCCCGAGGGCATGGCACGTCTTCACATGCGGGACAACGAACGCGGGTACTCCCTGGTCGAGGTCCTGGTCGTCGCCTCGCTGTCGATGCTGCTGATGGCGATGGCCCTCGTCCAGATCAACACCTCGCGGGCGGTCATGAACGCCGACAACGCCATGCGGCTCGTGATGGGCGAGGTCTCGCGGGCGCGCGACATGGCCATCCAGCAGCGGCGGCTGATGCGCGTGGCCTTCGTCATCAACGGCAACGAACTGCGCGTCGAGCGGCGCGACGTCGGCCTGCCGGTCTACACCATGCTCCGCCGCACCATCATGGAAGGCAACCTCAAGTTCGCCCTGCCGAGCGGCACCCCCGACACCAGCGATGGCTTCGGCGCCGGCAGCGCCCTCGACTTCGATAGCGCCAACCCGTCGAGCGAGGTGTGCTTCAACGGCGACGGCATGATGGTGAACTGCGTGAGCGGCAACGTCATCAACGGCACGGTGTTCCTCGCCGCGCCCAACGACCAGTACGCCACACGCGCCGTCACCATCCTGGGCTCGACCGGCCGTGTCCGCGGCTTCCGCCGCCTCAACACCACGTGGGGACGAGTGTAGTCATGCAGATGTCAATCCGTTCTGAATCCGGTTTCTCCCTCATCGAGACGATGGTCTCGATGCTGGTGCTCACCGTCGGCGTGCTCGGCCTCTCGCAGGCCTTCATCAGCGGCGTGCAGAAGTCGTCGAGCTCGCCCTACGAAGTGCTGGCGACGCAGAAGGCCGCCGAAGCCATCGAGAGTGTGTTCGCCGCCCGTGACTCGCACACCATCACGTGGGCGCAGATGAAGAACCTCAACGACGGCGGCGTCTTCGTCGACGCCGCCACGCCGATGAAAGTGGCCGGCGACGACGGCATCCTGAACACGAGCGACGACGGCGCCGTCGAGTCGTTCGTCTTCCCCGGTCCCGACGGCTACGTCGGCACGCTCGACGACAAGACGCTGGTGCTCGACAACTTCACCCGCAAGATTCGCATCGTCGAACTCTCCGGCTTCCTCCGGGAAATCACGGTGACCATCACCTATCCCGCCAACGGCCAGACCAAGACCTACGAGGTCACGGCCCTCATCTCGCAGTACGCCTGAGGAGCCGGTCATGACTGCCATGCGTTCGGACCGCGGTTTCGCGCTCTCGGAATTCCTCGTCGCGTCGGTCATCACGCTCGCCGTGATCGGCGTGGCGGTGAAGACCTTCGACGACGCCCTCAAGATCAACGACGCCACGCTCAAGCTGACCGACGCCGGCCAGAACATGCGATCCGGCGTGAACCTGCTCGTGCGCGACCTGCTGCAGGCCGGGCGCGACATTCCCACCGGCGGCATCCCGATTCCGAGCGGCGCCGGCGCCATCAACGTGCAGCGGCCGAGCCCGGCGGGCTGGTCCTACGCTTTCGACAACACCACCCTCACGACGCTCGGCGCGGTGACGACGGGCAACGGGCTGGGCTCGGTGGTCGCCGGCCGCCAGACCGACATGATCACGATCCTCATGGGCGATCCCTTCCTGCCCAACTCCAGCGTGCCGAGCCCCTACACGAATCCGACCACCCAGGGGTTCGTGGTGAAGCCGAGCAGCGTGAGCACGACCGGCCCGAAGCTGTCGTCGGACGGCTCGACGATGACGATGGGCAACCAGAGCGCCTGGTTCGCCGGCAACCTCGCGGATGGCGTGGGCCCGATCAAGGAGGGCGACATCATCCTGTTCAAGTCGCAGACCGGCTCCGCGATGCAGGTCGTGACGTCCGTGTCGTCCGGCACGGTGTCGTTCGCGTCGGGCGACCCGTTCAACATGAACCAGCGCGGCGCCGCCAACGGCAACATCACCGACATCCTGGGCAGCGACATGTCGATCCAGCGCGTGCTCATGATCAGCTACTTCGTGCAGGAGACGACGCCGGGCGAGCCGCGCCTCATGCGCGCGCTGAACATGTATCCCGCTCAGGCGCTCGCCGGCGTGGTCGAGGACCTCCAGCTCACCTACGACCTCGTCGATGGCTCCACCAACCCCGTGGACGTGACCGACGTGCCCTTCACCGCCGGCTCCGACACCTTCACGTCGAGCCAGATCCGCAAGGTCAACCTGAAGGTCGGCGTGCGGTCGGAAGAGAAGTCGCGGTCGACCAACGATTACATGCGCCACTACATCACCACCGTGGCGAGCCTTCGCAATCTGGCCTACGTGGCCGAATACAAGTAGTCCGATGAGGTCATCCGACATGTCCGCCCATCGATCGTCGCCCGCCGCCGCTGCCAGCGAGCGCGGCATCGCGCTCCTGACCACCATCCTGATGATGGTGCTGATGTCGGCGCTCCTCGTCGGCTTCACCACTGCCGTCATGAGCGACCAGAGTTATCGCGCCATCGACCGCGACCGGGCGCGCGCCTTCTACGGCGCGCAGTCCGGCATTGAGAAGCTGAACGCCGACCTGGCGCGGCTCTTCGTGAACCAGGTAGGGCCGAACGACGCCACCGTCACCGCGCTCGGCGCGCCGTCCAACCGGCCGACGATCCCGAACGTCACCTTCGTCGATGTCGGCGCGAGCCCGGCCTACGCCGTGACCCCGCTCGGGCCGGCCAGTTCCGGCATCGTCTCGTCGGGCCCCTACGAGGGCCTGATGGCCCTCAAGCGGCAGTTCCAGCTCGACGCGACCGCCCGCGCGGCCGACGGCGGCGAAGTGCACCTGAAGCGCGTCGTCGAAGCGGTGGCGATCCCGGTCTTCCAGTTCGGCATCTTCTCTGACGTCGATCTGGCTTTCAACGCCGCCGACAACTTCGACTTCGGCGGCCGCGTGCACACCAACCGCAACCTGTATCTGGCCGAGGGCTCCGGCTCCACCCTGACGCTGCGCGACAAGGTCACGGCGGTGGGGGAAGTGATCCGCACGCATCTCTCGAACGGCGTCGCCATCGGCAGCGCCGGGCAGACGGGCACGGTCAACATGACGCGTGGCAACACGACCGGCCCGTTCCGTCACCTGGCCACCAATGAAGGGTCGCTCACCGGCACGCTCGGCTCGTCGCAGAACGCCAGCTGGCCGACCGTGTCGCTCAGCACCTACGTGGGCAACATCCGCAACAACCGCACCGGCGTCAAGGCGCTCAACCTGGACCTCGTCGCCGCCAACGGCGTCAACATCGACCTCATCAAGCGTCCGCCGCAGAGTGAACCGTCGAGCTCGGCGATCTTTGCCGAGCGCTACTTCAAGAAGGTCAGCGTCCGCGTCCTGCTGTCGGACGACCCGCTCGACATCACGTCGCTGCCAACCGTTTCGGCGGGGGCGCCTGTGAGTCTCGACGGCGACTGGAACGCGGCGCCCCCGGCGGGCTACGGCCCGATCGACGGCGCGCACCCGCCGGTTGCGCGTTCCGGCGGCCGGTATCCGGACGTGCCGGCGGGCAGCATCAACTCGAGTGTCAACGCGTCCGTGGCGGCCGGCACGGGCCGCACCATCGTCATCAACCCCCTGATGCCGGACTACTTCAAGGTGCCGACGGGCATGCAGATCACGACGGTCCTGGGCGTGCCGCTCGTGACCAACGTCACCTGCACCGGGAACAAGACCCCGAATACGCTGGCCTCGTGCACGCGCGCCGCCGCGCCCGGCAACGTCAACGTGGCGATTCCCGCCGGCTCGCTGCTCGTCGCCACGAGCCGCACGTTCGACGCGCGGGTCGTGTCCGTGCCGATCACCGTCTCCGGCAACGTGTGGAACCACGGCGCCACCATCACCATCACCGCCGTGGCGGCGGCCGCCGCCAACCCCATGCTGCCGTTGTCGGTGAACACGTTCTTCATCCGCGACAAGCACATCCTGGTCTCGTGCACCGGCTACACGACGACGCCGTCCTTCACCGGCTGCAACGTCGACAGCCCGCTCGTCACGGGCGACCGTCTCGAGACGGCGTATCTGTCGAACGCCGGCACCGGCACGATCGGCGGCTTCATCAAGGTCGAGATCCAGACCTCGCCCGACAACTGGCAGGACGTCACGATGGAGTGGCTCAACTACGGCATCAGCGGCCCGAACCTGGGCGGCGCCATCTGCGCCGACCCGACGCCGAATGCCATCATCCGGCTGCAGCGGCTGCGCGACAACGACGAGCCGACGCCGGTGCCTGCGTATCCCCGCGGCTGCAGCTACGCCGACAGCACCGCCTCGATGGATCACTGGCCGAACGTGCTCTTCGACGTGCGCGAGGCGCTGTCGCGCGACGCCGCGCCGGCCAGCCACGCCAACCGCGTGATGGCGGGCGGCACGATGCACTACGTCGAGATCGATGCCCGCAATCTCTCGCTCTGGTTCCAGCGGTCTGGCGCCTACGGCGCCGGTACCGGCAACCTGGCCATGCGCGAGGGCGGCTCGCCCACCGGCGGCTACTCGGTGTACTTCTCCGACCGCCGCAACAACCGCAACCTCTCGAGCGAGGAGACCGGTGAGTACGGCTGGGAGGACATCGTCAATCCGGCCAGCCCCACTGGCGCCCCGAGCGGCGCGCTCGACGCCGGCGAGGACGTGAACGCCAACGGCATCCTCGACATCTACGGTGGCACGCCCAGCTACAACGGCGTGCGCGGCAACGTGCCGCCGGGGGCCATTGCGCCGCTCAACGGCGCCGCCACGCCGCTCACGCTCCTCTCGGGCGGCCAGGCCAGGGTGAACCGCGCGATCTTCTATCGCCGCGGTCTCAAGCTGCGGAACGGCGGCCTCGGCAACCTCGTGGCGCCCGGGCTGACGATCGCCTCGGAGAACGCCGTTTACCTGCAGGGCGACTGGAACGCCAGCGGTGGCTGGACGGGCGCCAGCGTGGCGACGTCGATCGCCGCTGACACCGTCGTCGCGCTCTCGAACGCCTGGAACGACCTGAACTCGTTCGGGTCGTCCACCAACCTCAACCCGTACGACATGACCGGCCGGCGTCGCAGCGCGGCGACCTACTACCGGGTCGCGCTCATCTCCGGCAAGGGCATGATCTTTCCCGCCGGATCCGTGGGCGGCACGTATGGCACCGACGGCGGCGCCCACAACTTCATCCGCTACATCGAAGGCGACGCCACGGCCGGCGACACCATCTGGTATCGCGGTTCGCTCGTGACCTTCTACTACGCGCGGCAGAACCTGATGCCGCACAAGTGCTGCAACGGGATCATCTACGGCGTGCCCACCCGTCAGTTCTCGTTCGACATGAACTTCCTCGACCCGTCGCTGCTGCCGCCGCTGACCCCGGCCTTCCGCGACATCAACGCCCTCGGCTTCTCGCAGGAGACGCGGCCGGGTAAGTAGCACCACCTTCCGTGCTCCGGTACGGACGACGGGCCGGGTCTCCGTGGAGGAGGCCCGGCCCGTTTCGTGTTGTGCGCCCTGAGGCGCCTATGCCCAGCGGTAGCCTTGCGTCGAAAGCGGCAGCGAGCGCACGCGATCGCCGGTGGCGGTGAAGATCGCGTTGCAGACGGCCGGCAGGATCGGCGGCAGCGCCGGTTCGCCGAGGCCCGTGGGCGCGTGGTCACTCAGCACGAAGTGCACGTCCACCACGGGCGGCGCCTGGCGGATGCGCAGCAACTGATAGTTCGTGAAGTTCGACTGCACCGTGCGGCCCTTCTCGATCGTGATGGCCTGCGTCATCATCTGGCTCAGGCCATCGATGACACACCCCTGCGCCTGGTTCTCGGCGTTGCTCGGGTTGATGACCTGGCGGCCGATGTCGCCGACCACCCACACCTTCTGCACGCGCACGGCCTTGTCGGCGCTCACACTCACCTCCGCGACGTGCGCGAAGTAACCGCGGTGGCTGTAGTAGAAGGCCACCCCCTGCGCCGTCCCCTTCGGCAGTGTCTTCCGTCCCCAGCCGGAACGTTCGGCCAGGGTCTCGAGCACCCGGGCCATGCGCGGGCCGTCGAAACCGTCGTTCATCACGCCGGCGGGCAGACTGCGCGGCACGCGCAGCAGGTCGAGGCGGAACTGCACCGGGTCCTTCCCGGCGGCATGGGCGAGTTCGTCGAGGAACGACTGGTAGACGAACGCCACGGCGTTACTCCGCGGGGCGCGCATGGCGCCGGTGGGCACACCACACGGCTGCGTCGAGGCGCCGAGGTGCCAGGTGGGCACGAAGCCGGCCGGGAACTCCGTGCCGGGCATCGCCGCTGACTGCGCGAACGTCTCGCCCTCGCCGTAGCTCACGAAGTGGCCGCTCCAGACGGCGATGCGTCCGCTCGCGTCGAGGCCGCCGCGGAGCTTGTGGAAACCGCCGGGGCGGTAGAAGTCGTGGCGCATGTCGTCTTCGCGCGTCCACTGCAGCTTCACCGGCGCGCCGACGACCTTCGAGATCCACGCCGCTTCCACCGCGAAGTCGTTCGTGAGCCGACGGCCGAAGCCGCCGCCGGCGCGCAGCAGGTGCGTCGTCACCTTCTCGGGCGCGATGCCGAGGGTCTGCGCCACGGCCTGACGTCCACGTTCCGGCGTCTGGCTCGGCGCCCACAGCTCGACGGCGCCGTCTCTGAACGAGGCGAGGCAGTTCTGCGGTTCGAGCGGCGCGTGCGCGATGAAGGGGTAGGCGTAGGTCGCATCCACGGTCTTCGCGGCGCTCGCGAGCGCCGCGTCGCTGTCGCCCAGGCGACTGAGCGTGAAGGCCGGCCCCTTCGTGAAGAACTCGTCGGCCTTCGCGGCGAAGCCGGCCGAACTCTGGACCGCCGTGGGGCCTTCGTTCCACGTCACGACCAGCTTCTGGCGCGCGCTGTTCGCCTGCCACCACGTGTCCGCCACGATGGCGACACCACCCGCGAGCGCCGTGAGGTCGCCGCGTGGTTCCACGGTGAACGCATGACGCACGCCGGGCATCGCCTTCACCACGTAGAGATTCGCCGAGGCGACCCGGCCGCCGTGCACCGGGCACTTCTCGAACACCGCCCAGAGCATGCCGGGCAGCGTGAAGTCGATGCTGAAGACGGGCTTCCCCACGACGATGTCGGGCACGCCCACGGCCTTGATGGGCTGCCCGATGATCCGGTAGTCC
>JAEUQR010000192.1 GCA_016789705.1 Acidobacteriota bacterium
ACGAGTGGACCGGGGTGCCCGGCGGCAGCACCTTCGGCTCCACCGTCAGGAAGTACGGGACGGTGAGGAGCGCCAGGGCCGCGGCGGCGCCGTAGGCGCTCCGGTAGCCGTAGTGCTGCACGATCCAGCCGATGACCATCGAGCCGGTGCCGATGCCGGTATCGAACGCCGCGATGATGCTGCCGAAGGCGGCCCCCCGCCGCGCCGGCGCCACGTGTCGCATCACGTGGCCGAGGAAGAGCGGGTACGCCGAGCCGAAGCCGGTGCCGAAGATGAGCGCCGAGGCGACGAACATCGCCCTGCTGCCGCCCACCGCAAGCAGCGCGAAGCCGGCCACGACGAGCGCCAGGCACGGCACGAGCACCTTCTTGTGGCCGATGCGGTCGCCGAGGCGCGCCACGTACGGCCGTGTCACCAGGATCGCGCTCGAGAACACCGTGAAGTAGAGCGACGCCGGGTGCACGCCCGAGGCTTCGCTGTACATCGCGACGAAGCTCGTGATGCCGCCGTAGCCGAATGAATAGAGGAACATCGTGATCGAGAGCGCCAGCACCTTCCACTCGATGAGCGACGACCACGACCAGGCGGCGCGCTCGACGGCGTGCGGCGTGTCCTTCGGCAGCAGCGTCAGGGCGATGGTGAACATCCCGAGGCAGAGCGCCGCCGACTCGAGGCAGAGCACCTGCCAGCCGCCGTGCTGGTAGACCCACAACCCGATCGCCGGCGCCATCGACACCGCGAAGATCGTCGACATGCCCCAGTAGCTCATGCCTTCGGCGCGGCGGTTGGGCGGCACGATGTCGGTCACGTAGGAACTGGCGGCCACGAGCAGCCCCGACCAGAAGCAGCCGTGCACGATGACGAGCGCGAGCATCAGCGGGTAGCTGGGCAGCACGGCATAGAGCAGCGAGAAACACGCAATCGCCGCGCTCGACACCAGCAGCACGCGCCGCTTCCCCACCCGGTCCACGATGCCGCCGGTAATGGGGCCGGTGGTCGCCGAGGAATACGTCAGGAAGCCGAGGAAGAGTCCGGCTGCGACGGCACTGCCGCCGAGATCGCGGATGCGGAAGGGTGCCGTCGGCAGCAACTGGAACGCCGACAGGAACACCACGAAGTTGAAGCCGCACATCACGAAGAAGCGCGGCGTGAAGAGGCGGTCCGGCGCGGACATGGCAGTCGCTCAGTATAGCCGCCGGCTGCGCACGCCCGCCGTCAGGCGACCGTGAGCACGATCTTGCCGATGTGCGCGCCCGACTCCATCAGCCGATGCGCCGACGCGGCCTCCGCCAGCGGAAACGTGGCGTGAACGACCGGCGCGACCTCGCGGGTGGCCAGGCGCGGCCAGACGCGGGCCTCGAGCGCCGCACCAATGGCCGCCTTCTCGGCCACGGTCCGGGGCCGCAGCGTCGAGCCGGTGAGCGTGAGGCGGCGCCGCATCACCTGCATCAGATCGATCTCGGCCCGTGACGACTTCAGGAACGCGATCTGCACGAGCCGCCCGTCGATGGCCAGCAGCCCGAGGTTGCGGGTGACGTAGTCACCACCGACCATGTCGAGGATCACGTCCACACCGCGACCGCCGGTCGCCGACGAGATGACCGATACCCAGTCGTGCTCCCGGTAATTGACGGCACGCGCGGCGCCAAGCGCGACACAGGCGGCGCACTTCTCCGCCGATCCGGCCGTGGCGTAGACCGTCGCGCCGAACGCGCGGGCGAGCTGGATCGCCGTGGTGCCGATGCCGCTCGTGCCGCCATGCACGAGGAACGTCTCGCCGGCGGCGAGTCGGCCGCGCTCGAACACGTTGGTCCACACCGTGAAGAACGTCTCGGGCAGGGCGGCGGCCTCGACCATCGAATAGCCGGCCGGCACCGGCAGGCACTGCCCGGCGGGCGCGGCGCACAGTTCGGCGTAGCCGCCGCCGGCCACGAGCGCGCACACGGCGGCGCC
>JAEUQR010000047.1 GCA_016789705.1 Acidobacteriota bacterium
GGCACGGTGCCACGGCGCCCGCGCCGCACCTCGTCCACGACGAGGCGCTGCTGGTCGGTCAGGCGGTCCGGGTCGAGGGGGGCGAAGCGTGCCGGCACAGTGGGAACGCGGGGGTCAGGTCCGCATGTAGTCGGGCCGCCACTGGCGGATGGCGCCCTTGATGGCCGCGGGCGTCATCTGCTCCTTCACCGCCCGCTGCAGCAGCTCACCCAGTTCGTCGTCGGACGCGAAGCGCAGCGCCACCACCTGCTTGGGCGAGAGCTGCGCGAGCAGTTCGTCCTGGCCGGCCGGCAGCACGCGCGCGCAGCGCACCTGCATCTCGAGCTGGATGATGCGGTCCTGCAGTTTCACCGTGTACCAACGGCCGATGCCGACGACGGGGAACACCGTGAGGCCGAGCAGCAGCACGCCGAGCTCGTGCAGGTTCCAGCCGAGCCACATCGATCCGCCGATGCAGACCATCGCCGCGAGCCAGAGGACCGTGGCGATGTAGGTGGGCACCGGGTGGTGCGCGTGATTGGCGGCCGATTGGCTGGTCACTTCAGCTTCCCTTCGAGTTCGTCGTAAATCTTGCGGATGGCAATCGGGCCCTGCTGGCCGGCCAGCATCCACGAGGCGTATTCGCCCCAGTTGGCCTGCTTCGCCGCGTCCTCGACCGACAGGTTGAGCCGGTGCAGGCGCCTCACTTCCTCGATGACGTACTGCACGGCCGTCTGAAACGCCACGAGTTCCTCGCGCGACGCCTTCGGCTCCTCGATGAAGCCGTGCCCCGGCACGTAGCGGTCGATGTCCATGGCCAGGGCGCGGTCGAGCACGCGCACCCATTCACTGGGGTAGGCCGAGCGCATCGCCGGGAAGACGCGGTTGAGGTACGCCTCGCTCATGAAGAGGATGCGCTGCTTCGGCAGATACGCGTGCAGGTCGCCGCCGGTGTGGGCGCGGCCGAGGAACAGGATCTGCACCTCGATGCCACCGACGTCGATGGTCTCGCGCTCGCCGCTCATCGCCGTGGGCGGCACGATGACGGGCGGACGGGGCGTGGGCGGCGTGAGGCCCTTCGTGATCGCCTCGGCCGCGGCCTTGAGGTTCTGCCCCATCGCCGTCGCCGCGTCGCGCTCCATCTGCGCCCGCGAGTTCGGATGGATGATGTACGTCACATCCTTCGGCAGGACGGAATTGCCGGCGGTGTGGTCGCCGTGGTCCGAGCCGACCACGTACCACTTCACCGGCGTCGGCGTGATGGCGCGAATGCGATCGAGCAGGGCCTGCGTGGCCTTCACGCTGCCCTGGCCATCGACCACGAGCACGCCGTTCGCGCCGACGACGATGAGGCTCACGGTGGTGAACCCGGGGTCACGGATTTCCTCGTAGCCGTAGACGTTCTCCGCCAGCTTGACGAGCCGCGGGAAGTCCGACAGCTTGAAACCGCGCTTGTCGGGGAACGCCGTGCGCGGCTGTGCGAGGGTGGGCGCGGCCATGAACGCGACAAGCGCCACGGCCGCGGCAGTGCGGACGAGAGGGAGCATGGCGGGCATCTTACCGGGGGCTGGGGGCCGGGGGCTAGGGGCTGGCGCGGCGGGGCCGGGCGAACCCGGCCCCGATACTTCTATCGTCCGTCCAGCAGGTCCCCGATTCCGCCGAGCAGCGACCCTTCTTCAGTGCGGCGGCCGGTCTGCGGGGCGGCCTTGTAGATGCGATCGGCCAGCCGGCTGAGCGGCAGCGACTGCAGCCAGACCTTGCCGGGGCCGCGCAGGGTCGCGAAGAAGAGGCCTTCCCCGCCGAAGAGCGCGGTCTTGACCTTGCCCACGAACTGGATGTCGTAGTTCACGCTGGGCTGCAGGGCCACCAGACAGCCGGTGTCGACGCGCAGCGTCTCGCCGGCCCCGAGTTCGACCGCGTGGATGGACCCGCCGGCGTGCACGAAGCACAGGCCGTCGCCTTCGAGCTTCTGCATGATGAAGCCTTCACCGCCGAAGAGGCCGGCGCCGATCTTCCGCTGGAAGGCGATGCCCACCGAGACGCCGCGCGCGGCGCAGAGGAACGAGTCCTTCTGACAGACGAGGTGGCCGCCGATGGCGCGCAGGTCCATCGGCAGGATCTTGCCGGCGTACGGCGCCGCGAACGCCACACGCTGCTTGCCGGCCCCCTGGTTCGTGAACACCGTCATGAACAGGCTTTCGCCGGTGAGGATGCGCTTGCCGGCGCCGAGCAGCGCGTCGAGCACGCCGGCGCTCTGCGCCTTGCTGCCATCGCCGAAGATCGTCTCGAGGGTGATGCCGTCGGTCATGTACATCATCGACCCGGCTTCGGCGATGGCGGCTTCGCCCGGGTCGAGCTCCACTTCGACGAACTGCATCTCACTGCCGTGGATGGTGAAGTCGATGTCGTGGGCGCGGCGGCCCGGCGCCGAGGGCGGCGGCGGCACGGCGCCCGGCGCGGCGGCGCCGTCGACGAAGGCGGCAAACGCCGGCACCTCCTTCATCGCCTGCCAGTTGGCCATGCCCGACGTGAACACGAGCGTGTTCCGGTCGATGCTGCCGTTGCGAAGGTTGGCGAGAATCTCGTCCTGGCTGACCGGTCCCACCTGATGGCCACCGATGGCCATGTACCACTGCTGCACGCCCTGCATCACGTCTCGTCTCCTGGCGCGGGAAGAACCGTCGGCGCGCGCCGCGCCACGCAGCTCGCCCGGGAATCGTCGGGAACGCGCGATCCGCGTCTAGGCCGGTGGCGGCGTGGCCGCGTCGATGGCGGCGGCGGTCTCGCGTTCGAGGGCGGCGACGGCCGCCGTGTCGAGACCGAGCGCATGCGCGAGCTGCGCAAGGTAGATGCGCTCGGCGCCCGACACCCCTTCGTCGGCGCGCACGATGGCGAAGGCCAGGACATACAGGTCGCGACGCTCGGCGTCGCTCGAGACACCCGCCACGATCTCCGTGAGCGGATGCCGCGCCTGGAGCGCCTCGTCGGCCGGCACATCCACCCCGGCGCGACGTGCCTCGGCGAGGATCGCCTGGCGTTCGGCCTCGCTGAGCGCGCCGTCGGCGTTGGCGGCGGAGGCCGCGAGCCGGACGAGACGCGCCACTTCCGGCGGCACCCCGGCCGGCACTGGTGGTGCGGCGGCAGGCGACACCGGCGCGGGCGGCGGCATGCGGGCGCCGCCTGACGCCGCGGCGGTGCCACCGGGCGTCGGCTGAAGGCTCTCGTAGATCCCCCAGGCCACGCCCACGGCCGCCATTACGGTGCTGGCGTTGAGGAACCCGCTCTTCCCGCCGAGGAACGCCTGAGCCCGGCGAGCACGCTTGCGCCCGCGTTTGCCCAGTGCGCCACGCACGAACATCTCGAGAAGTTGATCGCCGTCCAGGTGCGTTGCTCCTTTCTGCTCACAGAATACTGCGCCAGCTCCTGAAAGGTTCCGGCGACATCAGGATGCCGATCAGGCGACGTGCCGTACGCCCGGCGGCCGACGCGCGCCGCCCGGCCGCTAGACCTGCGTCGAGGCCGGCTTCGGCACGACCACCCTGGCTGGCTCCGGCGTCCAGTCCTCGCCCGGGTTGATGAAGCGGTTGGTCTCGAGCTTGTACTGCTTGTCGTAAAGCTGACGGTAGCGGCCGTTGGCCGCGAGCAGTTCGTCGTGCGTGCCGCGCTCGACGATCTCCCCGCCCTCGAGCACCAGTATCTGGTCGGCGCTGCGGATGGTCGAGAGGCGGTGCGCGATGACGAACGTCGTGCGGCCATGACGCAGCCGCCTGAGCGCGTCCTGAATCATCTCCTCGCTCTCGCTGTCGAGCGACGAGGTGGCTTCGTCGAGGATCAGGATGCGCGGCTCGGCGAGCAGCGCTCGGGCGATCGAGACACGCTGCCGCTGCCCGCCCGAGAGCTTGATGCCGCGTTCGCCGACGACCGTGTCGTAGCCCTGCGGAAAGCGCAGGATGAACTCCTCGCAGTGCGCGAGGCGGCAGGCCTCTTCCACTTCGGCGCGCGTCGCCTGCGGCCGGGCGTAGGCGATGTTCTCGGCGATGGTGCCGTCGAAGAGGAAGTTCTCCTGGAGCACCGACGCCACCTGCTCGCGGTAGTCTCGCAGCTTCACCGTAGTGAGGTCACGTCCGTCCACCCGCACGCGGCCCGAGAGCGGGCGGTTGAAGGCCATCACGAGGCTGATGAGCGTGCTCTTGCCCGAACCGCTCGAGCCGACGAGCGCGGTCGTCGACCCGGCCGGCGCCGTGAAGGTCACGTCTTTCAGCACGGGGCGCCCCGGGTCGTACTCGAAGCTCACCTGCTCGAAGGCGACATCGCCACGGATGACGTCCATCGGCTGGTTGTCGGCGTCGAGGTCGTCCTCGGTCTTCATGTCGAGGATCTCGCGAATGCGGTCGAGGCCGGCGAAGGCTTCGGTGATCTGCGTGCCGATCGAGGCAATCGACACGAGCGGCGCGGCCACCAGGCCGATGAAGAAGACGTACATCACGAAGTCGCCGAGCGTCATGCGGCCGGCGAGGATGTCACTGCCGCCGAGCCACACCATGAGGACGCCGACGACGCCGATGATCACGGTCGAGCCGGCGGTGGTCGCCGAGACCCCCGTCATCGACTGCGCGATGTTGCGGAAGAGCCGGTGGGCGCCGTGCGTGAAGACGATTTCCTCGCGCTTCTCGGCCGTGTAGCTCTTGACCACGCGGATGCCGCCGAGCGCTTCGGTGAGCCGCCCGGTCACCTCCGCATTGATCTTGCCGCGTTCACGGAAGAGGGGACGCAGCGTCTTGAAGGCGTAGGCCATGCCGCCACCAAAGAGGCCGAGGACGATGACCGTCACGATCGTGAGGCGCCAGTTCAGGTAGAGCAGCACGCCGAGGCCGATGACCGCCGTGACGAGGCCGCCGACGAGCTGCACGAGGCCGGTGCCGACGAGGTTCCGGAGGCCCTCGGCGTCGTTCATGATGCGGGCGACGAGCACGCCGGTCTGCGTGGAGTCGAAGTACCGCACCGGCAGCCGCATCACCTGCGCCTGCACGCGCCGGCGCATGTCGGTGATGGCGCGCTGGGCGGCCACCCCGAGCAGCTGCGAGAGCCCGAACGACGCCGCGGCCTGCACGATGGTGGCGGCCCCGGCGGCGAGTGCGATCGGCATCAGCAGGTCGTGGCGGCCCTTGCCGATGACGTCGTCGATGACGTACTTCGCCGACGACGGCAGCACCAGTCCGGCCAGCCGGCTCACGAGCATCAGCACGAGTCCGGTAACCAGGCGTCCGCGGTGCTGGTGGATGAGGAGGCGGGCTTCGCGCATGGCCGCGCCGGGCGAGACTTTCTTCTTCTCGGGCGCGGACCCGGCGGCAGGCGGCGGGCCGACACGCTCGGCCCTTTTCGCACTCGGGGTGGACGGTCGCATCGGGGCCATCCTGCAAGTATGGCCCAAGTGCCGCCGCCGCTTCCCCGCCCATTCGGCCGGGGCGACGGCGCGGCGCCCCGCGCTCAGTTGAGCGCGTGCGGCATCGCCAGTGTGAAGGGCGCGATGGCCGCGTCGAACGTCTCACCGGCCGGCGTGGTCATGGTGTAACTGCCCTGCATCGTGCCAACGGCGGTCGTCAGCGGGCAGTAACTCGTGTACTCGAAGGCGGCGCCCGGCTCGAGCACCGGCGTTTCGCCGATCACCCCCGGGCCGCGCACCTCCTGCACGTCGCCGTTGGCGTCGGTGATGATCCAGTGCCGGCTCTGCAGCTGGGCGGTGTCAGAGCCTTCGTTCGAGATCCGCACGTGATACGCGAAGAAGAAATGCTGCTCGCGCGGCGCGCTGCGTTCGGGCACGTACACGCTGCGCACCTGGACGCGGATCCCACGGGTGACGGTATCGCTCACGGTGACTCGTATCGTACGTGCAAGTCGACCGGCTAGTCCAGATGACCGCGTTCGGCGTCGCCCATCACGACCTTGCCGTACGGGAAGTACTCCCGCCAGCGGCGTGTGACGAGGTCCGCGGTCTCCGGGTCGCAGCTCACCTCGGCCGGGTACCACGGCTTCATCCGCGCGTCGATGGCGACCGGCGGCGTGAAGACGACGTGGTTTCGTTCGAGCGTGACACGCGACGCGTGGATGTCCGCCGCCGGCTCGAAGCGCGTGAACGTCGTCCACAGGAAGTTGACGGCGCTGCGGGTGGCACGTTCCGGTTCGTCCGAGACGACGAGGAGCGGCCAGCCCACGAAGGCCGGATGCGCGGCCAGGCGCGCCGCCGCATCGCGGTCCTCGGCGAACGGCCGCGCACCGACGACGAGGCACCCGCCGCAGAACACCCGCACGTCGGTGACGTCGGCGGGCGGCGGCACGGGCGGCCGGAACTCGCGGGGCAGGTCGCGAATGGGATCGCCGAGCCCCATCCACACGCCCTTCGACCCCTTGTTCACCGCCGGACCGGCGTAATCGAGCGTGTCCATCGACAGGTGCCCGAACACGTAGAGATCCGTCCGCGGGTCGGTGCGCGCCAGCACGTGTTCGAGGGTGGCGCGGAAGTCCTTCACGTCGACGTGTCGGTCGGTGAGCAGCAGGAACTTCTGCAGCGAGAGCTGCCCTTCCCCCAGGATGCGGAAGGCGCTCGCCATGGCTTCGCGCGGATAGCGCTGCTTGACGACGGCCGCGGCGAGTGAGTGGTAGCCGGTTTCGCCGTACGACCAGAGCTGCTCGACGGCCGGCATCACGAGCGGGAAGAGCGGCGAGAGCAGCTCCTGCAGCAGGTCGCCGATGAAGAAATCCTCCTGACGCGGCTTCCCCACGACGGTGGCCGGATAGATGGCGTCGCGTCTGTGCGCCAGCGTGTGGACGCGGAAGACGGGATAGTCGTGGCGCAGCGAGTAGTAGCCGTAGTGGTCGCCGAAGGGCCCTTCCGGCTGCCGTTCGTGCGGCCGCACCTCGCCCATGAGCGCGAACTCGGCATTGGCGACGAGCGGATGCGGATGGCGGTACGGCCCGGGCACACGCGCCAGGCGCTCGCCGGCGATGAGCGAGGCCAGCATCAGTTCGGGCACGTTCTCGGGCAGCGGCGCAATCGCCGAGAGAATCAGCGCGGGCGGGCCGCCAAGGAACACGGTGACCGGCAGGGCCTGTCCCTTCGCCTCGGCGAGCTGGTAGTGGAAGCCGCCGCCCTTGCCGATCTGCCAGTGCATGCCGGTGCTGTTCGCGTCGTGCACGTGCAGGCGGTACATCGCCAGATTGTGGCCATGCCCCCCTGGATGTTCCGTGTAGACGAGCGGCAGCGTGACGAACGGGCCGCCGTCGTCGGGCCAGCACGTGAGTGCCGGCAGGGTGTCGAGCCGCGGGTCGCGGGTGACCACCTCCGTCACCGGTCCGAGGCTCTGGCGCTTCAGGCCCACCTTCAGCAGGCTGCCGGCGATGTCGCGGGCGCCCCAGAGCTTCGCGGCGTCGGGGGGCATGATCGTCTGCGCCAGATCGACCAGGCGGCGGATGAACCGCATCGGATGTTCGCCGAAGGCCAGCGTGGCGCGCCGCTCGGTGCCGAAGAGGTTCGTGACGAGCGGATACCCGCGGCCCTTGACGTTCGTGAACAGCAGCGCCGGTCCGCCGGCGGCGATCACGCGGCGATGAATCTCGGCGGCTTCGAGGTGCGCGTCGACCGGCGCGGTGATGGTGACGAGGTCGGCATCGGCGCGCAGCCGATCCATGAACGTGCGGAGGTCTGGAAACATCGGCTAGTGAGGTAGGACGCCGGCATCGTACACGATGGTCCCGCCGACGACCGTGAGCACGCTCGTGAGGCCGGGCAGGCGTTCGAGCGGCACGGTGAAGAGGTCATCCGAGAGCACGGCCACGTCGGCGAGCGTGCCGGGCGCGAGCCAGCCCTTCTCGGGTTCGGTGGATTCGGCGAACGCGGCGCCCCGCGTGTAGGCGGCCACCGCCTGTTCGCGCGTGAGCGCTTCGGCCGGATGGCCGGGACGCGACGTGGCGAACGCGATGTTCAGGAACGGACTGAGCGGCCCGTCGGACCCGAGCGCCAGCGCCCCCCCCGCGGCCAGCACCGACGCCAGCGGCTGGAAGGTGCCGAGGCGGCTGCCGAGACGCGCCGCAAAGGTGTCGCGGTCGAGGAAGTGCGCCGGGTTCTGCACCAGCACGACGCCGAGCGTGCGCGCGCGCGCCATCTGGGCCGGTGTCAGCATGTCGCCGTGTTCGAGGCGCGGACGTTTGCGCTGCCAGACCGCGGCCGCCCCCACGCGCTCGAGCGCCGACAGATAGGCCTCGATCGCGGCGTCACCCACCGCGTGCACGGCCAGCTGGTTCTCCGTGCCGTACCCTTCGCGCACGACCACGTCGAGCGCCGCGGCGTCGAGGTTCATCCGCCCGCGTTCGGCCGGGCGGTCCGTGTAGGGGGCGCTCACCGCCGCCAGGCGTTCGACCGGCGTGCCATCGAGAATCCATTTCGTGCCGCGCACGTCGAGCCGCGGCCCCGGCTGCGGCGGCAGGTGCGGCCGGCCGTCCTCGGTCTCGGCGCCCGCTGCCGTCGTCGGCAGCCGGAAGATGCGCCAGCGCAGCGGCGTCGCCGCCTCGAGCAGCCGCGGCACCGACAGGCGGGCCGGCAGGCCCGTGGACATGAGCTGCACCGACGTGATGCCGACGCGCACGGCCGCATCAGCGAAGGCGCGGTACTGCGACACCACGCGCGCCGAAGGCGTCAGCTCGGCGAGGCGCCGCGAGGCGATGTAGGCCGCGTACTCTTCGAGCCGCCCGTCGAGTCGACCCGAGGCGTCGCGTCCGTGCCGGCCGCCGGCCGGATCGCGGACCGTGTCGTCGAGGCCGACGAGCGCGAGGGCCGCCGAATTCAGCACGTCGCCGTGGCCGGTCCACATCTGCAGCCACACGGGGCGCGCCGGCACGCGGGCGTCGAGCCAGGCCCGCGTGAGCGCCGGGGCTTCCCACGCGGCCGGGCCGATGCTGCCGCGCAGGATCACGCCCGGCGCCGCGGCGCGGTCGGCGGCGGCCAGGGCCGCCGCCAGGGCGTCGAGTGACGGGTCCTGCTCGAGTGTGAGAGTCAGTGTCTCGGGCGAGACGTCGACGTGCACGTGGGCATCGTTGAAGCCCGGCACGAGCACACGCCCGCCGGCGTCGACGACACGGGTGGCCGGCCCCTTCGCGGCGAGCGCGTCGGCCGCCGGGCCCACGGCGATGACGCGCTCCCCTTTCATCGCCACGGCCTCGGCCCACGGACGCGCGGGGTCGTTCGTGAACACCCGTGCGTTCGTGATGACGAGATCGGGTGCCACCGGCCCGGCACACGCCGTGGCCAGCAGCGCAACACCGGCAAGCAGGAACACGCGCCGCCAGGCGTCAGCCCGCGGCGCACCGCGTGACATCCGCACGCCCCAGCCCCCAGCCCCCAACACCCGGCCCCCGGTCCTCAGGCCGGCGCGCCGGGGAACGGCTCGTCCGCGCTGCCGCCGTAGATCGCCGGCACCTTCCCACCCATCGGACGCAGGTAGGCCGAGAGCTGACCGCGGTGATGCACGCCGTGCACGAGGCAGAAGTTCAGGTAGACGATCGCCGGGTTCTTCATCCCGTAGAAGTCGATGATCTCGGTGAACTTCACGTCGGGCAGCGCCAGCACCTGTTCCAGCTTCTTCGGAAACTCGTGCTTGTACCACGCGGCCAGCTTCGCCGGTGTCGGCGCCGCCGCCTTCAGCTTGTTCTCGCCCTCGGGATCGCTCGAGAACCCGCCGGCCAGGATCGAATCGAGGAACCAGATGTCGGCGCCGGCCAGGTGCACGGCCAGGTCCCACGCCGAGCGGCCCTTCTCTTCGGGCTTCCAGTCCTTGTTGGCCTCGGGAATGGCCTCGAGCACCTTCACGGTGGTCATCCACTCGTGCTGGAGCTGCGTGCCGATCACGTTCACTGCCGCGCGTGCTTCATGGGGCGTCATGGCTGCCTCCTAGCGTGTGAGCTTCCGGTACTTGATGCGGTGCGGCTGATCGGCGGCGGCGCCGAGGCGGCGCTTCCGGTCGGCCTCGTAGTCCTGGTAGTTGCCTTCGAACCACGTGACCTGCGAGTCACCTTCGAAGGCGAGGATGTGCGTGGCGATGCGGTCGAGGAACCAGCGGTCGTGGCTGATGACCACGGCACAACCGGGGAATTCGAGGAGCGCGTCTTCGAGCGCGCGCAGCGTGTCGACGTCGAGGTCGTTGGTCGGTTCGTCGAGCAGCAGCAGGTTGCAGCCCTTCCGCAGCAGCTTCGCCAGGTGGACGCGGTTGCGTTCGCCGCCCGAGAGCGTGCCGACCTTGCGCTGCTGACCGGCCCCCTTGAAGTTGAACCACGACACGTAGGCGCGCGACGGCACCTTGCGCTTGCCGAGCTCGAGTTCGTCCTCGCCGCCGGTCACGACGTCGAACACGGTCTTGTTCGGGTCGAGGGCATCGCGGTTCTGATCCACGTAGCCGATCTGCACCGTCTCGCCGAGGCGGATGGTGCCGGCGTCGGGCTGTTCCTGGCCGGTGATCATGCGGAACGTGGTGGTCTTGCCGGCGCCGTTCGGACCGATCACGCCGACGATGCCGCCGCGCGGCAGCGTGAACGTGAGGTCGTCGAAGAGCACGGTGTCACCGTAGGCCTTCTTCACGCCACGGGCTTCGACCACGATGTCGCCCAGGCGCGGACCGGGCGGAATGTAGATCTCGACCTTGTCGAGCTTCTCGCTGGTGTCTTCCGCAAGGAGCTGTTCGTAGGCGTTGAGTCGGGCCTTGCCCTTGGCCTGCCGGGCCCGCGGTGACATGCGGATCCAGTCGAGTTCGCGCTGCAGCGTGCGCTGGCGCTTGCTCTCGCTTTTCTCTTCCTGCGCGAGGCGGCCCTGCTTCTGTTCGAGCCAGCCGGTGTAGTTGCCCTGATACGGAATGCCGCTGCCGCGGTCGAGTTCGAGGATCCAGCCGGCGACGTTGTCGAGGAAGTAGCGATCGTGCGTGACGGCGACGACCGTGCCCGGGTAGTCCTTGAGGAAGCGTTCGAGCCAGCCCACCGACTCGGCGTCGAGATGGTTCGTCGGTTCGTCGAGCAGCAGCAGGTCGGGCGACTGCAGCAGCAGGCGGCAGAGCGCCACGCGGCGCCGCTCGCCACCCGAGAGCGTCGTGACATCGGCGTCGGCCGGCGGCAGGCGCAGCGAGTCCATCGCCAGGTCGAGACGGCTGTCGAGGTCCCACGCGTTGGTCGCGTCGATCTTGTCCTGCAGGCGCGCCTGCTCCTCGAGCACCTTGTCCATCTGCTCGGGCGACAACTCTTCGCCGAGCTTCATGTTCACGGCGTCGTAGTCGTCGAGCAGCTTGCGCACGGCGGCCACGCCCTCTTCCACATTGCCACGCACGTCCTTGGCGGGGTCGAGCTGCGGCTCCTGCGGCAGGTAGCCGATCGACACCCCTTCGCCGGGGAACGCCTCGCCCCGGAAGTTCTGGTCGAGGCCGGCCATGATCTTGAGCAGCGTGGACTTGCCGGACCCGTTCAGGCCGAGCACGCCGATCTTGGCGCCGGGCAGGAACGAGAGCCAGATGTCCTTGAGAACCTGGTGGTCGGGCTCGTGGACTTTCCCGAGCCCCTTCATGGTGTAGACGAATTGCGGCATGTGGACGGGGCTCGGGGCCCGGGTCCCGGGGCTCGGGAGAGAAGCCTCCCGCAGCTCCGCGACGCCGCCGCGAACCAACTCACGGATTCTACCGCAGCCCCGAGTCCCGGGCCCCGGCCCGAACCCCCGCCTATTCGGGCTTGAGCGTGACGACCACGTAACGATCGAGCGGGAAGTACTTCCTGATGGTCTCGTGCAGGATGGGCACGGTGAGTGCGTTCGTGCGCTCCACCCGGCGCGCGATCGTGGCGGCGTCCCAGCCGAGCATGTGCACCGTCTGCAGCGAGCCGAGCCAGTACTGGTTCTGGGTGGCGGAGGTCTCGAGCTCGCGTCGCTCCATCTCCTGCACCTTCTGCAGGTCGTCCGCCGATGGCCCCTCGGTACGCAGCCGCGTCACTTCATCGACCACCGCCTTCTGCAGCGCCTCCACGCGGTCGGGCGCGCTGCCGAACGACACGGTCATCGTGCCGTAGCCCTTCTGGGGCGCCGTGTTGCCATAGTTCACGCTGACGCCGTAGGTGCCCCCGAGCTGCTCGCGCAGGATGTCGCGCAGGCGCATGCCGACGAGCGTGGCGGCGGCGCGTGCGCGGTGCATCTCGAGTTCGTTCAGGCCGGTGTCGGCGAAGAAGGCCATGGCCGTCTGGCTGGCCGGCTCCTTGCCCTTGACGACCTCGGCCTTCGCCGCGCCCGCCGGGAAGGTCATGCCCATGTCGCGAAACGCGGTGCGGCGCGGGCCGGTCGAGGGCAGCGAGGCCAGCCACTGCTCCACCATCGGCACGACCGCCGCCTCGTCGAAAGCCCCCACGATGAAGAACGTGAAGTCGGCGGCGTTGCCGAACCGCGCGGCGTAGTCACGGCGCATCACCTGCAGGTCGAGCGCCTGGACGTCGGCCGCGCTCAGGCTCTTGGCCGAGTAGTGCCCGGAGGTCGTGAGCTCGCGCACCTTTTCGCCGAAGAGGTACCGGGGACTCTGCCGCTGGTTCTCGAGCATCGCGCTGAAGCGCCGCTGCAGCAGGGCGAACCCTTCGTTCGTGAGCCCCGGCGCCGTGAAGGTCAGATAGACGAGCTGCAGCGCGGTCTCGAGGTCTTTCGGCGTGGACGACCCGGAGACACCGTGCGTGTGGCTGTCGATGTCGGGCGACGCCGACGCAATCCGTCCCGCGAGCACCTTCTCGAGATCCACGGGCGTGAGCCCGCCGAGGCCGCCCATCGCCACCAGGGCCGGCGCGAGCGCCGCCTCGCTGTAGTCGGCCTCGGAGGCCAGCGAGCCGCCGCCGTAGGCATACGCGCTGAACACGACCTGGTCGGCCTTGAACGTGGTGGGCTTGAGCCACACCTCCATGCTGTTCGACAGCGTGAGCACGGTCACGCCCACCTCGGGGATCTGCCGGCGGCCGGTCACGCGACCACGCGCGGGCGGCGACGGAACGAGCGCCCGCCCGGCCAGGCCGTCGCTCCACGGCGTGACCTCGCCCACGAACGCGGCGGCGAGCGCCGTGCGCAGGGTGTCGTCGGTGGGGGCCGAGGGCACGGCCGGCGACACGCCGAGCACGACGCGGCTGTCATCGCGCACGAGCGCCCCCATCGCGGCGGTGAGCTCGGCGGCCGTGATACCGGGCAGGAACCCCCGCACCAGCGCGAACTCGTAGGCGATGCCGGGGGCCGGCTCGCCCTGCAGGACATGCCGCACCAGTTCGTTCGCGAGTGACGGACTCTCGGCGTTGCCGCGTTCGTTGAACGCCTGCTCGTAGCCGGCGAGCAGCGCCTGACGGGCGCGGTCGATCTCGGGCGGCGTGAAGCCGAATTGCTGCGCCCGCCGCGCCTCGCGCACCACGGCGTCGAGGCCCGGACCGATCCGGCCTGCCGGGACCTCCGCGCTCAGCTCGAAGATCGCGAGCGCGCGGCCAAGGCCGGAGGCGCCGGCGTCGGCACTGAGGAACGGCGCATCGGGCCGCCGGGCGATTTCCGAAAGGCGCTGGTTGAGCATCGCGAGCGCCAGCCCGCGCACGACCGACCGGCGATACGCCCCCACCGTGCCCTCGGGCTCGGGCGTGCGCTTGAACGCCGCCGTGACGCTCCATCGCTGCGCTTCGCTGTCGGTCACCATCTTGTAGAGGGTCTCGGCGTGCGGCGGCACGACCCGCGGCACGTCGGGCGCCGGTGCCGTCGGCGTGGGGAGGTCGGAGAATCGCTCTCGCACGAGCCGCTCGGCGTCGTCGAGCGGCAGGTCGCCGGCCACTACGACTGCCATGCGATCGGCGCGATACCAGGTGCGGTAGAAGTCGCGCAGGCGCTCGTGCGGGAAGGTGCGCAGCGTGTCGGGCAGGCCAATCGGCAGCCGGTCGGCATAGCGGGAGCCGGCAAAGAGGACCGGCAGCTGCTGATCGGTCACCCGCGACCCGGCGCCCAGGCGACCGCGCCATTCCTCGAGCACGACGCCGCGCTCCTTGTCGATCTCCTCGCTCGTGAGCGAGGCGCCGCCGGCGAAGTCGCGCAGTGCCAGCAGGCCCTTGTCCACGTAGCCCGGGCGATCGGTGGGCACGTCGAGCATGTAGATGGTTTCGTCGAACGACGTCGAGGCGTTCACGTGCGGGCCGAACCGCGCGCCGATTGACTCGAGGAACGCCACGAGTTCTCCCGGCTTGAAGTGTGTGCTGCCGTTGAACGCCATGTGCTCGAGGAAGTGCGCGAGCCCGCGCTGGTCATCGTCTTCGTGAATACTGCCGACGTCGACGGCCAGGCGCAGCGACACACGGTTGGCCGGCCGGGCGTTCTGCCGCAGGAAGTAGCGCAGCCCGTTCGGCAGCCGGCCGCTGCGAATCGCCGGGTCGAGCGGCAGCACCGCGGCCGGGTCGGTCGCGACGGCGGGTAGCGCCGTGGCCGGCGCGGCGCCCTGGGCGGACGCGCTGGCGGCAACGGCCGTGACGGCCAGAGCGACGAGAGCGGGGACGAACGGCAGACGAAGAGTCATGGGTGTCCTTGAGACGCGGCAGCCGGTCCGTTGGTCGCCCGGCCGGCCCTCCATCATGCCTGCTTTCCGGTGGGCCCGGGCCAGCACCGATGATGCCGGTGCGCTGAGCCCCGGGGCCCGAGCCCCGAGCCCCGCCTAAAATGAGTGGCACATGACCCTGACGATCACGCGCCTCGCCCCGCACGTCTCCATTCCCGCCTACGGCACGTCCGGCGCCGCCGCGTTCGATCTCGCCGCCTCGGCCGACACGGTGGTGCCGCCGCACGGCATCGCGCTCGTGCCGACGGGCCTCGTCGTGCGCGTGCCCGAGGGCCACTTCCTCGCCATCCTCGCCCGCAGCAGCACGCCGCTCAAGCGCGGCCTCATCGTCGCCAACGGCATGGGCGTCATCGACAGCGACTACTGCGGCCCCACCGACGAGGTGAAGATCCAGGTGCTGAACGTCACGGACGCGCCGGTGCACGTCGCCGCCGGCGACCGCATCGCGCAGGGCATGGTGCTCGCCGCGCCGCGTGTGACGTTCGTCGAGACCACGACCACCGACGGTCCGTCGCGCGGCGGCTTCGGCAGCACGGGACGATGAGTCACACGGGGCGACGGCACGCGTGGCCACCGCGCCGCCGCGGCCGCGTCTCCGGACGTCACGCACGGCCGCGGTAGCAATTGCGCGCGACCGCGATCTAGGATGGCTGCGTGTTCGCGGACATCCTCCGCGCCTGTGTGGCGCGGCGGCGCGGCGCACGGCTGGTGGTGCTGTCGGACTTCGACGGCACCCTGGCCGAGTTCGATCTCGACCCCACCCTTCCCCGGATCCGGTCGGACGCGTTTGCCGCGCTCGTTGCGCTGTCGTCTCTCTCGCATGTGACCCTCGGGCTCGTCAGCGGCCGTCGTGTCGCTGACCTCGCCCGCCGGGTCCCGCTCGGCTCGGAGGTGTACATGGCCGGACTGCATGGCCTCGAAATCGTCGTCGACGACCGTAGCTGGCGTCACGACGCGGTCGAGCGCGCCCTCACCGCAGTGCAGGCTCTCGAAACGTCGCTCGCACCGCTGGTGGCCGGCTGGGCGGGTGCCCGCCTCGAAGCCAAAGGGGCGGCGGTGGCGGTGCACGTGCGCGGCGTCGCCCGCGACGATCGCGCCCGCGTCCTCGCCGCCGCCGATGCCACGGCCGCGCCGTGGCTCACCGCCGGCGCGCTGCGCCAGCTCGTCGGTGCCGACGTGCACGAATACCTGCCGGCTGCCGCGTGGAACAAGGGCGACGCCGTTCGCTGGATAGCCCACGACGTGGAACGCGACACCGGCGAGACGCCGGCGCTCGTCTACTTCGGCGACGACCTGACCGACGAAGACGCGTTCCGTGCCGTGGGCGACGGCGTGTCGGTCGTCGTCGGCCGCCGGGCCTCGGCCGCGCGCTACCGGCTCGATGCCCCCGCCGACGTCGCGGCGCTGCTCGCCGATCTTGCCGAGGCGCTCGCGCTCGAGGGGGGCCGATGACGGCAGCGGCCCTGGTGTCGAACGTCGTCGCGCGGCTCGGTGATACGCGGCTCGTCGTGGTCGCCAACCGCGAACCCTACGTGCACGTGAAACACGTGCGCCGGCCGGGCTTCGTCGGCCGGCTCGTCGGCCGCAAGCCCGCCGAACGCTTCACGTGGATGCAGCCGGCGAGCGGCCTCGTGACCGCGCTCGATCCGGTGATGCGCGCCTGCGGCGGCACGTGGGTGGCGCACGGCAGCGGCTCGGGTGATCGCGCCACCGCCGACGCGGCCGGCCGCGTCTCCGTACCGCCGGATGAGCCGTCCTACACGCTGCGGCGCGTGTGGCTGACCGACCGCGAGGAAGAGGGCTACTACTACGGCCTCGCCAACAGCGCGCTCTGGCCGCTCTGCCACATCGCCTACGCGCGGCCGGTCTTCGACGAACACGACTGGCGCGAGTACGTCGAAGTGAACCGCCGCTTCGCCGACACCGTCATCGACGAGATCGGCGACAAGCGCGCCATCGTCTTCGTGCAGGACTACCACTTCGCGCTGCTGCCGCGGATGGTCAAGGCGGCGCGGCCCGACGCCGTCGTCTGCCAGTTCTGGCACATTCCCTGGCCGAACGCCGAGGCGTTCCGCATCTGCCCGTGGGGCGACGAGATCCTCGACGGCCTGCTCGGCAACGATCTGCTGGCGTTCCACATCCAGTACCACTGCAACAACTTCCTCGAAACCGTCGACCGCACGCTCGAGGCGCGCATCGACCGGGAACACTTCGCCGTGCACCGCGGCGGCCACCGCACCTACGTCAAGCCCTTCCCGATCAGCATCGATCCGGGACTGTGGACGTCGGTGACGCCCGGCCGCGACTGGGCGCGCGACGTGGCGGCGACACGGAAGCGCCTGCGCGTCGGCGAGGCAAAGCTCGTGATGGGCGTGGACCGCCTCGACTACACGAAGGGGATTCCCGAGCGCCTCCAGGCGTTCGAGCGGATGCTCGAACGCTGGCCGGAATGGCGCGAACGCGTCGTGTTCCTGCAGATCGGCGCGCCGACCCGCGAACGCATCGATCGCTACCACTCGCTCGGCGAGGAAGTGAAGGCCATCGTGGACCGGGTGAACCAGCACTTCGGCACGAAGACCTGGACGCCCGTGCTCTTCCGCCACGAACACCATTCACCGGAGGAGGTCGGCGCCATCTATCGCGCCGCCGACGTCTGCGTCGTCTCGTCCCTGCACGACGGGATGAACCTCGTGGCCAAGGAGTTCATCGCCGCCCGCGGCGACGAACAAGGCGTGCTGGTGCTCTCGCAGTTCACCGGCGCCGCCCGGGCTCTCGCCGACGTCGTGCCGGTGAATCCCTTCGCCACCGACGAGTTCGCCGCCGCCATCGACGACTCGCTGCGCATGGCGCCGGACGAACAACGCCGGCGGATGCGCAACCTGCGGGCGGAGGTGCTCTCGCACACCGTCTACGACTGGGCCGGCACGCTGCTGTCGGAAGCGTGCCGCCTCGCCGACGTGCGCCGCGGATGACGCCCCCCGACCTCGCCCACGGCGCCATCGGCAACGGCAGCGTGCTCGCGCTCGTCGGCCCCGACACGAGCATCGACTGGTTGTGCCTGCCGCGTTTCGACAGCCCGTCGGTGTTCGGGCGGCTGCTCGACGAGACCAACGGCGGACGCTTCCAGTTCGTGCCCGAGCAGGGCGATGTCGGCCGGATGGCCTACCTGCGCGGCTCGAACATCCTGCGCACCGAGATCCGCACGGCGGAGGGCGCCTGCGAGGTGCTCGACTTCGCCCCGCGCATCCCGGCGGGCCTCGGCGTCAATGCGCCGGCCGAGGTCCACCGGCTGGTGCGGCCGCTCGCCGGGGCGCCGCGCCTGCGCGTCGTCTTCGACCCGCGCCCCGACTACGCCCGCGCGGACGTGGACCTGGCGATCACGGCCGAGGGCCTCGACGTGCTGGGCGGGCCGCAGCGCCTCTATCTGCACTCGAACGTGCCGGCCACGACCATCACCGACGGCCGTCCGTTCCGCGTCGACCGCCCCTGCTATTTCGTGCTGAGCGCCGGGCGGCCGCCCGAGGTGCACGACCCGCATGCCGTCGAACACGCGTTCGAGCGCACCAGGGCCGGCTGGGTGGCGTGGGCCAAGACGTGCGCGTTGCCGTCGTTCCGCCCCGAAGCCGTGTTGCGGTCGGCTCTCTGCCTCAAGCTGCACCAGTATCTCGACACCGGCGCCATCATCGCGGCCGCCACGACGAGCATTCCCGAGGCACTCGGCACCGAGCGCACATGGGACTACCGCTACTGCTGGCTGCGTGACTCGGCCTTCGTCGTCGAGGCGCTGCGCCGCCTGTCGTACCTCTCAGAGGGTGAGCGCTTCGTGTCGTTCCTGCGCGACGTGGCCGACGACGGCCCGCTGCAGCCGCTGTACGGGATCGGCGGCGAGCGGGACCTCGTGGAGACGCAGCTGCCGCACCTTGCCGGCTTTGCCGGCGCTGGTCCGGTGCGGGTCGGCAATGCCGCCTACGCGCAGACCCAGCACGACGTCATGGGCGAGATGATTCTCTGTCTCGACACCATCACGACGGATCCGCGCATCGATGACGACCCCACGCTCATGCCGCTCATCGAGCGCCTCGTCACGGAATCGATCCAGGCCTCGCGCGAACACGACACCGGGCTCTGGGAGTTCCGGACCCTGCCCCGCCACTACACGTTCTCGAAGGTCCTGTGCTGGGTCGCCGCCTCGCGCGGCGCCCGGCTGGCGCGCCGTCTCGGCTTCCCGGACCGGGCGGCGGCCTGGAAGGCGTGGGCCGACGCCGAGCAGACGCGCGTACTCGCCGGCGCCTACAACGTCGAGCGCGGCTTCTTCACGCAGGCGCTCGACGGCGTGCATCCCGATGCCTCGAATCTGCTACTGGCCACGCTCGGCATCGTCGAGCCGCGCGATCCGCGCTTCGTCTCGACGGTCCGCGAGTACGAGCGACTGCTGACGCACGGTGGCCTCATGCAGCGCTACCGCCACGACGACGACTTCGGCGCGACGACGAGCGCCTTCACCATCTGCTCGTTCTGGTGGGCCGAGGCGCTGGCGATGACGGGGCGTCTCGACGAGGCGGTGGCGCTGTTCGACCGCCTCGCCGGTCACGCCAACGCCCTCGGCCTGTTCGCCGAGGACATCGAACCCGAGACCGGGCGGCAGCTCGGCAACTTCCCGCAGGCCTACACACACGTCGGCCTCATCCACGCCGCCATCACCATCGGCGAGTTGCTCGAGGCCCGGCACGGCCACTTCCGCGCCTGGACACCCTGGCACTGAACCGAGACCCGCCCGCCTTCGCCGCTGCGCGGCCTCCTCGGGGCTTCGGCGAGGCTTCGGCCGGGTACGACAGAATGGAGCGCGGCGCATGCGGCGCATTCTCCACATCGACATGGACGCGTTCTACGCGTCGGTCGAGCAGCGCGACAATCCCGAGCTGCGCGGCCGGCCGGTCGCCGTCGGCGGCGCGCCCGACAAGCGCGGCGTGGTCGCCGCCGCCAGCTACGAAGCGCGGGTCTTCGGCGTGCGCTCGGCGATTCCGATGTCGCGGGCCGTGCGGCTCTGTCCGTCGCTCGTCATCGTGCGGCCCGACTTCCAGAAGTACCGGCAGATCTCGCAGCAGATCTTCGCGCTCTACCGCGAGGTGACGCCGCTCGTCGAGCCGCTGTCGCTCGACGAGGCCTACCTCGACGTGACCGAGAACGCCTGGCACGAGCCGCTCGGGATGGCGGTGGCCCGGCGGCTCAAGGCTGCGATCCGCGAGACCACCGGTCTCACGGCGTCGGCCGGTGTCGCGCCGAACAAGTTCCTCGCGAAGATTGCCTCGGGCTGGCAGAAGCCCGACGGCCTCACGGTGATTGCACCCGAGCGGGTCGAGCGCTTCCTGCAGGAGCTGCCGGTGGACGCGCTCTGGGGCGTCGGTCCGGTCACCGCGCAGAAGCTCGCCGCCCACGGCATCACGCGCCTCGTGGACGTGCGCGCCGCCGATCTCGAGGCGCTGCGCGGCATCGTCGGCACCCTCGCCGACTGGCTGAAGGACCTGGCGGAGGGACGCGATGCCCGGGCCGTGCAGCCCGACCGGCCGTCGAAGTCGTCGGGCTCGGAATGCACCTACGAACACGACCTCGCGCACCTCGAGGAGATCCGGCGGGAGATTGCGGAGATGGCCGGGGAATGTGCCGCCTGGCTCGAGAAGCGGACGCTCTTTGCCCGCACGGTCACGATCAAAGTGCGCTACGCCGACTTCGAGACCATCACCCGCAGCCACAGCGCCGAGCCGACGCGTGAGCCGGGACCGCTCACCGTCCGCGCCCTCGAACTGCTGACGAAGACCGAGGCCGGCGCGCGTCCGGTGCGCCTGCTCGGCGTCAGCGTGCACAACCTCACGGACTCGGCCGCGCCGCCCGCGCCGGCCGTCCGCACGCGCCGCGGCGTCGAGCTGCCCCGCCTCCCCTTCGACGACGACGCGCCGGCCGGCGAGTGACGCCTACGGTGTGACGACGCGCACGCGCCGGAGCGTGACCTCGTCCACCGGCGCTTCGCCGTTCACCGCCACGGCCTCGATCGCCTTGACCACGTCGAGGCCCGAGAGCACCTTGCCGAAGACCGTGTACTTCTGGTCGAGCGACTGTGCCCGCGCCGTCACGATGAAGAACGAGGTGCTGGCCGAATCCAACTCGGCCTGACGGGCCATCGACACGATACCGACCTCGTGCGGCTGGTCGTTGAACTCCGCCTTCATCTGCCGGATGTGCCGCTCCTGGGCGTCGGTGAGCGGCGTCTTGCGCGTGGTCATCATGCCCGTCTGCACGACGAAGCCTTTCACGACGCGATGCCACGTAGTGCCGTCGTAGACGCCGAGGGCGGCCAGGCGCAGGAAGTTGCGCACGTGTTCGGGCGCTTTGTCGGGCGTGAAGCCGATGGTGATGTCGCCGAGCGACGTCTCGAGCACCGCCGTGACGCGGGCCAACGCCTCGACCGACTCCGTCGCGAAGGGCGGCGGCACCTCGGCCGGCTTGTCGCGAATGACGACGGCGGTGACGGTTACCGGTTCGACGGGCACGCCCTTGTCATCGGCGGCGCCTTCGGAGATGCGCTGCGCCACACGCAGGCCCTCGCTCACGCGGCCGAAGACCGTGTGCTGCCCGTCGAGCGACGGCTGATCGACGATGCAGATGAAGAACTGCGTGCCGCCGCTGTCGGGACGCCCGGGCACGATGACCGCCGACACGGCGCCGCGCGTGTGCTTTTCGCTGAGGCCCTCGCGCGCCACGAGGTTCAACCCGCCGGTGCCGGCCTTGCCCCGCGTGGCCGGATCCTTCGTGAGCGGGTCGCCGCCCTGCACGATGCCCTGCCGCACCACGCGGTGGAACGTCGTCCCGGTGAGGCCCCC
>JAEUQR010000083.1 GCA_016789705.1 Acidobacteriota bacterium
GGCGTCGAGCTTGCCGCGCTTCTTCATGAACGCTTCGGTCTCGGCGAAGGCGGCGGCCAGCGCCGCCACGTTCTTCGTCGCCAGTTCGACGTTCGACGCGTCGGCACCCTTGCGCAGTTCGCCCGATGCCGCGGGCACGCCGCGCATCGCCTTCTGCAGCCCTTCTTCGTCGGGTGTCATGGGCGGCGGGATGAAGCGCGCGAGGTCGAGCATCTTGTCGTTCACGATCGAGGTTGCGAGCACGACGGGCTTGCCCTTGTATTTCGCGGCGTCGGCGCCGAGATCCTGCGCATGCACCTTCGACTTGGCGGCGACGTCGGCCGGGTCGTACTTCATGAGCAGGCCGATGACCGTGACGTAGGTGTTCGGCGTGACCGGGTCGCTCATGCGGCCGGCGAGCACGAGCACCTCGGGCGCGGCTTTGGTCTTGTCCTGATCGACCGTGAACGCCATCTTGCCCACGCTGGCTTCGACGATGCCGGTCATGGCGACGTATTCACCGACCCACTGATCGGGCTTGGCCGCCACGGAGCTCGCGGCCACCGGCACGATGGCGCGGGTGGGCGCAGGCAACGTGGGCACCGCGGGGGCGGCAGGGGCCGCTGGCGCGGCGGGGGCCGCGGGCTTCTGGCCGGCCGTGCCGGCCGGGGCCTGCTGTGCGCCGGCGATGGCCAGGGAGGCGACGGCGATCGTCGAGGCCATCACGGCGAGGCCGCGTCGGCGTGACGCGGAGGAACGTGCAATCTTCATCTGGCGACTCCTTCCAGTCGCGCACATGATAACCCCAGACGGTGGCCAGTGCAGGGCTGGCACCGCATAATTGGTTGTATACGAATGTCCCCGGACGTGATGGCCTGGATCGTCGTGCTGGCGCTCGGCGTCGCGCCGCAGACGGCACCCGATCGGTGTGCTGCCGAAGCGCGCCGCGTGCTGGCCGAGATGGCGGCTGCGACCGCGCGGGGCGACGTCGCTGAAGCGGCCCGGCTCGCTGCCGCCGGCGACACGGCGGAGAGTGGCTGCTTCTCCTTGCGGCTGGCGTCGTGGAGCTGGCACGGCTGGAACGGGGCCGTGGCGGCGGCCGATCGCGGCGGCACGCCCGAGGCACTGGCGCCCGTGACGGCGGCCGTCACTGCCGTGACGGCGCTTGGTCCGCCCCGGTCCGAGGCCGCCTACGCAGCGGCCCTGCTGCGGGCGGCGACGGCCGCGGCGCAGGATGAGCGCGACGAGATGCTCGTCTGGATTGAGGAGGCGCGGGCGCTCTCGGCCCGCCTGGCGCTGGTCGGCCCGACGCCCGTGCTGCCGCTGCCCATCGACCTCGGCGAAGGCGAACTCTGGCACGGCGTCGATGACTACGAACTCGCGGAAGCGGCGTTTACGCGCGCGCTCGCCGTGGCTGACACGCCGGCGGCGTGGCGCGGCCTGGCACGGGCACGCGATCGGCGCGGGAACCGCGCCGGCGCCTGTGACGCCTACCGACGCGTCGCCGCCGGGCTGGCCCGGGAGGCGACGCCCGGACCGCTCGCCGCCGAAGCCCGCGGCTATCTGCCGCGCTGCACGCCCTAGGCGGCCATGCCCACGTATCGTCCCCACATCCTCGACGCACTCGCCACGCACGGGCTGCGGCCCGGCCCCGACACCACGCCCGAACGGCTGCGCGAAGCGGTGAACGACCTGTACCGCCACGAAATCCGCCGCCTGCGCGACCGCTGCCGGGCGCGGGAGTTTCCGGTCACGGAGCTGGCCACTCGCGTAGTGGACCTGCGTCGGCGCTACCTGCTGCTCTCGACGCCGCTCGCGCACTGGACGGCCGACGCGCCATAGTGGCCGCCGGCGCCCGCGCTCGGTGCTACTCTTCGCGTATGGCTCGCATGCAACGGTTGACACATCCGCTCGTGCGCGACGTCAAGGGCGGCGCGCTGCGGCGGGCAACATGGGACGAAGCGCTCGATCGGGCGGCTGCCGGCTTCCGTGACGTCGTGACGCGACGGGGACCGCAGGCGTTCGGGCTCTTCAGCTGTTCGAAGAGCACGAACGAGATGAACTACGCGGCGCAGAAGTTCGCCCGCGCCGTCATCGGGTCGAACAACATCGACTCCTGCAACCGCACCTGACACGCCCCCAGCGTCGCCGGTCTGGCGGCGGTCTTCGGCATGGGCGGCGGCACGACCTCGTACCGCGAGATCGAGGAGACGGACTGCATCCTGCTGTGGGGATCGAATGCGCGTGAGACGCATCCGATCTTCTTCCACCACCTGCTGACCGGGGTGAAGCGGGGCGCGCGGCTCCATGCGATCGATCCGCGGCGCACGTCGTCGGCCATGTGGGCCGACGTGTGGGCGGGCCTCGACGTCGGCACCGACATCGCGCTCGCGCATGCGATGGCGCGCGAGATCATCGTCGCCGGACTCGCGCACAACGAATTCATCCGCGAGGCCACGACCGGCTTCGAGGCCTTCAAGGCGGCGGTGCTGCCGTGGACTCTCGAGCGCGGCGAGCAGGCCACGGGCGTACCGGCCGCCGTCATCCGTGAGATGGCGCATGCCTTCGCCGGCGCGCCGCGGGCGATGATCTGCTGGACGCTCGGCATCACCGAACACCACAACGCCGTCGACAACGTCCTCAGCCTCATCAACCTCGCGCTGCTCACCGGCCACGTCGGACGCTGGGGCTCGGGCATCAATCCGCTGCGCGGCCAGAACAACGTCCAGGGCGGCGGCGACATGGGCGCGCTGCCAGATCGGCTGCCCGGGTTCCAGCATGTCGAGAACGACACGGTGCGCGCGCGGTTCGATCGCGCCTGGGGTGTCACCGTGCCGCCCAAGAAGGGCTGGCATCTGAGCGGCATGTTCGAGGCGATGGGGCGCGGCGATCTGACGGCGCTCTACGTCATCGGCGAGAACCCGGCGCAGTCGGAAGCCGATCAGCACCATGCCGAGGCGCTGCTGGCCGGCGTCGACATCCTGGTCGTGCAGGACGTGATGCGCACGGCCACGGCGGAACTCGCCGACGTGGTGCTGCCGGCGGCGGCCGGCGCCTTCGAGTCGGAAGGCACGGTGACGTCGAGTGAGCGGCGCGTGCAGCGCGTGCGCCGCACCAAGGCGCCGCTTGGTGAGAGCCGCGAAGACCTCGCCATCATCGTCGACCTCGCTGGGCGGATGGGGGCGCGCTGGCCGGCCACCGATGCCGAGGGCATCTGGAACGAGCTGCGTGCACTCTCGCCGGTGCACGGCGGGATGAGCTACGCGCGGCTCGCCGAGGGCGGTCTCCAGTGGCCGTGCTACGACGAGGCGCATCCCGGTGAAGCCTTCCTGCACGGGCGGTTGTGGGAGCGGCCCGTGCGTGGACCACGCGCGCCGTTCTCGGTCGTCGAGCACGCCCTGCCCGTCGAAGGGCTCGACGCCGAGTATCCCTTCCGCCTCACGACCGGCCGCCGGCTCGAGGAGTACAACACCGGCGTGCAGACCGCTCCGTACGCCTCGCCCGTGCGCCGCGGCGAAACCCTCGACGTCTCGCCGGAAGATGCCGCCCGGCTCGGCGTCGTGGAAGGGCAGCGCGTGCGCGTGCGCTCGCGGCGCGGCAGCGTCGTGGCGCCGGTGCACATCGACACGGCGCTGCGGCCCGGTCTCACGTTCATGACGTTCCATTTTCCGGACGAGGTGGCGACGAATCACCTCACCATCGACGCCATCGATCCGAAGTCAGGCACCGCCGAGTTCAAGGCGGCGGCCGTGCGGATCGACGTGCTCGATCTCTAGCGAGGAGTCACGGTGGACATTCACGTCGTCGGACCGGAGGCGAACGCCGAGGAGCGGGCCGCCGTGGACGCCCTGCTCGGTGCGCCGTCCACCGGCTGGGCCGGCGGCGACCGCGACATCGCGCGTGATGGCCGCAGCGCCCGCGGCGGCCGGCCGGCGGCCGTGGCGCAGCGCCACCTGCTGCTGCCCGCGTTCCATGCCGTGCAGGACCGCGTCGGCTGGGTGAGCCGTGGCGCGCTCAACTACATCTGTCAGCGCCTCATCGTGCCGCCGGCCGAGGCGTGGGGCGTGCTCACGTTCTACCACCTGTTCGCGACCGCACCGCGTGCCGCCGCCGTGGCGCACGTGTGTGACGACATCGCGTGCCGGGCGCGGGGCGCCGAAACGCTGTGCGCCTCGCTCGCGGACACCCTCGGTGCCGAAGGCACGGCGCCCGACGGTCGCGGCACGACCTGGATGCGCAGCCCGTGCCTCGGGCAATGCGAACGCGCGCCGGCGGCGCTCGTCGTCACGGCCGGCGCGGCGGCCACCCGCGCGGTCGTGGCCCCGGTGAGCGGCGTCGCGGCGCTCACCCGGGCGCTCGCGTCCGCCTCGCCCGGCCATCTCGCCGGATCGCTCGCGGAGTTGCGCGCGGTCGTGCCGCAGGCCGGACAGCCGGGGCTCACGCTGCTCAGGCGCGTCGGCGTCGTCGCCCCGGCCAGCCTCGAGGCCTATCGCGCCGCCGGCGGTTACGAGGCACTGGCGCGCGCGCTCGAACTCGGGCCGGCCGGGATCATCGCCGAGGTGACGGCCGCGAAACTCATGGGCCGCGGCGGCGCGGCATTCCCGACCGGCGTGAAGTGGGCGGCGGTGGCCGCCGAGCCTGCCGAGCCACACTTTGTGGTCTGCAATGCCGATGAGTCCGAGCCGGGCACCTTCAAGGACCGCGTGCTCATGGCCGGCGATCCGTTCGCCATCATCGAGGCGATGACCATCTGCGGCATCGCCACGCGCAGCACGCGTGGCTTTCTCTACGTGCGTGGCGAATATCCCGATGCCGAAGCCCGGATCGCGCAGGCCGCGGCTGCGGCGCGGGCGGCGGGTCTCCTCGGCCCGGATGTCGCAGGATCGGGCTACAGCTTCGACCTCGAGATCCGGCGCGGCGCCGGCGCCTACATCTGCGGCGAGGAAACGGCGCTCTTCAACTCGCTCGAGGGCAAACGTGGGGAGCCGCGGTCGAAACCACCGTTCCCGAGCCAGGCCGGCGTCTTTGGCAAGCCCACCGTGGTCAACAACGTCGAGACGCTCGCCAACGTGCTGCCCATCCTCACGGAGGGCGCTGCGGCGTGGGCGGCCCGCGGCACCCCGGCCTCCACCGGCACGCGCCTCTTCTGCGTGTCGGGCCACGTGGCGCGACCGGGCCTCTACGAACTGCCGTTCGGCGTCACGCTCGGCGAGGTCGTGGCGCAGGCGGGCGGCGTGGAGGGCGCGCGTGACCTGCAGGCGATCCTGCTTGGGGGCGCAGCGGGCGTGTTCGTGGGCCCAGAGTCTTTGACGCAGCGCCTCACCTTCGAGGACACCCGCGCCGCCGGGCTCACCCTGGGTTCCGGCGTCGTGATGGTGTTCGACGACACCGTGGACCTCGCAGACGTGCTCGGCCGGATCGCCGCCTTCTTCGAGGACGAGAGCTGCGGCCAGTGCGTGCCGTGCCGCGTCGGCACCGTGCGGCAGCGCGAGCTGCTGGCACAGCTCCGCGCCGATGTCGGCGTGACGGCGCGCGCCGAGCGCCTGGCGGTCCTGACCGAACTGGGCCAGGCCATGCGTGATGCGTCCATCTGTGGTCTGGGCCAGACCGCCTCGTCGGCCGTCGAATCCGCGGTGGCCCGGCTGCAGGTCTTCAGAAGCGGGAGTGCGCTGTGAGTCAGCACGACGAAATCTGGTTCTCGCTGCCGCCGCGCGCGGCCGCGCTGCCGGAGGCACCGCCGGCGCCGCCACGGGCCACGGTGACCGTGTCGGTGGATGGCGCCTCCGTCAGCGTGCCCGAGGGCGCGACGCTGCTCGATGCCTGCCGTGCCGCGGGGAAGGACGTGCCCACGCTCTGTTACCTCGAGACGCTCACGCCCGTGAATGTCTGCCGCGTCTGCGTCGTCGAGGTGGAAGGCGCCCGCGTCCTCGCGCCGGCCTGTTCGCGGCAGGCCGAACCCGGCATGAAGGTGCAGACCAACTCGCCGCGCGTCCGCACGTCGCGCAAGGTGGTGCTGGAACTGCTGGCTTCGTCCGTGGATCTCTCGACCGCCGACGACCTGCAGCCGCTGCTCGCGGAATACGGCGCCGAGCCGGCACGCTTCGGTCCGCAGGCCGCCACCGTCGCGCAGCCCGTCAAGGACGACAACGACCTCTACGTGCGCGACTATTCGAAGTGTGTGCTCTGCTACAAATGTGTCGAGGCGTGCGGCACCGACGCGCAGAACACCTTCGCGATCGCGGTGGCTGGCCGCGGCTTCCACGCGCACATCTCGACGGAACTCGACGTGCCGCTGCCGGAATCCGCCTGTGTCTACTGCGGCAACTGCATCGCCGTCTGTCCGACCGGCGCCCTCATGGCGAAGCCCGAGTTCACGCTGCGGCAGGCGGGCCAGTGGGCGCCCGAACGGCAGACTGCCGTAGACACGATCTGTCCTTACTGCGGCGTCGGGTGCACGCTGACCGCGCACGTGCAGGACGAGCGGATCGTCAAGGTCACCTCGCCTTTCGAGAACGGCGTGACGCGCGGCAACCTGTGCGTGAAGGGGCGATTCGGCTTCGAATACGTGAACGAGCCAGGCGCCGGGGACTAGGGGCCGGGGCGCGCGGCGTGGCACGTGCGCGCCGTGCCGGTGTAGACTCCGCGCGACTCACTGGAGGGCCTGATGACCTGGCACCACGACCCGTCGCGCCGTTCGTTCCTCATCGGCGGCTCGACCATGGCTGCGGCCCTGGTCGCGTCGTTCCGACCGCTCGCCGCGAAGGCGGCGCCGGTGAAGATCGGCATCATCGGTTCGGGCCGCCAGGGCGGGGCGCTCGGATTGCTCTGGGCGAACGCCGGGCACGAGGTGTTCTTCTCGTCGCGGCATCCGGAGAACCTGAAGGAGCTGGTGGCTCAGGCCGGCCCGAAGGCACGCGCCGGACTGCCCGAAGAGGCCGCGGCGTTCGGCGAGGTCGTGCTGATTGCCGTGCCCTATGGCGCGCTACCGCAGGTGGGCAGGGACTACGCCGCGCAGTTGCGCGGCAAGATCGTCATCGATGTGGGCAACCCGCGCGTGGACCGCGACGGCGAGGTGGGGAAGGATGGCCTCGCGCGCGGCACCGGGGTGACGTCGAAGGAACACCTGCCGGGCGTGCGTCTCGTGCGCGCGCTGAACGCGCTGAGCTACCTGCAGGTCACGAAGGAGGCGCATCGCGCCGGCGAGAAGCTGGGCATCCCGATCGCGTCCGACGACCAGGCGGCCATCGCGATGACGGTGCGGCTCGTGACCGACGCGGGATTCGATCCGGTGGTGGTGGGAGGATTGGCGCGTGCCCGCGAGTTCGACGCGGGCACGCCCGTGTATGTGAAGGGTCTGACGGCGGCACAACTCAAAACCACGCTGAAATTGCCCTGAGCCGTGCACTGAGCCCCGGGACCCGGACCCCGAGTCCCGGATGGTGTTACTTGCCGGCGGCGCCGCCGTCGGGGGCGCGCCCGTCCACGCCGCCCTCGAGGATGCCGTCCTTGCCGACGACGATGACCTCGGCCACGCCCTGGCCGCCGGCTTCGGCCACCGTGTGGCCCATCGCCTTCAGCTTCGCGATCGTGTCAGCCGAGAAGCCGTAACGTTCCATGCTCAGCCGATCCGGCAGCCACTGGTGGTGTAGGCGGCCGGCGTCCACGGCTTCCTGCGCGTTCATGCCGTAGTCCACCACGTTCAGGATCGTCGTGAGCACGGTGTTGATGATGGTGCGGCCGCCGGGTGAGCCGGTGACCATGAAGAGCTTGCCGTCCTTCGCGAGGATGGTGGGCGCCATGCTCGACAGCATGCGCTTGCCGGGCAGCGCGAGATTCGGCTTCGTGCCGATGTTGCCGCGCTCGTCGGTCATCTCGGGCGCCGAGTTGAAGTCGCCCATCTCGTTGTTGAGCAGGAAGCCGGCGCCCGGCACGACGATCCGTGAGCCGTAGCCGTACTCGAGCGTGTAGGTGAGCGACACGGCGTTCTGCTTGCCGTCCACGACCGACAGGTGCGTCGTTTCCTGCGACTCGGTCGGCCATGAGAACGTCGAGGGCGTCGAGACCGACGCCTTGTTCGGATTGATCGTCTTGCGGAGCTGCGTCGCGTAGTCCTTCGAGATGAGCTGCGCGATCGGGATGCCGCTGTTGAAGTCGGGATCGCCCAGATGCTGCGCGCGGTCGGCGAAGGCGCGCCGCATCGCTTCGGCCACGAGATGGATGTTCTGCGCCGAGCCGTAGCCGTTGGCCTTGAGGTCGAAGCCTTCGAGCACGTTCAGCATCTGGATGATGCCCATGCCGCCCGAACTCGGCGGGGCCATGCCGATGACCTCGTAGCCGCGATAGGTGCCCTTGAGCGGGGCCCGTTCCTTCGCGACGTACTTCTTCAGGTCGTCGCGGGTGATGAGGCCGCCGTTGGCCTTCATCTCCTTCTCGATGAGTTCGGCGGTCTCGCCTTCGTAGAAGCCGGCGGGGCCCTTGTCCGCGATGCGCTGCAGCGACTTCGCCAGATCGGGCTGCTTCAGGATCTCGCCGGCCTTGTAGGCGACACCGTTCTTCGAGAACTGGGCCAGGGAGGCGGGGTACTTCCTGAACTCCGGAATCATCCGTTCGAGCGAGGCGGCGAGGCCTTCGCTGATTTCGAATCCATCCCGGGCCAGCGCCACGGCGGGCAGCACCAGATCCTTCCACGGCTTGCTGCCGAGCTTCTGGTGCGCCAGGTAGAGTCCGGCAACCGTGCCGGGCACGCCCACCGAGCGGTGCGAGTTGTGGTGGATGTCGAAGTCGTACTTGCCGTCCTTCATCCACATCGTGGGAGTGGCGCCGGCCGGCGCCATCTCGCGGAAGTCGAAGGTCGTGGCCGTGCCGTCGGCGCCGCGGTAGACGATGAAGCCGCCGCCGCCGATGTTTCCGGCCGTCGGGTGCGTGACGGCCAGCGCGAGCGCCGTGGCCACGGCGCCGTCGATGGCGTTGCCGCCCTCGCGCACGATCTTCCAGCCCACCTCCGAGGCGATGTCGCTCTGCGACACCACCATGCCCTGGCGGGCGCGGTAGGGCGTGTTGCCGGCGCTCAGTGAAATCGTCAGGGTGGCGACGGCCAGCGCCACGAGCGGGGTGGTGAATCGAGGCGTATGCATGTCAGGTCTCCGGAGCATCCGACGACGATAGGGGAGCGCCTGCGGCCAGTCAAGGCGGCTGTCGGACCGAGGCGCCGGCTCGTAGTGTCGGGCTCGATGGCGTAGACTCGATGCCCAGGGAGGCAACATGCGAAGTGACTCGATGTGCCGCTGGTGCGCGCGGACCGTCACCGGGCTCCTGGTCGCCAGCGCGGTACTCGCGGGGCCGGTCGGGGTGCTGGCTCAGCCAGCGGCGCAGCTCACGCTGTCGACGACGGTCGTGACGCCGGGGCAGGCCGTGACGGCGACGGTCACCGGAGGGCCCGGACAGAACTTCGCGTTGCTCGGCAGCACGACGGGCGCGGGGCTGGCGCATGCCGGCGTGTCGCTGGCGGTCGGCACCGACTTCGCGATCCTCGCCCTGGGGACGATTCCTCCGTCGGGGAACGCCACCGTGTCGGTGGCTCCGCCGTTCCTCCTGACGACACTCGACCGCTATTACCTCCAGGCCGTGACGTCCCCATCCGCGGCGTTCGCGCCGCTGGCGGCGTCGACGGGCGCCGTCATCCGCAACGGGGATCTCGTGTCGGGCCTCACCGGCCCGCCGGGGCCCGCCGGGCCTGAGGGTGCGGTCGGACCCGCCGGGCCAGCCGGGCCGTCAGGGCCTCCCGGCCCACAGGGGGCCCCGGGACCTCCCGGTGCCACGGGGCCTGCCGGACCGACCGGAGCGACGGGGCCGTCGGGGACCACCGGCCAGTCGGCAAGCGCCGCGTTCGGGTCCAGTGCCCTCACGATCACGCCAACGACGATCACGCAGACACTGATTCCAGGGCTCACGCAGACCATCACGGTACCGTCAGGCGCGTCGGTCTACGTGTCGAGCGTCGGCAGCCTGCAGACGGCGTCCGCCACCGCGAGCGCCCTCAGCGCCGTGGATGTGTTCCTGGTGATCGACGGCACGATCGTGGCCAACGGCGGCTATCAGCGAGTCGTGGCCATGAACACGGCGAGTGGTTCGTCGGTCCCGGCGTCGTGGAGCCTGTCCCAGGTTGTTGCGCTCTCCGCTGGTTCGCACACGATCGCCGTCCGGGCCGTCGGCGTCAATCTGGGCGGGGCGGTCGACGCCACGGTCAGTGGCAACAACACCTCGCCGAATCAGGGCACGCTGAACGTCGTCATCATTCGGCAATGAGGCGCGGGGGGCCAGCACCCTTCGCGGTGCGGTGTGCCCCCGGCGCAGCTCAGAGCCCCGGCTTCCGCCGCGCGAAGATGAGCGTGAGGATGGCGAGCAGGATTTCGTCGATGAACGGCACGAAGTCCGGAATCACCAGATCGAGCCCGAGCAGCGCCGCGGCCAGAAGGAACAGCCGCGGCGTCGCCAGCCGTGCGAGGAACTGCGATATCAGTGACATGGCATCTCGTGATGTGGCGTCCGCGTGATCTGGTGATCGGAGTCTCGCACCGGGTGATCTGGTGATCTGACGATCCGGATGCCCCAGTCCCTGGCCCCTGGTCCCTAGTCCCTAGTCCCTGTTCTTGATGGGCGTGTCGTCGCGGTTGCCCCACTCTTCCCACGCGCCGTAGTAGTTCCGGAGCTTCGTGAGGTCGTGGCCGAGGAGCGCCAGCGTCCACAGGTCGTAGCTGGCGCGCATGCCGATCTGGCAGTAGACGATGACCGCGTCGTGCTTGCCCACGCCCTTGTCGCGCCAGATGCGTTCCAGCTCGGCGGCCGGCTTGACGGTGCGGGCGGTCGCGTCGAGCAGGTCTTCCCAGTAGACCGGAATCGACGACTCGATGAAGCCGCCGCGTTTGATGTTCCGCAGATCCCTGCCGTCGATCTCGTTCTGCGTGCGCGCGTCGATGAGCCTGACGGCGCGGTTGTTGATCGCCGCCTTCACGTCGTCGGCCGTGGCCACGCCGATCGTGCCGGCCTTCACGGTGAATGTCGCGGCCGCCGGGCGCGAGGCGGCGGTGGTCGTTGCGCGCTTGTCGGCCGTCCATTTCGCCCAGCCGCCGTCGAGCAGCGCCACGTTGCTGTGGCCGTAGTGGTTGAGAATCCACCACAGACGGGCGGCGTAGAGCCCGCCGCGTTCGTCGTAGGCGATGACGCGCGTGGTGTTCGAGATGCCGAGGCGCCCCATGAGCGCGGCGAACTCCTGCGGCGTCGGCAGGAACGTGGGCGGCGCCTTCGGATTGCGGATGACGTTGTTGTCGAGCCAGACGGCGTTCGGGATGTGTCCCTCGTCGAAGCCGCGCGGGCGCAGATCCACCACGCGGGTATCCGGCGCGAAGAGGTTGACCTCGAGCCATGCGGGGGCCACCAGCAACTCGGGCCTCGCGTACGACGACGTCTGGGCCGACGCGGGCAGGGCGGCGACGAGCAGCAGGGCGGGCAGCCAGCGGAGCATACGCATGCGCGTATTGTATCGGCTCACCCGGGCGCGGCCGCGCCGCTCGTCACCAGTGGCGGATGACGGTGGTGTCCTCCCCCCAGCCGGCCACCGGCGGCGGCGCCGGCAGGATCGGCCGCAGGTAGTCGTCCACGGTCTTCGTCTGCTGCCACTGCGCCGGATAGCCGAGCGAGACTTCCTCGAAGCGCACGCCGGCGCGCCAGCGCGTGCTGCGCATGTGCAGGTGGCCGGACACGACGACGTCGGCCCTGTAGCGCTTGTGCCAGTCGGATGTCCTCGTGGTGCCGCACCAGATCGTGAAGCGCGGAATCCGCGGCAGGACCGCGAGGTCGGGCCGGAGCGGGAAGTGGTTCACGAGGATGAGGCGCGTCTCGTCGTCGAGCGCGTCGAGGCGCGCTTCGGTCAGGGCCACCCGCGCCGCGCACCACGCGCCGCGCGAGGCGTGCGGCGACGGGGCGAGCAGCAGCTCGTCGGCGCACTGCACCTTCGTCTCGGCGGCCCACGCCACGGCCTCATCCGCCGAGAGGCCGGGCGGGCCGAACGAGTAGTCGTAGAGCGTGAAGCAGGGCGCGATCGCGTGGCCGGTCTCGGGCCACACCACGAACGAATCTTCGGGCGTCACCACGCCCCGCTCACGGCAGGCCTCGACCAGGCGCGCATAGTGCGTCTCGCCGCGGCGGCTCTCGGGCCACTGCCGCGGCGTCCAGAGGTCGTGATTGCCCGGCGTCCAGATGACCTTCGCGAAGCGGCGGGTGACCACGTCGAGCACGAGCGTGAGCTGCGCCAGCGTGTCGCCGGTATCGCCGGCGAGGATCAGCCAGTCGTCGCCGTGGTCGGTCATCGCCTCGACGGCCGCGCGGTTCACCTCGAACCCGACGTGGAGGTCGCTGATGGCCCAGAGCCTCACGCGACCAGCGCCTCCGGCGATGTGTCGGTAAGCGTCACGGCGAGGGCGTGGTCGGTGTCGTCGCGGGTCACAGCGAGCGCGAGGCGATGCACGTCGGTGGGCCACGCCTGCCAGAACTGCCAGCGCTCCGGGCGGTCGTCGAAGCCGTCGACGAACCGGATCGCGGGCGCCGCAGGGGGCGCCAGCGTGAAGGCGAAGTCGGCGAGCGGGATCGCCAGCCCCATGCCGCGCGCCTTGATGTACGCCTCCTTGAGTGTCCAGTAGTCGAAGAAGGCGCGCGCCTGCGTGTCGACCGGCAGCGCGCGCAGGTCGCGCACTTCGTCCGGTGCGAAGAACCGACCGGCGACGTCCTCGCGCAGCACGCGGTCCACGCGTTCCACGTCCACGCCGACGAGGCGGCCGCGCGTCACTGCAAGCGCAACGAGGCCGCTTGTGTGCGAGAGGTTGAAGGCGACCCCGGGCACACCGGCCTGCGCCGGCACGACGAAGGGGCAGCCGTGGGCGTTGGTCTCGAAGCGCCAGTCGCGCGGCGCGGTCGGTCCGTAGGCCGAGAGCGTCGTGCGCACGAGCGCGCGGGCGATGACGAAGGTGTCGTGGTCCACGGCGCGCACGAAGCGGGCGGCGCGCGCCAGCTCCTCGCCGGTGAGCAACGTCGAGAGCGTGGCGACGAGGCCGGCGCCGACGCCGGCCGTGCGCACGGTGAAGACGTCGACGGCGGGAGGGGCGGTGGAGGCCATGCGTGCGGGGGCTCCGGTCATTATCCCCGAGCCGCGTCGCGGCTCAGGACGCCGTCCGCCGCGCGTGCCACAGATAGAGCCCGGCGGCGAGCGCGGTGACGGCGCCGACGACGGCCAGCGCCAGCATCGGACCGTACCGCTCGAACGCCCGCACCGCCTCGTCGCGATAGGCGGCGGCGAGGCCCGCCTCGATGGCGTGACGCGACCCGCGGCCGACGACGAGCGCGGTCACGAGACGCCAGGGCGCGTAGGCGGTGGCGCCGGCGAGCAGCACGAAGATCTTGAGCGGCATCGGCGGCGGCACGAAGGCCGGCCCGGCGATGGCGACGAACGCGCTGCGCTTGTACCAGGCCACGGCGCCAGACGCGCGCGGTCCGGAGAGCCGGCGTCCGAGGAAGGCCTCGCCACCGCGTCTGGCGACCAGATACAGCGGCCACGAGCCCGCCACCACGCCGGCCGCGCCCATCGCCGCGTAGTACCACCACCAGGCGGGATGCTGGATCGTGAGGTACATCACCAGGGCATCGGTGGCGTTCGGCAGCGCCATCACGCTCGAATCGAGCACGGCCACGACGAACACGCCGAGGCCGCCGGCGCTGTCGGCCCACACGCGCACGGCCTGCACGATCTCCGCGAGCATCTCCGCACATTGTACCGTTCGCCGCCCGCCGCGGCGGGCGATGGCCTTCCCGCGGTGCGCCGTCGCTGCCATAATGCGCGCCTATGTCACGTGGACTCATCCGGGAAGTGGCCGCGGAATTCCTCGGCACGTTCGTGCTCATCGCCTTCGGCGTGGGCGTCGTCGCGCAGGGCGTGCTGAGCGCCAATGCCAATGGCAGCTATCTCGCCATCAACCTCGGCTGGGGCATCGCCGTGATGCTCGGCGTGCTCGTCGCCGGCGGCGTCTCCGGCGCGCACCTGAACCCGGCCGTCACGATCGCGCTCGCCGTGCATCGCGGCCTGCCGTGGGGCAAGGTCGCGCCGTATGTCGTCGCGCAGACCGTCGGGGCCTTCGCCGGCGCGGCACTGGTCTATGTCACCTACCGCGAGGCCTTCACGGCGTTCGATGCCGGTGTGCGGCAGATTGCCGGCGCGCAGGGCACCGCGGGCATCTTCGCCACCTATCCGCAGCCATTCCTGTCGCTCGCCGGCGGTCTGGTCGATCAGATCGTCGGCACGGCGTTGCTCGTCATCGGCGTCTTCGCCATCGGCGACGGGAAGAACGTGGCGGCCCCGTCGTGGACGGGCCCGCTGCTCGTCGGACTGCTCGTCATCGGCATCGGGGTCGCGTTCGGCTTCAACGCCGGCTACGCCATCAACCCGGCGCGCGACTTCGGCCCCCGGCTCTTCACGGCGGTGGCGGGCTGGGGCGGCGGGGTCTTCACCGCCAACGGCGGCTGGTGGTGGGTGCCGATTGCCGGCCCGATTGCCGGAGCGATTGCCGGCGGCGCCGTCTACGATCTCTGCATCACGCGGCTCCATCCCGCGGGGAGTGCCCGATGAGCCGCCATGTGCTCGCCCTCGACCAGGGCACGACGTCCAGCCGCGCGATCGTCTTCGACCGCGGCGGCCGCGCCGTCGCCACGGCGCAACAGGAGTTTCCACAGCTGTTCCCGCAGCCGGGCCACGTCGACCACGACCCGGAGGACATCTGGCGCACGCAGCTGCAGACGGCGCGCGACGCGATGGCCCGGGCTGGCGTGAGCGCTGGCGACATCGCCGCCATCGGCGTGACCAACCAGCGCGAGACGACCGTGCTCTGGGAACGCGCCACCGGCCGGCCCGTGGCGAACGCGATCGTCTGGCAGAGTCGCGTGACGGCCGGCCTCTGCGATCGCCTGAAGGCGACCGGCCACGAACCCACGGTGCGCGCCCGCACGGGACTGGTGCTCGATGCCTACTTCTCGGCGTCGAAGATCAAACACCTGCTCGACACGACCGACGGACTGCGCGCCCGGGCTGCCCGTGGCGAGGTGCTCTTCGGCACCGTTGACAGCTTCCTCATCTGGCGGCTCACCGGCGGCCGCGTGCACGTGACCGACGAGAGCAACGCAAGCCGCACGCTGCTCTACAACATCCACCAGCGCCGCTGGGACGACGACCTGCTGGCGCTCTTCGACGTGCCCCGCCAGATGTTGCCCGAGGTGCGGGCGAGCAGCGAGGTCTACGGCGAGACGGCGGCCGAGCTCTTCGGCGCGCCGATCCCGATTGCCGGCGCCGCCGGCGACCAGCAGGCCGCGCTCTTCGGCCAGGCGTGTTTCGGGCCCGGCGAAGCGAAGAACACCTACGGGACCGGTTGCTTCATGCTGCTCAACACCGGCGATCGCCTGGTGGCCTCGCAGAAGGGCCTGCTCACGACGGTGGCGTGGCGGCTCGGCGACCACACGACCTACGCGCTCGAAGGCTCGGTCTTCGTGGCGGGCGCGGCGGTGCAGTGGCTGCGCGACGGGCTGCGCGCCATCAGCACCTCGGCCGACGTCGAGCGGTTGATGCGCGAGGTGCCCGACAGCGGCGGCGTGTATCTCGTGCCCGCCTTCGTCGGACTCGGTGCCCCGTACTGGGATCCGCACGCGCGCGGCACGATCGTCGGCCTGACGCGCGACTCGCGCATCGAGCACATCGCCCGCGCCGCCGTGGACGCGATGGCCTACCAGACGCGCGACGTGCTCGAGGTGATGCAGGAGGAGGCCGGGCTCACGCTGCCGCATCTCAAGGTGGACGGCGGCGCGTCGGCCAACGCGATGCTGCTGCAGTTTCAGGCCGACCAGCTCGGCGTGCCGGTGCGCCGGCCGGTCGTGGCCGAAACGACGGCGCTCGGCGCGGCCTACCTCGCGGGCCTCGCCGTGGGGTACTGGGATGGCCTCGACGACGTGCGGCGCAACTGGGCGCTCGACCGCGAATTCTCGCCGGCGATGCCGGCCGAGGCGCGGACGCGCGGCTACGACGGCTGGAAGCGCGCCGTGCAGCGGTCGCTCGGCTGGGCGCAGGGCTGAGGCGGTTCAGCCGCCGGGCGCGCCCTCGCGTCCGGCGAGCGCACTGAGCACGACGGCCGCCGCGGTGGCCACATTGAGCGAATCCATCTCGCCGTGCATCGGCACGCGCACGATCAGGTCGGCCCGGGCGCGCGCGGCGGCCGTCAGGCCGTTACCTTCGGCGCCGACGAGCACGGCGGCGCGGGCCGGAAGCGCCACGTCGTAGAGTGACGCGGCGCCGGCGTCAGGCGCGCACGCGATCACCATGAGTCCGGCGGCGCGCAACACGTCGAGGGCGTCAGGCCACGCGGACGCGACGACCCACGGCAGGCTCAGCGTGGCGGCCATCGACGTGCGGATGGCCTTGCGGTAGAGCGGGTCGGCGCAGCCGGGGCCAAGCACGATGGCCTCGGCGCCGAGCGCGGCGGCGTTGCGGAAGAGGCTGCCGACGTTATCGGGATTGTTCACGCCTTCGGCTACGACCACCCGGCGGTACGCGGCCCACGGCTGCGTGTCGAACGGCGGCGTCACGGGCCGCGCGGCCAGGCCCAGGCAGCCGCGGTGGATGTTGAAGCCGACGACCCCGTTCATCACCGCCTGCGGCACGACGAACACCGGCGTGACGTGGTCGAGCGCCGCGAGCGTGGGCGCCATGGCCGCCGCCGCCGTGTCGGTGAGGAGCAGGGAATGCACGAGGTGCCGGCCGCCGCGCACGAGGCGGTCGACGACGAGGCGGCCTTCGGCGACGAACAGGCCGCGCGCTCCGAGCGCGTCGGGGTTCGTCAGGTCGCGATAGGCCTCGAGCCGCGGGTCGTCGAGCCCGGTCGTGATGACTTGCGGGGCAGCCACGGCGGACGGCGCTCAGCGGATGATGGCAAAGCCGGCCGTGCCCGTGGCGGACGTCTGGCCGCGCGTGGCCGTGAAGCGCAGCACGTATTCACCGAGTGCAAGCGACCGCAGGGGCAGGTCCACCTGGTACTGGCCGCCGGTCAGTGTCGCAGGCAGGGTCGCGAGCGCCTTGCCTTCGCGCGTCAGCACCTCGGCGGCCACCGTGGCCGGTGTGGCGTCGATGCCGGCGCCGGCGATGGTGGTGCGCACGACGATGAGGTCGGTGGGACGGAACTCGCGGTCGGGGCTCGGCGTGCCCGCCTCGCCCCGCCGCAGGGCCTGGAAGGCGGCGGTGGTGCGCGCGCGCACGAAGACCGGCGTCGCCACGGCGAGGGTGGCGCCGCTCAGGTCCGGCACCGTGACCGGTACCTCCCAGCGATCGACCACGTCGCCGCCGGCATTCGCGGCGCTGAAGCGCACGAGCACGGCGCCGGGCGGCACGTCGACGTGCACGACGCCGGTGCCATCGGCCGAGAGCGTGTTCTCGGCGTCGGCAATCGGTCCGCCGCGTTCGTCGCGGACGTCCACCTTCAGCGTCTCTGGACGGTCCCTGAAGCCTGGGACGGGCCGCCACGTGGCAGAGAGGCGCACGGCGCCGTTGCCGCCGGGCGCGAAGCCCGTCTCGACGTGCGCGACGCGGTTCTCGCGCCGCGACTGCAGGTTCGTCAGGGCCGACGACACCGCCGGCTCGAGCGGCGCCGGCGCGTTCGTGTTCATCTCTTCGGCCGACGGCGCCCAGTAACCGCGGCGCGCCACCGTGCGGGCGCCCCTGCGTTTCACCTTGACGGCGATCTTGTGGAACTTGCCGTCATTCAGCTCGCGCGTCGGCGCGTAGCCGATGAGGTAGTGATGACTGGCGTCGCGCACGACCTTCTCGAGCCCCTTCGAGAGATCGTTCGTGTTCACGATGGCCTGGCCGCCGGTTTCGCTGGCCAGCCGGTAGAGCGTGTTGTGGACGAGCGTGCCCTGGCCGAGGCCGCGCGGATCGAGCGTGTGGATGATGACGTTGCCGCGGTTGGCCTCGCGCAGCAGCGCCTGGAACTCGGGTTCGAGCGACACGTCGAACATCAGCGGGATGCCCTGCGAGACGACGAGCAGCGTCTTGCGGCCCTCGCGCAGGCCCGACAGGTGCATGACGAGCGCCTGGAGCGCCGTGATCACCACCTGCGACCGCACCCGGAAGATGTTGCGCGACAGGCCCTGCGATTCCTCGAGCGCGCTCCTGCCGATGAAGTTGTCGTTACGGCCCTCGTAGGTGCGGATGGCGCGCACGAGCTTCGCCTTGTCGCGCGTCCACTCGAGGGCGCTCAGCGGCGTGATCGGATTCATCACCGTGACGAGATCGAGCGGTCCGAGCATCGTCCCCAGGAAGTCGGTCAGGCCCTTGCGCAGCGGCAGCATCTCCTGCGGATAGCGGCCGAGGTGATAGTCGTCCATGAACACGGCGAAGAGCCGCACGTCATCGCGTCCGGCTTCAGCGAAGGCGTGTTCCTGGGAGCGGATCTCGAGCGCTTCGCCGTTGCCGCGCGGCGTGCCGTCGAGGCGCACGAGCGTGGCCTGTTCGACCTGCTGGGGCACGCCGTCTTCGGTCAGTTCGAAGTCGGCCGGCGTGAGGTTTTCGAGCGGCAGGTCCCCGTCGCCGGTGACCGACACGTCCACGAGCACGAGCTTCACACCCGAGCGGAAGACCGGCTGGGGCTCGGCGGCCGGGGCCTGCGGCGGCGCGGGCGCCGGCGCCTGGGGCGGTGCGGGAGGGGCGGCCGCCGACACGGTGGGGCGCGCCGGCACGACCGCGATGGCCGCGGCCGCGAACGCGGCGGTCATCCACGGCAGAACGCGGCTCGTCATCCGGCTACCACTCCGTTCGCTGCACGACCGGCATCTGCAGCGCGCGCTCGCGATCGAGATCGAGCGACCCGACGTGCAGCGCCAGCGGCGACTGGACCCACTTGTAGATCGACTGCGTGAAGAGCTTCGCGAACCGTTCGGCGCACGCCGCGAGGTAGGCCGCATCGTAGCCCGGACAGACACTCGTGAGCGCGCGCGCCACGTCGGCCGGCGCGAGTTTCTCGCTGGCGTAGAGGTGGAGGCAGGCGTCGAGAATCGGGAACGGCATGAGCTCGTGTTCGGCGACCTGATGATCGGCCAGCTCGGGCCCGGGCAGTGTCGCGAGCGTGTCGGCGATACCGGCAAAGCCGAACCGGGCGTGCAGGCGGTGCAGCAGCGCTTCGACGACGGTCTTCGGCACGTTGGCGATGACCGCGAGCGAGCCTTCGAGATCGCCGCCGATGGTCGTGTAGCCCACGGCCTTTTCGCTCATGTCGCCGGTCTGCAGGAAGAGCGCGCCGGACGTGTTCGCCCAGTTCCACATGCGTTGGCCGCGCAGCCGCGCCTGCACGTTCTGACGCGTCATCTCGCCCGGTGGTTGCCCGCCAAGCATCTGGCGCGCCGCCTCGACCTCGCGGTCGTAGGCCTCGTCGAGCGGAATCGTGTGGAGCGCCACGCCGAGCGCCTCCGCCAGGGCGTGCGCGGCGCCGCGTGTCTCCTGCTGCGAATGCCGCGTCGGCATGTAGAAGGCGGTGATGAGGCGGCCGGCGGCGGCCGGGTCGGCGACGGCGGTGCGGCCCAGAATCCTCCCGGCGGCGCGCCAGGCGACGAGCAGCGTCAGCATCGAGTCGCGCCCGCCGGAGAGGGCGAGGCCGAGCGACCGGAAGGCGCCGGTCTTCGTGTAGTAGCTCTCGACGCCCATGGCGAGCGCCTCGAAGAGGTCGTCGAGCGCGTCGTCGCGGGCGTCGGTCGGCGGCGGTGAGGGCGGCGGCAGGAAGAAGCTGCCGCCGGGCGGCGGCGGATAGCTGAGGCCGCGCGTGTCGGCGGTGGCGACGTCGCTGCGGATGATGGCCACCGGTGTCTCGCGGCGCACGTGGTGCTCGCAGTCGGCCCGCCAGGTCGTGTGTTCGAGACGCAGTCGGCGCGTGCGGTCGAGATCGACCACGGCCGACGATACCCGTTCCTCGAACCGCACCGCCTCGAGCACGAGCCGGCCGTTCTGGAAGATGTAGCCGCCGCCGTCGTAGATGAGACCGTCCTGCGCGCCCACCGCGTTGGCGTACATGAGGACCGTCTGATTGTCGGCGGCGCGTGTCGCCAGCATCTCGCGGCGCGTCGCCACGACGCCCATGCGGTACGGCGAGGCCGAGACGTTCACGATGATCTCGGCGCCCGACAGGCAGCGGCGGCGCATCGGGCCATCCGGCGCCCAGGCGTCTTCGCAGACCTCGACGCCGACGGTGCCGAAGTCGAACTCGAAGAGGAAGTCGCCGAGCGGCAGGCCGGCGGCATCGAGCGACAGGCCGGGGCCACCGCGCGAGAACGTGCGGGCCTCGTAGAACACGTTGTAGGTGGGCAGCTTCTCCTTCGGCACACACCCGAGGATGCGGCCGCGATGCACGACGGCAGCGGCGTTGAAGAGCAGTGCGCCGACCGGCACGGCGAGGCCCAGGACGTAGACGGTCGGACAGTCGGCGGTGTCCGTGGCGAACGACTCGAGCGCCCGGCGCTGGGCATCGAGGAAGGCGCGCCACTGCACGAGGTCTTCGGGCGGGTAGCCGCCCAGCACCTGTTCGGGAAAGGCGCCGAGGGCGATGCCGGCCTCGGCCATGTCGCGGGCGGCGTCGAGGACGCGGGCCCGGTTCGAGCGCACGGCGCCGACGGTGGGGCTGAGACTGGCGACCGCCAGCTTCACGAGTCGCATGTCTCAGCTTACCGCGTCCCGGCGGCTCCGCCGGAGCCGGAACCGCGGCCCGGCCTGGCGGCGTCCAACTGGTGTGATCGACATCCTCAAGCCCTTCCTGACCGGCCTCGTGACCCTGCTGGCCCTCGACCTGGCCTGGATTGGCCTGGTGGCCAACCAGTTCTACAAGCAGGAACTGGCGGGCCTCGCCCGGATGGACGGCGAGAACTTCGCCATCCGGCTCGGGCCGGCGCTCGTGCTGTACCCGCTGATGATTCTCGGTCTGCAGATCTTCGTGCTGCCGCGCGTCGTCGCCGGCCAGCCGCTGACCGCGGCGCTGTGGGGCGGACTCTTCGGCCTCATCGGCTACGGCATCTACGACCTCACCAACTACGCCACGCTCGCGCAGTACTCGCTGCGCATGACAGTCGTCGACATGAGCTGGGGCACCGTCCTCTTCGCACTCACCGCCTCGGCGATGGCGCTCGTGAGCGCTCCGGCGGTCCGCTAGCGCCGGCTCAGTCCGTCTGGGCCAGGCGCGTGACGGCCAGCGCCCGTTCGCCGAGCCACCGCCACGCCGACGGCCGGCGGGCCTTCGTCAGCCCGAAGCGTCGGATGGCATGGTGCTCGATGTGGGCGATCGCGTCGTCCACCGAGTCGGTGATGAGCATCAGGTCGAGGTCGCCGGGCGAAATCGTGCCGGCCGAGACCATCGTCTGCAACATCTCGCGGAACGGCGCCCAGTAGGTGGTGTCCATCAGCACCACCGGGAACTGCTTGATCTTGCCGGTCTGGATGAGTGTCAACGCCTCGGTGAGCTCATCGAGCGTGCCGAGGCCGCCGGGCATGCCGACGAACGCGTACGAATACTTGAAGAGCAGCACCTTCCGCACGAAGAAGTAGCGGCAGGTGACCCAGCGGTCGAGATAGGGGTTGTGCGTCTGCTCGAAGGGCAGCTCGATGTTGCAGCCGACCGATGGCCCGCCCACGTCGCGCGCCCCGCGATTGGCGGCCTCCATGATGCCCGGGCCGCCGCCGGTCATCACCGTGAAGCCGAGCCGCGCCACCGCGGCGCCCATCGCGCGCGCCTGCGCGTACGCCGGATGGTCGTCCCTGAACCGGGCCGACCCGAAGATGGTCACGCACGGGCCGACGAAATGCAGTGCGCGGAAGCCGCGGATGAAGTCGCGGCCGGCGCGCACCACCGTGCCCAGCTCGCGGATGCGGGCACGCGGGCCCTCGAGCAGGACGATGTCGGGCGGCGTACTGGACGGGGGCGTCGGGGAAGGCGCGTCAGCGGACGACATGGGATCTCTCATCCATGCTAACCCCGAGCCGCCCCGCCGTATGCCCGGCCGGTGCCGCGGCGCGTGCCCCCACCGCGGCCGCGGCCGCACGGGTCAGAACGAAAAGAGGTGCGTGTACTTCATCACCAGACCGCGGCCGGCGGCGACGCGCCCGTCGGTGTACTGCTGTTCGTTGTAGACGATGAAGAAGTCGCTGAGCGGGTGGTGAATCAGGTTGAAGCGGACGTTCGACGAGAACTGCTTCACGTCGTTCCGGTACTGCACGAGCGCGTCGAGGAACATGTTGGTCGTGAACGAGTAGCCGGTGCGCCAGTTGACCAGCGTCGTCACGAAGGAGGCCTTCGGCAGATCGAGGCTGATGTCGGTCACCTGCAGGCCGACGTCGAGGAACAGCCGGTGGTTGGGACGGTAGAGCACGCTCGTCTGGACGTTCTTCTGCGCGCCGCGCCAGAAATCACCGTGGGTGACGCGGGCCGAGAGGGAGAGCGCCCGGCTGTGGTCCGACTCGACCACCCAGAGGTGCTGTGTCCAGTCGTAGCGGCCGGCCGGGATGGCGACGTCGCTGCGGATCTTGAACGGCGCCGTGATCGTTTCGGTCCGCGGCTCGAGGGCGTACTCGATGCGCGCGCCGTTGTTCCAGGTGATCTGGGTCGCGATGTGCGCCTGGCGGGTCGCCAGCTCGCCGTTCGGCGCGTAGTAGTAGAAGGCGCGCGCGTGCGGCTGCACCTGGCGGATGCCCCGCGTGCGCAGCCATTCGGGCTGCAGGAACGACGCCCAGTCCACGAAGTGGCGAACGACCCCGGTGCGGCGCACGAAGCCCATATCGGCCTTGAAGCCCTCGTCGACGTTCATGAGCGAGTACTGCAGGCGGAGCTTGCTGTCTTCCCAGCCGATCGACCCCTTGGCGGTGCCCTGGCCGCGCGTTTCTCCTGGCGTGTCGGACCGCGCGGCGAAGCCGTTCAGGCTGAGGCTCTTCAGCACGCGGAAGTTCGCATCGACACCGACCACGCGGTTGTAGTCGTTGCCGTCACCGGCCGACTGCCGCGACATCACGATGGCGCCGACGTCGGCGTTGCTGAAGACGTCGCGGCGCACGCGGGCCACGCTGTAGTTCTGTCCGGGCCGGTCGTCCGTGCCCTCACTCTGCATGCTGAGGGCGCCGAGGCCGACCTTGCCGGCACGTCCGGTCACGCGCAGGCCGCCGTAGAGCGGCACCTGCGCACCGGCGTCGGTCAGGCCGATGCGGCGGCTGAAGAAGAGCAGCAGGTCTTCCTCGGGCGGCCGGAAGCGGCTCGTCTGGCGCTGGTTCCGGGGAATGTCGCCGAAGTAGAAGATGCCGGAGTTCTCGAGGAAGAACTCGCGCTTCTCGGGAAAGAACAGGCTGAACTGCGTGAGGTTGACCTGTTGCTCGTCGGCCTCGGCCTGCGCGAAGTCGGGGTTGGCCGTGGCGTCGAGGGTCATCGACGGCGTGAGCCCGGCCTTCACGTCGAGTCCGACGCTCCGGTCGAGCGCGAAGCCGCTGCCGCCGAGCGGACGCACGGTGCCGCCGAGCAGGTACGGCTTCACCCGGATGTTGCGGCCCTGGGCGAGGTCGGGGAGGCCGGCGAGCGTGCCGGCCGACGACGCCCGCACGATGCTGAAGGCGCGGGCCACCGGCGACCAGTAGGTGGCTTCGTTCTTCCGGCGGATGCGGCGCGCGAAGTTCAGCCCCCAGAGGTGGCCTTCGCCCGGCTCGAAACGCAGCGTCTTGAACGGAATCCGGAACTCGGTGGTCCAGCCGTCGGTGCCGGTCGTCGACGCCACCCACCACACGGCATCCCAGTTCGGGTTGACGTCGCGCCCTTCATTGGCAATCTGCGTATCGGCGCGGGCGCCACGGGCGTTGGTGGCGAAGATGAAGCCGTTGCGCCGGTCGGCGAAGGTATCGAGCAGCACTTCGAAGGTGTCCTGTTCGGCGCCCGCGAAGTCCTTGCGGATGTCGTTCACGACGATGCCCGCGGGATTGGTGTCGAGGCAGCGCGCCCCGATGTAGAGATATTCGTCGTCGAAGGCCACGTAGACCTGCGTGGCCTCGCTCGCCGGCTGGCCTTCGCGCGGGTCGGACTGCACGAAGCGGTCGGCGGCGGGAGCCGCCTGCCAGACGGCTTCGTCGAGGACGCCGTCGATCGTGATCGGCGTGGCCACGCGCACCGCCGTGAGCGAACGCCGTCCGTCACTCGACGAGACGGCGAGCGTCTGGGCCGAGGCCGCGGCGGCCATCATCAGCCACGCGAGCGAGGCCGATATCCGGGCGAGGCGGGACGCCATGCGGCGATAGTGTAACGCGGCCGTAGGTGACATCGTTTGACAACCGCCGGCGCAGTCGGGTTCACTCTCTCCACGAGATCCTGGAGGTCGAAGACATGCGATTGATGGCGAAGATTGGGCTGCTGACGCTGTGCCTGCTGGCGACGTCGGTGTCGGCGGTGCTGGCGCAGGCGACCGGGCAGATTACCGGCGTCGTGACCGACGGCTCTGGCGCGGTGCTGCCCGGCGTGACGGTGGAGGCGACCAACACCGGCACCGGCGCCGTGCGCACGGCAGTGACGGGCTCGGACGGCCTCTACACGCTGCCGCTGCTGCAGCCCGGCGTCTACACCGTGCGGGCCACGCTCGAAGGCTTCCGCGTCGGGCAGCAGGAGGGGGTGCGCGTCACGGTGACGGAAACGGCGCGCGCGGTGTTCCAGCTGGAAGTGGGCCAGGTGAGCGAGACCGTGACGGTGACGGCGCAGGCCACGCTGGTGGAAACGGCCAACGCGACCCGCGGCATCGTCATCGACCAGCAGAAGGTCGTGGACCTGCCGCTCAACGGACGCAACTTCACGCAGCTCGGCACGCTGATTCCCGGCGTCGTCGCGCCGCCCGCTGGCCTCGGCGGCCAGACCGGCGATGCCACGCCCGGCGGCTTCGGCAACACCACCGGCGGCTTCAACGTGAACGGCATGCGCAACCAGTCCAACAACTTCCTGATGGACGGCGCCACCAACAACGACACCTTCAACACGGGCTTCGTGCTCAGGCCGCCGCCCGACGCCATCGAAGAATTCAAGATCCTCACTCACGCCTTCGGTGCCGAGTTCGGCCGCAATGCCGGCGCGGTGGTGAACGTCGTGACCAAGTCGGGCAGCAACACGTTCACCGGCGCCGCCTGGAACTTCAACCGCGACGACGCCCTGCAGGCGCGCAACTTCTTCGCGCCCGGCAACCAGCCGAAGCCGGTGCTCAAGCAGAATCAGTTCGGCGCCGCCCTCGGCGGACCGGTCGTGAGGAACAAGCTCTTCGGCTTCGGCTACTACGAAGGCTTCCGCAACGAGTCGGGCACGACGACCAATATCCTCGTCCTGTCGGAGGCGCAGCGCGCCGGCAACTTCGGTGCGACGACCATCCGCGATCCGCTCACCGGTCAGCCCTTTCCGAACAACACGATTCCGGCCAACCGCATCAGCCCGGTGTCGGCGCGCCTGCTGCGAGAGTTCGTGCCGCTGCCGAACGCCGCCAACAACTTCTATGTCGTCTCGCCGACGCTCGACGACGTGCGCGACATGGTGGGCGGCCGCCTCGACTACCAGATGAGCGACAAACAGTCGATGCTCTTCCGCTACATGCGCAGCGAGACCGACCGAACGACGCCGCGAGTCATTGCCGCCGTCGACCAGCGGGCTACCGCGACCTTGCAGGATGGCCTGGTATCGCACAACTACGTGTTCCGCTCGAACCTCATCACGCAGACGCGGGCATCGATCAACCGCATCGATGCCAACCCGAACGTGACGAGCGGCCTCAACCCGCGCGATTTCGGCATCAACTTCGCCAACACCAATCCCGCGGCCGCCGGCCTGCCCTCGATTGCCGTCCAGGGCTTCTTCGGCGGCGGCGTGAATGCACTCGGCGACCCACAGCAGCCCTTCGTCACTCGCGTCAACCACGTGTGGCAGGTCGCCAACGACGTCACCTGGATCGCCGGCAAGCACTCGATGAAGTTCGGCGTGGACGTGCGCCGTGAAGCGATGAACATCGCCTTCATCAACCGCCCGAACGGCGACCTCACCTTCACTGGCGGCCTCCCCGGCACCGCGGCCGCCGACTCCCTGGGGGGCCTGCCGGCGCAGGCCCGCGCCACTACGCAGCAGGTCACGCAGGATGGCTACGGCTGGCTCTTTGCCGGCTACGTGCAGGACGACTTCCGCGTCACGCAGAACCTCACCGTGAATCTCGGCGTGCGCTACGAGTTGCCACTGCCGTTCATCGACAGGAACGACGCCATCAGCGGCTTCCGCACCACCCAGCAGTCCACCGTCTACCCGGCGGCGCCGCGTGGCCTCGTCTACCCCGGAGATGCCGGCGTGCCGCGGGGCATCGTGCCCACCGACAAGAACAACGTCGCGCCGCGTGTGTCGCTAGCGTGGGATCCGTTCGGCGACGGCAAGACCAGCGTGCGCGGCGCCTTCGGTGTGTTCTACGACGCGCTGGCCGGCCAGGGCGACTTCTTCCAGAGCGGCGTCCTGTCGCCGCCCTTTACCCCGCTCGTCGAGCTGAACACGCCCACACCCATCACCATCGCCGATCCACTGGCGGCCGTGGCCGGCCCGCCGAGCGCGTTCCCGGCGGCACTCACGATCATCGGTTGGGGAGACGACTTCAAATCGCCGAAGGCCTACCACTTCAACGTAGGCGCGCAGCGACAGCTGGCGAGCCGTCTGGGTGCCGAGGTGTCTTACGTCGGGTCGCGGGGGTTCAACATGCCGATGTTCCTCGAGGTCAACCCGGGTGTGTTCACGCCCGGCCAGACCTCACGCGGCGCCCGCGTGCTGCCGGCCTACTCGCTCGTGCGGCCCACCTTCTCGGTGGCGCAGTCGTGGTTCGACTCCCTGCAGACGAGCCTGCGCCTGCTGCCCTGGAAGGGCTTGAACGCCACGGCGTCCTACACGCTCGGCAAGGCCACGGACCACGTGTCCGGGCTCAACATCGGCGGTGAGTCGCGTCCGGTGCTGCCGGTCGTGCAGGGGGACCAGGCGAGTATCGACGCGGCGCTCGCGGCCGAGAAGGGGCCGGCCCTCTTCGACGCCCGCCACCGCTTCGTCTTCAGCTTCGGCTACGCGTTGCCGGAGCTCGACTCGCAGCCGGCGGCGCTCAGGGCGATTGCCGGCGGCTGGCAGCTGAACGGCATCTTCCAGGCGCAAACCGGGTTCCCGTTCTCGGTCAACTACGGCAACGTGCTCGACATCCGCTACATGACGCAGCGTCCCGACGTGACGTGCGACCCGAACAACGGCCCGAAGACGACGGCACAGTGGTTCGATACGAGCTGCTTCGTGGCTCGCTCGCTCGCCGATTCGGGCGTGCGTCCGGGCAACGCCGGCCGCAACAGTGTCCGCGGGCCGGGGTTCCAGAGCACGGACCTCTCGATTTTCAAGAACTTCGACTTCCTGGGGCATCACCGCGTGCAGGCACGCATCGAGGCGTTCAACGTGTGGAACCAGGCACGATTCCGCAACCCGAATGGCACGTTCGGCGCCGCACCGTTCGGTCGGATCACCGCGGCCGAGGACGGCCGCGTGATTCAGCTGGCGCTCAAGTACTCGTTCTAGGGGCTGGGGATAAGGGGCTGGGGGCTGGGGCTCGGCAAGAGCCTCAGTCCCGCGGCTCCGTCCGACGTCCAGCTCCCCATGCTGCCGTTGCCCCGGCCTCAGTTCCCGGCGCCCCAATGACACCCCAGTCCCCAGTCCCCAGTCTCGTGGTGGTGACGCGCCGCCGGGTGCTGCGCGGCCTGACGATCGCGGCCGCAGGTGTGGCGGCGGCGGGGCCGCGGGTCTTCGGTCAGGCCCCGAGCCTCATCACTGCGCCCGGAGTGCGGCCGGTCGTGACCGACGGCGTGGCGTCGACGCTCGTCGGCGAGGACGCCGCCGTCGTCTGGGCGCGCGCCGACCGGGCAGCGCGGATGATCGTCGAGTACGCGACCACCGATACCTTCCGTAACGTGCGGCGGGTGGTCGGGCCCTCGGCGCTCGAGAGCCACGATTTCACCGCGCGCGTGCATCTCACGGATCTGCCGCGCGGGCAGCGCGTGTTCTACCGCGTGTCCTTCCAGGACCTGTCCGACATCCGTCAGTTCAGCGAGCCGGTGGCCGGGCAGCTCGGCACGGCGCCGGCGCCGCGCGCCCGTGACGTGTCGCTCGTGTTCTCGGCCGACACGGTGGGGCAGGGTTGGGGACTCGATCCGGCCTTCGGCGGCATGCTCACGTACGCGAGCATGCTCGATGCGGAACCCGACCTCTTCATCAACCTCGGTGATGCCATCTATGCCGACGCGCCCGTGCAGGCCGAGGTGCGGCTCGACGACGGGCGGATCTGGAAGAACCTCACGGCCGAGGCCAAGAGCAAGGTGGCCGAGACGCTGGCCGAGTACCGCGGCAACTACCGCTACAACCTGCAGGACGCGCACATGCGGCGTTTCAACGCCGCCGTGCCGCAGCTCACCGTGTGGGACGACCACGAGGTGCGCGACAACTGGTACTTCGAGCGCCGGCTCGAGGACGACAAGCGCTTTACCGTGAAGTCAGTGGCGCTGCTCGCGGCGCGGGCCCGCCAGGCGTGTTTCGAGTACACGCCGATGCCGTTCGACGCGGTTGATCCAGAGCGTCTCTACCGCTCCGTGCGCTACGGCCCCGTCGAAGTGTTCCTGCTCGATCACCGCAGTTACCGCGGCGCCAACAGCACGAACCGGCAGGCGACGCCCGGTGACCCCTCGGCGCTCATGGGCGCGGCGCAGGTGGCGTGGCTGAAGCGCGCGCTCGTCGCCAGCACCGCCACCTGGAAGGTGATGGCGAGCAGCCTGCCGGTCGGCCTCGTCGTGCGCGACTTCCCGGACTACTTCGAGGCCGTGGCGCAGGGCGACCCCGGGGGGCCGCTCGGCCGCGAGCTCGAGATCGCCGACCTGCTGCGTTTCATCAGAGACGAGAACATCGACAACGTCGTCTGGATCACGGGCGACGTGCACTACGCCGCCGCGCATCACTACGATCCGGCGCGGGCCCGCTTCACCGAGTTCTCGCCGTTCTGGGAATTCGTGGCCGGCCCGCTGCATGCCGGCACGTTCGGGCCGAACGCGCTCGATCCGACGTTCGGCCCGGAGGTGCGGTTTCTCTCGATTCCCGATGGCATGAAGCCCAACCGGCCGCCGTCCGACGGCCTGCAGTTCTTCGGGCGCTTCGTCGTGGAGGCGAAGACGGAGGCGCTCCGGGCGAGCCTGCATGACCGGGGCGGGCGCGAGCTCTACACCGTCACACTGCCGCCGGGCCGCCGGTGAACGCCCGCGCCGTTTACCTGGTGAACTACGGCGCGTATCAGCTCGGCTGGCTGGCGGCGATCCTGGGCGCCGCGGCCGGCGTCGGCACGGCCGGCGCCTCGCTCGCCTTCGCGCTCACGGCCGGGCATGTCGTGCTCGCGCGCGACCGGCGCGGCGAAGCCGTCCTCGTCCTCGCGGCGCTCGCCTGCGGCGTCGTGGTGGAGTCGTGGCAGATCGCGTCGGGCACCTACCGCGTGCTGGCGGACGCGGCACCTGGCGCGTGGCCGCCGCTCTGGCTGCTCGCGCTCTGGGCCCAGTTCGCCACCACGTTCCGCTTCAGCCTGCGGCACATCATGACCAACCCGCGCGCGGCGATGCTGTTCGGCGCCCTTGGCGGGCCGATCGCCTTCCTGGCAGGCGAACGCCTCGGCGCCGTCGTGCTGCAGGTGCCGCTCGGCCCGGGACTGGCGCGGCTGGTTGCGGCATGGGCGCTCGCCCTGGCCGCGCTGGCCTGGGGGGCGCGCCGCCTCGCGGCGCCGGCCGTGGGGTACCGGTCGATCGCCCGCGGTTAGTGGCTGCCGTCGCGCAGCAGCGCGCCGACCTGCTCGACGAGGATCTGCCGCGTGACCGGCTTGTGCAGCAGCACCGTATGGGGCGCCTGCGCGATGCCGGCCTCGAGTTCGTCGGCATACCCCGAGACGAAGAGCACCTTCACGTCGGGACGGCGTGCGCGGATGGCGCTCGTGAGCGCCGGGCCACTGACGTTCGGCATCACGACGTCGGTGACGACGAGGTCGATGTCGGCGCCGCGCGCGTCGAACGTCTCGAGCGCGTCGCGGCCATCGGAGGCTTCGATCACCGTGTAGCCGGCGCGTTCGAGGAAGCGCGAGAAGAGCCCGCGCACTTCCGGATCGTCTTCGACGAGCAGCACGGTGGCGCCGAGCGGCTCGTCGACCGTCGGCGGCGGCGTCTCGCGCACGCGCGGCGCCGGATGGGCGGCATCAAGCACGGCCGGCAGCAGCACGTGCACGGCGGTGCCGGCGCCGGGCGCCGTGTCGATCCACGTGTAGCCCTCGCTCTGTTTGACGATGCCGTACACCATCGAAAGACCGAGGCCGCTGCCCTTGGTGATGTCCTTGGTCGTGAAGAACGGCTCGTAGGCCTGCGTCGCCGTGTCTTCGTCCATGCCGGTGCCAGTGTCGCGCACCGAGAGCAGCACCCAGGCGCCGGCCGGTACCCGTACGGGCAGCGACTCGTGCGCCCACGGCTCCTCGAGGATGAAGTTGGCCGTCGAGATCTCGAGCGTGCCGCCGTCAACCATGGCGTCGCGGGCGTTGATGGCGAGGTTCAGCACGACCTGTTCGATCTGGCCCGGATCGACCTTCACGGCGGCCAGGTCCGGGGCGAGTGTGCTCACGAGCTGCACGTCTTCGCCGATGACGCGCGTGAGCATCCGCTCGAGGGTGCGCACGGTGACGTTCAGGTCGAGCACCTCGGGCATCAGGATCTGCCGGCGTCCGAACGCGAGCAGCTGGCGGGTGAGCGAGGCGGCCCGGTCGGTGGCCGTCTGGATGCTGCGCAGCAGGCGGCGGCGGGACGGCGCGTCGAGGCCGCCGGCACCGAGCGCCTCAGCGTGTCCGCCGATGACCTGGAGCAGGTTGTTGAAGTCGTGGGCGACGCCGCCGGCCAGGCGGCCGAGCGCGCCGATCTTCTGCGACCGGCGCAGCTGCTCGGTGAGGTCCTTGTTGTCCTGGAGCGCACTTTCGAGCCGCGTGCGATCGCCGCGGTCGTGCACGGTCACGAGCGACCAGCCGGCGGTGTCGAGACGTTCGACGTGCACGTCGGCCGGGCACGACTCGCCGTCACGGCGCGTGTAGGAGGCGGTGCGGCGCGGGTGCGGCGAGGGCGGCGCCAGCGGCCCGACGGTGTCGAGGCCCGGCGGCGCGGTGACGTAGCGGTCGAGCGGGGCGCCCTCGAGGGCCACCGCGGTGATGCCGAGCAGGCGTTCGAAGGCGGCATTCACGCGCACGATGGCGCCGTCGCGGTCGACCACGGCGAGGGCTTCGGCCACCGCATCGATGGGGACGGCCGCGCCCGGCTCGGCGGGGCGGCGGCGCAGCCGCGCCCGTGCGCCGCCACGCGGTTCGCGGACCGCCGGCGCCGTGTCGCCGCGATCCGTCAGCCACGCGCGTTCGAACGGCGTCATGGTCAGCGGCTCACGCCGATGCCCGGCGCCCCCTTGCGGTGGACGGGTGCTGCGGTGCGCCATCCAGTGCCTTCCGTCATCCTCACACACATTCCCCGATTTCGGAATCGGCACATCGGCCGGGCGCTTGAATCGGCCCTCAGGCTGCCAGGCGGCGACGCGTCGGCGATCAGCCTTCGAACATGCTCTCGGTGGCACGCACCTGTTCGCCGACGTCCGCCACCAGATCGGCGATTTCGCTGAGCAGCGTGACCCGATGCGAGAGCGGCAGGGCCTGGGCCACCCGGTCGAGCTGCGCCGGATCCTGATCGGCCGGCTCCGGCAGCGGCGTCACCCAGTACCCCATCCACTCGGCGAGCTGGCAGGCCACCGAGACACGCGTCAGCATGTCGGTCGGACCCACGGCGTCGGGGTTGTGATGGTGCGCGGCCACGTCCTGGAAGACCTGCGGCAGCAGGAGCTGCTGGGCGAACCACTCACCGGCTTCGCAGTGGTCCATCCCCAGAAGCGTGCGTTCGAGGTGCAGCAGGTGGACGCCGCGGGTGTCGGCGGCGTCGAGGAAGGCGGGGTACTGCTTGGGGTGCGCGACGATGAGGGCCATGCGGCCGATGTCGTGGAGCAACCCGGCGGTGTAGGCGTCGGCGGGGCTGCCGCCGAGCCTGAGGGCAACCTGCTCGGCCGTCGCCGCGCAGGCGATGTTGTGGCGCCAGCAGCGTTGCACGGCCGGCAGGCGCAGCGCCTGGCCAAGGTAGCGTCTGAGCCCGATGGTGGCGGCCAGGGCGCGAATCCGCGCCACGCCGAGCAGTGTCGTGGCGTGGCGGACACTCGTCACCTCGCCGCGGATGCCGTAGTAGGCCGTATTGGCGGCGCGGAGCACCTCGGCCGCGATGGTCGCGTCGGCCGAAATCGTGTCGGCGACGTCGCCGAGCCCGACGTCGTCTTTGGCGAGCAGGCCGAGCAGATTGACCGCCACCGACGGGATCGGGGGCAGTTCGCAGTTGCGGCGCAGCAGGCGCGTCTTTGCGGGGGGCGCGACCCGGCTGCTGCCCGCCGCCAGGTCGGTTGCGTGTGCGTTGATCTCCACCTCGGCCTCGGTCAGGGGAATCGGCACTTACGCGGCCGGCTCCAGTCCGAGGCCGGGGCCGGGCCTACGCGTCGGTCTGCCCCATGAGCGCGGCGATGTGTTTCAGCAGGGCAGAGCGGGTGACCGGCTTGGCCACGTGCGCGGCGTGGGGATCCTGGCCGCCGAGTTCGAGCTCGTCGGTGTAGCCCGAGACGAAGAGCACGCGCACGTCCGGCCGGCGGGCCCGCAGCGCGCCTGCCAGCGACGGCCCGCTCACATTCGGCATCACCACGTCGGTCACGACGACGTCGATCTCGTCGGCATGCCGCTCGAAGAGCTCGAGCGCTTCCTGCCCGTCGCCGGCCTCGCGCACGAGGTAACCGCCATCGCGCAGGAAGGTCGAGAAGAGCGTGCGCACTTCAGGGTCGTCCTCGACGAGCAGCACCGTGCCGCCGGCGCTCTCGACCCGTGCCGCGAACCCGGCGTCTTCGCGCGGCAGCGGCACCTCGTCGTCGTGCACAGCCGGCAGCAGCACGTGCACGCTGGTGCCGGCGCCGGGCGCGGTCTCGATCCACGTGAAGCCGTCGCTCTGTTTCACGATGCCGTAGACCATGGACAGGCCGAGGCCGCTGCCGCGGCTCGCATCCTTGGTCGTGAAGAACGGCTCGAACGCCTGTGCCGCGGTGTCGGCGTCCATCCCGGTGCCGGTGTCGAGCACCGACAGCAGCACCCAGTCGCCGGCCGGCACGGCGACCGGCAGCGACGGATGACTCCACGCATCGGCGAGGAGGAAGTTGGCGGTGGCCACTTCGAGCGTGCCGCCCTCGGCCATGGCGTCGCGCGCGTTTATGGCGAGGTTGAGCAGCACCTGTTCGATCTGGCCCGGGTCGACCTTCACCCGCCGCAGATCCGGCGCGAGCGAACTGACGAACTGCACGTCTTCGCCGATGACGCGGCCGAGCATGTGCTCGAGCGACAGCACCGTGACGTTCAGGTCGACCACCTGCGGCACGAGCACCTGGCGGCGGCCGAACGCGAGCAGTTGCCGTGTGAGGGAGGCGGCGCGGTCGGTCGCGCGCTGGATGCGCTGCAGCAGGCGCCGCCGCGACGGATGGTCGAGGCCCTCGGCGCCGAGTGTCTCGGCGTATCCGCCGATGACCTGCAGCAGGTTGTTGAAGTCGTGGGCCACGCCACCGGCCAGGCGGCCGAGCGCGCCGATCTTCTGCGAGCGGCGGAGCTGTTCGGCGAGGTCGTGGTTGGCGGTGAGCGCGTCGGTCGCCACCTGCCGCCAGCGCTGATTCCGCAGCGTCACGAAGACCGGTGCGTTGGGGCCGTGTCCGGCCGGCGTGAAGACGAGGTCGATCGGCACGATCTCGTCTTCGACTGCGGTCGTGACGGTGAGGGTGGGCGGCGCACCTTCCGGCCCGTCGCCGGCGGTGGGCGCCGAGGGCAGCAGGGCGAGCAGGTCGCGGCCCGCGCAGACGGCCGTATCAGGCTGGCCGAGTTCGCGGGCGAAGGCCGGCGAGGCGACGAGCACCGTGCCGGCGGCGTCGACGACGGCCACGCCGTCGCCGACCTGGTCGAAGAGCAGGCGCCAGTCCACGGCCGGCACCGGCGCGCTCGCCGGTCCAAGCAGCGCGTCGTCGGCCGTACGGGCCAGCGTCAGGCGCAGCCGGTCCTGCGGCGTGGAGTCGGCGGGGACGCGGGTGGCGACCCAGCGGGCCACCTGCCCGGGCGCCGCGTCATTCGGCAGGAGGTCGGCGTCGAGCTGGATGCCGGCATCGGGCGGCACACTCGTCGGTGCCAGCACGGCCACGGGCGTGCGCCGCGAACCGGCGTGGGCGCGCAGGCGCCGGCAGACGTCCAGGGCGTCGAACGACGGCGGGGCGTCGCCGAGTACGACGGCGTCTGGCGCGTGCATCACCAGCGCCGACAGCGCCGCGCTGGCGTCGGTGACCGCTTCCACCCCGTAGCCCTGCGTGTCGAGCAGGGCGGCCAGCTGGCGCCGGAAGCCGTCCGAGCCGCCTGCCACGAGCACCGTCCGGCGCGCCTGGGGAGGGAAACCTGCGCGACGGCCCGGAGACTGAGTACTCACGTCGGTCCTTCCGCCGCCGGACCTGCAAATCCGGGGACGCCACATCATGGCATCCGTGCTGCACGGAAATTCACCCGCCGCCGAAAAATGTGTGCAAACCGCCGGAGACCGGGGCGAGCCGCCTCAGGCGGCGCCGTGCGTCAGCCTGCGGGCCCAGCCGAGGGCGTCCGCGTAGGCTTCGGGCAGCGAGTCGGCGTCGAGCCCGAGCGCGGTGGCCATCGCCGCCGCTTCGTCCCAGCGGCCCTGCTCGTAGTGCACGACGGCATCGAGCGCGCGGCGCGCGGTGTTGCTCGTGCCGAGCAGCGCGGCGTGGATCTCCGGGTCGAGCGGCAGCTCTCGCGTGACCGTCTCCATCGGATGGCCGAGCAGTACGTCGAGCAGCGAACAGAGCCCGAGCAGGAAGTAGGCGGCACCGTTGTCGGAGCGGTCGAGCGCCTGACCGATGAGTTCGCAGCAGCGCGCGCGGATGACGGTCATCGTCACCAGTTCCGACGGGCCCTGGTTCAGCCCGGCGAGCGCCCAGATCGAGCTCCACTTGCGCACCTGGTCCAGGCCGAGCAGCAGCAGTGCCTCGCGAATCGAATGGATCTCGCGGCGCAGGCCGAAGCCGGCCGAGTTCACCGAGCGCAGCACACGGTAGGAGAGTGAGGCGTCGTGCTTCAGCAGGTCCTCGATGGCGCTGAGCGACACCGACGGCTGGTTGAGTGCGGCGACCAGCCGCATCTGCGTCAGCTGGTTCGCCGGCAGCGCGCGGCCCGAAAAGGTCACCGGCCGGCAGAAGTAATAGCCCTGGAAGAGCGAGCAGCCGGCGGCGCGGGCCCGCTCGAAGACGTCGGCCGTCTCGACCTTCTCGGCCACCACGGTCACGCCGGCGGCGAGCAGCCGCCTGGTCGTGCGCAGCAGGTCCTCGTGCTCGAGCGCGAGCACGTCGAGCTTCACGAAGCGGGCGAGAGGCACGAGCGCCTCGGCCGGCGAGCCGGGCACGAAGTCGTCGAGGGCGATGGCGTAGCCGCGCTGGCGCAGCGACGCGCACATCTCGACGACGGCGGGCGTGACCTGCACGCTCTCGAGGATCTCGAGCACCACCTGCTCGGGATCGAGCAGGCCGCTCGCATCGGCGAGCAGCGTCTGCATGTCGAGGTTGACGAAGGCACGGCGGCCGTCGGTGAGCGTGTCGAAGCCGATGCCGAGCAGCGCGTCGCCGATGACACGGGCCGAGACGCTGCCGTTCGTCTCGACGCAGGCGTCGGCGGCCGCCGTGGCGCGGTAGAGCAGTTCGTAGCCGAAGACCTGCTGACGCGCATCGAGAATCGGTTGGCGGGCGACGTGAACCTGATCGACGGTAACTGCCATTCCGCCAGTTTCATCGGCCGCGCCGCCTGGGTCTTGAATGCCGGCCGGTCGCGGGGCGCGGCTCAGCGGTCGAGCAGCGCGTCGAGCGCGTCGAGGAGCGTCCGCGAGGTGAACGGCTTCTGCAGCAGGTGCTCCACGGACTCGCCGCCGGCGAAGACCGATTCCGAGTAGCCCGACATGAAGAGCACGGGCACGCCGGCATAACGCGCCCGGACGCGGCGTGCCACCTCGAGCCCGTTCCCACCCGGCAGGACCAGATCCGTCAGCAGCAGATCGAGCACGGGCAGCCCGTCGAACAGCGCCTCGGTGCTCGCGAGCCCGTCGGCCTGGTGCACGACATGGCCGGCGCGGCGCAGGATTTCGGCGACGATATGGCGCACGTCGGCTTCGTCTTCGACGAGCAGGATCACCTTGCCGCCGGTCCGCACCGGTGGACGCGTCACGACCGGCGCCCGGTCGGGCGCCTGGGCCCACGGCAGGTAGAGCCGCACGCTCGTGCCTTCGCCGGGCACGGAACGGACGGCGATGTGGCCGCCGGCCTGCTCGGCGATACCCCGGCAGATCGACAATCCGAGGCCGGTGCCGCGACCCGGGCCCTTGGTGGTGAAGAACGGCTCGAAGGCGTGCCGGCGTACGTCCTCGGTCATGCCGTGACCGGTGTCGTCCACCTGCAGGCACACCCACGGGCCGTCGCCCGTCACGCCGTCGCCGTCGGGCGTCTCGGTGAGGTACGCCGTCGTGATGGCCAGCCGTCCGCCGTCGGGCATCGCCTCACGGGCGTTCAGCGCCAGGTTCAGCACCACCTGGGCCACGTGGGTATGCGCCATGTTGGCGCTCGCGGGCGACGCGTCGAGTTGCCACTGCACGTCGATGGTCTCGCCGATCGTGCCGGTGATGAGCGAGCGCAGGCCGTCGAGCGCGGCGTTCAGATCGATGACCGCGGGGGTGGTGGGATTGCGGCCCGAGAAGGTGAGCAGGCCGGAAGTGATTCTGGTGGCCTGGGCCACGGCCCGGCCGAGGGCGTCCACGCGGGCGCGCACGCCGTACGGCAGCGCGTCCTCGGCCATGGCGTCGAGATGGCCCTGCATCACCGTGAGCAGGTTGTTGAACTCGTGGGCGACGCCGCCCGAGAGCTTGCCGATGACCTCCATGCGCTGCGCCGCCAGCAGGCCGTCGTCGATGCGGCCGAGGCCGGTGACGTTCGTGAAGGCGGTGAGCAGGCATTCGCGGCCGTCGAGGCGGATGCGGCTCGTGTGCGCCAGCAGGTGCAGCTCCTGGCCGCGACCGTTGGTCAGGCGCACTTCGCGGCCGGCCGACGGCGAGGCGTCGACGGCGGCCAGCTGCGCCGCGCGATCCTCGGCGTCACGGTAGCGACCGAACTCGAAGACGGTGCGGCCGCGCGGGTCGTCGAAGGCATAACCGGACACGCTCTCGGCCACGGCGTTCATCGCCAGCACTTCGCCGGTGTCGAGCGCGCTCACGACGAGTGGCAGGGGACTGGCGTCGAAGAGCGCCTGGAACGAATCATTCCCGCCAGATTCGCCGTTGGTCACGGCCGACACGAATGACCGCACGGCAACAGGGGGCCGGGGGGGCGCATTCATCCATTCACGCATTCGAGCGACGCCTCGAGACCAAGTCACGGGTGGAGGGTCGAGGGGGGGAAGGGCTCGATGGTCCTCTCAGGCGCGCTCCGCGCGCCATCCGGCTAGCACAGATGCTACACATTCGTGCATACATTGCACACAAAATTATCTTCGGGGCGGGCGGGCTCGGTGGCGGTCTCAGGCGGCCTGCTGGGAGCCGTTCGCCGCGGGGAAACGCACGATGAAGGTCGTGCCGCGCCCGACCTCGGTCTCGAACTCGATAGCGCCGCCGTGGCGCTCGACGATCGCGCGGGCGGTGGCGAGCCCCTGGCCGGTGCCCGTGCCCACGCCCTTCGTCGTGAAGAACGGCTCGAAGATGCGGTCGCGGATCTCGGGCGCGATGCCGGTGCCGGTGTCGGTCAGCCGGATTTCGACCTGACCGTTCACGAGGCGGGAGCGCACGCCGATGACGCCCTTTCCTCCGGCCGCCTCCGCCGCCATGACGGCATGGGCGGCGTTCACGATGAGGTTCACGAGCAGCTGGCCGCATTCGTAGCCGGCCGCGGCGACCGGGGGCAGGCCCGGCGCGAGGTCACGTTCGACGTCGGCCACGAACTTCCACTCATGGCGGGTGAGCGTGATGGCGTTCTCGATCATCCGGTTGATGTCGAGGCGTTCGCGACCGTCGCGGCCCTGGTGCGAGAACTCCTTGAGCGCGCGCACGATCTGCGTCACGCGTTCGAGCCCGTCGATCGATTCGGCGATCGCGCCGGCCACGTCGTCGTGGCGCTGGAGCACCTCGGCGTCCCCGGGCCACGCGGCGGCGTTCATCCCGGCGGTCACGGTGGCGCAGTGCGCGGCCAGGAAGTCGAGGTTGTGGCTGACGAACTGCAGCGGCGTGTTGATCTCGTGTGCCACGCCGGCGGCCAGCGCGCCGATGGCGTCGAGCTTCTGCGTCGTGCGTAGCTGATGGTCCCGCTGCCGCTCACGCGTGATGTCGATGGCGAGGCCGAGGGCGCGCAGTGGCTCGCCGTGGGCGCCCCACGACGTGACGTGGCCGCGGAAGCGCAGCCACGTCGGCTCGCCGTCGGGCGTGCGCACCTGGAACTCCTCGTAGAGACGATCGACGCGGCGGCCGAACAGGTCGGCGAAGGCGGCGTGCAGGGCCTCGAGCTCCGGGTCGTCGAGCGCGGTGAACAGCGCCTCGACCGGCAGCGGGCCATCGCCATCGAGCTGGAAGAGTTCGCCAAAGCGCGGGCTGAAGATCACCTCGCCCGTCACGAGATCCCAGTCCCAGTAGCCGGCTTCGACCGCCGCCAGCACCATCGCCAGGCGCTGCTCGCTGAGCGCCAGCGTGCTGGCGTACCGCTCGAGCTGTTCGAGGTGGGCGACGCGCTCGCTGCTGAAGGCCTGCAGGGCCGTGAGCGCCCGGTGCTGCTCCAGCCGCCGCATCACCTGCCGGCCGATGAGCACGAGCGCCTCGCGCTCGTCGGCGCTGAGCGTGCGCGGCGTGTGGTCGATGACGCAGAGCGCGCCGATGGCGTGCCCGGCCGGCGTCACGAGAGGCGCGCCGGCGTAGAAGACGATGTGTGGGGCCCCGGCGACGAGCGGCGTGCCGGCGAAACGTGCGTCGCAGGTCGCATCGGGCACCTCGAATACCCCGTCGGCCTCGATGGCGTGTGAACAGAAGGAGACGCGGCGCGGCGTCACGCGTGCCGCGATGTCCGGCCGCGACAGGAACCACTGGTGGTCGGCGTCGACGAGGCTGACCGCGGCCACCGGGACACGACAGAGACGGGCGGCCAGCCGGGTGAGCGCGTCGATGTCGGCGTCGGCGGCGCTGTCGAGCACGTCGAAGCCGCGGAGTTCGGCGAGGCGCCCGGCCTCGTCCGCGCGCCGAGGTCGCGCCGGGGGGGAGGGGTCCATCGACGCCATCACGCGGCCACCGCGCCGATCGCGCGGGCGCCGGCGGCGCGCCAGGCGTCAAGGCGCCCAATCCGGCCGATCCGCGCCAGGTAGCCGAGCGATGCCGGCGGCGCGGCGTGGCCGTCGAGCGAGCCTGTGACGACGCGGGCCACGTGGGCGAGGCCATCGGGCGCGAGTCGGTCGGGCGTGAATGCGGCAAGGTCGTCGCCGCGCGCGACCCACGCGGCGAGCGGCGCCGGCAGGCCCCAGAGGCGCAGCATCTGCGCGAAGACTTCGGCGGCCGTCTGGCCGAAGTGTGCCCGTTCCAGGTCCGGCAGGGCGGCGCCGCCAGCGTCCGCCTCGCGGCGCAGGGCGGTGTAGTCGTCGCGGCACGCGCCATCGACGAGCAGCGGCGCGGCGGTGCTCCACGTGGCGACGAGGGCCGCCTGCCGCGCGTCGTCGATGCCGAAGCCTTCGGCGGTCGCGATGGCGTGCGCCACGGCCGTCACCTGCGCGCAGCGCCGCCAGACGTCGCGCTGGAACGCGGTGGTCTCGCCACCAGGCAGCGGGCGCAGCAGGCCGGCGTCGAGCAGCGACCGGACGCTGTCGGGACCGAGCTGGAAGTATGCGTCGTGCACGTGGGCCGGCGGCGGGCCCAGGCCGAGGCGTGTCCACGTGGCCACCTGCAGCACCTTTGTGGCGATGGCCGCCGATCCCTCGATGAGCGCGACGGCCTGCGTGTCGCGCAGTTCGGAGGCCGGCTGCGAGAGCTGCCGCCGGAGCTGTTCGAAGTGCGGCGCCGCCACCGGCAGGCCGCGCATGCCGTACAGGCCGGCCGTGAGCGCCGGCACTTTGATCGCCGACGGCTCGATGAACGCGCGCCGGAGCACGTCCATGAGGACGTCGCCGCGGCACGGCTTCGCCAGGCACTGATGCGCGGCTCGGGCCATGCGCACGAGCGACCCGGCGCCGACCTCGCCCGAGAGGATGAAGCGCGCCATGTGCGGCCGCCGGCGTGCGGCTTCCGTCAGGAACTCGGCGCCGTCGAGGACCGGCATCAGCATGTCGGAGACGACGGCGTCAGGGGCGAGCTCGTCGAGCAGATCGAGTGCCCGCCTGGGGTCGTCCACGAAGTGGCATTCCCAGTCGCGGCGATGCGATCGCAGCATGCGTTCGAGCGCCCGCAGGATCGGCAGTTCGTCGTCCACGAAGAGGAGGCGGCGCACCTCTGCCTAATCGGCGCGAGCGCGGCGAGGATGAACCGGCGGCGGATTCGTGCACGCCGCTCGTGCTAAGGTGGAGGGCCGTGTCCGTGGACCCAGCCGTGCCTGCATGGGGAAGTGGTCCGCCGCCGCTCGCGTGGCTGGCCGCCGTCAACCGCCAATCGCTGGCGGTGCGCCTTCTGGCGACGACCGTGCACGACGTCAACAACATCCTGCAGGTGATGAGCGGCGCGGCCGAGGTGCTGGCGCTCGACCCGACGCCGGCGGCGGTCGCCAAACGCACCACCTCGATCGTCGGCCAGTCGGCCGCGGCCACGGCCGTCCTCCACAACCTCATCGGCTTCGTGCGGGCCGAGAGTCCGGCGCTGGATGGCGCGCGTCCGCTCGCCCTGGCCCAGCAGGCGCTGGCCTTCCGTCAGCACGCGTTCAGGAAGCTCCGCCTCACCGTGGCCGCCGAGGGTGACGATGTCGAGTGCGCCATGGCGCGCCACCGTCTGCAGCAGGTGCTGCTGAACCTGGTCGTGAACGCGGAACAGGCGCTGGCCGGCCGGCCGCACGGCACGTTGCGGGTCGTGGTGCAGGACGGCGACGACCTGGTGCGGGTCGTGGTGGCCGACAACGGGCCGGGGCTGCCGCCCGCGCGCGTCGTCGCCGCGCTCGCGTGGCCGCCGCTGCCGGGGGAGGCGCCCGGGGCGCTCGGCCTCGGGCTGCAGGTGTCGCGCGGCCTCGTCACCGAGGCCGGCGGGACGTTCGCCATCGACACGCCGCCCGACGGCGGCACTGCGGTGGTCGTGACGCTGCCGCGCCTACGCCGCTGAGACGGCTTCGTCGCCGCCGAGGCGGTTCAGCTTGTCGATGAGGGTCGTGCGGCTCAGGTTGAGCAGCCGCGCCGCCTGACGCTTGTTGCCGCCGGTCTTCTCCAGGCCCCGGCGCAGCAGCTCGCGTTCGAGCTGAGTCATCACCGAGGTGAAGTCGAGGCCTTCGTCGGGAATCGTGACCGGCGTGAGCAGGGACGACTGGCCGGGGTGGCGGATGTCCTCGGGCAGCATCGACGGCGCGATCTCACGCTCGATGCCGCTCATCGCCACGGCGTGTTCGATGGCGTTCTCGAGCTGGCGGATGTTGCCCGGCCAGGCGTAGTCCATGAGCGCGCGCAGCGTCGCCTGGCCCAGCACCTTGCCGGTCAGGGCGTTGCTCTTGCACGACTTCAGCAGGAAGTGCTGCGCGATGAGGGCGATGTCCTCGCGGCGGCTGCGCAGCGGCGGCAGCGTGATCGGTACGACGTTGAGGCGGTAGAAGAGGTCCTCGCGGAACGTGCCTTCCTTGACCAGCTTGCGCAGGTCGACGTTGCTTGCGGCAATCACGCGGATGTCGAACTTGAAGGCCTTCGACTCGCCGACGCGTTCCACTTCGCGTTCCTGCAGCGCCCGCAGCAGCTTGGCCTGCAGCGCCAGCGACATCGAGCCCACTTCGTCGATGAAGAGGGTGCCCTTGTGTGCCAGCTCGAAGCGGCCGACGCGCGCGTTCACGGCGCCCGTGAAGGCGCCCTTCACGTGGCCGAACAGTTCGGCCTCGGCGAGGCTCTCCGGAATCGCCGCCGAGTTGAAGGCGACGAAGTGCTGGTCGCGGCGCGGGCTGTTGAAGTGGATGGTTCGGGCGATGAGCTCCTTGCCCGTGCCGGTCTCACCCTGGATGAGCACGCCGCTGTTCATCGGCGACACGAGTTCGAGCGTCGAGAAGACGTGCTGCATCGCCGGGCTGCGGCCGACGACGTTGTCGAAGCTGAAGCGGTCGTGCAGCTGGGCGCGCAGCTGCGCGTTCTCGATCCGCAGGCGGCGCTCGGTGATGCCGGCGTGCAGCACGTGCGCCAGCTGGCCGAGCTGGAACGGCTTGATCAGGAAGTCGATGGCGCCGCGTTTGATGGCCTTGACCGCTTCTTCCACGCCGCCGAAGCCGGTCATCACGACGGCTTTGATCTCGGGATAGCGGGCGAGGGCGGCGTCGAGCACGTCCATGCCGTCGGCGTCGGGCAGCCGCAGGTCCACGACCAGCGCGTCGTAGGCGAAGCCGGCCAGCCGCTCGGTGGCGTCGGTGGCGTCGGCGGCCTGGGCGACGGCGAACCCCTGGGCTTCGAGGGACTCGGCGATGAGTTCACGGAGGGCGGCTTCGTCTTCGACGACGAGAACGGTCGGGGGAGGTGCTTGTGTCATAACGGCTCGAACTGGGAACGCGGCTGCTGAACAGCTTCTCGGTCGATCGGTGCCGGTCCCACAGGTTTTCCGGATATGGCCGATTACCGGAGGGCGAAGGTAGCAACTCCCATGCCGGTAGAGCCATTTCTGAGAATCGAAGCCCTGGTCGTCGACGACGACGAAGCCGTCCGCGAGGTGATTGCGTCGTATTTCACCAAGCTGGGGATGACGGTCACCGGCGCAACCGACGGCAGGAGCGCGATTTCCGCCCTCGAACGGTCGAACGGCCGCTTCAAAGTCGTGGTCACGGATCTGAGCCTGCCTGGCGCCGACGGCCTGGCCGTGCTCAAGGCCGCCCGTGAGGCCAACGCCACCAGTTATGTCGTGATCGTGACGGGTTATGCGTCCCTCGACTCGGCGATCTCGGCGGTTCGGCTCGGCGCCTACGACTACCTGACCAAGCCGTTCTCCCTGGGGCAGCTCGATGTCATTCTGCGCAGAATTCTCGATCGCGAGTCGCTCGAGCGCGAAAACCGGCAGCTCATCCAGGCCGATCAGGCGGCGCCGCCGGGCCGCCCGGGCCTCTCGATGGCCGAACTGGCCGACCGGCTGACACGTATCGAGTCGTCGCTCGGCCGGATCGAGTCCTCGCTCGGCACCCACCAACTCGCGACGATGCACCGACGATAACGTGTCGGCCGGCCGACAGCGGCCGGGCCAAACTGCACGAAACGCCGATCATTCCGCGCCGCCGCGCGGTGGGCACCAGTCTTGCTCAAGGCCGGGGCGTGCCTGAAATCAGCGACGCCGCCATCCTCGCGGCCCTCGGACGCCAGCTGAATCACGCCGTCGCCAAGCAGACGGTGGCGGCAAGCAATCTGGCGAACCTGGACACGCCCGGCTACCGGACGCAGGACGTCTCGTTCGACGACGCCCTCGAGAACCAGCTGGGCGCGATGCGCCGCACCAACGACAGACATCTCGGTCGCCCCGACCCCGACACCGAGCAGACGGCCGACGTCGAGGGCCTGCAATCACGCCGCGACGGCAACAACGTGCAGGTCGATCGGGAGCTGCTGGCGCTGACCCGTGCCTCGGGCGACTTCAGCCGGGCGCAGACCGCGCTCACGGCGAAGTTCCGCCTGGTGCGCTACGCGATCAACGAGGGCCGGTAGGTAGGACCCCATGCCCCTCTCCACTGCCATCACCGCCAGCGCCACCGCCCTCGACGCGCAGCGCGCGCGTATCGAAGTGGCCGTCTCGAACATCGCCAACGCGGAATCCACCCGCGGGCCCGACGGCCAGCCCTACCGCCGTCGCGACGTCGTGCTGCGGGCCGAGCCGATTGAGCCGTTCAGCGACTCGCTCGGCAGGGCCGAGGCGATTGGAGTCACCGTGAACGACATCGTCGAAGATCAGTCCCCGTTCCGCCGCCGCTACGAACCCGCGCATCCCGACGCCGATGCCGAAGGCTTCGTGGCCATGCCCAATGTCGACGTGCCCGAGGAGATGGTCGACATGCTCGGCGCCGCGCGCGCCTACCAGGCGAATCTGACGGCCATCAACCTCATCCGCGACACCATCCAGAAGGCTCTCGAACTCGGACGCTAATCATGGCCATCACCTCCATCGGCGCCTCGAATCCCATCAGCCTGCCCGGCGCGTCGTCGCCGGGCGCCGCCGACGGCGGCGACTTCGGCAGCTCGCTCGCGAAGTTGCTCGAGTCGGTCGAGTCGAGCGCGTCGAACGCGAATACCGCCATCGCCGCCATGACCGACGGCACCGGCGACGTCCACACGGCGATGCTCGCGCTGCAGCAGGCCGAGGTCTCCATGCAGCTCACCGTGCAGGTGCGCAACAAGCTCGTCCAGGCGTATCAGGATCTGATGCGCACGCCCATCTAGCGGACCTGACCCGTGAATCCCCAGCAGCTCCTCGCGCACGTCAACCGCCTGCGGACGACGCTCTCGGCCGGACAGATCGCGAGCCTCATCGCCGCGTTCGTGGCGGTCGTCGGCGTCATCGCCGGCTCGGCCTACTGGGCCAGCACGCCGTCGTACTCGGTGCTGTTCCACGAGCTCGATCCGGAATCGGCCAACGCGGCCATCACCCGCCTCAAGGCCGGCAACGTCGAATACCGGCTCGAGAACGGTGGTACGACGCTGCTCGTGCCGGCCGTGCGCCTCGATGAACTGCGTCTCGAATTCGCCTCACAGGGGCTGCCACTCACCGGCCGTATCGGCTTCGAGATCTTCGATCGCACGTCGTTCGGCACGACCGAGTTCCTGGAGCAGGTGAACTACCGCCGCGGCCTCGAGGGCGAACTCGGCCGCACCATCGGCACGATTCGCGACGTCGCCAGCGCGCGCGTGCACATCGCGCTCGCGAAAGACTCGCTCTTCACCGAGGCGGCCAAACAGGCCAAGGCGTCGGTCGTGCTCAAGCTGCGCAACCAGAAGCCGCTCGCGCCCTCGACCGTCGCCGGCATCGCCAACCTCGTGGCCTCGGCCGTCGAGTCGCTGCGGCCGGAGTCGGTCGTCATCGTCGACACCTTCGGCCGCCCGCTCTCGAAGCCGGAGAAGGACGACACCGCCGGACCGGACGTCGAGGAGCAGCAGCAGTTCGAGCGCGACCTCACGTCCAGAGTCGTGTCGCTGCTCGAGCCGGTCGTCGGCCCCGGCCGCGTGCGTGTGAACGTCGCCGCGCAGTTCTCGGCCGACACGGCCGAGGAGACCGAGGAAGTGTGGGACCCGAACCCGGTGCTACGCAGCCGTCAGAGCTCCTCCGACACGTCGGCCAGCGCCTCGTCGGCCTCGAAGGCCGCCCGCGCCGGCGGCGTGGCCGGCGCGCGCGCCAACCAGCCGCCCGACAACAGCTCCGCCAATCCGCAGGCCCTCCAGGTGTCGGGCAGCGAAGGCACGTCGGGCCGCATGACCGAGACGGTCAACTACGAGATCGGCCGCAAGACGCGGCACAGGGTCGAACCGAGCGGCCAGATCGAGCGTCTCTCGGTGGCGGTCATCGTCGATGACGCGCGCACGCCGGGCGCCGAGGGGAAGCCGGCGACGAACAAGCCGCGCGACGCCGCCGAAATGGAGCGCATCAAGGGGCTCGTCGCCGCCTCGGTGGGGCTCAGCACCGAACGCGGCGACCAGCTCACCGTCGAGAACATCGCCTTCGAGGAAGCGCCGGAGGCGGTCGAGGCGCCGGCTGGTCCGTGGTGGACGCAGGTGTCGCCGACCGTGCAGGACACGCTCGGCGTGTCGGTGGGCGACGTCATGCGCTGGGTGCTCGTCGGCGTCATCGCGCTCATCGCCCTCTTCGCCGTGATTCGCCCGATGATGCGCGTCGCGCTCGGGCCGGCCACGGCCGTGCCGGCGCTCGCCCCGGCCGGCGCTGCGAGCGCGCTGCCGCCGGGCGCCATGCCGGCGCTCACCGGCGGCAAGACCGTAGCCGAACTCGAAGGCGAGATGCAGGCGGCCGCCGCCGGCCGCCCGGCCGGCCGCGTGTCGTCGCTGAAGGGCATTGCCGCCAAGGCCGAGCAGGATCCCGAGCACGTCGCCAAGCTGGTGCGAGCCATGCTCGCACAGGAAGACCGCTAATTCATGGCTGCGATTCCCGCGCAACTGACCGGCGCGCGCAAGGCCGCCATCGTCATGATGGCGCTTGGCGAGGGGCGCTCCGCCGAGGTGTTCAAGTTCCTGCAGGAGCATGAAGTCGAGGCGCTGGCGCGCGAGGTGGCCGCCGCCGGTAAAGTGCCCGCGGACGTCGGCGAGTCGGTGCTGGCCGAGTTCATGGACATGACCGAGGCGGCCGACCACATCGCCACCGGCGGGGTCGAGCAGGCACGACGCCTCCTCGAACAGTCGGTCGGCCCCGAATCGGCCCGCCGCATCATCGATCGCGTGATCACGTCCTTCAAGGCCACCGCCGGCTTCGCGTCGCTGGAGAAGGCCAATCCCGAGCAGCTCTCGAAGTTCATCCTCGGTGAACATCCGCAGACCATCGCCGTGATCCTCGCCAGGCTCAATGCCAACAGCGCGGCGCAGCTCGTCTCGCAGCTGCCCGACGAACTGCAGGTGGACGTCATCGTGCGGATGGCCAGCATCGAGGAAATCCTTCCCGAGGTCATCGAGCGCATTTCGAGCGTCATCGACCAGCGTCTCAAGTCGCTGGGCGGTCCGACGCGCGAACACCAGGGCGGCGTCAAGGCGGTCGCGGAGCTGTTCAACCGGATGGCGCGGCCGATGAGTCAGCGGGCCCTCGAACTCGTGGAAGAGCGTTCGCAGGACCTCGCGGTGCAGATCCGCAATCTGATGTTCGTCTTCGACGACCTCGCCACCGTGGAAGACGTGGGGATTCGCGAGATCGTCAATCGGGCGGACAAGAAGGCGCTCACCGTCGCCCTCAAGGGCGCCAGTGAGGAGATCCGGAACCGGTTCTTCACCAACATGTCCAAGCGCGCCGGCGAGATGCTGAAGGAAGAAATGGATCTGATGGGCGCGGTCCGCCTGCGCGAAGTCGAGAAGGCGCAGCAGGAGATCGTGGCGATCACGCGCAAACTCGAGGAAGAGGGCGTCATCACCACGGGCGCCGGCGCCGGAGAACCGTATGTCGTCTAGAGCCCGCCGCGTCACCGCGCCCGGACGGCCCGAGCGCTTCACCTGGGGCGCCACGGGCAACGAGGCCGAGCCCGACACCTACGTCGGCGTCAGCGGCGTGTTGCCGGTGGCGGCCGTGCCGCCCGCCGCCGTGCCGGATCTGGCCGCGCTCGAGCGCGAGGCGTTCACCAAGGGCTACGCACAAGGCGAACGCGCCGGTGCCGAAGCCAGTGCCGCCCGCGCCGAAGCCATGCTGCGCCGCCTGGCCCAGACGCTCGACGACCTGCAGGCGCTGCGCGGGGACCTCATCCGCCGCACCGAACGCGAGGTCGTCGATCTCGCGCTCGCCATCGCGAAGAAGGTGCTGCAGCGGGAGGTGACGCTCGACCATGACCTCATGCTGGCGATGGCGCGGGTGGCCCTCGACCGCCTGGCCGACGTCTCCACCGCCAGCATCCGCCTGCACCCAGACGACTACGCCGGCGTGATGCTCGGCCGCGGTCCGTCGGCCGTGACGACCCACGGCGTGCAGATCGTCGCCGACCCCTCGGTGCGGCGCGGCGGCTGCGTCGTGCAGTCGGAGTTCGGCTCGGTGGACATCGGCGTCGCCACCCAGATCGACGAACTGACGCACGCGCTCTTCGGGGACGAGGCGCAGGGGCCGGTGCTGCCCGTCGGATTGCGTGATGATGCCGCCGCCTGAGGCCACCTTGTCGCTCGCCCCGTACCTCATGCGTCTAGGTGAGGTGGATCCGGCGCCCGTCTTCGGCCACGTCACGCGTGTCGTCGGCCTCGTGGTGGAGTCGCAGGGGCCGCGCGCCCGCGTGGGCGATGTGTGTGAACTGCGCCGCGCCGACGGTGGCACGATGCTGCCGGTCGAAGTCGTCGGCTTCCGCGAGGGCCGCCTGCTCTCAGTGCCGCTCGGCGACACGACGGGTATCCGTCCCGGCGACCGCATCGTCGCCCGCGGCGGCGTGTTGTCGCTGCCGGCCGGCGACGGCCTGCTCGGGCGCGTCATCGACGGGCTCGGCCGGCCGCTGGACGGCCGCGGACCACTCCAGGTGCGCGAGCGCGCGCCGCTCAGGCCGGCGGCGATGAATCCGCTCGACCGCGATCCCGTGGTGGCGCCGATCGGCACCGGTGTGCGCGCCGTGGACGCGATGCTCACCTTCGGCCGCGGCCAGCGTGTGGGCCTCTTCGGCGGCAGCGGCGTCGGCAAGAGCACGCTGCTCGGCATGATGGCACGCGGCACCGCGGCCGACGTCGTCGTGCTGGCGCTCGTCGGCGAGCGCGGCCGCGAAGTCCGCACCTTCCTCGAACACGACCTCGGCCCGTCGGGGCTCGAGCGGTCGGTCGTCGTGGTCTCGACCTCCGACAGCCCGCCGCTCGTGCGCCTGCGCGCCGCCTACGGCGCCACCGCGATTGCGGAATACTTCCGCGATCGCGGCCTGAACGTGCTGCTCATGATGGATTCGGTCACGCGCTTCGCCATGGCGCAGCGCGAAGTGGGACTGGCCGCCGGCGAGCCGCCCACGGCCAAGGGGTACCCGCCGTCGGTCTTCGCGTTGCTGCCGGGGCTGCTCGAGCGCGCCGGCAACGTGCGCGGGAAGGGCAGCATCACGGCCATCTACTCCGTGCTCGTCGAAGGTGACGACACCAACGAGCCGATTGCCGATGCCGTGCGCGGCATCCTCGATGGCCATATCGTGCTGTCGCGGGAACTCGCGGGGAGAAACCACTATCCGGCCATCGACATCCTGTCGAGCATCAGCCGCACCATGCCCGACGTGACGGAGGTCACGCACCGCCAGCGCGCCGCCGCCGTGCGCGAGTGGATGGCCACGCTGCGCGATACCGAAGACCTCGTCAGCGTGGGCGCCTACGTGAGGGGCACCACCCCGCGTATCGACCAGGCGCTCGAGCGCCGCGAGCGCATCCAGCAGTTCCTCTGTCAGCCCGCCGATACGCTCGTCGGCTTCGGCGACGCGCTCGACGCGCTGCAGGCGATCTGACGATGGGGCCCTTCCGCTTCCGCGCTGAAATCGTCCTCGACCTGCGCCGCCGCGAGGAGGAGGCGGCGCGCACGGCGCTGGCGCGCCAGCGGGCCGTCTGCGACCGGGCGCACGCCGCGCTCGCCGCCGCGCGTGATGCCGTGCTCGAGGCCGGCCGGGCGCTCGACGGCGCCGCGGCCGGTGGCACGACCCACGGCACACTCGAATGGCACCGAAGTTGGATCGTGCGGCTGCGGCTGGCCGTGCAGGCGACGATGCGCGTGGCGGCCGAGGCCGATCAGGCCGCCGGGCGGGCCGCGCTGGCGCTCAACCAGGCGATGCAGCGGCGGCGGGTGCTCGAGCGCCTGCGCGACCGCGCCTGGCGCAAGTACAGCCTGGCGCGCGACCGGGCGCACATCCAGGAGATGGACCAACTGGCCAGCCTGCGTTACGCGGCTCAGGCCCTTGAAGCAGGAGGCACACGTGATCGTCAATCAGACCAGCGGCAGCAGCAGTTCGGGAACCCAGGCCTCGCCGGCCCTGTCGTCGGCCACCGACACGCTGGGGCGTAATGCGTTCCTGAACCTCCTCGTCACGCAGCTCCAGAATCAGGATCCGACGCAGCCCCAGGCCGACGGCGAGTTCCTGGCCCAGCTCGCGCAGTTCAGTCAGCTCGAGCAGCTCCAGCAGCTCAACGACAAGATCGACGCGCTGGCAACCGCCCTCACGCCGGCGTCGACCGGTGCGACCGGCTCGGACCGCACGGCCTGACCGGGGCGCCGTCGGGGCTGTCGGTACGCCGACAGCTCCGCGGCCCGCCGGCCGCCCGTCCCCGCCTCCTCCCGCCCCGCGGCGTTCGCGCCTCCCTCGCTCCGCTCCCGCCCGTTTCCCGGAATTCGGCCCGAATTTCGCGCCTGCCGCGCCGGCGCGCGCCTGTACATCGGCCGCCGACGCCAGGCCTTGAATCCGGCGCGCCGTCTGGCACCGCCTTTGATACCTGCCTCTGCGGGCATGGCCCGGGAGTGACAGGTTGCTGACCCTCGACGAACCCGATGTGCAGACGTACGACGGCCCCGAGGCCTGGAACGGCGTGGGCGCCGATGGCCTGGTGCCCCTCGACCGCCTGTTCATGACCGTACGGGCCTGGTGTGACGACCCGCCCTGCAGCCTGGCGGGCGGCGACTCCGATCCGCTCTACCGCACGCACGGCGATCCGCGCGACTAGTCGCGCCACCGACGACCACCGCTTTCGACAGGAAGGACACGACCTATGGGTTTCTCGGCAAGTCTCTCGGGCCTGAATGCCAACCAGCAGAAGCTGAGCGTGATTGGCAACAACCTCGCGAACATCAACACGGTGGCGTTCAAGGCCAGCTCGGTCCAGTTCATGGATCTGGTGAGCCAGAACGTCGGCGGATCGAGCGCGAATCCCATGCAGGTCGGCCTCGGCGTGACGACCGGCGCCATCTCGCCGAACTTCACGCAGGGCGGCCTCGAGAACACCGGCATCAATACCCACGTGGCCATCCAGGGCCGCGGCTTCTTCATGGTGGGCAGTGGCGGCAACGACCGCTCCTACACCCGCGCCGGTGACTTCTCGTTCGACGCCAACGGCCGCATGGTCTCGGCCGAAGGGCTGGCCGTGCAGGGCTACACGCAGACCGATCCGATCACCGGCGAGATCATCACGACCGGCCAGCCGGCCGATATCGTCATTCCGCCCGGCATCCTGCGCGCACCCGGCGCCACGACGCAGTTCGGCACGACGACCAACCTGAACGCGAGCGCGGCCGTCGGCGACACCTTCACCGCGTCCGTGCAGATTTATGACGCCCTCGGCGACGTGCACGTCGCCACGGTGACCTACACCAACACCGGCCCGGGCGCGTGGGGCTACGACATCACCGTCGACGGCGGGGAGGTGACCGGCGGCACGGCCGGCACGCCGCAGTCGATCGGTGCCGGCAACGTGACGTTCGGTCCGACGGGCCTCATGACAGCGCCGGCGGCCGACGTGGTCATCACGAGCCCGGCGTGGGCGAACGGCGCCGCCCCCACGAACTTCACGTGGGACCTCTACGACGCCAACAACCAGGCGGCGCTCACCGGTTATGCCGCGACCTCGGCCACCTCGTCGATCACGCAGAACGGCTTTGCCGCCGGCACCATCAACCCGATCACGATCGACGCGGAGGGCCGCATCCAGGCGTCGATCGGCTCGGGCCGCACGATCGTCATCGCGCAACTCGCGATCGCCAACTTCAACAATCCGCAGGGCCTGCAGAAGCTCGGCGCCAACCGCTTCGCCGAAACGCAGGCGGCCGGCATCCCGAACGTCGGTGTCGCCAACACCGGCGGCCGCGGCAGCGTCTTCGGCAGCGCGCTCGAGCAGTCGAACGTCGACATCGCGCAGGAATTCACGCAGATGATCCTCGCGCAGCGCGGGTATCAGGCGAACTCGCGCAGCATCACGGTCGCCGACGAACTGCTCGTCGAAACCCTCAACCTCAAGCGCTAAAGGGAGACGGACGTGATCGGCATGCCCAACGCCACGCCCGGCGGAACCGGCGCCGGACTGCCCGTGGCCGCGGCCGCGGCGGTGCCGCCGGCCGGCCTGGTGGCCGCCGACCAGGCGTTCGACGACGTCTTCCGCCAGCTCACCGGCGGACTGCTCACCACGTCCGCGCAGGCGGGTGAGGCCCTGGCCGAGTTCGACGCGGCCGTCGAGGGCGAGGGCGGCGACGGCGACACGGCCGAGGTCGCCCTGCCGTTCGGCATCGTGCCGGTGCCGGTGTTGTTCACGTTGCCGGCCGTGACGACGCCGGTCGTGACCGAGGGCGAGGGTGGCGAGACGCCGGCCGACGATGCCGCGGGTATCGCGACGGCCACGGTCGCCACCGGGGCGTCGACCGCTGCCGCGGCAGGCGCCGCGACGCGTGCCGCGGGTGCCGTGCCGGTTGCCGGCGCGGACACACCCGCCGCCGCGCCGTTCGAACTCGAGACGGCGCCGGCGGAGGGCGCCGCGAAGACCGCGGCGGCCGAGGACGCAGACGTCCTCGCCGCCCTGACCCTGCCGGCGGACGCTGCCGGCACTGCGACGCCTTCGACCGAGGTCGAGGCGCACGTGCGTGGGCTGGACCGTCGTCGCGGTATGCGCGAGACGCCGGCCCGCGCGCGGACCTTCGACACGGACACGGCCGAGACGAATGCCGGTGCGTCCGCGCCGGTGGCCCCTGCGCCGGGCGGCGCGCCGGCCCCCGGCCCGGCGCCGGCTCCGGCCGCCGCCGCGGCCGAGAACTCCGGCACCGCGTCGCGCGAGCTGCCGGCCACGGCAGAACGCGCCTTCGCCCTGCAGCGGGCGCTCGCGCGGCAGCACGACAACACGCACCGCGACGCCCCCGCCCCGGGACTGGTGACGCAAGTCGCCGCGACCGGAGGTGCCGCGTCCGGTGGTGGCGCCGAGCCGCCGGGCGACGATCCCTCGCACGGCCGGAAGCCCGGTCGGGCGTGGAGCAGTGGTGGCGTGCCCGGTGTGACGCTGCCGGCCCCCGTCGCGCCCGCCGTGCCGACCGCTGCCGCCGGACACGTCACGCAGGCGCCGAGTGACGCCGCGACGCCAGGCCCGGCGGCGACCGCCGCGTGGCGCGCCGCGTTCGCGTCGTCGGCGCTCCCGGACCTTGCCGGCGCCGCCGCGGATGCGGCCCGGTCGGCCGCGGCGCCCGGACTCGTTGCCGGCCTGCCGCCCGCCGTGGAACTCGCCGCGATTCGCGATCGCGGCCCGAGCGTCGTCGAGACGCCGCACGCCATGCCCGAACTCGACGCGGCGACCGGCGAGGCCGTGCACACACAGATCGTCAAGTCGATTCGCATGCAGTGGACGGGCGGCGTCGGCGAAGCCCGCGTCACGCTCAAGCCCGGCTACCTCGGCGAGGTCACGGCCTCGATCAAGGTCGAACAGGGCGTCGTCACCGCGACGCTCCAGGCCGACACGCCGGAAGTGCGGCGCTGGATGGAATCGCACACCGCGACGCTCCGCGATGCGCTCGTGGACCACGGCCTCAGGCTCGATCGCCTGACGGTGGGCGAGCCCGAACGCCAGGCGGCGCCGGGCGACCGCCAGGCGAAATCCCGTCAGCAGCCCCGGCAGCAGGCGCCGCGCCAGCGCGCCCGCCGCGAGACGCCCGGCACGGACACCCCTTTCGAAGTGACTCCCGACTAACGAGGAACGCCCCATGAATCTCTCGAGCACCAGCAACTCCGCCGGCGACGCCATCAGCCAGCTCATCGCGAAGGTGATGGACAAGTACGACGGCGACAAGGACGGCCAGCTCACGAAGGCCGAATTCGGCAGCTTCCTGACCGGCCTCATCGGCGGCGCCGGCGTCGGCGCAGGCGCCCTTGCGAAGGCCGCCGATCCGACAAGCGCGGTGAGCACCGGCGCCTACCGTTCGAAGCTCGCCGGGTTCGCCCACAACAAGATCGACGACCCGACGATCCGCGACGCCATGACGTCGAAATACATCGCCGCGCGGATCTTCCAGGACTATCCGCCGATGCCCGAGAGCCTGCCGGCGGTGGTCGACCGCCTGAAGGCGCAGGGCATCAACGCGACCCAGACCGACTTCGACAAGATCGACTTCGGCGACGGCTACGGCCCGATCGACGTCATCCAGGGCGCGTATCCCGGAGGCGGCGTGGCCTGGCAGTGGCTGCCCGTGGGTGAACAGTGAGCGCCCCGGCGGCAGCGCCGGCCGACGGCGCCAAGAAGGCCGGCGGCAAGAACAAGATGTTCATGATCGGCGGCGTCGTGGCGGCGCTCGCCGGCGGCGGCTACTACTACAAGACGACGCAGGCGGCGGCGCACGAGGAAGAAGCGCCGAAGGCCACCAAGGAAGTGTCGCCGAAGGAACGCGGCCTGGTGTCGTTCGACCCCTTCGTCGCCAATCTTGCCGATGAAGGCGGGCAGCGCTTCGTGCGCGTGAGCGTGCAGCTCATCGTGGCCGACGCCGCGCAGGCGGCCGAGATGACCGAGATCCCGGTGATGTCGATGCAGGCGCGCGCCATCATTCTCGAGCTGCTCAGCCTGCAGCTGGCCGACACGCTCGTCACGCCCGAAGGCAAGATCGCGCTCCGCCAGGCGATTGCCGAACGGGTCGCCGACGCGCTCCACGAGATCGAGGTGGTCGATGTCCTCTTCTCCGACTTCGTCGTCCAGTTCTGACGCCGAGCCCGGCCTCGACGCCCTGGCGCCGATGGCCGACGTGGTCTGCGGCGTGGACTTCGTCATCGGCACCAGCACGATGACCGTCGCGGAATGCCTGCAGCTCGGCCGGCACAGCGTCGTCAGGCTGGCGCAGATGGCCGGCAGCGATTTCGACGTGCGTGTCCACGGCGTGTCGATCGCACACGGCGAAGTGGCGGTCGTCGAGGACATGGCGGCGCTCCGCATCTCGCGCCTCACCGTGCCCTCGGGCGTGGGGTGGGACTGATGCCCGTCGTCGCGTTCATGCAGGCCGCGGAAGGCGCCGTCGACCCGACGGCCCTCAGCCCGTTCGGCCTGCGCTCGTTCCTCGCCCTGGCGGTCGTCGGTGTGCTGCTCGCCGCGACGGTGTGGGGCCTCAGGCGCGTCACCGATGCGCGGCGCGGCCGTCAGCTCCTCAGCGTCGAATCGGCGCTGTCGCTCGGTGACAAACGCTCCCTGGTCGTCGTCGTGGTGGAAGGGCGCCGTCTGCTCGTCGGCGTCGCGCCCGGCGGCGTGTCGCTCGTCACCGAACTGCAGCAGCCGTTCGCGACGACGCTCGCGGCTTCGCTCGAGACTCCGGATCCGTCATGAACCAGCTCGACCTCCAGGTGAACGGCGTCGGCGCGGTCTCCGCGCCACTGCAGATCGTCCTCTTCCTGACGCTGCTGTCGTTCATTCCCGCGATCCTCGTGATCATGACGTCCTTCACGAGAATCGCCATCGTCTTCCATTTCTTGAGGCAGGCGCTCGGCACGCAGGAAATGCCCTCGAACCAGATGCTGGTCGGGCTGACGCTGTTCCTGACGTTCTTCATCATGGCGCCGGTGGGCGAGCGCGTCCATTCGCTGGCCGTGCAGCCGGCGATGAACGGTGAGATCGACGTCACCGAGGCGCTGACGCGCGGCGCGCCGCCGCTGCGCGAGTTCATGCTGAAGCAGACACGCGAGGCCGACCTGGCGCTCTTCGTCGAACTCGGCAAGGTGCCGCGGCCGGCCACCCCCGACGCGCTGCCGATGCGGGTCGTCATCCCGGCCTTCGCCATCTCGGAGCTCAAGACCGGCTTCCAGATGGGGTTCTTCCTCTTCGTGCCATTCCTGCTCATCGACCTCGTGGTCTCGACGACGCTGCTCTCGATGGGCATGCTCCAGCTGCCACCGGCGATGATCTCGCTGCCGTTCAAGATCCTGCTCTTCGTGCTCATCGACGGCTGGCACCTGCTCGTCGGATCCCTCGTGAAGAGCTTCCTGTGATGTCCGAACCCCGAGCCCCGAGACCCGAGCCCCGCCATGTCTGAAGCCCTTGTCGTCGGCATCGTCCGCCAGGCCATCGAAACCGCGGTCATCGTGACCGCGCCCATGCTGGCCGCCGGCCTCGTGGCCGGTGTGCTCGTGAGCGTGTTCCAGACGGTCACGTCGATTCAGGACAACGTGCTCGCCTTCATCCCGCGCGCCGCCGCGATCTTCGTCGCCTTCGCGGTGACCTTCCCCTGGATGCTCCGCGTCGTCTCGGCCTTCTCGGCCGGCCTCATCCAGCGCCTCCCGGAGCTCGTGCGGTGAACGAGTTCGCGACGATGGCCCAGCTCGGCATCCTGCTGGCGCGTCCCGGCGCCCTCATCGCCGCGGCGCCGGCCTTCGGCGGCGCGTTCGCGCCGCCGCCGGTGCGCATCGGGCTGGCCGTGATGATCGCCATCCTGCTCGTGCCGGTGGTGCCGCGCGAGTCGTTCGCCTCGACGGCCAGCCTCGGCCTCGTCGTGGCGCGCGAGATCGCCATCGGCGTGGTGATGGCCCTGGCCCTGCGCGCGGTGCTCGCCGGCGCCGAACTCGGCGGGCATCTGACGGGCAGCCAGCTGATGCTCTCCTACGGTTCGGTCGTCGATCCGCAGGGCGGCGTGCGCAGCAACCTCGTCGCCAACCTCTACGGCAACCTCGCGCTCATCACGTTCCTCCTGATGAACGGTCATCACGCGCTGCTGCGGGCGCTCGCCGCGTCCTACACCGCCATCCCGATCGGCGAGGGGAGCATCGGCGCGTCGCTCGGGGCCGCCGTCGTGCAGCTGCTCGGCATCGTGTTCGTCCTGGGCGCCCGGCTGGCGGCGCCGATCGTGGTCGTGATGCTGCTCGTCGAAGTGGGCACGGCCATCATGGCGCGGGTCGCGCCGTCGCTGAACCTGCTGGCCGTCGCGCCGCCGATCCGCGTCGCCGTCGGCCTGCTCGCCATGGCCGCGATGGTGCCACTCGTGCCGTCGGTCGTGCGCGCTGCCGCGTCGGGTGTGGGCGACCTGGCCCTGCGCGCCGCCGGCGCCTTCCGCTGAGGCTGCCGTGGCCGACGAGCAGGGCGGAGAGAAATCCGAGAAACCTTCAGCAAAACGGCTGAAGGAGGCCCGCGAGAAGGGCAACGTCCCACGCAGCGCCGACCTCGTCGCGGCGCTGTCGCTGCTGGCCGTGTCGACCGTGCTCGCCCGCACCGGCGCCGCCGGCGTGGCGCGTCTGCAGCAGCACCTGGCCGAGGGGCTCCGCGCGCTCGGGGATCGCGCGCACCTGGCGATGACGCCCGACTCGATTGGCACGATGGCGACAAGCGATGCCGTGGTGCTCGGCCTCATCGTGGCGCCACTCATGGGCGTGACCGCGTTCATGGCGCTCGCCGGCAACCTCGTGCAGTCGGGCTGGGTCTTCGCGCCAGAGCGGCTCACGCCCGACTGGACGCGCCTCAGCCCGGCCAACGGCTTCTCGCGCTTCGCGCCCTCACAGGCCGGCATCACCGTCCTCAAGGCCAGCGTGGCCGTGACGGTGGTGTCGACGCTCCTGTACTCACTGAGCGCGCAGGCCCTGGCCGAGACGCCGCGGCTGGCGTGGATGTCGCCGGCGGCGGCCGCCGCCGAGGGCTGGCACTGGATCTGGCGGCTGCTCATGCAGGGCGGGCTGTCGCTGCTGCTGCTGGCCGGCGCCGACGTCGGCTGGCAGTGGTGGAAGCACTACCAGTCGCTCAAGATGACCAAGCAGGAGCTGCGGGACGAAGCGAAGGGCAGCGACGGCAACCCGGAAGTGAAAGCCCGAGTGCGCAAGATCCAGCGCGACATGACGCGGCGGCGCATGCTGAACGCCGTCAAGACGGCCACCGTCGTCATCACCAACCCGACCCACTTCGCCGTCGCCCTCGAGTACAGGCGGGGCGCCATGAGCGCGCCGCTCGTCGTCGCGAAGGGGCAGGACCTGCTGGCCGCGCGCATCAGGGAAATCGCGCGCGAGCACGGCGTGCCCATCATCGAGAACAAGCCGCTCGCGCAGGCGCTCTTCAAGGGTGCCGAGGTGGGCGATGTCATCCCGGGCGACCTGTTCGGCGCGGTCGCCGAAGTGCTCGCCTACCTCGTCCGCATCCGTCAGTTGATGCTCTGAGATCCGTATGGCCACCACCAGCTCACCCCGGAATCCTTCGCACCTGCTCGTGCCGGTCGCGCTCCTCGCGGTCGTCATGCTCATGGTGGTGCCGCTGCCGCCGCTGCTGCTCGACCTGCTGCTGTCGATCGACATCGGCCTCTCGGTCGTGCTGCTGCTGACCGTGGTCTACGTGAAGCAGCCGGTCGAGTTCTCGGTCTTCCCGTCGCTGCTCCTGCTGCTCACGCTGCTGCGCCTGGCGCTCAACGTCGCCGCCACGCGCCTCATCCTCATGCACGGCCACGAGGGCGTCGAAGCGGCCGGCCACGTCATCATGGCCTTCGGCCAGTTCGTCGTCGGCGGCAACTTCGTCGTCGGCATCGTCGTGTTCCTCGTCCTCATCGCCATCCAGTTCATCGTCATCAACCACGGCGCGGTGCGCATCTCGGAAGTGACGGCGCGGTTCACACTCGATGCCATGCCCGGGCGCCAGATGGCCATCGACGCCGACCTGAACGCCGGCGCCATCGACGAAGCCGAGGCGCGGCTGCGCCGCGACCGCGTGCGGCGTGAAGCCGACTTCTACGGCTCGATGGACGGCGCCATCCGCTTCACCCAGCGTGACGCCCTCGCCGCCATCCTCATCACCGGCGTCAACATCGCCGCCGGCCTCGTCATCGGCGTGCTGCAGCACGGCGTCGATCTCGCGACCGCGGCGCAGACCTACACCATCCTGACCATCGGCGAAGGCCTCGTCACCGCGATCCCGGCCCTGCTCGTGTCGATGTCGGGCGGTCTCATCACGACCCGCGCGGCCTCCGAATCGCACCTCGGCGACGACGTCGCCGACCAGTTGCTCGCGCGCTGGCGTCCGCTGGCCGCGGCGGCCGCCGCCCTCGTGGCCCTGGCGCTCATCCCCGGCCTGCCGAAGTTCGCCTTCATCACCGTGGCGCTCGTGCTCGGCGGGGCTGCGTACGTCACGAAGAACGCGGTGGCGAAGCCGGCCGCGCCGGCCGCCGCCACGCCGCCGCCGGCGCCCGATGCGCTCGACGGCGGGGTGAACATCGATCCGCTCGGTGTGGAAGTGGGCTACGCGCTCGTGTCGCTCGTGGACGAAGCGCAGGGCGGCACGCTGCTCGCGCGCATCCGTTCGGTGCGGCGCCAGATTGCGACCGAGACGGGCGTGGTCGTGCCGGCCGTGCACGTGGCCGACAACCTCCAGCTCGGCCCTCGCCAGTACACGATTCTCGTGAAGGGCGTCGAAGTGGCGCGCGGCGAGCTCTACGCCGACCGCCTCCTCGCCATCAACCCGGGCACCGCCGGCGGCGGCCTCGAGGGCGTGCAGACGCGGGAACCGGCGTTCGGCCTGCCGGCGCTCTGGATCGGCATCGAGCAGCGCGACCGCGCCTCGGCGGCCGGCTACACGGTGGTCGACCCGACGACGGCCCTCTCGACGCACCTCTCCGAGACCATCCGCGTGTTCCTGCCGGAGCTGCTGACCCGGCAGCACACGAAGGAACTCGTGGACCGCGTGGCGCAGACCTCGCCCAAGCTCATCGAGGAACTGGTGCCCAAGATTGCCTCGATTGGCGACATCCAGCGCGTGCTGCGCCAGTTGCTGCGCGAGCGCGTGTCGATTCGCGACCTGACGACCATCCTCGAAGCCGTGGCGGACGCGGCGCCGGGCGCCAAGGACACCGACGGCGTCGCCGAGGCCGTGCGCGCCGCCATCGGGCGCTCGATCTGCCGGCCCTACCAGACCGACCGCGACGAGCTGCCGGCCATCTCGCTCTCGCCGGCGCTCGAGGAGCGGCTGGTCGCCTCGATCGTCAAGACCGAGCACGGCGCGGTGCTGGCCATCGACCCGACACAGGCGCAGCGTCTGGCCTCACGCATCGGCGAGATCTTCGCCGGGGCGGTGGCACAACCTGTGCTCTTGTGCACACCGACGTTGCGTCCACACATCTGGCGGCTCTTCGCCAGGGTGCTGCCGCATCTGGGTGTGCTGTCGCACAACGAAGTGCCGGCGCAAGTGCACGTGGCTTCGATTGCGACGCTGGATTGACATGCTGCAGGTCAAAGAGTTCCGCCAACCCACGGTTCGTGACGCCTTTCAGGCGATTCGCGAGGAATTCGGCCCGAGCGCGGTCGTGCTCGAGAGCGGGCTCGTGAGCGCCCGCGGCTGGCGCGGCTGGGTCGGGATGCGCGAGGTGCGCGTGACGGCCCAGGCGCCCGAAGGCTGGGACGCCGACCGCGAGTGCCGGCCGGCCGTTCCGGAGCGTCGGCCCGCCGACACCCCCGCGCCGGCGAGCAGCCTCGCCGCCCGCCTTGCCGCTGCCGGCATCGACCCGGACCTGGCCGAGTCGGTGGCCGCCGGGGTGCCGGCGAAGCAGCAGCGCAACCTGACGGCCGACGGCGTCCGCCGGCATCTGGCGGCGTTCCTCACGCCGCAGGCCGCCGGCGCCGAAGCCTTCGCCAGAGTCGAGGTCTTCGTCGGACCGCCCGGCGTCGGCAAGACGACCACCATCGCCAAGATCGCCGCGCAGGAGAAGGTGCGCAGGAAGCGCGCCCTGGGCGTGGTCGCGGCCGATGCGTTCCGCGCCGGCGCGGTGGAGCAGCTGCGGACCTACGCCGCCATCATCGGCGCGCCGTTCCGCACCGCCCGCACCATCGACGACATCGACCAGGCGATCGCCGCCTCGCGGCAGACGCTGCTCGTCGACACGGCCGGCCGTTCGCCCAAGGACGACGACGTGCGCGACCTGCGCCGCATGCTCGCCCGCCGCGAGGGCGTGCGCACCCACCTCGTGATTCCGGCCGACACGTCGGTGTCGTCGGCGCGGCGGATCGTCGAGCGGTTCGCCGACACGCAGCCCGACCGCGTGGTCGTGTCGCGGCTCGACGAAGCGGCGGCGCCGGCGGCGCTCCTCACCTGGCTGCTCACGAGCGGCCTGCAGATTTCCTACGTGACCACCGGCCAGCGCGTCCCCGAAGACCTCGAGCGCGCCACGCCGGAGGTCCTCGCGGCGGTGCTGCTCGGCGACGAGCCCGGTGTGCCGGCGGCGATGGGCCTGGCGTGATGGCCGGGCGGATGCACAACGACAGGGAGCCAGGGCGATGCGTGTGATGAGCGCGAATTCCGACCAGAACACCATGGTCCGCGACCAGCTGGTGATGGAACACGTCGGCCTCGTGAAGGCCATGGCCAGCCGGCTCGCCAACCGCCTGCCGCCGCAGGTCGAGGTCTCCGAACTCGTGAGCGTGGGCGTGCTCGGCCTCATCGACGCAGCGGGCCGCTTCCGGCCGTCGCTCGGCGTGCCGTTCAGCGCCTTCGCCCGCCGCCGGATCCACGGCGCGATGCTCGACTCGCTGCGCGGCCTCGACTGGGCGCCACGCGCCGTGCGCAAGCTGCGGCGGGATGTCGATGCGGCGATCGCCAACCTCCGCTTCGAGCTCGGCCGTGAGCCGGAAGCCGCCGACATCGCCCGTGCCCTCGACGTGACTGAGAGCGACTACGAGAAGATGCTCGACCGGCTCAAGGTGGCCGAGCTGGCGTCGATCCGCCAGAGCGCCGCCTCCGAGGACGGCCACACCGCGCTCGATGTCGAAATCGAGCCCGGCGAGGGCCCGCACGCGCGACTCGAGCGCGAAGAGATGCGGCGGCTGCTCGCCGGCGCCATCACCGATCTGCCCGAACGCGAGCGGCAGATTCTCGCCCTGTATTACGACGAGGAGCTGACGCTGGCGGAAATCGGCCAGGTCATCGGCGTCGGCGAATCGCGGGTGTCGCAGCTGCGCAGCCAAGCCATCGCCCGCCTGCGCTCGGTGCTCGCCACGCGGATGACGCGAAAGGATGCGGCGTAGGCCCGTGAGCAAGATTCTGTCGCAGGACGAGATCGACGCGCTGCTGTCGGCGCCGATGACCGTCGATCGCACCGACCGCGCCGAGGCGGCGTCGCCGGCGTCGCCTGTCACCCGCTACAACTTCCGCCGGCCCGACCGCATCTCGAAGGAGCAGATCCACGCCCTGCACTTCCTGCACGAGCGCTTCGCGCGCAACGTGTCGCAGTCGCTCGCCGCCTACCTGCGCTCGATGACCGAACTGTCCCTCGTGTCGGTCGAACAGTTCGCCTACTCCGAGTTCCTGATGTCGATGTCGGACCCGACGGCGTTCTATGCCATCTCGATGGCGCCGTTCGACGACCTCGGCGGCCTCGAGATCAATCCCGCCGTGGCCTTCGCGATGGTCGAGCGCATGCTCGGCGGCGAAGGCAAGGGCGCGGCCGTCGAACGCGCGCTCACCGAAATCGAGCAGAACGTCATCGACTCGGCCGTGAAGATCCTGCTCGACTCGCTCAGCGACACGTGGCGCCCGGTGGTCGAGCTGACCTTCGGCATCCGCGGCCGTGAGACGCGTCCGCAGATGCTGCAGGTGGCCTCGCCGAACGACACCGTCGTGATGCTGGTGTTCGACATGCGCATCGGCGAGGCGCAGGGCATGCTGAGCCTGTGCCTGCCGGCGAGCGTGGTCGAGAAGACCGACTCGCACTTCGCCGGCGCGCTCGACCGGCAGCGCCGCGAGCCCATCGGCAGGGAACGCCTGTGGCTCCACGAGAACCTGGCGCGCGTGCCGATGCCGCTCAGCGCCGTGCTCGAAACGCGCTGCACGACGCGCGAAATGGTGGAACTCCGGACCGGCGACGTGTTGTCCCTCGGCGTGCCCACCAGCCGGCCGCTCGATCTGCGCGTCGGCCGCACCCTGAAGTTCCGCGGCCAGCCGGCCGCGCACGGCGGGCGGACGAGTGTCGTCGTCTCGCACCGTTGCGATGGCGCCGGCGTGGCGGAGGCATGACATGGCCACCCAGATGACAACTGACACCCTCCGGCTGGCACTGGCGGAGGAGTTCCGCGCCGCGGTCGAAGCCGTCGTCGGCCACGTGCTCACGACCACCGAGGCGCCGGCGGCGGGCGGCGTCGGCTGGAGCACCCCGATCGTGGCCTCGGGCGTCGTCGACGGGCAGCTCACGGTGTGGGTGGACGAGGCCGGCGTCACCGCGATTGCGCGGGCGATGCTGGGCATGGACGAGGCGCCGGAGCCGAGTGTCGCCGCTGACATGCTGAAGGGCCTCTGGGCGCAGGCCGCCGCCGCGACCGCGATCAAGGACGGCTTCGAGGGACTGTCCCTCGTGCCCGGTCCGACGACGGCCGGCACGTTGCCGGCGCCTGGCGCGGGAATCGCCATCACCAATGGCGCGGAGACGCTCGCCACGTTGACGATGACCGGTGCGGTGACGGCGGGGCGCGGTGTGTCGGCCGGCGCGCCGGCCGCCTCGGGACCGCCGGCGGGCGCCGGCGCCGGGCGCACCGAGTACCCGGGCAATCTCGCGGCGCTGCTCGACATCGACCTGCCGCTCGTCGTGCGCTTCGCGCGCACCGAGATGTCGCTGCGCGCGCTGGCGCAGCTCGGCCCGGGCTCGATGGTGGACATGGGCCGTTCGCCCGATGCGCCCGTCCAGCTGCTCATCGGCTCCCAGGTCGTCGCCGAGGGCGAAGTCGTGGTCGTGGCCGGCAACTACGGCGTGCGGATCACGAGTCTCGTGAGCCCCGCCGACCGACTGAGAGCGATGGAGCTATGACCCCTGTGCTGACCCCGATGGCGGCCGCGGCCGCCGGCCTGGCCGTGCTGTTCGTCGTCCAGATCGTGCTGCTCTGGAAGCTCGCGCGCTCGACGCGCGTGACCGCCGACGCGACCGCCCGCGTCGCCCAGCTCACCGCGGCCCTCGAACTGCTGACGGATACCACTGAAGAAGGATTCGTCAATGTGGCGGCGGAACTTGAACGCCTCGGCGCGCGGCCCCTTGCCGCCGGCTCGACGCGTCGCGCCACCACGCGCCGGATTGCCGCGGCCGTGCGCAAGGGCAAGGCGATTGAAGACATCGCCAGCGCCGAGTCGCTCTCCGAGAGCGAGGTGCGGTTGCACCTCGGGCTCGAGACGGCCGCCGAACCGGTGACCGCGCGCGAGGCCGACGAGACCCCCGAGGAGGGCCCCGGTGTGCTCGACGACCTCGAGCGCTGGATGAACTCGCTCACGAAATCCCGCCGTCCGCGGGGAGCCCGCCATGCCGCCGTGCGCGTCTGAGACCTGCGCGCGGCCGTCGCGGTGGTGGCGCCTCGGCGCCTCCCGGGGGGCGACCCTCGATGGCCAGTGGCACTGCTCGCAGCCGTGCGTCGAGGCAGTCATCCGGCAGCGGCTGCACCTCGTGCCGGCGAGCCAGGAGGTGCGTCCGCGCCTGCCGGCGGTGCGTCTCGGGGCGCTGCTGCGCCATCAGGGCGCCGTGCCGCCCGACCAGATCGCCGCGGCGCTCGAGGCACAGGCCGAGACACGGCTGCGGCTCGGTGAGCAGCTCCGCTCGATGGGCGCGGTGGACCCGCAGGCGCTCCTGCGCGCGCTGGCCGAGCAGGCCGGCGTGAGTTACCTCGCGGCCGTGGACGTCACACGCGTGCACGAGGCGCCGGGCGGCCTCAGTCTCGATGCCATCCAGGCGCTGCGAATCGTGCCGATCGGTCCGCCGGAGTCGGGCCGGATCCGCGTGGCGTTTCCGGCGCCCGTGCCGCGCACGGCGCTCGCGGTCTTCCGCCAGCAGACCGGCTGGATGCCCGAGCCGTATCTGGTCGGAGACGACGCGTGGCTCGGGCTGCTCGAGCACTACGGCGCGACGTCGCGCGGCCGCGTGTCGCCCGAGACGATGTCGATGGGGTTCGCCCGCGAGCACGATCCCCTGGAAGCGTCGCGCCGACTGGCGCAGGTCGTGATGGCGGCGGGTGAGGCGCGGATGCGCGATGCGCGCTGGGGCCACTACGTGTGGGTGCGGCTGCAGGGCGCCGGGGCGGGATTCGATTTGTTGCTGGACCAGGCGCCGGAGTCCCGGCCAGAAGGAGCAGAACCATGGCAGGCGGCCACTACGTCGCGCTGAGCGGGATGCGCACGCGACTCGACGAGCTGGATCGGCTGGCGTCCGATCTCGCCAACGTCGGCACCGCGGGCTACAAGGCGGAGCGCACCGGGCACCGCAACGTGCCGCGGCCCGTGTTCGACGACGCGCTGGAGTCGGCGATCGACTCGTCCCTCGGCGCCCGCCGTCTCGACGCCCGTGCCGGCGCCATCGAGCCGACCGGCCGGGCGATGGACGTGGCCATCGAGGGCGCGGGATTCCTCGCCGTCGATACGCCGGCCGGCCCGCGCTACACGCGCAACGGACACCTGAGCCGCACGCCCGACGGACAGCTCATCACCGCCGACGGCGCCGTCGTGCGCGGCGTCGATGGCCCGATCACGGTGGGTGAGGGCTCGCTCAGCGTGGATTCCGACGGCTCGGTGCTGAGCAACGGTGCCGTCGTCGGCAAGCTCGCCATCGTGCAGTTCGGTGATCCCGGCGCGCTCGTGCGCGAGAGCGGCGCGCTGCTCAGGACCGACGAGACGCCGACGCCGGTCCCGACACCCACCATCCGCACCGGCTCGCTCGAACAGTCGAACGTCTCGGTCGTCGATCGCGTCGCCGAACTCACCGCCGTCAACCGCAGCTTCCAGGCCCTGCAGAAGGCCGTCTCCGTGCTGATGAACGATGTCGATGGCCGCGCCATCGAGACGTTCGGCCGCCGCTAGCCCTTTCGAGGAGTCGTTATGATTCGCGCCCTGTACACCGCCGCGAGCGGCATGAACGCCCAGCAGACCAGCATCGACAACGTGGCCCACAACCTGGCCAACGTCAACACCGCCGGCTACAAGAAGAGCCACGTCGAGTTCGAGGATCTGTTCTACCAGCACACACGCGTGCCTGGCGCCGCGACCACGACGGGCGATTCGCCGACCGGTCTCGAAGTGGGCCTCGGCACGCGGGTCGTCGCCACCTCGCGCGACTTCACGACCGGCAGCTTCCGCGCCACCGGCAGCCCGCTCGACATCGCCATCCAGGGCGACGGCTTCTTCCAGATCAACATGCCCGACGGCACGACGGCCTTCACGCGTGCCGGCGCCCTCCATCGCGACGGCCAGGGGCTGGTCGTGACCGCCGACGGCTACGCGCTCGAGCCGCAGATCTCGATTCCCGAAAACGCCACCTCGATCAGCATCACCCGCGACGGCGTCGTCTCGGCGACGATCCCCGGCCAGAGCGCCGCCCAGCAGCTCGGCGTCATCGAACTCGCCACCTTCCAGAACCCGTCGGGCCTGACGCCGATGGGCGGCAACCTGTTCCAGGTGACGAGCGCCTCGGGCGAGCCGCAGACGGGCCCGGCCGGCACCGAGCAGCGCGGCACGCTGCAGCAGGGGTATCTCGAAGACTCGAACGTGAGCGTCGTCGAGGAGATGGTCAACATGATCCTCGGGCAGCGCGCCTATGAAGCCAGCTCGAAGGTGATCAAGGCCGCCGACGAGATGCTCGCCCAGGTCAACAACATCGTCCGATGATCCGCCTCGCCCTCCTCCTCGGCGCGTTCGCGGCCGCCGTTCCGGCGGCGCCCGTCACGCTCGCTCCGGCGACCCACGCGGCCGTCGTGGCGGCGGTGCGCGCGCGCATGGGGGCGGATGCCGACGTGCAGGTCACGGCGCTCGGCGCGCCGGTGCCGGCGGTGGAGGCGGTGACCGACGCGGTGCTCGAGCCGGGCGCCTCGCTCGGCGGACCGCTGCGTGTGGCGCTCAGGGCGCCGGTCGATCGCGGCGGCGCGCGGATGCTCGCGCCGGTGGCGCATGTGTCGGTCGTGGTCGAGGTGACCGTGGCGCACTGGCACACGGCGCGCGCGGTGACGCGCGGCGCCCGGCTCGGCGACGGCGACGTGATGCGCGTGCGTCATCGCCTGTCGCGCGGACCGCTCAGGCCGTTTCCGGTCGAAGACGAGGTGCGCGGGGCGCGCGCCGTGCAGGACCTGGCGGCGGACGCCTGCCTGACGACGCGGATCGTCGCGCCGACACCCGCCGTGGCGGCCGGCGCCGATGTCGTCGGCGTCGTGCGCGACGGCGCGATGGAAGTGCGCGCGCAACTCGTGGCCGTCGATTCCGGCCGTATCGGTGACCTGGTGCGCGTGATGCACCCCGAGAGCCGGCGGACGTTCCGGGCCCGCGTCGTCGCACGGGCCGAAGTGGAGATCAGTCATGACCGATAACCGCAGACTCCGGCGCCGCACGGCGGCGGCGATGCTCGCCGTGCTGGTCGCCATGCCCGTCGTGGCCCTCGCGCAGACCGGCGCGCGGCCCGTGGCCGCGGCCGTCACCGCACCGGCGAAGGGGACGAAGGTCGAGCCGGCCGCGCCGCCGCCCGACGCCCAGGACAAGGCGCTCGCGCGCTATCTCGAGACGGCGCGGTCGATGCCCTCGGCCGACCCCAATGCGTGGATGCAGGGCCTCACGCTCGACCTCCGCGCCCGCCGCGTGAACGACATCCTCACGGTGCGGGTCGAGGAGACGATTGCCGCGACCGGCACGGCCGACACCGCGCTCGGCAAGTCGACTTCGACCGGCGTCGGCATCTCGACGCTCTTCGGCCTGCAGAGCAAGATCCCGGCGGGTGTGGGCCTGGGGGACCTCGCGAGCAGCCAGAGCAACACCGATTTCAGCGGCAGCGGCACGACGGCCCGGGCGAGCGCCCTCACCGCGACCATCAGCGCGCGGGTGGCCGAGGTGCTGCCGAACGGCGACCTGCTCGTCGAGGGCGTGCGCGAGATCGAAATCAATGGCGACCGCCAGGTCGTCGTGCTCACGGGCGTGGCCCGCGTGGTCGACATCGGCCCGGGCAACGTCATCCCGTCGAGCGTGCTCGGACAACTCAGCATCCGCTACTTCGGCCGCGGCCTGACCAAGGGCAGTCTCACGCCCGGCTGGCTCGTCCGCGTCCTCAACAAGGTGTTCTGATCATGGCCTTCAGGATTTCTGCCGTCCGCCTCGCCGCCGCCCTCGCGCTCATCGGCGCGCTCACGGCGCCGGCCCTCCGCGCCGACACCACCGTCCGTCTGAAGGACGTCGTCTCGATGCAGGGCCCGGAAGCGCTGCCGCTCATGGGCTACGGCCTCATCGTCGGCCTGAACAAGACCGGCGACCGCCGCCAGACGATCTTCTCCACGCAGTCGCTGGCCAACATCCTCCAGCAGCTCGGGCTGTCGGTGCGTCCCGGCGAGGTGAAGGTCGAGAACATCGCCGCCGTGCTCGTCACCGCCAACCTGCCCGTCTACGCGCGGCCAGGTGTGCGGCTCGACGTCACGGCCTCGTCGATCGGCGATGCCCGAAGCCTCCAGGGTGGCACGTTGCTCGCGACGGCGCTGCGCGGGCCGAGCGGCCAGGTCTATGCGCTCGCCCAGGGGCCGCTCTCGATTGGCGGCTTCGGCGGCGGCGCCGGCGGCAACTCCGTGGCCGTGAACCATCTCACGGTGGGCCGCGTGCCGAACGGCGCGCTCGTGCAGCAGGGGAGCGGCGTCGTGATGGGGGTGACCGACGTGGTGCCGCTGTCGCTGCGCGAACCGGACTTCGCCACCGCCGTGCGCGTGGCCGGTGCCATCAATGCCGACCTCGGCGAGGGCAAGGCGCGTGTGCTCGATCCGGGCACCGTGGCCGTGGCCGTGCCGACGCAGTACCGCGACGCCCTCCCGGACCTGATGGCGCGGCTCGAAGCGCTCACGGTCACGTCCGACACGCCGGCGCGCGTCGTCATCAACGAGCGGTCGGGCACGATCGTCGTGGGCGCCAACGTGCGCATCGCGGCGGCGGCCGTGGCCCACGGGAATCTCTCGGTGCGCATCAGCACGCGGTTCGAGGTGTCGCAGCCGAACGCGCTGGCCCGCACCGGCGACACCGTGGTCGTGCCGAACACCAATGTCGATGTGCGCGAAGGCACGGCACGTCTCGTCTCGCTCGAAGAAGGCACGACGCTCGATGCGGTCGTCCGGGCGCTCAACACGCTCGGCGCGACGCCGCGCGACATCATCGCGATCATGCAGGCCCTCAAGGCGGCCGGGGCGCTGCACGCCGAGATCGTCATCATCTAGGGGCTGGAGGCTGGGGGCTGGGGCCCGCCACGAACCCTCGCGGATCAACTGCCATGAAGACGACACTGGAATCACTCGCCGTCGCGCCGGCGTCACTGCAGGCGCCGAAGACGGCCGCCGACGCCGAGCGGATGCAGGTGCTGACGCTCGTCGAGCAGTTCGAAGGCATGCTGCTCAGCGAGATGCTGCGCGACGTCCGCGCCGGCGACGAGGAGGAAGACGGCTTCGGCCTCGGCGCCTCCACCATGACCGACACGATGCAGGGCGAGTTCGGCCTGGCGCTCAGCCGCGCCGGCGGCCTCGGCCTCGGCGACATGCTGGCCAAGGCGCTGCTGCGGCGGTCGCAGACGGATGCCGCGGTCGAGGCGGCCCTGGTCCCCACGGCCAGTGCCGGGCCGGCCCTTTCCGCTCCGGGTGTCCCCACCACCCGGGGGGCCGCCGACGACCACGCCGCCCATGCCGACCCCACCGGCGGCGGAGCGGCGGCGGTCGTGGCGGACGGCGTGCCGGTCTCGTCGGCCTTCGGCTGGCGCAGCGACCCGTTCACGGGCAGAGCGACCTTCCACAAGGGCGTCGATCTCGCGGCGGCATATGGCACGGAGGTGCGCGCCTTCGACGGGGGTGTCGTGAAATCGGCCGGGGAACGGTCGGGCTACGGATTGACGGTCGTCGTGGACCACGGCGACGGCCGCGAGACCCTGTACGCCCATTTGTCGTCGATGGCCGTGGCCCCCGGCGACCCGGTGGCGGCTGGTCAGCCGATTGCACGGTCAGGGAACAGTGGACGCGCGACTGGCGCACATCTGCACTTCGAGGCACGGGAATACGGCCGGCCGGTGGATGCAGGGCGGCTCGCGGCGGTCTGGAACGGCCGGGCCTCCGACACGAGTGTCGGCGGTTCGGACGAATAACGGCCGCGGTACTAATGGAGTCGCGGGCATTGCCGATTGGTTGGGGGAACGACCAGCGGGCGTGGGGCCCGGCCTGGGAGGGACACGACGATGAAGATTGAACAGAACCGCGCCAACCTCGAGACGATCGCCGGGAGCCGGGCGGATGCGGTGCGCGATGAACGCGCTGCCGCCGCCGAGAAGGCCACCGAGGCCGACCGGTCTGCCGACCAGGTGCGGGTATCGACCACCGGCCAGCTGGCCGCCGCCGCGGCCGCGAAGGCCAACGAGGCGTCCGACATCCGTCCCGACGCCGTCGAGCGCGGGCGCGCGCTGCTCGAGCGCGGTGAGCTCGGGCGCGATGCCGACCGGCTGGCCGACAAGCTCATCGACAGCATGTTCGACCGGAGCTAGGTGCCATGACGCCGAGCCGACCCGTGGCGATGCTGGACCAGGCGCGCGAGCTCCGCGAGGTGCTCGAGGTGCTGGCCGCGGCGCTCGGGCGCGGCGACACGGCGGCCGTGCTCGCCGCCGAACCGGCTCTCCAGGCCGTGGTCGCCGCCGCCGGACGCGCCGGCGCGCCCGGTCCTGACGAACGCGCGGCGACGGCCGCCGAACTGCACCGCGCCCGCACCGCGCTCGCGCGCTGCCGGGTGCTTGGCGCCGCCAGCGCCGAACTGACCGCCGTCACCCAGGACGTGCTGGGCGGCGCCGGCGCCTACAGCCGGCACGGCGCCGGCCAGCCGCGCGCGCCGCGCGGCCGGGATCTCCTCGCGAGGGTGTGATGGCCGGACTCTTCTCCAGTCTGTCGATGGCGGCCCGGTCGCTCGAAGCGCAGCGCGCCGGGCTCGATACGGCGGGCCAGAACATCGCCAACCTGAATACGCCCGGGTACGCGCGCCGGCGCCTCGATCTCGCCGAAGTCACAAACGGCACCGGCGGCGTCGAAGTGCTCGGCACCCGCGCCATGCGCGATGCCGTGCTCGATGCCCGCGCCCGCACCGCCATTCCGGATGAAGCCCGCGAAGGCGCCATCGTCGACACCCTCGCCCTGGTCGAGACCTCGATCGGGGCGCCCGGACAGTCGCTCGACGGGCGCCTCACGGCGTTCTTCGACTCGCTGTCGGCGCTGTCGGTCGATCCGACCTCGGCCGTCGCGCGGGACGGCGTTGTGCTGCAGGGACGGCAGCTGGCCTCGTCGTTCGCCGACATCGCCGGGCGGCTGGCCGACAGTGCGCGACTCGCCGACAACGGCGTGCGCGCCGCCGCCGCTGAACTGAATGCGCTCACCGCGCAGATCGCGGAGCTGAACGACGCCATCGTCACGGGCGGCGGTGCCGATGTCGAGGCGCTGCGCGACCGCCAGCAGATCGCGCTCGAGGAACTCTCGGCGCTCACGTCGGTGGCCGTGCTGACGCGCGCCGATGGCGGCGTGGACGTCACGATTCCTTCGGGGCGCGCGCTCGTCATCGGCGGCTCGTCCTACGACGTGCAGGTCGGCACGGCGCCTTCGACCGGCTACGCCACGTTCTCACTCAACAACGTCGACGTGACGAGCGAGATCACGAACGGCAGGATCGGCGGTCTCGTCCACGCGCGCGACACACTGATTCCCGGCTACCAGTCGCGCCTCGACGACATCGCCTACGGTGTCGCCCAGCAGGTGAACACGCTGCATCAGTCGGGCTTCGACCTGAACGGCAACCCCGGCGTCGCCTTCTTCACGCCGCCGGCGGCGGTGGCCGGCGCGGCGGCGAACCTCGCCGTCAACCCCGCGCTCACCGCCGATGCCAGCCTGGTCGCGGCGTCGCAGAGCGGCGCCCCCGGCGACAACCAGATCGCCCGGCAGATCGCCGCGCTTCGCGATTCGCAGGTGCTGCTCGGCGGCACGGCCACGTTCACCGAAGGCTGGGCGCAACTGGCCTACCGGGTGGGCGCCGATGTGGACGCGGCGCGCGCGCAGCAGCAGAGCAAACAGGACGTCGCCGAACAGGTGGCGCGGCTCCGTGACCAGGTGTCGGGCGTGTCGCTCGACGAGGAAGCGGCGTCGATGATCAAGTTCCAGCGTGCCTACGAAGCCAACGCCAAGTACTTCAGCACCGTCGACGAGATGCTCCTGACGCTCATGCGCACGGTGGGAGGCGGGTAATGCGCGTCACCTTCCGGACCGCCTACGGCGGCAATGAATACCTCGAGGCGTCGTCGAGCCAGATGGCGAAGGCGCGCCAGCAGGTGATGAGCGGCAAGCGGGTCGAGAAGGCCAGCGACGATCCGGCCGCGATGCAGCGTTCGGTCGAGGGCCGTGGCGAAATCGGCGCCCTCGAGACCTACTCGCGCACCGCCGATTCCGCGCTGGCCAAGCTCACGACCATCGACACCGTGCTCGGCGCCGTCGTCGACAGGCTGCAGCAGGCGAAGGTGGCCACGGTGTCGGTGCAGGGATCGATCGCCACCGCCCAGCAGCGCGAAGCCGCCGCGCTGACGCTCGAAGGCCTGCGCGATGCGCTCGTCGCCGACCTCAACACCGAGGTCCGTGGCGCCTACGTATTCGGGGGCAGCCAGGCGACGACGCCGCCCTACGCGAGGGTCGCCGGGGTGTGGACCTATCAGGGCGACGCCGCGCCGGTCGCCGTCGACATCGGCCCCGGGCAGACCGTGGACGTCGCACTCGACGGCGCGGCCCTCGCGCAGGGCAGTGACGCCTCAAACATCCTGAACGAGCTGGAAACCCTCATCCTGGCCGTGCGCGCCGGTGACAACCCGGGCATGGCGGCGGGCACCTCGGCCATCGATCGTGCCTTCCTGCGCGCCACTCGCGCGCAGACTTCCGTCGGCGTCGACGAGCAGGGCATCGGCGAGCGCCAGCTCCAGATCACGTCGGCGCGGCTGTCGGTCGTGACGCGCGTGTCGAAGGACGAGGACGCGGATCTCGCGCTCGCCATCTCGGAGATGACCCGCGCCCAGACCGCCTACCAGGCGGCCCTCAGCGCCGTGGGCACGGCGTCGCGGGCGTCGCTGCTGGACTACCTGCGATGACCACCGCGACGACGCTGCCGCCGGCCACGGTCGAGACGCGTTTCGGCACCTTTCCGGTGGCGGCCGCCGACATCGTCCATTTCGCGCACGGCGTGCCCGGATTCGAGGCGTGCCGCCAGTTCGTGCTCATCTCGGCGCCGGAACTGCTGCCGTTCACCTGTCTGCACGGCCTCGATGCGCCGGGGCCGTCGTTTCTCACCCTCGACCCGCGGCAGATCGTCACGGGGTATCAGGCACCCCTGAGCGCCGCCGAACGCAGCCGCCTCGACGCCGCGGCCGGCGAGTCGCTGCTGTGGCTGGCCATCGTGCATGTCGACGACCTCGCGATCACGGCCAACCTGCGGGCGCCGATCGTCATCAACCCGCGGCGCATGATCGGCCTGCAGGTGATGGGCGCCGACACGGCGTGGGCCACCGAACACCTGCTGACGGCGGAGTAGGGCGATGCTGGTCTTCACACGCCGTCGCGACGACGCCATCGTCATTGGCGACGGCATCGAGGTGCGCGTGCTGCGCACGGGCAGGGACGCAGTACGGATCGGCGTGACCGCGCCTGCCGACGTGCTCGTGCACCGGCGCGAGGTCTACGACGCCGTGCGCGCTGCCAACCAGACGGCCGCCCAGGCCGTGCTGCCGCCGGTCGCGCACCTGGCCGGCCGGCTGCGCCTGCAGCCGCCGCTCGAGCGCGTGGAGTAGGCCGTGCGCCGCTGCCTGCCCTGGGGCGAGGTCACGCCCGCGGCGATGGCCGCCATGTTCGCCGCGGAGGCGGCCCGCTGGCGCGACACGCTCGCGTGGGACACGGCGCCGCTCTGGCCCGTGCTCGAACAGGCACGCGTGACCGGGGCGTTGCCCGGCTTCGTGCTGCGCGAGGACGACGGCCGTGTGGCCGGCTGGACGTATGCGGCCGAGCGCGACGGCGAGCTGCTCTGTGGCGCGCTCTCCGCGCCGGATGCCGACGGCACCGCGCGGCTCCTCGACGACCTGCTGACGCTGCCGGCGGCTGCGGCCGTCAGCCGCATCGTCTGCTTCGCCTACACCGACGCCCCGCGCCTCGCGCCGGCACTCGCTGCCCGCGGCTTCCTGCTCGACCCGCACGAGTACCTGACGCGTCCGCTCGTGGCCGTGCCGGCGGCGCGGCGCCCCGGCCGTGCCTGGGACGTCCGTGACCTCGACGCCACCGCCGACCTCTTCCGTGCGAGTTATCCGGCACACGACCCGGGACGGCCCTTCGCGCCGCACGGCCGCCCGGCCGAGTGGCAACGCTATGTCGCGGACCTCGTGCTCGGCCAGGGCTGCGGCCGCTTCCGGCCGTCGCTCTCGATTGCGGTGCCCGGCGCCGGCGACGCGCTCGACGCTGCGGCGATCGTAACGGACCTCGGCGCCGGCACGGCGCATCTGGCGCAACTCGCCGTGCGGCACGGTCTGCGCGGCGCCGGCCTCGGTGCGTCGATGCTCGCCGGCCTCTCCGCGTCATGCCGGGCGGCCGGCTTCGCGCGGCTGTCACTGCTCGTCGGCGCCAGCAACACTACCGCGCGGCGTCTCTACGCGCGCGCCGGCTTCACGTCGTGCGCGTGGTTCGTCTCGGCGACGCGGGCCGGCCGGGCCGGTGAGGGACGGCACGACGTCACAGCGGCCTGATGGGCCGGCCGTGCGAGTCCAGACGTGCGGGGAGAGGTCCGCGGCTGGTCAGCCGCGGCGGTCGACGAGGGAGGCCTGGCTGATCGACGGCGTGAGCACACGCCGGTAGGCGGCGAGGGTGGTCTCGCCCTGTTCCAGGCTGGCAACCGCGGCGCGCCGCGCCAGCTCGGCGTCGGCGAGCGACTGCATCGATTCCTGATCGGTGGCGAGAATCCGCGCCACGAGCGCCGAGGCCTGCTGACGCAGCGCCACCACGTCCTGATACGCGCCGAGCGTGGCCACCCGGTCACGGGCGGCGCTGAGCCGGGCGCGGACCGGCTGCAGGCCTTCTTCGACCGCGACGAGGGCGCGCGTGAGCCGGTCGCGTTCGTCGCCCTCGATGCCCAACTGCTCGAAGTCGCGCCGCGCCGTCACGCCGCGCTGCCTGGCGGCGACGAGGGCGAGCTGCTCGAGCAGGGCGATCTCGGCGTCGAGCCCGGCGCGATACTGGGCCAGGGCATCGACGAGGGCGTGGTCGTTCACGCGGCGCCTCGCACCGGGGCCTCGGCGGCCGGCGTGGCAATCGCCACCCAGCTCTCGCGCAGCACGGTCAGCACGCGCGTGGCGTCGTCGATCGGGCCGACGCGGTTCTCGGCGGCGGCGGCGATGATGCGGCCGTTGACGTAGACGTAGAGATCGTCGAGGCGCTGGGCGATCTCGCCGCCCTGCTCCATGTTGAGCGTGCTCTGCAGCTCCGAGATGATCGCGATGGCGCGCGAGGAGGCGTCGCGACGGGCGGCGATATCGCCGCGCTCGATGGCTGCGCGGGCCTGGTGCAGGAACGTGAGGGCGCCGTCGTAGAGCATCACCACCAGCTCGAGCGGCGTGCGCGACTGCACCTGGGTCTGGCGATACGTTGTCAGGCCACGCTGAAGAGACATCCGGTGGATCTCCGTGGGAAGTTAGAGAGATGAGCCGAAGCTGGCAATCGAGCCGGTCTGGCTCTGGAGCTGACTCATGGCGGCATCGGCCGCGATGAACTCGCGCTGCAGCGCCGCGCGGCGTATGGCCAGGCGGTCCTGCATGTTGGCGATCGAATCGGTCAGGCGCGTCGCCTGCTCGGTCATCTGTTTGCGGGCGCCGGGGATGAGGCCGTCGCCCTGCGTGAAGGCGTCGAGCTGCGTGTCGAGCGTCGCGAACGCGCCGGGGATGCCGGTGTCGCCCGCAAACAGCCTGCCGAACTCGGCCGTGCCGGAGGCGAGCGCGTTCGTCAGCACGGTCTCGTTCAACGAGAGCGTGCCGGTGCGCGTGAACTCGAGGCCCACCTGCGACAGGGCGCTGAAGACGCCGCCCGTGCCGTACTGGTTCACGAGCACCGAGCGCATCTGGTCCTTGATCTGGCGGAGCAGCGGGTCACGGCCGATGCTGGCGATGTCGCCCTTGAGCGCCGAGGCGCCCTGGTCGGTCACGAACTTCTGGAAGTCGTTGTACGCCTTCACGAAGTCCTGCAGCTTGGTCTTGACGCTGGCCGTGTCGGCGGCCACGTCGACCGTGATGCTCCTGGCCGGATCCCTCTGAAACGCCGTGATGGTCACGCCGGGTACGGCCGAGGTGATCGTGTTGGTCGTGCTCGTGATCGGGATGTTGTTCACGAGGAGCGACGCATCGCTCGCCTGCACGGCGTTGTCGGCGGCCGAATCGCCCGAGACACCGTTGCTGTCGGCATCCCCGAAGGCCAGGCCGCTGCCGCCCGTGAGGTTGTTGGTGATGGTGAAGGCGTTGGCCTGGCCGGTGTCCTTGGCCGAGAGCACCAGCCGGTAGCTCGACGGGCCCGACTGCACGACGCTCGCGCGCGCCGGCGGATTGCCGGTGGCGTTGATGGCGTCGGCGAGCTGGCGCAGTGTCGTCGAGCCGGCCAGCGTGACCGTGACACCGCCAATCGTGATCGTGCCGCCGTTCGACACGACCGTGTCCGGGTCGGGCGCGGCGGTGGTGGATGCCGTGACCTGGGCCTTGGCCAGCTCGTTGACGACGACGTCGTAGCGACCGGGAATGGCCGACGAGGTCGCCGAGACCGCGAGGGCCGAACTGTTGCTGCTCGTGGCGGCATATCCGCTGAGCTGCGACGTGTCGGCCAGTTTCGCCGCCGCCTGCTGCACGGCGAGCGCGCGCGAGGCCAGCGTGCCGAAAGTCGCCGCCTTCGACTGCAGCGCGGCCTGCCGGTTCTGCAGTGCGACGAGCGGCTGACTCTCCTGCGTCATGATGATCGACAGGATCTGATTGAAGTCGATGCCGTTGGCGCCGCTGAACGTGATAGGCGAACTCACACCGCCCTCCTTACGCCGGCCCGAAGACGGACCAGCCCCCATGAACTACTGCGAAATGTCTGCCAACGTGAAACGACGGGCAGGCGGTGGGGGCGCCCGCCCGTCACTTCATGGTGATCTCAGCCCGGCGAGCCGGGCCCGCGGTTACCGGAGGAGCGAAAGGACCGCGCCGCTCTGCTGGTTGGCCTGGGCGAGGGCGGCGATACCGCTCTGCGTCAGGATGTTGAAGCGCGCCAGGTTGGCCGACTCTTCGGCCACGTTGGCGTCGCGGATGCGGCTTTCGGCGGCCTTGGTGTTCACGACCTGGTACTGCGCCAGGCCGGTCGCGTACTGGAGGCGGTTCTGCAGCGAACCAACGCTGCCGACCACCGTGCCGACCGTGGCCACGGCGGCGGTGATGGCCGTGACGGCCGTCGCTGCGCCGCCCGCGGTGGAGATGTTGAGCCCGGCGATGCCGAGCGTGGTCGTGTCGGCCGCGCCGATCGTGCCGCCCACCGTGCCGGAGGTGCCGCTGCTCACGAAGACCGAGAAGCCCTGCGCGGCGTCGAGGTCGGCCACCGTGACTTCACGGGAGATTTCCGCGACCACGTCGGCGAACTCGTTGTTCAGCGTGGTGCGGTTGCCGCTGAAGCCGGCCGAGGCCGACTGCGACGCCAGGGTCGCCAGACGGTCGAGCAGCGTGCTCACGTTGTCGAGCGCGCCGTTCTTGATCTGGAGCGTGGAGAGTCCGTCGTTCGCGTTTCGAATACCCTGATTGAGCACCGCCTGTTCCGAGCGATACGCGTTGGCCACCGCGAGCCCGGCTGCGTCGTCACCCGCCTGGTTGATGCGGAAGCCGCTCGACAGCCGCGTGAGGGTGCGCTGAAGGCCGATGTTCGTGGTGTTGAGGTTGGCCTGCGCGTTCTGCGCCGACACGTTGCTGACAACTGAGAATGAAGCCATCTGAAGTCTCCTCCGTGAGTCCGGGCCGGCGTCCCTGCCGGCCGTGCGCGCGGGGCATGTGACCCACGCGTCGGGGAGGTAATCGGAGGTCGGTCGCGGTTCTTTAATGCCGGTGTCGGCGGGTTGGCATGGATCCGGCTCTGGTGGAGGCCGGAGACACGACACATGGCCGATTGCCTGGTCAACGACATCGCGGAAACGTTCGATTTCCTGCCGGAAACGTGGGGGGCGCTGCTCGGCGGGCTCGAGCGCCGCATCGGCGCCAGCCGCCGGGTGGTGACGGCCGTGCGATTCGACGGTGTCGACCAGCCGTCATTCCGCCACCCCGACCTGGCCGGGCTGGCCCTCGACCGGATCGCCCGCATCGACGTGGACGCGGAGGATGCCGGCGCGCTGCTCAGGGCCGCGGTGGACGCGGCGAGTGACAGCCTGCCGGATCTCGTGGCCGGCGTCGGCCAGACGGCCGCGGCGCTCCGCGGTGACGCCCCGGATGCGCAGGGGCAGCTCGGCTCGCTCGTGGTCGCGCTGCAGTCGCTCATGAGCCTCACCGTCGCCGCCGGCACCGCCGCCGACATCTCGTATGGCGCCGACCCGGGCGCCGACACCATCGTGCGCGGCGCCTGCGCGCGCATCGAAGCGGCGCTTGCGACGCTCGTCGCCCGTCAGACCGACGGCGACACGCGCGCGGTGGCCGACGCGCTCGACGAACACCTGGCACCGGCCGTCGCCGGCTGGACCGCTGTCCTGACTCCTATTCGCATGAGGGCTGCATGAGCGTCGCCTACGGACACCCCGCCCCGGGAATGAGCACGATCTTCTTCCCGGCCACCGGACTGCATCTGCGCTACCGCTGCGACCCGCTCGGGCACCAGATCGTCGTGACCGACGAGGCCGGGGAGGTCGTGCGCGTGTTCGGCGGCTTCGGCCGCAAGGTCGGCACCCTCGACACGCCGCTCGATCTCGTGTTCGTGCGGCCGGAGTTCGGCGGCGAACGCCTGCCGGTGGATTCGGCCGACGCCGTCTGGGTGGCGGTGGCCGACTACGGCAACCGCCGCGTGCAGGTCTTCGAACTCGACGGCAGCCCGGTGGGCGAGTTCTCGGTCGACGCGCCCGACGGCGGGCCGTGGTCGCCGACCGGCCTCGTCTGGCGCTCACCGGTGCTCGAAGTGGAGGGCCTCGACGGCGCGCGCACGGCCGTGCACCTCAGCGCGGCGCTGCTGGCCGGTGCGGGCCGCACCGCCTTCGGACGGGCGGTTCCCGGCAGCGAGGCCCGGCACTGATGGCCCCCGCCACCACGACCGCCGTGCGATTCGCGCCGCCCGTCATCGGCCGCGGTGAAATCGACGAAGTGGTCGCCGCGCTCGAGTCGGGCTGGCTCTCGACGGGGCCGCGTGTACGCCAGTTCGAAGCGGCGTTTGCCGGCTACACCGGCGCGCCGCACGCGCTGGCGCTCAACTCGTGCACGGCGGCGCTGCATCTGGCGCTCCTCGCCTACGAGATCGGGCCCGGTGACGAGGTGGTGACGACCCCGCTCACGTTCTGCGCCACGGCCAACGTCGCCATCCACGCCGGCGCCACGCCGCGGTTCGCCGACATCGACCCGCACACGTGGAATCTGTCGCCGGCCGCGGCCGAGGCGGCGGTGACATCGAAGACGCGGGCCGTCATCCCGGTGCACTTCGCCGGCCGGCCCGTGAACGTCGCGGCCTTCCGCGCGCTGGCGACCCGGCACCGCCTGGCGCTCGTCGAAGACGCCGCGCACGCCGTCGAAGCCGTGTCGGCGGGGCGGAAGATCGGCGCGACGGCCGACGTCACCTGCTTCAGCTTCTACGCCACGAAGAACCTGACGACTGGCGAGGGCGGCATGCTCACGACGGCCTCGGACGAGGTGGCGCGCTTTGCCCGCACGGCCTCGCAGCACGGCATCAGCCGCGACGGCTGGGCGCGCTACAAGGCGCTCGGCAGCCCGCACTACGACGTGCTGTTCCCTGGCTTCAAGTACAACATGATGGACCTGCAGGCGGCCATCGGGCTGCACCAGCTCGCCGGGCTCGCCGCGCGCACCGCGCGCCGCGAATCGGTGTGGCGCATCTACGACGAGGGGCTCGCCGACCTGCCGCTCGGACGGCCGGCCCCGGTGCCGGCGGGCGACGTGCACGCGCGGCATCTCTATTCGGTGCTCGTCGGCCCGGAGTCGGACTGGACGCGTGATGACCTCATCGCGCACCTGGCCACCCACGGCATCGCGACCAGCGTGCATTTCCGGGCGCTCCACCTGCATCCGTACTACCGCGAGCGCTACGGCCTCACGCGCGGCATGTTCCCCGAGGCCGAGCGGGTCTCGGACCAGATCGTGTCGCTGCCGCTCGCCGGCGGCATGACCGACGACGAGGCCTGGGCGGTCGTGGACGTGCTGCGGCGGGCAATTCCGGGACGGACGCGCTGATGCCGATTATCCGACACGTGGCGGTCGTCTTTCGCATCGCGGCCGGCCCCCGCCTGGGCTTCGGCCACCTCGTCCGGTGCCGCGCCCTCGCGCGCGCCCTCGGTGTCGTGCCGCGGGTGTCGATCCGCGGCACCGCGGCGACCCGGCGCGCCGCGGCACGCCTCGGCGCGCGGGTGCTCGACGGTGGCCCGCGGCTGCTCGGCCGAGAACGTCCACATCTGCTCGTCGTGGACGACCCGTCGGCGATCGAGGCGCGCCGCTGGGTGTCGGCCGCCCGGCGCCGCGGCATCCCGGTGGCCAGCATCCACGATGCGGGCCTCGCACGTGTGCGCGCCGACCTCGTCATCGACGGCAGCGTGCGCACCGCGCCTTCCGCCGACGCCACCCGGCTCTTCGGGCCGCGGTATGCCGTCATCGACCCGCGCCTGTCCGCCTCCGGCACCCGGCGCCGCGCCGTCGCCGGCCGCGTCGTCGTGGCGGTGGGCGGCGGCGCGCATGTGTTCTCGCTCGTGCCGGCTGTCGTGGCCGCGCTGGCCCGGCGCGTGCCGGGCCTCGACATCCGGGTGGCCGCGGGCTTCACGCCGCGCCCCCTGCGGCCGGCGCTGCCGGCGGGTCGCTGGCTCGCGCCCGGGCAACTCGGCCGCGCGATGTCCAACGCGCATCTCGCCATCGTCGCGGGTGGCATCACGGCCTACGAAGCCTGCGCCCTCGGCGTGCCGGCCGTGGCCGTCTCGGTCGTGCCGGCACAGCAGCCCACCGTGCGGGCGCTGGCCCGGCGCGGCGCGGCGGTGGATGGCGGGCCGCTCGGCACGGCGGCCGCCGCGAGCCGTGTCGCCGGCCATACGTCGCGGCTGCTGGCGTCGCCGGCGGCGCAGCGGCGCCTGGCGGCGAACGGGCGGTGTCTCGTGGACGGCCGCGGTGCGGCCCGCGTGGCCGTGGCGCTCCGCGCACTGGCGCGGGCGGGAGGGCCCCGTGGCTGATCGCCGCGCCATCCTCTTCGATCTCGACGACACGCTCTATCCAGTCGAGCGTTTCGTGATGAGCGGCTTCCGGGCCGTCGCCGCCGTCGTGGAGGCCCGTTGGGGCGTGGCGCGCGCCGCTGCGCTCGAGACGCTCGTGAGCGCCGCCACGGCTGCCCGCGGCCGCGAGCTGCAGGTGCTGGCCGAACGGCACGGCCTGCCGGCCGCGGCCGTGCCCGAGCTCGTCGATGTCATCCGCCTGCACGTGCCGGAACTGCGCCTGCCCGAACTGAGCCTGGCGGTGCTCGGTGTGCTGCGCCGCGACTGGCGCCTCGGCCTCGTCACCAACGGCCGGCCCGACATCCAGGCCCGCAAGGTGCGCGCGCTCGGCCTGCACCGCCTGGTCGATGCCGTCGTGTTTGCACACGCGGTGGGCAGTGGCGCCGGCAAGCCCGACGCCGCGCCGTTCCTCGAGGCGGGCCGTCAACTCGGCGTGGCCGCCGCGGCGACGGTGTTCGTCGGCGACGATCCCGACTGCGATATCGACGGCGCGCACGCCGTCGGCATGAGAACGATCTGGCTGCCGGCCCGTGTCGCGCCCCAGGGAGCGCGCCCGGCCGAGCGGGCCGATGTGATCGTGGCGTCGCTGGCCGATGTGCCGGCCGCCGCCACCCGACTGCTTGCGCCCGAATGGAGGGCCCATGTTGCCTGACGCCACTCAACTGCGCATCGGCGGCCGCGTGGCCGGCGACGGCGCGCCGCTCTTCGTCATCGCCGAAATCGGCTTGAACCATGACGGCTCCCTCGAACGCGCGCTGGCGCTCGTCGATGCGGCCGCGGCTGCCGGCGCCTCGGCCGTGAAGGTGCAGGCGCTCATCGCCGACGAACTCGTGGCGCCGGGCGCGCCGGCGCCGATGCACGTCGAGGCGGCCTCGCTCGTGGACTTCTTCCGCCGCTTCGAACTCGACGAAGCCGGCTACGCGCGGCTGGCCGCGCGGGCCCGCGAGCGCGGCCTGGCGTTCATCGCCACGCCGTTCTCGGAGGCCGCCGTCGACATGCTCGAACGCGTCGGCGTCGATGCCTGGAAGATCGCGAGCGGCGACGTCACCTGGGAGCGGCTCATCGCGCGCTGCGGCGCGACCGGCAAGCCGCTCATCATCTCGACCGGCATGTCGTCCCTCCAGGAAGCGCAGCGCGCGCTCTACTGGGCGGTGCGCGCCGGCGCGCCCGGCGTGGCGCTGCTGCACTGCGTCTCGGCGTATCCCGTGCCGAAGGGCAGCGAGAACCTGCGCGCCATCGCCACGCTCGGGATGGCCTGCCGCGCCGTCGTCGGCTTCTCGGATCACGGCGCTGACGGCTTCTCGGTACCGCTCGCCGTCGCCATGGGCGCGGCCATCTACGAACGGCATCTCGTGCTCCAGGCCGACGACGACAGCATCGACGCCGAGGTCTCGAGCACGCCCGGCGAACTGGCGGCCCTCATCCGCTCGGCGGCGCGGGCGCACGCCGCGCTCGGCACCGGCGTGAAGGTCTGCCTGCCGGCCGAGAAGGGCAATCTCGATCCGAGCCGGCGCGCGCTCTACGCGCGGCGGCGCCTGCCGGCCGGCCACGTCGTGTCGGCGGCGGACCTCATCGCCCTGCGTCCCGCGCATGGCCTCGGCGCCGATCGCCAGCGCGAGCTGGTGGGGCAGCGGCTCAGCCGCGACGTGGATGCCGGCGCGCCGTTCCTGATCGCCGACCTGCACGCCCACGACAAGGGAACCGAACATGTCGCTTAACGTCCTCATCACCGCCGGATCGCGGCGGGTGCCGCTCGTGCGCGCGTTTCAGCGGGCCGTGGCGCACCACCGCGGCGGCAACGTCATCGTGACCGACGTGAACCCGCTGTCACCGGCGGTGCACGCCGCGAATCGCGCCTACCGGGTGCCGCTCTCGGCCGCGCCCGGCTACATCGACGCCATCCTCGACATCTGCCTCGGCGAGCGCGTGTCGCTCGTCGTGCCGACCATCGACGACGAACTCGTGCTGTTCGGCGGCGCCGTGGCGCGCTTCCGCGAGCACGGCATCCGCGTGGCGGTGTCGCCGACGCCGACCTCGGCGCTCTGCGAGGACAAGTACGCGACGTGCCGCCACCTGAACGACCTCGGCATCCCGGCAGCGGCCTCGTGGCTGCCGGGCGACCTGCCGGCCGTGCCGCCCTTTCCGCTCTTCATCAAGCCGCGGCGCGGCCGCGGCAGCGTCGGCGCGCACGCCGTGCGCACGCCGAAGGAACTCGATTTCTTCTCCGACTACGTGCCCGACGCCGTCGTGCAGGCGTATCTCGAGGGGCCGGAGTTCACAATCGACATGCTCTGTGACTTCAACGGCCAGCCGCTCAGCATCGTGCCGCGCCGCCGCGATGTCATCCGTGCCGGCGTCTCCGACCGCGGCCGCACGGTGAACGACCCAGCCCTCATCCAGGTGGCGCGCACCTGCGCGGCGGCGCTGCCATTTGCCGGCGCGGTCAACATCCAGTGCCGGCTCGTCGACGGCCAGCCGGTCATCTTCGAAATCAACCCGCGTTTCTCGGGCGGCATCCCGCTCACGATTCACGCCGGCGCCGACTTCCCGCGGATGCTCGTCGATCTCGCCGCCGGGGTGCGCGTGGCGCCGGCCATCGGCAGGTTCCGCGACAACCTCTGGATGACCAGCTACGAGACGTCGGTGTTCCTCGACGGCAGCCGCGTCAGCCTGCCCGACTATCACCCGACCTGTGTTGAGGACGTAGCATGAGTGCCCGCGCCGCCATCGTCGTTCAGGCCCGGATGGGCTCCTCGCGTCTTCCCGGCAAGTCGCTCGCGCCGATTGCCGGCCGCTCGCTCGTCGCGCACGTCGTCGAACGGCTCGCCGATCAGGGCGAACTGCCGGTGGTGCTCGCGACGACGACGCTCCTCGAAGACGACCTGCTCTGTGATGAGGCCGATCGCCTCGGCATCGCCGTGCTGCGCGGCTCGGCCGACGACGTGCTCGGCCGCTACGCCTTCGCGGCATCCCTCCTCGGCGTACCGGCGATCATCCGGGCCACCGCCGACAACCCGGCCGTGGATCTCGCCGCGGCCGTCCGTACGCTCGAGATCCTGCAGCGATCCGGCGCCGACTACGTCGTGGACTACGGGCTGCCCGTCGGCGCGACGGTCGAGGCGATGCGCGTGCAGGCGCTCGTGCGTGCCGCGGCGCTCGCCACCGATGCCTACGACCGCGAGCACGTCACCCCCTTCATCCGGCGCGACGGCCGGTCGCGCGCCATCGACGCGCTGGCGCCCACCGAACTGCGGCGGCCCGATCTCCGCTTCACCATCGACACGCCCGAGGACCTCGACTACATGCGCCGGGTCTACCTCGAGGCGGGACCCGCGGAGCGGCCGTGGCCGCTCGCGGCGCTCATCGCCGCCGCTGACCGGGTGCGCGAACGCGCCGAACTCGAACAGACGGGAGCCGACGCGCGGTGACGACGCCCCGACGTTTCTCCGACGCGGCGTTCCTGTTCAGCGTGCCGTTGACGGTGGCGCTCGTCGTCGGCGCGCAGTCGCTCGACGGCGGCCGGCTCGGCACGCTGCTGCAGCCGGCGGCGGCGCTCATCGTCTTCGGCGGCACGGCCGTGGCCGTTGTCTTCAGCTTTCCGCTGCAGCTGCTGGCGCGCACCGGACGCGCGCTTGCCGCCGCGTTCGGACGCCGGCCCGAATCCGACACGGCGCTGCTGGCGCGGATGGGCGAGTACGCCACGCGAGCCCGGACGCGTGGCGCGCTCTCGCTCGAGAACGAACTCGGCAAACACGACGACCCGTTCCTGCTGCGTGCGCTCGCGCTGGTCGTCGACGGCGTGCCGGCGGCCGACGTGCGCCACACGCTCAAGACCTTCAGCCAGGTGCGCGAGGAGGCCGACGCCGAGTGTGCGCTGGTGCTCGAAGCGGCCGGCGGTTACGCACCCACCCTCGGTATCCTCGGCGCCGTGCTCGGCCTCATCCAGGCCATGGAGCATCTGACCTCGCCGGCCAGCGTCGGCCCCGGCATCGCCGTGGCATTCGTGGCCACGGTCTACGGCGTCGGCGCCGCCAATCTCGTGTTCCTGCCACTGGCCACGCGGCTGCGCAGCCTCGGCCGTCAGGCCGCGCTCAGCCGTGAGGTCGTCATCGAAGGCGCCGTCGCCATCCAGCAGGGCATCCATCCGACGCTCGTCGATGGTCATCTGCGCAGTCTGCTCGTGGCCTGGCACGGCGCGCCGCAATATGCGGTGCCGACGGAGGGCGCGGCCCGGGCGCGTCTGGTGAAGTCATGAACATCCGCCTCTCGGCGACCCAGGTGTCGCGCGATCGCTGGCTCATTTCCTACGCCGACTTCATGACGCTGCTCTGCGCGTTCTTCATGACGGTCTACGCGGCGACCCTCACCGGGACGCCGGCCGCGACGGCCGCACCGGCCGCCGTCACCGCGCCGGCCGTCGAGACGGCCCCCGAGCCGCCGCCGGTCGATCCGGCCGTGGCGCTTCGCGAGCAGGTCGAGCGCGCGCTCGCCCCGGAACTGGCCGCCGGCTATCTGCAGCTCGTCGAGGACCCGCGGGGGCTCGTCATCGAAGTGCCCGAAGCCGGCGCCTTCGACGTCGGCCAGGCGAACCTGGCGCCCGAAGCCCAGGCGATGCTGTCGCGCATTGCCACGATGCTCACGACGCTGCCGAACGCGGTCCGCATCGAAGGGCACTCCGACACGACGCCCATCCGCACGCCGCAGTACGCCTCGAACTGGGATCTCTCGACCGCGCGCGCCACCCGGGTCGTGGCGTTCCTCTTGACCGCGGCCGGTTTGGCGCCCTCGCGCCTCTCGGCGGCCGGCTACGCCGAATTCCGGCCGCGTGCCTCGAATGACACGCCGGAGGGCCGGGCTCGCAACCGCCGCGTCGACCTCGTGCTGCTGAACGACGCCACGACACGCGCCGAGGAGCCGGCGGGGAGCGTGCGGCCATGAAACGGCTCCGGCAGATGGTGGCGCAGGGAAGCGCCGAAGCGGCCCTCGATCTGGTGGTCGCGGCGGTGCCCGAATTCGAGGCGAGCGACGAGGTGCGGGTGTGGGCCCGGCGCCAAAGCGTCCCGGTGGTCCGACAAAGTGGACTGCCGCGGAGCGCGTAACGGAGACTGTTGTGCGGATCCTTCATCTGATGGCGTTCGTCAGCGGCGCCGCCGGTAAGGCGGTGGCCGCACTGGCGGTGGGGCAGAAGCGCGCGGGGCATCACGTCACCGTGGTGACGTCGAAGACGCCGGCCGGCGGCCTGATGAACCAGCCGCTGCTCATGCGGAAGCTGACCGACGGCGGTGTGTTCGTGCACGCGGTCGACTCGCTGGCCTCGCGGCAGACCGGCCCGAATGCCGACGTCGTGCAGTTCATCCACGACCACCTCGGCACCGCGGCGGCCTTCGACGTGCTCCACACGCACGGCACGGTGCCGAGCGTCATCGCGATCGCGGCGGCGCGGAAGGTCACGGCGCGCGTGCCCATCCTGCAGACCTCGCACGAGTGGACGGTGTCACGTCCCGCTGGTGGCCGCCAGGCCTACGACCTCGAAGTCATGAACCTCGTCGATCGGGCCGTCGTACCGACCTGGTCGGTGGCGGAGCACTTCGTGTCGCGCGGTGTCGTGCGCCGCCAGCTCGCCGTCGTACCGTACGGAGTGCTGCCCGATCCGCCGCCGTCGTCGGGTGACGTGCTCGAGCGCGAGATGCGCGCCTGGCGCGAGGCCGGCGGTCTCGTGCTCTGTTATGTCAGCGCGACCACCTCCTCGCACGATCAGCGGCTCCTGCTGAATGCGCTGCCGTTCGTCGACGCCCGGCTCAGGATCCTCTGCGTGTTCTTCGGCGGGCCGGAGTCGCGGGCTACCGCGCCATGGCCCACCGACGGGCCGGTCACGGTGCGCGTGGCGCCGCAGGAGGCGGCCGTGCGGCAGTATTCGCACGAAGCCGACTTCCTGGTGCTGCCGTCGGGCGACGGCGAGCAACCACTCGCCGTGCTCGAGGCCTTCTGCGACCAGGTGCCCGTCGTCGCCAGCCGCGTGCCCGAGCTCTCGGAGTTCATCGACGATGGGCAGACGGGGTGGCTCTTCGACCCCACCGACACGCGGGCGCTCGCCGAGACACTGACGCTGGCCCGATCGACCGCGCCGCACGCGGTCAGGGCGCTCTGCCAGCGGGCGCGCGTCCGCTACCAGCAGGAGTTCACCATCGACCGGATGGTGAGCGGCTACATGCGCGAATACGCCCGCCTGGGGTGAGCCGGGCCGGCATGTCGGCGCGGCGTCGGGCGCCGCGCGGTGCGGCGTCGGCGGGCCGACATCCCGCGGGCGGGAATTGCACAGGATCGCCGACCGTGACCATCCCGGCCTGAGCGGCACACTCGTTGCTCCTGTGACGGCCATGGTTCTCCCAACCGTCCGTCACGAACTTCCGCCGACCGGCGTTGATGCCGGAGCGCGGCGCACCGGCCCGGCGACCATGCCGCTGGCCGTCGGAGTCTTCAACGACAGCGGGGATGACGCGCAGGTCGTGAGCCTCGCGGTCTCGCAGGCGCATCGCCGGATGCTGCAGCGGGCCGGCGCGCACGTGCGCCATGCCTACTACCGGGGCGACTGGCAGGAACTCGGCGCCGGCACGCTCGACGAGGGCATTGCCGCGGCGCTGGCCTCGCCGGAACTGCGGCGCGTCTTCGCCGATGTCGACGTCGTCGTCGTGGCCGGCGACACCTTCGCCAGCCGCGGCCACCGGCATCTGCTCGCCATCCTCGGCGCCGCCCAGCACCTCGACCTGCCGACTTATCTCGTGAACGCCACCGTGGGCCCGCTCGACGAGGGCCGCGAGATCCTGCAGGGCCTCGCGGACTGCACCGTGCGCGACCTGGCCTCGAGCCGCGTCCTCAAGGCGCTCGGCATCGGCCACCGCCGCCTGCCCGACTCGGTGTTCGGCGCGCCCTTCGCCACGGCGGCCCGCCGCGACTTCTCAAACCACCTCGTCGTGACCGACTGCCACCCGTCGCGCCGCATCGAGTTCACGGCCGACCTCGCCGTGGTGCGCGGTGCCTGGCCCGGCATGGTGGCGGATTACCCGCTCGACGCCCCGGGCAGCGCGCTCGAGTGGGCGTCGGCCGTGGCCGACCTCGGCACCGCCTCGGCCATCCTGACGGGCGGCCGCGACGGCGCCGCGCTGGCGCTGCGCGCCGGCGTGCCGTTCGTGGCGCTCGGCCTCGCCGGCGAGGCCATCGACTTCATCGAGACGCTCGACGGTTATCCGGCGGCGGCGGCCGACCCGGCGCGCTCGCTCGACGCGCGCCTGGCCTCGGCCATCGAGGCCCGGGCCTGGTTCACTGCGGCGGCCGCGCGCTGCCAGACGCGGGGCCCGGCCGAGGCGTTCTCGCGGCTCCGTCCGAGTATGGCGCTCGCCGGGCGCGACGACACGTGGAGCAGCGCCATCGACGGCGTCGTGGAGGTGGTGCGCGGACTCACGCCGGCCGGCGGCAGCGTGCTGCACGCCGGCGCCGGGCAGGGGCAACTCGTCGAAGCACTCGCGCGCATCGGCCTGCGCTCGTGGGGCGCCGATGTGGCCCGCCGGCTCGACCGCCCCGACCGCAACCGGTACTCCAAGGCCACGCCGATGGCGCTGCCGTTCGCCGACCACGTCTTCTCGACGGTGGTGATCTCGGCCGACTGGCTCGAACATCTCGAAGCGGGCGACCTCGACACCGCCGTGGCCGAACTCGCGCGCGTCGGCCGCGACACCATCGTCGTCGAGGTGTCCGGTCGTCCGGTGCGCGCCGAACGCGCCTTCTCGGAACGGCTGAGTGACGACTGGTGGCGCCGCCGCCTCGGCACGCTCGGGCTGACGCCGCACGAAGCCGCCGACACGCTCGTCACCCACGGCGCCGGCCCGACCGGCGGCACGCTGCTCGTCATGTCGGCGCAGGCGCAGCTCTGCCCGAGCTGCCGCCGCGTGCATGCACCCGTCGAACACCTGGAACCGGTGCACGCCGGTGTCCTCATGGCCGCCGCCAGCGCGCGGGCCCTGACGACTCGCCGCTGAGGTCCCCATGTCGACGCTCAGCCCGTTCTTCGACCTGCCCCGCCACCGGCCTCGCTCGAACGCCGGGCGCGACTCGCTGCGCCTGCTGCATGTGCTCGTCGGCCGCGACGCAAACCCCGGCGGGCTGACCGACGAGGTCCACGCCGCCAGCCGCGGCGCCATCCAGGCGGAGTCCGTCATCGGCCTCGGCCGCGCCCTCGATCACCTGCGGGCCCATCCGGCCGCGCTCGTGCTCCTGCAGGCCGACGACCTCAACGTGGCGCGCGTGGCCCTGGCCGAAATCAAGCTCGCTCAGCCGGCCCTGCCGGTGGTGCTCCTGACCGAGGCTGTGGCCGACGAGACGGCGGTGGCCGCCGTGCGTGCCGGCGCCGAAGACTGCCTGTCGCGCGAATCGGCGAACGGCGCCCGCATCGTGCGGGCGATGCTCTGCGCCCTCGAGCGTACGAGTCACGCCGCTACGCTGCGCACCCAGGCGGTGACCGATCCGCTCACCGGCCTGCCGAACCGTCACGCGCTGCAGAAGGCCATCGACCACGCGATGGCGATGGCCCGCCGCAAGGGCCGCGCGCTTGCCGTGCTCTTCGTCGACCTCGACGGCTTCAAGGACGTGAACGACGCCTGCGGCCACGAGGCCGGCGACCGCGTGCTCCAGGAGATCGCGCGGCGCCTTGCCGGCCGCACCCGCAACATGGACACGGTGGCCCGCATCGGCGGCGACGAGTTCGTCGTGGTCATGGAAGACCTCGACGACGGGCGCTTCGCGGCGACGCTTGCCGGCAAGCTGCTCGGCGCCGCCGCCGCGCCGCTGGTCGTGCAGGGCAAGACGCTTGAACTCACCGCCAGCGTGGGCATCAGCGTGTTCCCGGGCGACGGCGACGATGCCGCGGCGCTCGTCCGCCACGCCGACACCGCGATGTATGCGGCGAAGGCGGCGGGGAAGAACCAGTACCGCTACTACCGGGCGCGCATGAACGAACACCTGCGGGCCCGCACGGCGCTCGACGCCGCGCTCGACCGCGCCCTCGACCATGGCGAATTCGACCTGCACTTCCAGCCGGTCTGGCAGGCGTCGACCCGGCGGATCTCGTCGTGTGAGGCGCTGCTGCGCTGGCGCCGGCCGGGGCACGGCGTGCTGCTGCCGGCCGCGTTCCTCGACACGGCCGACGAAGCCGGTCTGGCCGGCCGCCTGGCCCAGTGGGTGCTCACGCGCGCCGGGGCGACGGCGCGGCGGATGCGCGAGGCCGGCTTCGATGTGCCGGTCTCGGTGAACCTGTCGCGGCGCCAGCTCCTCGAGGGCGAGATCGCGGCCTGCCTGCAGCGCCAGCTCGCTGACGGCCTCGCGGCCGGTGCCCTGCAGATCGAAGTCGCCGAGTCGGTCTTCGTCTCGGACGAGCCGCGCCTTCAGCAGGTGCTCGCCGAGGTGACGGCGCTCGGCGTCGGCCTCATCGTGGACGACTTCGGCAGCGGTGTCTCGTCGCTGCGGGCCCTTCGCCGCGTGCGTCCCGTCAGCATCAAGATCGACGGCGCGCTCGCGCGCGAACTGCCCGACGGCCAGGATGCGGCGGCGCTCGTGAGCGCCGTCGTCGCGCTCGGCCGCACCCTCGGCGTGCACGTCATCGCCGAAGGCGTCGAGACGGACGCGCAGTCGCGCCGGTTGCTGGCGCTCGGCTGCGACGACCTCCAGGGGTTCTACTACGGCCACGGCCTGCCCGATGACGAGTGGCTCGGCTACCTGCGCTGGGCGTGCACGGCGGTGGTCGGCACCGATGG
>JAEUQR010000165.1 GCA_016789705.1 Acidobacteriota bacterium
GAGCACGGCTTCATAGAGGTCCACGGCACGGGACGCGTCACCCGTCAGGACGAGGAAGTCGGCCTCGCGGACGGCGAACATCGGGCTCAGCGGATCGAGGCTGCGGGCGCGACGGGCGAGCTCCAACGCCTCGTCGAGACGTCCGACGGCGGCACGCTGCAACGACCGCGAGGCATACAGGTCGGGGTGCAGATCCGCGCCACCGAATCGAAGCGCCTCGCGCCACTCCGCTTCCGCCGCCTCCCAGTTCCAGTTGAAGAAGAATTCGTGCGACGCCGCCGACGCGTGCGCATCCGCCGCGTCTGGTGTGGCCTCGAGCGCCAGCCGCACGTGGCGGCTCGATTGCGGCCACGCCTCGGTCGGACGCTGCAGCCCATCAACCGCCATCACCGCATAGGTCGCTGCCATCTGCACGTGGCCTGGACTGAAGCGAGGGTCGCGGTCGAGCGCCTGGGTCAGGACCCTGCGGGCCTCGAGGTACCCCGCTTCCGTTTCCTGCTCACAGAGATACACCGCCTGCAGGTACAGGTCGAAGGCCACCGGATCAGTGGTCTCGTGCCGCACGAGCCGGCGGCGCTGGTTGGCATTCAGGCGCAGCCGCACGCCCTCGTCGACGATGGCCTGCGCGAGCTGTTCTTCCACGAAGAGCAACCCGTTCGCCGGCTGTTCGTAGCGGGCGGACCATAACGTGCGGCCACTGGCGACGTCGAGCAGCTGCGCGGCCACGAGCAGCTGATTCCCTGCCCGCGTGATCTCGCCGTCGAGGACGACATCGGCAGTGAGGCGGCGGCCCGCCTCCTGCGGCGTCAGGTCGCTTCCTGCGACGTTGGCGACGAGACTACGGGGCAGAACGGTGAGCGCGGGCATCACGCCGAGCCGCTCGATGAGCGTGGCACTGAGGCCTGCCGACAAGTATTCGGATTCCGCGTCGGTTGATCGGTTGCGGAACGGCAGCACGGCGAGCCGCCGCGGCGGCGCCGACCAGGGCCCGAAGAGCCACGCGCCCACGCCCGTCGTGACAACAGCCAGCGTGGTGGCAGCCGCCTGCAGCGCCCGGCGACGCGACATGCCGCGGCCTTCGATTCGCGAACGCCACCGGCGGCATGCCGCGGCCAGTGCCTCGGAGGTATTGAACCGCTCCTCGGGTGCCTTGGCGAGACAGCGGGCCACGATCGACGTCGCCTGCGGGTCGAGCCCGGTCATTGGTCGTGGCTGACCAGACCGTACGGCGGCCAGCATGTCGGCGCGGTTCGCCGCGGCGAACGGCGGCCGGCCGGTCAGCATTTCGTACAGGATCACGCCGAACGAGAACTGGTCAGACGCCGGTCGCGCCGGCTGGCCCTCCGCCTGCTCCGGGGCCATGTAGCCGGCCGTGCCCGCCGCGGCGCCGCCGAACGGCGTGTCGCTCTGCACGTGTCCCGCGATGCCGAAATCGAGCACCTTCGTCCGGCCATCCGCCGTGAGCTTGATGTTCTCGGGCTTGAGATCGCGGTGCACGATACCGGCGGCATGGGCGGCCGCGAGCGCCTCGCTCAACTGCACGGCGAGGTCGGCGACGACCGGCACGGGCAGCGGACCGTCCGCCAGGCGCTGCCGCAGCGTCTGGCCCTCAACCAGTTCCATGGCGATGAAGTGCAGGCCGTCGGCTTCACCCACCGCAAAGATGGTCACGATGTTCGGGTGGTTCAGCCGCGAGGCGGCGCGCGCCTCCGCCTCCACGCGGGCACGGTCGGCCGCGCGCACGAGCGGCGATGGCACGAGCACCTTGAGTGCTTCGTCACGGGCGAGCGGCAGGTTGCGCGCGCGGTAGACGTCGGCCATGCCGCCCACACCGACGAGCGCATCCACGCGGTAGTCACCGACGTGCTGGCCCACGAGCGCCGCCGGGTCGAGTTCGTCACCCATCTGCCGCGCCGCATCCTCGAGAGCGGGACGTTCGAGAAACGACGCCGCCGCGTGCTCGAAGGCGAGCAGCGACTCGACCTCCCGCCGCAGGGCCTCGTCGCCGGCGCACGCACGGTCGAGCCATGCGGCGCGCGCGCCCCCCGCGAGCGCCAGCGCCTCGCTCACGATCGGCTCGGCGCGGATGAACAAGGCCGACGTCACCGCCACGCTCCGGACGCCGCGACGAAGAGGGCGGATGCGCGCATGTCGACCGGGGCGATTCTACTGCCGGTGCCATCCGTGGCAGGGGCCGAATGGGCCATTACAGAGAGAGGCGGGATTTCCCGCCTTGATCTGTCATGAGGCACGAATCCGCACTGTGGTCGGTAGGCTTGGCGCTGGCCCTCGCCGGCACGGCCGCGTGTGGCGCCGACGGGGACACGCGCCCGTTCACCGTCGTCGGCCCCACGGCGTCGGTCCCCTCCGGGCGGCTGACCGTGACCAACGGCTGGACCGGTGCCCCGGTGCCTCAGGCCCGCGTCACCCTGGGCGCCGAGACCGTGCTCACCGACGCCGCCGGTCAGTTCGTGGTGGACACCTCCGCCCCGTGCCAGCGCACGACCGTGGTGGCGTCTGGGTATCTGGACCGGCGGATGAATTGCCTGCCCCCGGCGACGCGTCAGGGACCAGCCGCGGTGACGCTGTGGCCTGTCGCGGATGAAGCAGAGCGCGCCGCGCTCCAGACGTTCGCCTTCAGAGGTAGCGGACAGACACTCGTGCAGCCGTTCCTTCTCGAGGTGGAGATTCACCAGGACACGGTTGACCGCGACGCGGTGGTGGCGGCGTGGCAGCGGGCCGGCAACACCGTCGCGACGAAGACGGCGGGTACTGCGACGTTGCGTCTGGAGCCGCTGCGCGAAGACGGCGTCCTCGTGACACCGTGGTCGAGCCCGGCGAACTGCGCGGCGGACACGCCGATTCTCGGGTGGCTGGTCGGGGTCGCCGGGTTCTGCCCGGGCGCAAGCATCGGCTACTTCGCCCACCATCTGCACGTCGCACCGTCGCTCATCGACGACGAGAGCGTCGCCCTGCGAGCCCTGCTGTTCGAACTGGGACTGCGGCCACACCCCCTGCCGGGCCTGATGAACATCGCCCAGCCCGCAGACACGCTGTCGGATTTCGAGACCCGAACGCTCCACATGATGAGCCTGCGGGTACGGCGCTATCCGCAGTGGGTGGCCTGGCCGGATGTGGAGTACTGATGGCCTGCCCACTCGACGGAGACGCGGCGACACCGTGGGCGGCTCGCATGTCAGCCGCGACGGCGGCCTCACCCGCATGGTCATTCGTGGTCACTCTGGCCATCGCCAGCACCATGGCGTGTGGACCAAGCGGCGATGCCCGCACCGCCCTCGTGATCCTCGGTCCCACGCCACAGAAGGAGACACCGGTCCCCACGCCGCCCCCAGGTCCTCCCGTTCGGGCCACCGTGACCAACGGCTGGACCAACGTCCCGGTGCCACGCGCGAGGGTCGCGATGGGCTCGGACACCATGGTCACCGACCAGGCCGGGCAGTTCGAACTGCCCACGCCGGTGCCCTGTGTGCCGGCCACCGTGACAGCGGACGGGTTTCTCGAGCGGCGCGTGACCTGCCTGGCGTACGCCGCATCCCAGGGCGCGGCGCCCATCACACTGTGGCCGGTCGAGAGCAACGAGGAACTGGCCGCGCTGCGAGCGTTGGCGTTTTCGAACGGACAACTCGTGCGCAGGATAGGGTCGGGCTGGGACGTCGACCCGACAATTCCAGACCGCGATCAGGTCCTCGCGGTTTGGCAGCGCGCCGCCGCCCGCCTCAGCGGGGCAACGGCCACGCACCTGAGTGTCGAGATCCCCGCCAGCAGCTGGGCATCCGTGCTCATCAGGCCATGGGCTGAGCCCAACGATTGTCGCGGCCCGGCGACGCGCTGGTTCGTCACGGCCGGATTCTGTGAGTCAAGCCCGCCGACGTACGAGATCGACGCCTTCATCCTGGTACCGCCTGCGCGCATGACCGACGAAGCCGTGGCGCTGCGGGCCCTTCTCTATTTCGCGGGACTGCGTCCTCACGCGCTGCCCGGCCTGCTCAATGAGGCGCTGCCCGCTGACGACCTGTCGGCGTTCGAGCGCCGCACGCTCCATATGCTCACGCTGAGAGATCGTCCATGGCCCGGCGGCATCGCCTGGCCGGATACGGAGTTCTGACGATGCGGGCCATCTGGGCTTGAGCCGCCGTGAAGGCCCGCCGCACGCTGGCGGCACCCTGTCATCCATCGAGCGCACCGCCATCCGCATGCGGATGTCGCGCCCACCCGGGACATACTTCGACGGCCGGTCAGTCGAGGACACGACCGTCAGTGACGCGGAAGGCGCCTCCGGCTACTGGTGCCGCTGACCCTCAGGATCGCGAGGCAGAGTCGGCGCCGTCCATCAACGGGGCGCCCTGGAGCTCGCGCAGCAGCCACAGCTTGGCGATGCGCCAGTCGCGCGCCACGGTCTCGACGGATACGGACAACGCGGCCGCTGTCTCGGCCACGCTGAGGCCGCCGTAGTAGCGCATCCGCACGACGTTGGCCTTGCGCGCGTCCACCTTCGCCAGCGCCGTGAGTGCCTCGTCGAGGGCCACGAAGTCGGCCGGCTGCTCCACCGCCACCGCGTGCGCTTCGTCGAGCGGCACCGGCCTGACGCCGCCGCCGCGCTTCTGCGCACCACGCGAACTGGCGTGGTCCTTGAGGATGCGCCCCATGAGCAGCGAGGCCATGGCGAAGAAGTGTCCGCGGTCGTTCCACTGCATGCGGCTCGTGTCGAGCAGCCGCAGGTACGCTTCGTTCACGAGCGCGGTCGTCTGCAGGGTGTGACCGCCACGTTCGCCGCGCATGTGACGACGCGCCAGCCGGCGCAGTTCCGCATGCACGAGCGGCACAAGCTGGTCGAGCGCCGACTCGTCGCCGTCACGCCATGCGATGAGCAGGTCGGTGA
>JAEUQR010000051.1 GCA_016789705.1 Acidobacteriota bacterium
CGGCGGGCCGCGGTCGGCATCGAAGACGCGTCGCCGTCGGTGCAGCGGTTCCGCGAGATGATCGGCCGCGACGAGAAGATGCTCGCCATCTTCGAGTGGATCCGCACGGCCGCCAAGTCCGATATCTCGGTGCTCATCCTCGGCCCCACCGGCGCCGGCAAGGAAGTGGTGGCGCGGATGATCCACGAGCTGTCGCGGCGCGGTCAGGAGAAGTTCCAGGCCGTCAACTGCGCCGCCCTGCCCGACACGCTCTTCGAATCGGAAATCTTCGGCTACGAGAAGGGCGCCTTCACCGGCGCCCACGACCGCAAGCCGGGCCGGCTGGAACTGGCCAACGGCGGCACCTTTTTCCTCGACGAAGTGGGCGACCTGTCGCTCGTCGCGCAGGCCAAGATCCTGCGCGTGCTCGAGGAGCGGCGCTTCGAGCGCCTCGGCGGCAGCAAGTCCATCCACGTGGACTTCCGGCTCATCTCGGCCACCAACCGTCCGCTCGATCAGTTCGTGCGCGAGAGCCGCTTCCGCGAAGACCTCTTCTACCGCGTGAACGCCTTCTCGATCCGCCTGCCCTCGCTCAAGGAGCGCGCCGTCGACATTCCGGTGCTGGCGCAGCGCTTCATCAACCGCTACTGCGCCGCCAACGGCCTGCCGCTCGACGCCAAACGGCTGTCGCAGGAGGCCACCGACCGCCTGCTGGCGTATCACTGGCCGGGCAACATCCGCGAACTCGAAAGCACGATCTCGCGCGCGGCGCTCTCTGCGCCGGGGCACGTGATCCGTGGCGAGGACATCCAGTTCCTGCACTCGCCGCTCGCCGAGGGCACGACGACGTCCGGCCGCCTGCCCACGCTGCGCGATGCGGAGCGCACGCACATCGCGATGGTGCTCGAGGCGGTGCACTGGAACAAACTCGAAGCGGCGCGTGTGCTCGACATCAGCCGCGGCACGCTCTACCGGAAGATCGACGAGTACGCCCTCGAACCTACGACCGGCCGCCGCCGCCGTGAGGCCGTCGGGGTCTGACCACCGGCATGCGCTCCCTCCCCGTTCCCGCGCAGGTCTTCATCGCGGTGGTGGTTGCGGCCGGCGCCGCGATCCTCGCGTGGACGCTGCCGCACGTCCATTTCGACAATCTGCTGCTGTTCCTCGCCCTGCTGCTGATGTCGAACCTGACGTCGGCCTTCAAGGTGACGCTGCTCGCCGCCAGCGGGTCGACCCTCTCGGTCAGCTACATGGTGGACTTCGCGGCGCTGCTGCTGCTCGGCCCGGCGCCGACGACGCTCATCGCCGTGACGAGCGCGTGGAGCCAGTGCACGTTCCGCATGAAGTCGCCGACGCCGTGGTACCGCACGCTCTTCAGCATGGCGTCGCTGGCCATCACGGTGCGGGCGGCCGGCTTCGCCTACGAACAGCTCGGCGGCGTGCCGGGCGTCGTGACCAGCAGCGTCGCGACCATCGCGGCGCTCGTCGGCGCGGCCACCACCTACTTCCTCTTCAACACCGTGCTCGTGTCGTGCGCGATTGCGCTCTCGACGCGCCAGCCGCTCGTGGCGGCGTGGAACCAGAACTTCCTGTGGAGCGCGCCGAGTTACTTCTTCGGCGCCGCGGTGGCCTACCTCTCGGGCATCGCCGTCCTGAACCTGGGGATCGCGATCGGCGTGCCGATCATCGCGATCCCCGGCTATTTCCTCTACCAGACGTACACCACCTACATCGGCCGCATCGAAGACGAGCGGCGGCACGTGCAGGAGATGTCGGACCTGCATCTGGCCACGATCGAAGCGCTGGCGCTCGCCATCGACGCCAAGGACCAGACCGCGCAGAGCCACATCCGCCGCGTCCAGGTGTACGCCGCCGGCCTCGCCCGCGCGCTCGGCATGTCGGAGCAGGAGATTCAGGGCGTGAAGACGGCCGCGCTGCTGCACGACATCGGCAAGCTCGCGGTGCCCGAGCACATCCTCTCGAAGCCCGGGCCGCTCACGCAGGAAGAATTCCAGAAGATCCGCATCCATCCGCAGGTGGGCGCCGAGATCATCAGCGCCGTGCCGTTCCCCTACCCGGTGGCGCCCCTCATCCTGAGCCACCACGAGCGGTGGGACGGCCGCGGCTACCCGCAGGGCCTGCGGGGCGAGGACATCCCGCTCGGCGCCCGCATCCTCACGGTGGTCGACTACTTCGACGCCCTGACCTCGGATCGCCCGTACCACCGCGCCATGGACCACGACTCGGCGCTGCTGCTGCTCGAGCAGGAGGCCGGCAAGGCGCTCGACCCGACGGTGGTGAAGCTGTTCTTCCAGCACCTGCCGCTGCTCGCCGCCGAGGCCGACCGCCTCGAACAGGCGCCGTCGCGGCGCCTGACGCTCGAGCCCACCTCTGAACTCGGACGGCCGGCCGTGGGCTTCGAGAACGAGACCGGCCGCGTCAACACGGTCTTCGACGACATCGCCCTGGCCCACAAGGAGATCTACGCGCTCTACGAGATCGCGCAGTCGATGGGCACGAGCCTCGGCGTGGCCGACACGATGGCGCTCATCAGCTCGAAGCTGAGCAACCTCGTGCCCTTCGGCGCCTGCGCGCTCTTCCTCTACGACGAAGAGCAGGACGTGCTGCGCTGCAGGTTCGCGACCGGCACCGACTCCGAGCTCATCGGCACGATGACCATCAAGAGCGGTCACGGACTGACCGGCTGGGTGACCCGCAACCGCCGCCCCCTCGTGAACGCGCGCCCGAACGCCGATTTCGAGGCCGCCGGTCTCACTGCCACGACCACGACCCTGCAGTCGGCCATCGTCGCCCCGCTCATCTCGAGCGATCGGCTCATCGGCACACTCGCCGTCTACCAGGAAGCCGAGGACGCCTACACCGACGACCACCGGCGCCTCATCGACCGGGTCTGCGAACAGGCGGCCGCCGTCATCCACAACGCCAGCGTCTACGAACGCACGGAGAAGGACTCGCTCACCGACGCGCTCACGGGCCTGCCCAACACGCGCTCGATGTTCAGTCACCTGAGCCGCGAACTGGCCCGCGCCGAACGCCTGAAGTCCGAGGTGGCCCTGCTCGTCATGGACTGCGACGACTTCAAGGAGATCAACGACACGCACGGCCACCATGTCGGCGATCGGGCGCTGCGCGAGGTGGCGAACGTCCTGCGGGCGGGCGTGCGGCCATACGATCTCTGCGTGCGGTACGCCGGCGATGAATTCATCGTCGTGCTCTCGGGCTGCGGCGCCGAGGAGGCCGAGCGCAAGCGCCTCGAACTCAAGCGGGCGATGGAAGAGGTGGCCTTCGAGGCGCGGCCCGGCAGGAAGGTGCCGCTCTCGATCAGCGTGGGCGCGGCGGTGTATCCGCACGACGGCGAGACCTATGAAGCACTGCTCGCCACTGGTGATGCCCGCATGTATCGCGACAAGACGTCGCGCAAGGCCCACACGCGCGGCAGCTCGGGCCGCGTCGCCGATCGCATGAGCAGCGGACTCCGCCTGCCGGTCGTGACCCTCGAGGTGTCCGACTCCGAGATCGAGCGCGCCCGCAGCGGCGTGCTCTGAGGCTTCGCGTGCGCACTGCCGTTCTGGCCGACGTCGCGCCGGCCACGCCCCGCACCCGCCTTCTGCGTCTCGCGCTCACCGGCGGCCCCTTCACGTGCCGCGCGGGACAGGCCGTGTTCGCCGGCCTCTCCGGCGCCGATACCCGGGCGCCGTATTCGATTGCCTCTCCACCGGCGCTCGCGCGCAGCGGCGCGCTCGAACTGCTCGTTCCGGCCGACGGCAGCTTTGGCCAGGAGGGTCTGGATCCGGCGACGGTCGTCGGCGCGACGCTCGACATCGACGGACCGCTCGGCCGGTTCGGCGTGCCGGACGAGGCCGCCGACGCGCCGTTGCTGCTCGTGGCCGGCGGCACCGGCATCTCGCCGCTTCGGAGCGTGATCCTCGATCGTCTCGGCACCGCGGGACGGCCCGCCGCCACGCTCGTCTACAGCGTGCGCACCCCAGACGAGTTTGCGTTTGCGGACGAGTTCCGTGCGCTCGCCGCCGATGGCCGCCTGAGCCTGCACACGACCGTCACGCGCGACGAAGTGACCGCCGGCGGGCCGACGCGGATGGGACGCGTGGGCGCCGCCCTGCTGCGCGCGGTGCTGCCCGGCCCGGACGCGGTGTGTCTCGTCTGCGGCCCGTCAGGCTTCGTGCGGACCGTCACCGCCACACTGGCCGACCTCGGCGTGCCGCCCGGACGCATCGTGGTCGAGAGATAGGCGCTGGGGACTTGGCCTACGCGTGATGATGCGTTCTTCAACAGCGTGACCGTTGCACGCCCGAGCCCCGAGCCCCCAGCCCCCAGTCTTTACATCCCGACCGCGTGATACCCGGCGTCGACCATCATGACTTCGCCGGTGATGCCACTGGCGCGCGGGCCCAGCAGGAACACCGCGGCATCCGCGACCTCCGACGTTTCGACCGTGCGGCGCAGGGGCGCGCGTTCGCGCACCACACCCAGGATCGTCGAGAAGCCGCCGATGCCGGCGGCGGCCAGCGTCTTGATCGGGCCCGCCGACACGGCGTTCACCCGGATGTTCGCCGGACCGAGGTCCGCGGCCAGATAGCGGACCGACGCTTCGAGCGCCGCCTTGGCGACGCCCATCACGTTGTAGTTCGGGAAGACGCGCTCCGCGCCCAGGTAGCTGAGCGTGACGATCGAGCCGCCGCCGCGCGCCTCGAAGAGCGGTTTCGCGCCGCGGGCCAGCGCGATGAGCGAGTAGGCGCTGATGTCGAGCGCGATGCGGAAGCCCTCGCGCGAGGTCTGCGTGAAGGGGTTCGTGATTTCCTCGCGCGGGGCGAAGGCGGCGCCGTGCACCACGAAGTCGAGGCCGCCGTGCGTGGCCGCGATCTGCGCGAAAACGGCGTCGATCTGCGCATCGTCCTGCACGTCGAGCGGCAGCAGCAGCGGCGCCGGCGACAGCGTGGCCGCCAGCTCCTGGAGGTGTTCGGCGAACCGGTCCTGATACGTCAGCACGAGCGTCGCGCCTTCGGCGGCCGCGGCCTGCGCGATCGCCCACGCAATCGATCGTTTGTTGGCCACGCCGACGATCAGTCCGACCTTGCCGTCCAGTGCTCCCGCCATCCGTACTCCTTTGCAGGCGCGGCCGCGGTGGCGGCCGGCCTCGCGATCTTCACTCAATTCGGCGCGCCGGCGCCAGCCGGGGCTCAGCCCTGAGCCGCCAGCCACGCCCGCGTCTCGGCCAGGGCGGCCTTGACGGCGTCGGGATTCGTCGACTGCGGCGTGCGCCGCGCCTTCACCGACGCGAGCGCGCTCACGGCCTCGCGCACGTCGTCGCCGAAGAGCTCGGAGTAGGCGCGCCATTCGGCCGGCGACAGGTCGTCGAAGTCGCGGCCGGCAGCGAGCAGTTCACGCACCATCCGGCCGATGACCTCATGGGCGTTCCTGAACGGCAGCCCCTTGCGCACCAGGTAGTCGGCCGCATCGGTCGCGAGCAGCAGGCCGGAGGCCGCCTTGCCCGTGCGCTCCGGCCTGAGCGTGAGCTTGGCGATGACCGCCGTGCAGGCGTCGAGTGACACGGCGAGCGTCTGCTCCGAGTCGAAGACGCCTTCCTTGTCTTCCTGAAGATCCTTGTTGTAGCCGGTCGGCAGCCCCTTCATCGCCACGAGCAGCGCCACGTGGTGGCCGATGGCGCGCCCGGCCTTGCCGCGCACGAGCTCCATCGGATCGGGGTTCTTCTTCTGCGGCATCATGCTGCTGCCGGTGGCCGAGCTGTCGGCCAGGTCGAAGAAGCCGAACTCCTCGGCCGTGAAGTAGATGACGTCCTCGGCGAGGCGGCTGAGGTGCACCATGGCGAGCGACGCGGCGTGCAGGAAGCTGACGGCGAAGTCGCGATCGGACGACGTGTCCATGCTGTTGGGCACGACGCGCGAGAAGCCGAGCGCGGCGGCGAGCGCCGCCGTGTCGATGGCGTAGCCGGTGCCGGCGACGGCGCCCGAACCGAGCGGCAGCGCGTCGGCTTCGTCCATTGCCACGGCGAGTCGCACGTGATCGCGGCGCAGCGCGGCGGCGTGGCTCAGCAGGAAGTGGCTGACGAGCACCGGCATGGCGCGGCGCATGTGGGTGTAGGCGGGCATGAGCGCCTCGCCGGAACGCTCGGCCTGATCGGCGAGTGCGGCGATGAGCGCCCGCACGCGCGCCTGCAGCAGCGGGATGCGGCGCCGCATGTAGAGGCGGAAGTCGAGCGACACCTGCTCGTTGCGCGAGCGGCCGGTGTGCAGGCGGCGGCCATCGTCACCGACGAGGGCCACGAGCTGGCGTTCGACGAAGCTGTGCACGTCTTCGTCGTCGCCCGCCACCCACGACGGATCCTGACGGCCGCGTTCGAGCACCTGGCGCAGACCGTCCTTGATGCGGGCAATGGCCGCGGCATCGAGCACACCGGCGCGCCCGAGCGCGTCGGCCCACGCCAGACTGCCGAAGACGTCGTCCTCGAACAGCTGGCGATCGAACGGGAACGAGACGCCGAAATCGAATGCCGCCGGATCGGGTGCTTGATCGAACCGGCCCGACCACAGATGTCCCCCACTCATGCATCCACCTCAATCCGTCCATCGACGACGCGCAGCCGCACTTCCCCGCTGACCGGGTCGAGCACCCGGTCCACGAACGCATCCAGCCCGGCGCGCACGGGGCTGAACCACGCGCCGTCGCGGACGACGGCGGCATACCCTTCGGCCACGGTGGTGGCCATCTCTCGTGTCGGGAGGTCGAAACGATCGGCCGTGATCGCCTCGAACGCCGTCTGCAGCGCCAGCGCCGCCGGCGCCTCGATTGTCCACGGACCGCCGTCGCGGCCGGTGCCTCGCACCTGCCACGTGCCGGCGCCGTGGGCGCGCGTGATGGTGGCCAGGCTCTCGATGAGTTCCGCCGGCGTCATGGTGACACCACTGAGCGTCATCGGCACACCACGTTCGAACCCGATGCGCACCTCCGCCGCGCCCTCGACCGCGGCGCGCGAGGCGTTCGGGGATGCCTCGGCCGGCGCGACCCGTGCCCAGACGTTGGCCGTGGCCGCGCCACTCGACCCGCCGGCAACCGACACGAGCCCCAGCGCCGGCGCGAGCGTCCGGAGCAGCGCGCGCAGGCGCCGGCGATCGGCGGGATCGTCCGCCCAGACGGCGGCGCTCGTCGCCTGCTCGTGCCGGCAGATCTCGGCGAGTGTCTCAGCGACGACCGGCATCGTGAGGGCCGTGAGCACCGGCTCGCCGGGCACGGCGAGCGCGCCCGCCCTCAGGGCCGGCCAGCACACCGACGCCGCAAGCGCCTCGACGTTGTCGACGACGTGGCAGCGCAGCGCCCCGGCCCCGAGCGCGAGGCCGCGCAGCCCATCGAGGTTCGCGCCGCTGCCGACGTCGATGGCCACGGCGATGACCTCGAGGTCCGGACGGGCCGCCAGGGACGCCAGCACCTCGGCCGCAGGCGGCGTGAGCACGGGCAGGACGAGTCGTTCCATCGGCGGCAGGCGCGGCCGGGGCCCGAGCGGGCCTCAGCTCGCGGCGAGTCCCTCGAACTGGAGGATGAGCGCGCGGGCGACGCGCGCGTCGCGCGCGATGACGAGGATGGTGTCGTCGCCGGCAATCGTGCCGAGCACGTCGGTGAGCCGTGCGCGATCGATGGCAAGCGCCAGCGGCTGCGCTTCACCGGGACCGGTGCGCAGCACGAGGAGTTGCTGCGACTGCTGGATGCCGGCCAGATAGTCCACGAGCGCGCGCTGCAGCGTGTGCCGGGCGGCATCGCTTGCCGGCGCTGCCGGGTCGTCGTCGGGCGCAGGCTGGTACGAGCCATCGGCGGCCCGCTTCACGAGGCCCAGATCCTTGATGTCGCGCGACAGCGTCGCCTGGGTCACGTCGAAGCCGCGCTGGAAGAGACGCTGACGGAGCTGCTCCTGGCTGCGGACGGGATCGCGGCTGACGATGTCGAGCACCGCCGCCTGACGTCTGGCCTTCATGTTTATGCAGCCTAGCGTATACCAGTATGCAGTGGGCGAACACGCAAATTTACTCAATTAGTCTTGACATGACGTCGTCGTTCCTGAATAGTTATTCTTTCCAATGAATAAGAATTCCCGATCAGACGCCGGCCCCGGCCGGGCCCGCGTCGCCGTCGTCGGCGCCACCGGTTACGCCGGCCAGGAACTGGTGCGGCTGCTGGCCCGGCACCCCCACGCCACGCTCACGATGGCCACGGCCTCCCAGGCTTCGAGCACGCCGCGCTCGCTGCCCGGTCTGCGGCGCCTGTGGGACGGCCAGGTGCTGCCGCTCGAACCGGCGGCCGTCATCGACGCCGCCGACATCATCTTCCTCGCGCTGCCGGAAGCGGCGTCGGCCGAGCTCGGCGCGGCGTTCCTCGCGGCCGGCCGGCGCGTGATCGACCTCTCCGGCGCCTTCCGCCTGAAGGACGACACAGCGCGGGCGCGCTGGTACCCGGCGACGACGACGATGCCCGACGGCGTCGTCTACGGCCTCACCGAGTTCACGGGCGCGCAGATTCCCGGGGCGCGGCTCGTCTCGTGCCCGGGCTGCTACCCCACGGCGTCGCTGCTCGCCCTGCAGCCGCTCGCCGAAGCGGGTCTGCTCCGTGACGGCGGCGACGTCATCATCGACGCGAAGTCGGGCGTGTCGGGCGCCGGCAAGGCGCCCTCCGACCGCACGCACTTCTGCGAGAACCACGGCAGCGTGGCGGCGTACGGACTCTTCGGCCACCGCCACACCGCCGAGATGGTCCAGTTCCTCGGCCGCGACGTGACCTTCACGCCGCATCTCGTGCCGCTCGACCGCGGCATCCTCTCCACGATGTACGCGCGGCTCGCGCCCGGTGTCACGGCCGCGCGCGTCACCGAGACGCTCGAGGCTGCCCACGCGCGGTCGCCCTTCGTGCGCCTGACCGGCGACACGCTGCCCGAAATCAAACACGTGGCGTACACCAATTTCTGTGACATCGGCTGGCGGGTGGATGAGGCCACGGGGCGCATCATCCTCGTCTCGGTCATCGACAACCTGCTCAAGGGCGCCGCCGGCCAGGGCGTGCAGAACTTCAACGTGCTCGTCGGCCTGGACGAGACGACGGGACTCTACTGATGGCGCGCCCGACGGTGCTGAAGCTGGGCGGCGAGCTGCTCGAGGAGCCGGGCCGGGTCGCCGCCATCGCGAAGGTGATCCGCCAGACGGCCGCCCGGGGGCCACTCGTGGTCGTCCACGGCGGCGGCCGCGAAATCGACCGTGCGCTCTTTGCCGCCGGCATCGCCAAGCAGCAGATCGACGGGCTGCGCATCACCGACGACGCGACGCTCCAGGTGGTGGTGTCGGTGCTCGGCGGCACGATCAACACGCAGTTCGTCGCGGCGCTGAACGCCGCGAAGGTGAAGGCCGTGGGGCTGACGGGCGCCGATGCGTCGGTGGTCCCGGTGAAGAAAGCCGCGCCGCACACGGCGTCGAGCGGCGCCACCGTCAGTCTCGGCCAGGTCGGCGAACCGGCCGGGCGCACGGCGCCGGCGCTGCTGCTGCACCTGACGAAGGCCGGTTACGTGCCGGTCATCGCCAGCGTCAGCGCGTCGGCCGCCGGTGAACTCTTCAACGTGAACGCCGACACCCTCGCCGCCGACGTGGCGTCGCGCCTTGGCGCGGCGCGGCTCGTCATCGCCGGCGCCACACCCGGCGTGCTCGACACGGCCGGCGCCACCATTCCCACCGTCGATCGCGCGCTCGCGCGCCGCATGATGGCGTCCGGCGAAGCCAGCGCCGGCATGGTGGCCAAGCTCAAGGCCTGCCAGAAGGCGGTCAAAGCCGGCGTCGCCGACGTACGGATCGCCGATGGCCGCACGCCCTCCGGTCTCACCGGTGCCCTGGCCGGAACGACCGAGCCCGGCCCCTGGACCCGCGTCAAGTGAGGACACCCGTGACCACCGCCACCGATATCCAGTCGCTCGAAGCCCGCCACGTCCTGCAGACCTACAAGCGTCAGCCGGTGGTGTTCGTGCGCGGCGAGGGCGTGCGCCTCACCGACATCGAAGGCCGGTCGTACCTCGACTTCATCTCGGGCATCGGCGTGTCGGTGCTCGGCCACGCGCATCCGGCCCTCACGGCCGCCGTCGGCGAACAGGCCGGGACGCTGCTGCACACCTCGAACCTCTACTACCACCCGCTCCAGGGCCAGGTCGCGGCCCGTCTCGCCACGCTCTCGGGGCTGCAGCGCTCGTTCTTCTGCAACAGCGGCACCGAAGCGATGGAAGCCTGCCTCAAGTTCGCGCGGCGCTACTGGTATACGCAGGGTGTGCGCGGTCGCACCGGCTATGTCGCCTTCGAACACGGGTTCTCGGGGCGCTCGATGGGGTCGCTCTCCGTCACCGCGAATCCGCACTACCGCGAGCCGTTCGAGCCGCTCATTCCCGGTGTGACCTTCGTGTCGCCGGATGACATCGCCGGCTTCGAGGCGGCGGTGTCCGACACGACGGCGGCCATCGTGGTCGAGCCGATTCAGGGCGAAGGCGGCGTGCGCCCGATCTCCGCCGAACTCGCCGCGGCCATCGAGCGTGTGTGCGCGCGCACGGGCACGCTCCTCATCGCCGACGAGATCCAGTGCGGCCTCGGCCGCACCGGCCACGCGTTCTACTACCAGGCCCTGGGCCTCACGCCCGATCTCGTCACCGTGGGCAAGGCGATCGGCGGCGGCGTGCCGGTGGGCGCGGCGCTCGTCTCGGAAGACGTGGCGACACAGGTCATGCCAGGCGATCACGGCACGACCTACGGCGGGAACCTGCTGGCCACGCGGGCGGCCCTCGTGGTGCTCGAAGAGCTGATGGACCGCGGCCTGATGACCCACGTGCAGGCGGTGGGCGCCCACTTCGAAGCGCGGCTCCTCGAGCTCGCCGCGACCTATCCGGTGGTGCGCGCCGTGCGCGGCGCCGGCGTCATGCGCGGCCTCGAGCTGGCCGTGGATGCGACGCCCGTGGTCGAGGGCGCACTCGCCCGCGGCCTGCTCGTGAACCGTACGGCCGAACGTGTCGTGCGGATGCTGCCGCCCTACACCGTGACGACGAGCGACGTCGACGAGGCTATCGCCACGCTCGACGCCGTGCTGGCCACGCTGCCGGCGGAGGTGACGGCGCAGTGACCCTCGCGACCGCGATGCCGGATGCCCCGGCAGTCCTGCCGGCGACGACACCCGAGGCACCGCCGTCTCCGGCGGCGGTCGTGCTGCGCACGGGCCGTCCCGACGACGCCCCGGCCCTGCTCGCGCTCATCGAGGCACACCTCGAGGAAGGGCACCTGCTGCCCCGCTCGCTGAGCGAACTGACGCGCCGCGCGCCGCGCTTCGTCGTCGGCCGGACCGGCGCGCGCGTGGTCGCCTGCGCGGAACTGGCGCCGCTCTCGGCGAGCGTGGCCGAGGTGCGGTCGCTCGTCGTCCATCACGACGCGCGCCACGACGGCGTCGGCCGCCAGCTCGTGGACGAACTCGTGCGCCGCGCCCACGTGCACGGCTTCGACACGCTGTCGGCCTTCACGCACCGCCCCGGGTACTTCGTGCGCATGGGCTTCTCGCTCGTGCCGCACCACTGGATGCGCGACAAGATCGCGGCCGACTGCCACTCGTGCGCGCTCTTCCGCCGGTGCGGCCAATCCGCGGTCGTGCTGTCACTGACCGAGACCGCACGAGGCGGCCGCCCCGCACGCCGATAGGACCCGCATCATGGCGCACACGATCACTGAACTCGAGGGCGGTGTCACCGCGCCGCGCGGCTTCCGCGCCGCCGGGCTGCACTGCGGCATCAAGGCGAACGGCAAACACGACCTGGCGCTGGTCGTGAGCGACACGGCCGCCTCGGCGGCGGCCGTCTTCACGACCAACCAGGCGCAGGCGGCGCCGGTGCTCGTCTCGAAGGCCCACCTCGCCGCCAGTCACGGTCAGGCGCGCGCCGTCGTGAGCAACAGCGGTTGCGCCAATGCCTGCACCGGCCCGCAGGGCATGGCGGATGCCGCCGAGATGGCCGCGCTCACCGCGACGGCACTCGGGGTGGCACCGCACGACGTGCTCGTGGCTTCGACCGGCGTCATCGGCGTGAACCTGAAGATGCCCGCGCTGCGCGGCGGCATCCCGCGCGCGGTGGCGGCGCTCTCACCCGGTGGCGGTGCCGACGCCGCGGTGGCCATCATGACCACCGACCCCTTTCCGAAGTCGGCGGCCGTGGAAGTGGCGACTCAGGCCGGCACGTTCCGCGTCGGCGGCATGACCAAGGGCTCGGGGATGATCGAGCCGCGCATGGCGACGATGCTCGGGTATCTGACGACGGATGCCGCCGTCGATCCCGTGCGTCTCCGCAAGGTGCTCGTCGACGCCTGCCGCTTCACCTTCAACGCCATCACCGTGGACGGCGAGCCCTCGACCAACGACTGCGTGTTCGCCCTCGCCAATGGCGCCTCGGGCGTGACCATCGACGATGCCACGGAGGCGGCGCTCTTCGAGGGCTTCCGCGCCGTCGCGAAGACGCTGGCCCTCGGCATCGTGCGCGGCGGCGAGGGGGCGACCAAACTCGTCGCCATCACGGCGAGTGGCGCGGCGAGCGACGCCGATGCGTGGATGGCGGCGCGCGCCATTGCCAACTCGCTCCTCGTGAAGACGGCCATCCACGGCGCCGACCCCAACTGGGGCCGCCTCGTGGCCGCCGCCGGACGCTCCGGCGCGCGCTTCGTGCTCGACGGCGCGCGTGTCCGCATCGGCGAGCTCGTGCTCTTCGAGCACGGCCGCCCCTTCGACGATCGGGCGCCGCAGGCGGCCGCCTACCTCGGGGGCACCGACCTCGACATCGAGGTGGACCTCGGCGCCGGCGGCCCGTTCACGGCCACCGTGTGGACCTGCGATCTCTCGAAGATGTACGTCCAGATCAACGCGGAATACCGCACATAGAGCGGGCCGATGTCCAAACACTTCCTCACACTGCTCGACTACACGCCCGACGACCTGGCGCGCACGCTGGCGCTCGCCGCCGAACTGAAGGCGGCCCGGCGCGCCCGCGCGGCCTCGCCGCACGCCTCGGCCCTGGCCGGACGCCACGTGGGCCTGCTCTTCGAGAAGCCGTCGCTGCGCACACGCGTCACCTTCACGATCGGCGTCGGCGAACTCGGCGGCAGCGTCGTCGACATCCCGTCCGACGTCATGCACGCCGATCGCGAGCCGCTGCACGACGTGGCCAGGAACCTCGAACGCTGGGTGGACGCGGTGGTCATCCGCACGTTCGCCCAGGCGCGCCTCACGATCTTCACGGAGTCGGCGCCGGGACTGCGCATCGTGAACGCACTCTCGGACGAGGAACATCCCTGCCAGGCGCTGGCCGACATGCAGACGCTGCAGGAGCGCTGGGGTTCGGTGGAAGGCCGCACGATCGCCTTCGTGGGCGACGGCAACAACGTGGCTACGTCA
>JAEUQR010000068.1 GCA_016789705.1 Acidobacteriota bacterium
GCGGCATGCGCGTCTTCGTGCACGGCGCCGCCGCCACGCCCACGCCCCTCATCGCGGCGATGGTCGCGAACGCGGCGCTCGAGGACGTGACGCTCTACCACCTGCACACGATGGGCCCGGCGCCCTTCGTGGACCCGGAACACCGCAGCCGCTTTCTCTCGGTGTCGCTCTTCACCGGTCCGCCGCTGCGCGCGGCGATCGACGAGGGCGCGGCCGACTTCATGCCGATCTTCCTCTCGGACATCCCGTCGCTCTTCCGCACGGGCACGGTCGCGCTCGATGCGGCGCTGCTGCAGGTCTCACCGCCAGACGCGCACGGCTACTGTTCGCTCGGCACGTCGGTGGATGCGGCGCTCTCCGCGGCGCTCTCGGCGAAGATCCTCATCGCGGAAGTGAACGAGCAGATGCCGCGCACGCTCGGCAACACGCTCGTGCCCTTCTCGCGGCTCGACGCATGCATCCACACGAATCGCCCGCTGCACGAACACCTGGCCGGGCCGCCCACGGCCATCGACGACGCCATCGGCGCGCAGGTGGCCGCGCTCGTGGAAGACGGCGCCACGCTGCAGATGGGCATCGGCGCGATTCCTGACGCGGCGCTGCGCCTGCTCGGCAACAAGCACGATCTGGGCATCCACACCGAGATGTTCTCGGACGGCATCCTCGACCTGGTCGAAGGCGGCGTCATCACGAACCGCAGGAAGAAGGTGCACCCGGGCCGCATCGTGACGGCCTTCGTCATCGGCAGCGAACGGCTCTACCGTTTCGTGGACGACAACCCGCTCGTCGAGTTCCATCCCTGCGACCGCACGAACGACACCGCGCTCATCCGCAAGAACGACAAGGTCGTGGCCATCAACTCGGCCATCGAAGTGGATCTCTCAGGCCAGGTGGTGGCGGATTCGATCGGCTTCCGCATCTACTCGGGCATCGGCGGGCAGATGGACTTCATCCGCGGTGCCGCGCTCTCGAAGGGCGGCAAGCCGATCATCGCGCTGCCGTCGATGGCGGCCGGCGGCAAGGCCTCGCGCATCGTGATGGCGGTGCGCAGCGGCGCAGGTGTCGTAACGACGCGCGGCCACGTGCACTGGGTGGTGACGGAGTACGGTGCCGTCAACCTCTTCGGCAAGTCGCTGCGTCAGCGCGCCGAGGCGTTGATTGGCATCGCTCATCCCGACGCGCGCGCGTCACTGCGGGCCGAGTTCGCCGAGCGGCGGCACGTGGTGCTGTCCGGGGCCTGACGGCCGGGTGCGCAGGCCGGTCGCGCCGGCTACTGCTTCTGCCGGCCCTTGACGTGCGCGAGGCCGCCGTCCACGCCGAGCACCTGCCCCGTGACCCACGTGCTCTCGGGGCCGAGTAGCCACGCCACGGCGGCGGCGATGTCGTCGGGCGTGCCGATGCGGCCGAGCGGATGCATCGCGACCGACGCCTTGAGCGCCATCTCGTTCGACGTGATGGCGCGACTGAGCGGCGAGGCCACGAGCCCCGGCGCCACCACGTTCACGCGGATGCCGGACGACGCGTAGGTGGCGGCGGCCGAGCGCATCAGCCCCTCGACGCCGGCCTTGGCGGCCGCGATGGCTTCGTGGTTCGGCAGGCCGATACTGGCCGCGGCGGAGCTCACGAGCACGATCGCGCCGCCGGTCTGCCGCATGGCGCTGGCGCCGGCGCGCACGACGGCGAATGCCGTGCGCAGGTTCGTGTCGAGCACGGCGGTGAGATCCGTATCTGACGTGAGATGCGCGGGTTTCAGCACGATCGAGCCGGCGCAGTTGACGATGCCGTCGAGGCGGCCCGTCCAGGCGATGGCCTCCGCCACGGCCCGATCCACGTCGTCGAAACGCGTGGCATCAACCGTGACCGCCCGGGCGCCCAGGTCGCTCGCGAGTGCGTCAATCGTGGACGTGTCGCGCGCCGTGAGCACGAGCTGCGCCCCGGTGGCCGCCAGCCGGCGGGCGAGCGCGGTGCCCAGGGCACTGCCGGCCGCGACGATGACGCAGGTGGGAGCGCTCACGCGCTGACGTCGCCCACTTCCACCGGCTCACCCTGTTCCGGCAGGTGCGGCTTGCCGAGGGCGTCGAGCAGGTGGCCGCTGCGGTCGCGCTTGGTCTCGAGATAGAAACGGTTGAAGTCGTTGGCCGGAATCACATGCGGCAGGCGGCC
>JAEUQR010000018.1 GCA_016789705.1 Acidobacteriota bacterium
TCGTAGATCGCGGTGATGCCCGCGGTGTCATCGGCGCCGAGCCCGCGCGCGCCGCTCGCGCAGTTCGACGGCGGCGCCTGCTGCATGATCGCCGTGGCGCTGTCCGAATGGCCCAGGCCCAGCGCGTGCCCGAGGCCGTGCGTGATGGCATCACGGAAGCAGCCCGCGGACGATATCTGCGGGCCGGAGTCGTTCAGCACGACGAAGCCCTGCAGGAACTTCTGGAAGGTGACGCCGTTCACGGTGCGCAGATCGCCCGTCGTGTAGTAGCCGCCGCCGACCACCCACTCGCTGCCGGGGACGTTGCACGGGTCGTTGTAGGCGATGGCGATGCGACCGTTGCCGGTGAAGGCCGACGGGCAGACGCCCGAAGGGAGCGACGCGCCACCGTCCCGCAGGTCGAGGTCCATGCCGGAGTTCTTCCAGAGATTGATCGCCGCCGTGGCATCGGCCGTGCTGCCGGTCCACGTGCCCGGAAGAGCCGAGGGGTGATCGACGAACACGGCCTGGGCGGTATCCACCTCGTGCCAGCGTGCGGGATAGCCGCCATCCGTGGGCAGGTAGGAGAAGGCCGCGCTCGCACCACGGAGCGGCGCCGAATATTCTTCCGGCGCGGCGGCGAACGACGCGAGCGGCATCCGTCCGCTCGCGAGTTGCAGGGCCAGGTCGTCGTACGGCACCCGGGTCTCGATGCCGCGGTCGCTTTGCTGCACGGCCGTCTCCGCACCGGTCACGGCGTCTGTCTCGACACGCCATTTGCCGTGCCCGAGGCCCGCGGTGAGGAGCGTGCCGTCAGTGGGCCGAGCCACGAGGTCGAGCAGCACGTCTTCATCGGCGGCGAACGTGGCCTGCCCGGCAATCCACAACCCGATGCCGCCGCTCTCGCCACCAAGCTGCTTCACGACCAGGCGCGGCGGCACGCCGCTGCCGAGCACCACGCGCGTCACGTCGATGGTGACGTAGGTGTGGAGCACGTTCGTCGCGTCCCACCGCGATTCCGAGGCGGCCACGCGCCCGCGCACGACGAGCGCTGCCGCGGGCTGCGCGACCGCAGCCGACGCAGAGACGGCGAGGCAGGCGAGAACGAGGAACACACGCAACCGCAGAGTCATGCCACCTCAGAAATATCACGTCCCGGCAGGCGCCGGTCGTGCGGCGAAAATGCGAAGGGCCGGTGCGTGAACACCGGCCCTTCGCAAGTTGCTGGTCGCGCCGTCGTTACGGCGTGTAGCCGGCCTGGAGCAACGGGATGAGCGTCCACTGACTGCAGGCGCCGCCGGCGACCGTCTTGTCGGTGGTGCTCGTGTCCCACGCCGCGCCGGGGTTCGGTCCGCAGTGGCCGCCGATCATGTCCACGAGGAAGATGTTGCGCTCGGAGGTGCGGCCGTTGGTGCGGGCGCCCTCGTCGGGCAGGGCGCTGCGGTTGAAGGCGACCACGTCCTGTGACGTGCCTTCGTTGCAGCGTTTGATGTTGAGGCCCCAGCGCGTGTCACGCTTGCGGAGCTCCTTCACCACTTCGAAGAGGAAGCGATTGTTGCCGCCGAATTCGACGCACGACGCCCGGACGAGGTCGGGCCGGGCGCGCGCCAGGTCTTCGACGACTCCCGCACCGTAGCCGGGCAGCGAGGGGATCAGGGTGCCGGGCGCCGGATCGGGCGTGCGGGGCCCGGGAGGCGGCGCGCCATCGTTCACGAGCGTCACCGGGTTGTCAGGCGACTGGCCACCGCACGACGTGAACGCCTTGACTGACAGTTCGTAGGTGCCGAGCGGCGCGACCTGGGCGACGCGCGTGACCGAGGGCGGCAGCCCGAACGGGCCCTGCTCGACGCCGTTGAGCTTGGCCGACAGCACGTACTGCGAGGCGCCGGCAATCGCGGGCCACGACACGCTGACGTAGCCGCTGAACGTGAAGGTCGTGAGCGGCACGGGCGGCGCCGGGTCGCAGGCGCCGGCTTCCGGCATCACGATCGAGACTTCGCTCGACGGCGCGCTCTGGCCCGCGGCGTTGACCGCGACGGCGCGGAAGTAGAGGGTCGTGGCAGGCGCGGGGCCGCCGCCGAAGGCAGGGGACACGGTGGGAATCACGAAGTCGCCGCCGCCGGGCGAGAGTGCCGCGATGAGGCGGTAGCCGGTGGGCGTGCCGCCGCCGACGCCGGGTGCCCAGGTGGCGATAACGCCACGGCCGTTACGCGCCACGACGAGTCCGGTCGGCGCCGAGGGCGGAGCCGGCACCTGCAGCGTGATTTCGTTCGAGGCTTCGTTCCCCGGCAGCGCGACGACGCGGACGTAGAAGATGCCGTTCGGCGCCGCCACGCCGAACGTGTTCACGGCACCGAGCGTGAAGTTTCCGATGTACGACCCTGGGGCGACGCCGTAGTCGAGGCGATAGCCGGTGGCGCCGGCGGTCGACGACCAGTTGAAGGTGACGTTGTTACCCGCCACGCCGGGCTGCGCCATCACGGGCGCCTGCGCGCTCGCGACGCCCGCACTGAGAAGCCACGCGGCGGCCATACCCGCGATGCTTCGAAGAAGTCGTCCAGTCATTTATCGCTCTCCTCGCTAAGCGACCACACCCGAGGGAGCGCCAGGCACACCACCGGTGTCGCCGCGTTTCTGACCATCACATGGCGGATGGGGGCTCACGCGGAAGCGGGGGCCCCGGGGCCCCCGCCATTCGGTGCAGAAGTGTACCACAGCGCTTCGGTATCGAAGCTCGACTGTGGGAAGGACTCAGCGCGGGAAACCCGCCTGCGTATAGGGCTGCAGCGTCCAGATCGCATCAGCGCCGCCCACACCCGTCTGATTCAGCCAGAAGGCGCCCGGGTTGCTGCCGCAGTGGCCGACGATGACGTCGATGACGTAGATCTGCCGTGTGCCCTCATCGGCCTCGGAGCCCCAGTTGTAGGTCACGATGTCCTGCGACAGGTCGCCGCGACGGCCACGCTTCCAGTTGAGACCCCAGCGCGAGTCTTCCTGGCGGAGCCGCTGCACGAGGCGGAAGAGCCAGGTGTTGTTTCCGCCGGCGTCCACGCAGGAGTTGCGCAGGTCGGCCGGATAGGCGCGGGCGATCTCCTGTGCGACGGCCTCGCGGTTGGGGAGCGGGAGCTGCTGGCCGGGCGGCGGGTTGGGCGTGCGCGGGCTCGAGCCCGGCGGAGGCGGCGTGACCGTGACCGTGATCTCCGGGGACGTCGACTGCAGGCCGCAGGCGTTGGCCGCGCTGACCCTGACGTAGTAGGTGCCGGGCGGCGTGTTCGGATTGGCCACGGCGGTCGTGCCCGCCGGCAGGTTCTGCGACAGGATGGGCGCACCGCCCGGCGTCATCGAGGCGGTCAGGCGATAGCCAGCGGCGCCGGAGACCGCGCTCCACGACAGGACGACACCGACGCCGTTCACCTGCGCCGAGAGCGTAGGCACGGCGGGCGCCGCGCAGGTCACCGCGTCGACGACGATCTGCACTTCATTCGACGGTGCGCTCTGGCCACCGGCGTTCACGGCCACGAGGCGCCCGTAGTAGACACCGGGCGGCACGTTGGGCAGGGTGTTCTGGCCGGAGACGGCCAGCGGAATCACCGCCTGCGCGGCCCCGGGTGCGGCGCCAGCCACCAGCAGGAGGCCCGTCAGCGGCACGTTCGGCAACTGCGCGGTGAAGGTGACGCTCGACCCGTTCACGTTCACCGCGAGCCCCGTCGGCGGCGGTGGGGGCGTGACGGCGGACTGCACCGAGACGCCCACGACATTCGACGACGCGCTCACGCCGCTGGCGTTGCGGGCCAGCACGCGCAGGTAGTAGGTGCCCTGAGGCGCGGCGATCGAGAAGCTGGTGAGCGGCCCCATCTCGTAACCTGCAAGCATCGCCGACGGCGTGACACCGGCCTCGACGCGGTAGCTGGTGGCGCCAGGTACCGCCGTCCAGCTGGCCGACACGGTCTGGCCGCTGACGCTGGCCTGAAGTACGGGTGCCGCCGGCACCTGCGCGAGCACGAGGGCCGGAGCGGCCATGAACAGGGAGGCCAGAAGGCACAGGGGACGGAACGAGCGGAGCATGGGCATACCTCGGAACACCTGGGACTGGCGATCGCTTTGCGAAGTTGGTGCCAGGACTGGAATTCGTGGATTCCCTCACGTTTCCAGCGTTCTCCCCGGGGACGGAACCGACGAGAGTGTCGGGGTTCGATACGGCCCCGACGAAAATGGCATACCTTCCCGCATCTGCACCCGTGCGGTACTATCGTGGGCGCTTACGATGACCGACTCCCCGCGCCGCGCGCCAGCCATCGACGTCGGCCTCATCGCCGTCCTGGCCACGGCGGTCGGGGCCCGCCTCTGGTATCTCGACACCGCGCTCATCGACGCCCACAGCTGGCGCCAGATCACCAACGCCGACATCGCCCGGCATTTCATGACGACGCTCGACCTCTTCCACCCGCAGGTCTCGTGGGGCGGGCGCGACGGTGTGGTGGGCATGGAGTTCCCGCTGCTGCAGTGGCTGACGGGGCTGCTGTGGCGGGTAACGGGCGAATCAGCGGTTGTGGCGAGGCTCGTGGCGCTCTCGTTTTCGCTGGCTGGCGTGGTCTGCCTCTACGGGCTCGGCGAGCGGTTGCTCGGCCGGGCCGGTGGACTGGCGGCGGCGGCGCTCATGGCGGTCGCGCCGAGCACCGTGTTCTTCGGACGCAGCTTTCTGTCCGACACACCGATGCTGACATTCATGATCGCGGCGGTCTGGGCGTGGGACGTCTACTTCGAACGCGCCAGCCGCCGCCGCCTCATCCTTGCCGCGACGCTCACGGCACTCGCCGCGCTGGTGAAGCTGCCGGCGATTCTCGTGCTGGCGCCGATCGTGGGCGCGGCCTGGCGGCACCGGCAACTGGCCGCCCTCACGGATCGCGGCGCCTGGCTCGGCGGCGTGGTCGCGGTGGCGCTCGTCGCCGCGTGGTACTGGCACGCCGACCGGATCTATCTCGAGACCGGGCTGACGCAGGCGGTCTTCCGGCCCTCGGGCACGTATCCGCCCGATATCGCACCGGGCGTGCAGTTCACCTCGGTGTCGCACTGGGCCACACGCGCGCGCCTGCTCGACCTCGAGACGTGGCGTGAACTGGCCGATCGATTCTGGCAGCTGCATCTCACGGCGTTCGGCGCCGCCGGCGTGCTGCTCGGCCTGTGGCGCGCGCCACGGGCCACGCGGGCGCCTATCGACCTGTGGCTCCTCGCGGGCCTGGTGCTTTTCGTCGTGGCGCTCGAAGGGCAGTACTGGCACGAGTTCCACCAGCTGCCGCTCCTGCCGCCGCTCTTCCTCTACTTCGGCGCCGCCGCCGCGCCGCTCTTCGACGGCGCGTGGCAGACGCGCACGCTGCCGCGGCGGATCGGCGGCCTCATCGTCGGCGTCACAGGGATTGTCTGCGCGGTGCAGGCGGCCCGCGCCTCGGGCGTGGAACTGCATCTGTACCGGCCCGCGAACCTGCAGCAGTCGTTCGTGCAGGTGGGGGAGGCGCTGCGTGCGGCGACGGCGCCCGACGCCCTCGTGCTGACGGTGGAATACGAGGAAGCGGGCGCGAACTCGGCGATGCTGCTGTACTTCGCGCATCGGCAGGGCTGGAGCTTTGACGTGCGGTCGATCACGGCCGGGGTCGTCCCGCATCTGGCCGACCGGGGCGCGCGGTACTTCGCCACGACCAACTGGGCCGAACTCGAGGCCCGGAAGCCTGAGGTGGCGGCGCTGCTCGTCGCCCGCTACAAGGCATTGCCGCTCGCCGATGTGCCGTCGGGGGCGCGGCTCTTCGATTTGACGGCCGGCCGCTGACGAGTGGGCGTTGCAGCCCCGTCACGGCGGGCCGATATACTGGAAGGCTCCATGTCACCAGAACATCGCAAGATCGGCGTGCTCACGGGCGGCGGCGACGCCCCGGGCCTGAACGCGGTCATCCGCGCGGTCGTCAAGGCCGGAACGAACTCGGGCATGGAGGTCATCGGTCTCGAAGACAGCTTCGACGGCCTGCTCGACCGCAGCCGTTCGCGACGGCTCACGCCGCACGACGTCACCGGCATCCTGCGACTCGGGGGCACCGTGCTCGGCACGACCAACCGGGGCAATCCGTTCGAGTATCCGACCGAAAGCGGCAAGGCCGACTACTCGGACCGCGTCGTCGAGACGTTCGGCCAGATGGGCCTCGACGCGCTCGTCGTCATTGGCGGCGACGGCACGCTCGCCATCGCCCACCAGTTCTACCTCAAGGGCATTCCCGTCGTCGGCGTCCCGAAAACCATCGACAACGACATCGTCGGCACGACGAGCTGCTTCGGCTTCGATACCGCGGTGTCGTTTGCGACCGACGCCATCGATCGCCTGCACACGACCGCGCAGTCGCACAAGCGCATCATGGTCGTCGAGGTGATGGGCCGCTACGCCGGCTGGATCGCACTTCACGCGGGGATGGCCGGCGGCGCCGACGTGATCCTCGTGCCCGAGATTCCCTACGATCTCGAGAAAGTGGCCGCGCACATCATGCAGCGCGACCGTTGGGGCGCACGTTTCAGCATCGTCGTCGTCGCCGAGGGCGCGCGGCCCGTTGGCGGTGCTCTGACCATCAAGTCCGCAGCACGTCCAGGAGTCGTGGAACGGCTCGGTGGCGTCGGCGAACAGGTGGCTGACGCGCTGCAGACAATGACCGGGAAGGAAAGCCGCAGCGTAGTGCTCGGTCACCTGCAACGCGGCGGCTCGCCGACGTCGTTCGACCGCGTCCTGGCCACGCGGTTCGGCGCCAAGGCGGTGGAGCTGGTGCGCCGCGGCGTCTTCGGCCGTATGGTGGCGAACAACCCGCCCGACATCGTGCACATCCCGCTCGCCGACGTCGTCGGCCGCACGAAGACCGTGCCGCTCGACTACGACCTGCTCACCGCGGCGCGGTCGATCGGCGTCTCGGTCGGCGACTGACGCGCGGCCGCTCGACGGCCGGTCAGCGCACCGAGCGCAGCACTTCCAGGTACTTCAGCGCCCCGCCGGTGTTGAAGAGCACGACGGTCTCGTCACGCCGGATCCGGCCGCTCTCGAGCAGGATGCGCGCCGCCGACAGCGCCGCCGCGCCTTCGGGGGCGGCGGAGATGCCTTCGAGCCGGCCGATGAGCAGCATGTCGTCCACCATCTGACGGTCGGTCACGGCGAGCGCCGTGCCGCCGCTCTCGCGGATGGCCCGCAGCACGAGGAAATCGCCGATCGCCTTCGGCACACGCAGCCCATGCGCCTCAGTGTCGGGGTTCTCCCACATGGGCGCCCGTTCGATGCCCTGTTCGAAGGCGCGCACGATCGGCGCGCAGCCCGTGGGCTGCACGGTCACCATCCTGGGGCGCTTCGCGCCGATCCATCCCAGGGCCTCCATTTCGTCGAAGGCCTTCCACATGCCGACCATGCCGGTGCCGCCGCCGGTGGGATAGATGATCCAGTCGGGCAGCTCCCAGGCAAACTGTTCCCCGAGCTCGTAGCCCATGGTCTTCTTGCCTTCGGCGCGGTAGGGCTCCTTGAGCGTGGAGAGGTCGTACCAGCCGAGCTCGCGCGCCTTCTCGCCAGCCATCTTGCCGGCGTCGGTGATGAGGCCGTCGACGAGCGTGACGCTGGCGCCGTAGAGGGCGCACTCGTCGAGGAACGGCTGCTTGGCATCGCGCGGCATGAAGATCTCGCAGCAGATGTCGGCGGCGGCGGCGTAGGCGGCGGCGGCGTTGCCGGCATTGCCGGCGGTGGGCAAGGTGACGGTCGTGGCGCCCAGGGCCTTGGCGCGGGTCATCGCGGCCGACTGGCCGCGCGCCTTGAAGGAGTTGGTCGGATTGAACGCCTCGTCCTTGATGTAGAGCCGATCGAAGCCCGTCGCGTCGGCGAGGCGGCACGTACGCAGCAGCGGCGTGAAACCCTCGCCGAGCGTAATCGGCGCTTCGCCGGGGAAGAGGGGCAGCATCTCGCGATACCGCCACATGTTCGGCGTGCGACCGGCGAGGCTGGCGCGGGACCACTCGGTGCGGGCGCGCGCGATGTCGTAACGCGCGAAGAGCGGCATGCCGCAGCCCGGACACACATGATGGCGATCGCGCGCGTTGAACGGTCCGGCGCCGCACGGCACGCTGCATTCGAGGTGGCTGAAATACATCAGGGCTCTGGCCTCGGGTCTCGGGACCCGGGAAAAGCCCAGCCGCCGGGCCCGCCGTATTCAGCCCCGGGACCCGAGTCCCGGGCCCCGTTACCTTCCGAGCAGTTCTTCGTCCTTCTTCTTCTGCAGGTCGTCGATGGCGCGGATGGCGGCGTCGGTGATCTTCTGCACCTCGTCGAGGCCGCGCTTCTCGTCGTCTTCCGAGATCTGATGCTCCTTGAGCATCTTCTTCAGCTTGTCGTTGGCGTCGCGGCGCACGGTGCGGATGTGATTGCGGCCCTCTTCGGCGGCCTTGTGCACGTGGCGCGACAGGTCCTTGCGGCGCTCCTCGGTGAGCGCCGGAATCGGGATACGCAGCACCTTGCCGTCCGACGCCGGATTCAGCCCGAGGTCGGAGAGGCGGATGGCCTTCTCGAGACTGGCCATGGTGGAGGGATCGAAGGGCTGCGCCACGATCATCGACGGCTCGGGAATCGAGAGCGTCGCGATCTGGTTGAGGGGGAGCTTCGAGCCGTACGCCTCGACCAGGATGTTCTCGAGCAGGCCGGTGCTGGCCCGACCCGTGCGCACACCGGCCAGTTCGCGGCGCACGTGTTCCACCTGGCCGTCCATCCGCTTCCTGCCCTCGGCGTAGAGGCCCTTGAGATCGTTCACATCCATATGCGTTCGTCCGTCCGCCGGGCGTTGGCCCGGCCTGCGATGCACCCGCGTCCTGGCGTCAGGGCTCGGGCCTAGCTCGTCACCGTCGTGCCCACCGGTTCGCCGCTCACCACGCGCCGGACGTTGCCGGGGGTGCGCAGGTTGAAGACGACGATCGGCAGTTTGTTGTCCATGCAGAGCGAGATGGCCGTGGCGTCCATCACCTGCAGGCGGTCCTGCAGCACCTGCAGGTAGGAGATCTCTTCGTAGCGGGTAGCGTGAGGATCTTTCACCGGGTCCGCGGTGTAGATGCCGTCGACTTTCGTGGCCTTGAGGATCACGTCGGCCTTCACTTCCATCGCGCGCAGCGCGGCGGCAGTGTCGGTCGTGAAGTAGGGGTTGCCGGTACCGGCCGCGAACACGACGACGCGGCCCTTCTCGAGATGCCGGATGGCACGGCGGCGGATGAAGGGCTCGGCGACGGCGCGCATTTCGATCGCCGAGAGCACGCGCGTAGCCACGCCCTGCTGCTCGAGGGCGTCCTGCAGGGCGAGGGCGTTCATCACCGTGGCGAGCATGCCCATGTAGTCGGCGGTGGAGCGGTCCATGCCGCGCGCGCCGGCGGCGACGCCGCGAAAGATGTTGCCGCCGCCGATGACGATCGCCGTCTGCACACCGAGCGACTGGATATCGGCGACTTCGGAGGCGATGCGGGTGGCGACGTTGGGGTCGATGCCGTAGGTGCCGTCGCCCATCAGGGCTTCGCCCGATAACTTGAGGAGCACGCGCGAATAGCGCATGCCGGAGGGAGGGGCGTTCGTGGAAGGCGGCGTCATCTCAGGCGGGCATTATAGGACAGTCCGGCGCGGCGCTCGCCAAGGAGCACCGCGCCGGCGGCACGAGATTACTCGGCGTGTTCGCCGAGCTTGAAGCGGACGAAGCGCGAGATCGTGATGTTCTCGCCGGTCTTGGCGGTCGCGGCCTGCAGCATCTGCTCGATCGTCACGTTGGGATCGCGCACCGACGGCTGTTCGAGCAGGCAGATCTGGGCGTAGAAGCTCCCGAGCTTGCCCTCGACGATCTTGTCGATGACCTGGGCCGGCTTGCCGGACCCGGCAAACTGCGCGCGGTAGATTTCCTTTTCCTTCTCGAGCTCGCTGGGCGGCACCTGATCGCGGCTCACGAAGCGCGGGTCGGCGGCGGCGACGTGCATCGCGATCTCCTTCACGAGCGCCTGGAAGTCGTCGGTGCGGGCGACGAAGTCGGTCTCGCAGTTCACTTCGACGAGCACGCCCACCTTGCCACCCATGTGGATGTAGTGGCCGATCATGCCGTCGCGGGTGGCCCGGCCGGCGCGCTTGGCGGCGGTGGCCATGCCCTTCTTGCGCAGGATCTCGACGGCCTTCTCCAAGTCGCCGCCCGATTCGGTGAGGGCGGCCTTGCAGTCCATCATGCCCGCGCCGGTCTTGTCGCGGAGTTGCTTCACCAGTTCTGCCGTGATTGCCATCGTGTCAGTCTCCATCGTGGCGCCGTGGCGCCCATCGCACGCGTGCGCGCGGTACAAGAAAAGGCCGGCCGGAGAGGGTCAGCTCCCGGCCGGCATGTGTCGAGCCAGGGACGTCGCCTAGGTCGTGGGAACGGGCGTCGCCGGCGCGGCCGGAGCTGCCGGCGCGTCGGCGCGCTGCGGACGGCGGATCGCCGCCGGGCGCACCACGCGGGCGGCCTCGTCGGCGGCCGCCTGTTCGGCATCCGAGGCGGCCTGTTCGGCGCGCCGGGATTCACGCTCGGCCTGGCCGTCGAGCACGACGTCGGCCACGCGGGCCGCGAAGAGCTTGATCGACCGCAGGGCGTCGTCGTTGCCGGGGATCACGAAGTCGACTTCGTCGGGATCGCAGTTGGTGTCGACGATGCCGATGACCGGAATCTTCAGTTTGCGGGCCTCGTCGACGGCGATCTTTTCCTTGCGGGTATCGACGACGAAGAGGGCATCGGGCAGCCGCGACATGTTGCGGATGCCGTCGAGGTTCTTCTGAAGCTTGCGCTTCTCCTTCTCGGCCTTCGCGATTTCCTTCTTCGGCATCACGTCGTAACGGCCGTCGGTAGCCATCGATTCGAGGTCGCGAAGACGGGCGATGCTGCGCTGGATGGTGGAGAAGTTGGTCAGCAGACCACCGAGCCACCGCTCGTTGATGTAGTACATCCCGCAGCGGGCGGCTTCGGTGGCGATGACGTCCTGCGCCTGACGCTTGGTGCCGACGAAGAGGATCGTCTTGTCCTCCGCTGCCAGCTTGCGGACGTAGCCTTCCGCCTCGCGGAACAACTTCACCGTCTTGCCGAGGTCGAGGATGTAGATGCCGCTGCGTTCGCCGAAGATGTAGGGCTTCATCTTCGGGTTCCAGCGCTTCGTCTGGTGACCGAAATGCACACCTGCCTCGAGCAGGTCCTTCATCGCGAGTGGGGTCAAGGTTGCTCCGTCCATCGTTCCGCCTAGCGCTTGCTGAACTGGAACCGCTTGCGGGCTCCGGCCAGACCGTACTTCTTGCGTTCCTTCGCGCGCGCATCGCGCGTGAGGAGACCATCCTTCTTCAGCTTGCCGCGCAGCTCGAGATCGAACGAGCACAGCGCCCGGGCGATGCCGAGGCGAATCGCGCCGGCCTGGCCGGCCACGCCGCCGCCGGCGACGGTGCAGAGCACGTCGAACTTCTCGCCGGTTTCCGTCAGCAGCAGCGGCGTCTTGACCGCCGTGCGCAGCGACTCGGTGGGGAAGAAGTCGGCGAACTCACGGTGGTTGACCGTGATCGCGCCCGAACCGGGACGCAGGAACACCCGGGCCGTGGACGTCTTCCGACGTCCGGTCGCGTAGTAATGGAGAGCCGCCACGTTATGCCACCTCGAACGAAGTCGGTTGCTGCGCCGCGTGCGGGTGTTTCGCATCGGCGTAGACCTTCAGTTTGGTATACATCGCGTCGCCCATCGCGTTCTTGGGCAGCATGCCGCGCACGGCCTCTTCGACGAGTCGCGCGGGCTGCTTCTGACGAACGACCTTGGCGCGCTCTTCGCGCAGGCCGCCCTCATAACCCGAGTGATAGCGATAGAGCTTCTGATCTTCCTTGCGGCCGGTAAGCTTCACCTTCGCGGCGTTCACGACGATGACGTGATCGCCGGTGTCGATGAACGGCGTGTAGGTCGCCTTGTGCTTACCCTGGAGCATCTTGGCCGCGGCTGTGGCGACTCGTCCGAGCACCTGGCCCTCGGCGTCGATCACATGCCAGCGGCGCGCCACCGTCTTGGGTGTCGCCACATACGTTCGCATCGTTTCAGTACCCTTCCCGCGCGTTCCTTGCGACGGCAAACCCAAATAATACGCAACCTTCCGGGAATCGGTCAAGCCTCATTCGCGTCGGCCGGCCGGCCGCCACGCGGTGTCTGCCGTCCGCCATCAGGCCGACACCGGCGTCAGGGCGCTGGCGCCAAAGTCTCGACGGGGGCAGGACGCCTCGGATCACGGATTCGTGTGAAAAGGCGGATACACGATGTGACGGCTCTGCTAGGATATCCCGGTCGATGCACAGATCTGCAATCGGATTTGTGACGGGCGTGCCCGTCGCTGCACGGCCATTCCGCCCGCTAAGTTGCACATTTCGCACGAGTTCGGCTCCTGCGACCGCGCGATTCGTCCGATACACCTCGTGGCGATGAAGAACGTGAGCCCCAGTCCGCGTGACGGAAAAAACTGTCAGCCGGTGTCAGTTTCGTCAGTGCTGAACCTGCCATCCGGTCGGCAGCACACCGGTATCCGCCATAGTTTCGGGCGATTTCCGGTCCGAGCCAGAACTCTCGGGGTTGGTACCGCGTTTGCCCTATCCGGCTCGCGGGCCGGTTCGGGCGTGACGCTCGGGCAGAGAGAAGGGAAGGCGTCGTAGTGCTGTTCAACAGAAGCAAGCCGGTGGTGGGGCTCGACATCGGGTCGAGTGCCGTCAAGGCGATCGAGCTCAAGAAGTCGGGACGGGGCTTCAAGGTGACGGCCATCGGCGTCGAGCCGGTGCCGCCCGACAGCATCGTCGATGGCGCGATCATCGACGCCGGCGCGGTGACCGACGCGGTCCGCCGCCTGCTCGGGTCCGCCCGCTTCAAGGCGAAGGACGTCGTGGCGTCGCTCTCGGGCAGCTCCGTCATCGTCAAGAAGATCAATCTGCCGGTGATGAGCGAGACCGACCTGGCCGACTCGATTCAGTGGGAAGCCGAGCAGTACATCCCCTTTGATATCCAGGACGTCAACCTCGATTACCAGATCCTCACCCCGGCCGCCGAGCGGCAGGGCACCATGGACGTCCTGCTCGTCGCCGCCAAGAAAGACAAGATTGCCGACTACACGGGCGTCGTGAGCGCCGTGGGCCGGAAGACCGTGGTGGTCGACGTCGACGCCTTCGCGCTTCAGAACGCCTTCGAGACCAACTACGCGGACGACGCCAACAAGGTCGTGGCGCTCGTGAACGCCGGGGCGAGCGCCATCAACATCAACCTCGTCTCGGGCGGCACGTCGCTCTTCACGCGCGACGTCGGTATCGGCGGGAACGCGTTCACCGAGGCCGTGCAGAAGGAACTCGGCCTGCCGTTCGACGGGGCCGAGGACGCCAAGCGCGGCCTGCCGGTCGACGGCGTGCGCCCCGAGGACGTGCGCCCCGTGCTGCACGCCGTGATGGAAAACGTGCTCCTCGAGATCGAGAAGACGTTCGACTTCTTCAAGGCCACCTCGGCCAGCGACCGCATCGACCGCATCGTCGTGAGCGGCGGCGCGTCGATGGTCGAAGACTTCGAGGAGGCGCTGCGGGAGCGGATGGGCGCCGAAGTCGAACGGTTCGACCCGTTCCGGAACGTGCCGATCGACCCGGCCGCGCTGCAGGGCGGCACCGCCGCCGACTACGCGCCCGTGTGCGCCGTGGCCCTGGGCCTGGCGCTCCGCAAGGATGGTGACCGGTGATTCGCATCAACCTCGTGGCCGAGAAACGGCCGGTCGATTCCGGCCAGAGCCGCTTCCGGCTCGACGAAGGCAAGAAGATCGCCCTCGGCGGCAGCCTGATCGTTCTGCTCTCGCTGGCCTATGCCGGCTGGAGCTACTGGTCGCTCGACCAGCGGGCGCAGCAGGTCGAACGCGACATCGACGCCGCCCGCGTCGAAGAGCAGCGCCTCATCCAGGTGATTTCGGAAGTGCGCGAGTTCGAGGCCCGGCGCGGCCGGCTCGAACAGCGCGTGTCGCTCATCGAGGAGCTGCGCCGCGGCCAGACGGCACCCGTGCACATCCTCGATCAGGTGAGCCGCAGCCTGCCCGACATGGTGTGGCTGACCAAGATGACGCAGACCGGCTACGACCTCAACATCGAGGGCAACTGCCTGTCGCTCACCGCGCTCTCCGATTTCATCGGTGCGCTCGAACACTCGCGCTACTTCGCGCGTCCGGTCGAGATCATCAACAGCGAGGTCGTGGCGGCCACGCCGACCTCGCCCGAGCTCATCAAGTTCGTGGTCAAGGCAGGGTTCCAGATGTCGGGCCTGAAGACGGCGGCGCCGCCGGCGGCGCCCGCCGCGAAGGGAGCCGGCCGTGGCTAGCCTGCAGATGAACAAGCTGCCCTGGTGGGGCCAGCTGCTGGTCTTCACGTTCGTCGGCGCGCTCATCGTCGGCGCCTACTACTACTTCTACGAGCAGCAGGCGAAGGCCGACCTCGACGTCCGCGTCGCCGAGCTCACCGCCATCCGCGGCCGCATCGACAAGGGCATGGAGACGGCGCGCAAACTGCCGGAGTTCCGCGCGCAGGTCGGCGACCTCGAGGCGCGGCTCGAGAGCCTGAAGGCGATCCTGCCGGAAGAAAAGGACGTCGCCGAGCTGCTGCGCCGCCTGCAGACGCTGGCGTCGCAGTCGAACCTCACCATCCGCCATTTCCGTCCGCGTGCGATTGCCACCAAGGAACTGCACGCCGAGTGGCCGATCGAGCTCGAAGTCGAAGGCGCCTATCACAACGTCGGTGAGTTCCTCGACAGGGTCAGCAAGCTGCCGCGCATCATCAACGTCGGGTCGATGGAGATTTCGACCGTGCAGCAGCCGCGGCCCGGCGCCACGGTGCGCGTGACCTGCACGGCGATGACGTTCGTGCTGAACGACCAGACCGCCACCCCGCAACCTGGAGCGCCGGCCGCCGGGCCCGCGAAGAAGACCGAATGACACGCCTCCTTTCCGCTCTCGCCCTGGCGGCGTCGCTCGGCGCCGCGGTGGCGGCCGCCCAGGCCCCGGCCACGCCGGCGCCGGCGCCACAGGCCGCGCCGGCCGACAACCTGCCGTCGCCACCGGCCGACTACTCCTACACCACCGTGGGCCGTCGGGATCCGTTCATGGCGCTGACCCGGCCGGGCAAGTCGGTGGCTGACGTCACCCTCACGGCGCGTCGCGCCGGCGCCGCCGGCATCCTGGTCGACGAACTCACGGTGCGCGGCATCGTGCTCTCGAACGGCAACTACGTGGCAATGGTGTCGGGCCCCGGCACCGGCCAGACCTACAGTGTGCGCGCGGGAAGCCGGCTGGCCGACGGCACGGTGCAGGCGATTACTCCCCGGGCGGTCGTGATCGTGCAGCAAGTCAGTGATCCGCTGTCTCTCGAGAAGCAGCGTGAAGTGCGGAAACTCCTCCGCACTCAGGAAGAGGGCAAATGATGCTCCGGCGAATGGCTCCACTTGTTACGGTCGTGGCATGTGTCACCGCACTGGCGGGCCACATGGCCACCGTCCGCGCCGCATCGGGCGGATCGGCCGCGCCCCCGCAGTTGCGCGCGGTCTCCACGCGCGACGACGGGCGCGTCAGCGCGGTGGTGATCGAGGCGACCGAGCCGGTGGCCTATGTCACGTCGCAGCCCGATCCCCTGACCGTGCTGGTCGACCTGCGGAACGTGCAATCGGCGGGCGTGCAGCCGTTCACGGGCCGCGGCGCCTCGCCGCTCGGGGCCGTGCGCGTCGAGGAGAGCCGGGCTGCCGACGGCACGCCGCTGGCGCGGGTGCGCGTCACACTCGACCGCGCCGCCGCGCACCGCGTGCGCACGAGCCGCAACCTCATCATGGTCGAGGTCGACCGTCAGGCGCCGGCCGCTGCGCGGACCACCGCCGTCGTGGCCCGCGCCGCCGCCACCGAACTCCGGGCCGTGCGTGCCTCGCGGTCGGGCGATGAGGTCACGGTCGCCATCGTCGGCAACGGCCCACTCAAGGCGGCTGCGGTTGAAGCGGCCAGGGACATGCCGCCGCGCGTGCTGCTCGATTTCGAGGGCGTTGCCGCGGGCCGCACCGTGCCCGCCGTGGTCGGCGTGAACCAGGCCGACGTGACGCGCGTGCGCGTCGCGACCAACAGCCGCGAACCGCTCGTCACTCGCGTCGTCGTCGACCTCAAGCGCAAGCTGGAGTATCGCGTCGAAGCCGCGGGGGCCGACTCCGACGAGGTGCGCGTGGTGTTCGCGGCACCTGCCGCACCGGCCGCCGCTCCCGACGCCGCACCGGTCGCCACCGCGGTGGCGCCGTCCCGAGACGTGGTGACACCTGCCGCCGAAGTGCCCGCCGCACCCGCAGCGCCCGCGCCGGCGGTCGTGGCTCCCGTGGCCGCGCCCGCGGTGGCGATGCAGGCGGCCGCGCCCGCGGTGGCGATGCAGGTGGCCGCGCCCGCCCCCGCCGCGCAGGACGCCTCGGCGGAGCCTGGCCGGCCGCGGTTCACGGGGCATCCCGTGTCGCTCGACTTCCAGGGCGCCGACCTGCGCGCCGTGCTGCGGACCTTTTCGGAGATCAGCGGCCTTAACGTCGTCATCGACCCGAGCATCAACGGCACGGTGGACGTCTCCCTGCGCGACGTGCCGTGGGACCAGGCGCTCGACATCATCCTCAAGTCGAACAAGCTCGGCTACTTCGTCGACGGCACCATCGTGCGCATCGCGCCGCTGGCCGTGCTGGCCGACGAAGAAGTGCAGCGCCGCAAGCTCTCCGACGAGCAGGCGCTCGCCGGCGAACTCCGCGTGCTCACGCGTCCGCTCAGCTACGCCAAGGGCGGCGACCTCGTCGGCATCCTGACGCGCAGCGCGCTCTCGTCGCGCGGTGAAGTGCAGGTCGACCCGCGGACCAACACCGTCATCATCCGCGACCTGCCGGCGCGGCTGACCGCCGCCGACGCCCTGCTCACGGCGCTCGATCTGCCGCAGCCGCAGGTGGAGATCGAAGCCCGCATCGTGCAGACGACGCGCGACTTCGCCCGTAACATCGGTGTGCAGTGGGGTGTGAATGGCCGCGTCGCGCCGGAACTCGGCAACACCCTGCCGCTGGCGTTCCCGAACAACGGCAGCATCAGCGGCCGTACGAGCGCCGGTCCGCAGGGGCCCGACGGCGCGCCGAACGGCGTCAACCTCGGCGTCGCCAACGCGACGAGCGCTCTCGGCCTTGCGCTTGGCTCGATCAATGGCGCCGTCAATCTCGACGTCGCGCTGAGCGCCCTCGAGCGCTCGGGTCAGGGCCGCCTGCTCTCGACGCCGCGTGTCTCCACGCAGAACAACGTCGAAGCCGAGATCACGCAGGGTGTGCAGATTCCCATCCAGACGGTGGCCAACAACACCGTGACGGTGACCTTCAAGGACGCCGCGCTCACGCTCAAGGTCACCCCGCAGATCACGGCGTCGAACACCGTCATCATGCGCGTCAACCTCGAGAACGCGGCGCCTGACTACAGCCGCGCCATCAACGACATCCCGCCCATCGACACGCAGCGCGCCGTCACCACGGTGCTCGTGGCCGACGGCGAGACCACGGTCATCGGCGGCATCTATCTCAGCCGCGAACAGTCGGTGCAGGGCCGCACGCCGCTCCTGTCGCGCGTGCCGCTGCTCGGCTGGCTGTTCAAGCGCGACGAAATGAGCGATGAGAGCCGCGAGCTGCTCATCTTCATCACGCCGCGGATCACCAAGGGCTGAGCGACCAGGTCATCTACGAGGACATCATGCGAGTCTCGACTGTGAATCATCGGATCGCCGCGCTGCTGCTGGCTGCGTCGGCCCTGGTCACGACGGCGTGCGGCGAAGTCGCCCGCACCGGCCGGTCGCCGGCCTACCTGCAGCTCGTGCGGCTCGAGGGCGCCAGCGGCGCCGAGCCCGACGAGTTCGGCGGCACGCTGCTCTCCGACGTCGTCACGATCGTCGAAGTGAAGCGTGGTGAGGAGTCGTTCTTCACCCCCACCATCTTCAACGACCTCGGCCGCGCGGAATTCCGGGTGGGCCTGAAGGACCCGGGGCCGGTGGCCGCGCCGACCACGCCGTCGCCGCTGAATGCGATCACGCTGACGCGTTACCGCGTCGTCTACAAGCGCGGTGACGGGCGCAACACGCAGGGCGTCGACGTGCCATACGCCTTCGACGGTGGCATGACGGTGACCGTGCCGGCCACCGGCACCGCCATCGGCATCTTCGACATCGTGCGGAACGCCGCCAAGGCCGAGGCGCCGCTGCTGGCGCTCGCCGGCAACGGCGGGGCGCAGATCATCAACACGATCGCCGACGTCACCTTCTGGGGCAAGGACCAGGCCGGCAACGATGTCACGGTGACCGGCAGCATGACCATCACCTTCGCCAACTTTGGCGACCCCGAATAGGGCCGAAAGGATACGCGCCGTGACGTTCCCAATGTCTCGAACCCTCTCGACGCTGGTCGCGCTCGCCACGAGCGTCGCGCTCGCCGGCTGCACGGTGAAGAAGACCGAAGCGCCGGCCCTGTCGGGGCCATCGGAGCTCGGCCTGTCACTGCAGACGACGGCCACGCCCGATATTCTCGGTCAGGACGGGCTGTCCACCTCGCAGGTCCAGATCGTCGCGCGCGGACCCGATGGCCGCCCGGCGCGTGCGGTGTCGATGCGCGTCGAGATCTACGCGGGCGGCGTCCTGGCCGACTACGGCCGTCTGTCGGCCCGCACCGTCGTGACGGGAGAAGACGGCATTGCGCGGCTCATCTACACGGCGCCGCCGCCGCTGGCCGAGCCGGTTGACTACTACACGGTCATCCAGCTTCTCATCACGCCGATCAGCGGCGACTTTGCCAACGCCAACGCGCGGAGCGTCGACATTCGCCTCGTGCCGCCGGGCACCACCGTGATCATTCCGCCCAACGGCGCGCCGGTCGCCTCGTTCGTCGTCAGCCCGACGCCTGTGACGACCTTCAGGCCGGTCACGTTCGACGCCTCGGCGACGCGCGATGAAGGCGCGCCGTGCGGCGTGCGCTGCACCTACGCGTGGGACTTCGGCGACGGCTCGTCGGGCACCGGCATGGTGACCACCCACGAGTACCGCAGCGCCGGCTCCTACAACGCGCGTCTGACGGTCACCGACGACCGCGGCACGTCGGCCACCACGTCGCAGAGCATCAGCGTCGCGGCCACGGCCGCTCCGAAGGCCGAGTTCACCTTCTCGCCGGCGGAACCGCGCTTCGGCCAGGAAGTCTTCTTCAACGCCGCCGCCTCCACGGCCGCGCCGGGCTTTAAGATCGTCTCCTACGACTGGGATTTCGGCACCGGTCGGACGGGCACCGGTCTCACCGTGGCCAAGCGCTACGACATCGACCTCATTCCGCCGGGTGCCGTCACCGGTGATGAAGCGACCTTCAACGTGACGCTGACCGTCTTCGACGACACCTTCTCGCCGAGCGGCGTGGGCGTCGTGACCAAGCCGGTCAAGATCAAGGTTCCATAGGCCTCACGTGTCACCGTCCCGTATCGACGAACTCCGGCGCCGGGTTCAGAACGACCCGGCGTCGATCGCCTTCGCGCAGCTCGCGGAGGAGTACCGCCGCTCGGGGCAGACGGACGAAGCCGTCCGCATCTGCCGCGAGGGGCTGGTGCGTCACCCCGGGTATCTCTCGGCGCGGGTGACCCTCGGCCGCGCGTTGCTCGACCTGGGCCAGCTCTCCGAGGCCCGCGGCGAGTTCGAATTCGTCGTCGCCGAGGCGCCGGAGAACCTGGCTGCCGTGCGCGGCCTGGCCGAGATCTTCCACCGCGACGGCCAGACCGCCGAGGCGCTCTCGTATTACCAGCGGGCGCTCGCGCTCGCGCGGCACGACCCCGAAATCGAAGAGATCGTGCAGCAGCTCTCGCGGCAGATCGGGGTCGCGCAGTCGGGCCCGCCAGGCGGGCTGTCGTTCGAGGAAGCACACCAGGAACTGCTCTCGGCCGCTGAACGTGTGCCGCTTGCCCCGCAGGCCACGGCGCCGCCGCCGGTGCGCAACGCCGCCGAAGGCTCCACGGCCCCCTTCGATTTCGATCGGCTCGTCGCGGCCCTCGGGTCGCCGGCGGCGCCCCCGCAACTCGAAGCGGCCGTCGCCGGACACGCGGCGCCGGCCATCACGCTGCCCGATGTCGTAGACCTCGGGCCGAACCCGTTTGCCGCGCTCGAGGCCGAACTCCGGGCCCACGACACCGCGCCGGTGACGATGCCGGATTTCGCGCCGGTGGCGGACGAGTCTCCGTCGGCCGTCGAGGCGCTGCTGGCCTCGCCGCCAGCGGCGGCAGGAGAGTTGACCGACGTCGGCGCCGCGATGGGGGCGGAACTGACAAGCGCACTCGCGCCGTCGCCCGGCGAGTCGATTGCGGCGGACGTCGTCGAAGACGCGATACCCGCTGCTCCCGAACTGCCCGAGTTCCCCGAGACCGCCTCTGTTGCCGCCGACACACTCTCGGCGGCCCTTGCCGACCTGACGGCGCTCGATGTGGTTCCGGGCATGGCCGAGGCGGCCACGGAGCCGCCACCGGCGAGCGACGTCCCGGCCGCCGCTCCCACCAGCGCGGGCGAAGACGTGCTCGGTGACCTCGAGAGCTGGCTGAACACCCTGCACGACAAATCCACTGAATAGCCGGCGTCCCGCCGGCTGTTCCTCTATCCTTCGATTCGATGCCTCCGCCTCCCGACGTCGTCGCCGTACGCCTCGCGGCTGCACGAAATGGCACCGCGGCGGCGGGCCTCGACGGGCTGCTCGTGACGAACCCCGTCAACCTGCGATATCTGACCGGCGTTGCGGCGTCGGCCGGCATGGCGATCGTGACGGCCGAGGCCGCGGTCGTCGTCGCCGATGCGCGCTACCTCCGCCAGTTCGAGGAGGCGGTCTGCGACCTGCCGCAGGTGGTGGTCGCAGCAGTCGGCGTCGGCCACAGTTATGAGGGCACGGTGGCGTCGCTCGTGGCGGCGCGGGCCATTCGCCGGCTGGGCGTCGAGGCCGAGCACCTGACGGTGGCTCGCCTGGCGGCCCTGCGGCGGACGCCGGAACTCGCCGGGGGCGAGTGTGTCGAAACACACGGATTCCTTGAACGATTCCGGGCGATCAAGGACGTCTGGGAGCTCGGACGGCTCCGCGAGGCCGGTGGGCGGCTGGCTGAAGTGGCCACGTGTATACTCCCTGAGGTGTCCGAGGGACGAACCGAGCGCGAAATCTCCTGGAAGGTCGAACTGGCGCTCCACGGCGCCGGGTTCGAACGTCCTGCATTCGAGACCATCGTCGCCTCCGGTCCCAACGGAGCGCGCCCGCATCACCGGGCCTCCGACCGCCGCATCGCGGCCGGGGACCTCGTGGTGGTGGACTTCGGTGGCGTGCTCGAGGGCTACGCGGTGGACATGACGCGCACCGTGGCCGTGGGGCGCGTGCCCGCGCCCGGGCGCGCCTGGCTCGCCGCCGTGGCCGAGGCCCAGCAGGCGGCCATCGACGCTGCCGGCCCCGGCGTCCTGCCCTCAGTCATCGATGGCGCCGCCCGCGCCGCGCTGGCGCGGCACGGCCTGGCCGAGGCTTTCGTCCATGGCACCGGCCACGGCCTGGGCCTGGACGTGCACGAACGGCCCACGATTGGCCCGCGCGGCGACCACGACGGTCCGGTCGCGCCCGGGATGGTCTTCACCGTCGAACCCGGGGTGTACGTGGCCGGGCAGGGCGGTGTTCGAATCGAAGACGACGTCGTCGTCACAACCACCGGCGTCGAGCGCCTCACGGGCGCGCCGCCGGATGCCGAGGCCCATGAATTCTGACGCCATCAAGGAACTGCTCGACCTCGTCCAGGCCCACGACCTCGCGGAGTTCGAACTCGAGGACGGCGGCTTCAAGCTGCGCGTGAAGCGGGGCGGCCCGCACATCGTGACGCACGTCATGCCGGGGCCGGCGCCGGTCTCCGCCGCGCCGCTGACGGCCGCGCCACAGGCCGCGCCTGCGCCGGTCGCCGCGGCCGTCGAAGACGGCGCTCAGCTCGCCATCGTGAAGTCGCCGATCGTCGGCACGTTCTACCGCTCGGCGGAGCCCGGCGCGGCGGCGTTCGTCAACGTCGGCGACACGGTGAAGAAGGGCCAGGTTCTCTGCATCATCGAGGCGATGAAGCTCATGAACGAGATCGACTCGGAGTACGAGGGCGAGATCACCAACGTCTACGTGGAGAACGGCCAGCCGGTGCAGTACGGCGAGCGCATCTTCGCCATCCGGCTGCGGGGGTGACAGTCGACAACACCCGGCATCGGTCACCGGCCGGGTGATGTCGCGCCCACGCGCCGCGTGGGCCGGTCAACACTGAGCCGAGTGGACCGCAGCTTTGTGGCGGTCTTCGGCGGAGGTTCGAGAGTGTTCAAGAAGATCCTGGTTGCCAACCGCGGCGAAATCGCGCTGCGCATCATCTTCGCGTGCCGTGAACTCGGCATCAAGACCGTCGCCGTCTATTCCGAGGCCGACGAGAACTCCCTGCACGTGCGCTTCGCCGACGAGGACATCTGCATCGGCAGCGCACGATCGAGCGAGAGCTACCTGAACGTGCCGGCGATCATCAGCGCGGCCGAGATCACCGGCGCCGACGCGATCCATCCCGGCTACGGGTTTCTCTCCGAAAGTGCCTACCTGGCGGAAGTCTGCGAGGCGTGCCACATCCGCTTCATCGGCCCCGACCCGCACGTCATCCGCCTGCTCGGCGACAAGTCGAAGGCGCGACGGGCGATGAAGAAGGCGGGACTGCCGATGCTGCCGGGCAGCGACGGTCCGGTCGAGAGCGAAGAGCGCGCCGTGCAGATCGCGAAGGAGATCGGCTACCCGGTCATCATCAAGGCGGTGGCCGGCGGCGGCGGCCGCGGCATGCGCATCGTCAAGCAGCCGAGCGAACTGCAGCACGCCCTGCGCACCGCGCAGCGCGAAGCCGAAGCAGCCTTCGGCAACGGCGATGTCTACGTCGAGCGCTACCTCGAATCGCCGCGTCATATCGAGTTCCAGATCCTCGGCGATCATCACGGCTCGGTCATCCATCTCGGCGAACGCGAGTGCTCGATTCAGCGGCGCCACCAGAAGCTGCTCGAGGAATCGCCCTCGCCTGTCATCTCCGACAAGGTGCGCCGCAAGATGGGCGCCCTCGTGGCCGATGCCGCGCTGGCCGTGCAGTACACGAACGCCGGCACCTTCGAGTTCCTCATGGACGACAAGGGGAACTTCTACTTCATGGAAGTGAACACGCGCGTGCAGGTCGAGCACCCGGTGACCGAACTCGTGACGGGCCTCGACATCGTGAAGGAACAGATCCGCATCGCGGCCGGCGAACGCCTCTCGGTGCGCCAGAGCGACGTGACCTTCACCGGCCACGCGCTCGAGTGCCGCGTCAATGCCGAGGACCCGGAGACATTCGTGCCGTCGCCCGGGGTCATCCACGCGTTCTCGATCCCGGGCGGGCCCGGCGTGCGCGTCGATACGGCGGCCCACTCGGAGTGCACCATCACGCCGTACTACGACTCGATGATCGCCAAGGTCATCGTGCACGGCCGCGACCGCGCCGAGTCGATCGCCCGCATGAAGCGGGTGCTCGGCATGACGGTCATCGAAGGCATCAAGACCAGCATTCCGCTGCACCTGAAGATCCTGAACGACCCGGACTTCGTGGCCGGCCGCATGAGCACCCATTTCATGGAGCGCTTCATGCCGCCCGCGAAGCCCTCGCGGGTCGCCGAGTCGGCGTAACGCCCGGCCGCATGTCGCCGCTCTACGCCATCGTGGACGTCGACATGTGCGCGGCGGCGCGGCACCTGCCCGAGGCGGTGGCCGCCGCCTGCCTGCGCGCCGGCGTCAGCCATCTGCAGATTCGCGCCAAGCACCTGGGGAGCGGGGCCTTCCTCGACCTCGTGCGGGTCGTCGCGCCAGGTGCCCTCGCCGCCGGCGCCGTCCTCATCGTGAACGACCGTGTCGATGTCGCGCGCAGCGCCGGCCCCGGGGTCGGCGTCCACCTGGGGCAGGGGGATCTGCCGGTGGCCGACGCGCGCCGGCTGCTCGGCCCGGACGCCGTCATCGGCCGTTCGACGCACACTCCGGCGGAACTGGCCGCGGCGCTGTCCGAACCGGTGACCTACGTGGCGTACGGTCCGGTGTTCGCGACCCGCACCAAGGCCAATCCGGATCCCGTCGTCGGGCTCACCGGCATCCGTGCCGCCGCGGCGGCGGCCCGTGCGGCCGGCCGCCCCCTTGTCGCCATCGGCGGCATCACGCTCGCGACGGCGCCAACGGTGACCGGGGCCGGCGCGACCGCCGTCGCCGTCATCAGTGATCTGCTCGTGCCCGGGGAGGATCCGGAATCGCGGGCCCGCCGGTTTCTCTCGGTCCTCATGACCAACCCGGTATAATTCCCCCGGCTTTCCACGGGTTCCGGCGCCAGCGCCGGACCCGGGCGGCCCATGGAGGCGGAATGGATTCGAACCTGCTCAAGACGAAGTCGATCGAGCAACTCGTCGGTGACGTCGAGCACGGCAGCAAGGCGCTGCGACGCAGCCTCACGGCGTGGGACCTGACGCTGCTCGGCATCGGCGCCATCATCGGCACCGGGATCTTCGTGCTGACCGGCACGGCCGCCGCCAATCAGGCCGGGCCCGCCATCATGATGTCGTATCTCGTCGCCGGCCTGGCCTGCGGCTTCGCCGCCCTCTGTTACGCCGAGTTCGCGTCGATGATTCCGATCGCCGGCAGCGCCTACACCTACGCCTACGCGACGATGGGCGAGCTCTTCGCGTGGATCATCGGCTGGGACCTCATCCTCGAATACGCGGTCGGCTCGATGACCGTCGCCATCGGCTGGAGCGGCTACATGCAGAAGCTGCTCTCGGGCGCCGGCATCACGTTGCCGGTGTGGATGTCGGCGGCGCCGAGCGCCGCGACGCCTGGAGCGCTCATCAACCTGCCGGCCGTCATCATCGTGCTCTGCATCATGTACCTGCTCGTCGTGGGCATCCGCGAGAGCGCGCGCTTCAACGCCATCATGGTCGGTGTGAAGCTGGCCGCGGTCGTGTTCTTCATCGGGGCCGGCGCCGTCTACGTCAAGCCCGACAACTGGGATCCCTTCACGCCGTACGGCTGGTCTGGCGTGATGGGCGCGGCCGGCGTGGTCTTCTTCGCCTACATCGGCTTCGACGCCGTCTCGACCACTGCCGAAGAAGCCAAGAACCCGCAACGTGACCTGCCGATTGGCATCATCGCCTCGCTCGTCGTTTGCACGTTGCTGTATCTCGCCGTGGCCGCCGTGCTCACCGGCATCGTGCCGGTCGTCGACTACAAGGCCGACCAGGCGTTCCTGAACGCGCCGGTAGCCTTCGCGCTGAGCCTCATCGGGCAGGACTGGGCCGCCTATCTCGTCTCTGCCGGCGCGGTCGCCGGGATCACCTCGGTGCTGCTCGTGATGCTCATGAGCCAGCCGCGCATCTTCTTCGCAATGAGCCGAGACGGACTGCTGCCGCAGGGCGTGAGCAAGGTGCACCCGAAGTTCGGCACGCCCTACATCACGACCATCATCACCTGCGTCATCGTCGCCATCGTGGCCGGCCTGACGCAGATCCAGACGGTGGGCGAGATGACCTCGATCGGCACGCTCTTCGCGTTCGCCATCGTCTGCGGCGCGGTGCTGATGCTGCGCGTGAGCCGCCCGGAAGTGCATCGTCCCTTCCGCGTGCCCTTTGGCCCGGTGTTCCCGGTGCTCGGCATCCTGTTCTGCGTCTACCTGATGCTCAATCTGCCGATTCTGACGTGGGTCCGCTTCCTCGTCTGGCTCGACCTCGGCATGGTCATCTACTGGTTCTACGGCCGCACGCACAGCCCGCTCGTGAATCAGGCGGAAGCGAGCCGCCGCACGGCGTTCCAGGGGGCCGCCAACTTCGTCTACATCGCCGGCATCCTGGCGATCTTCAATTTTGCGTGTGTCACGGCGCTGGCCTACATGACCGAGTTCGGCATCACGACCGAGACCATCGCCAAGTGGCACGAGATCGGTGTCACGCCGGAAGCGGCCGATGCCTTCGCCCTCCGCTGGCTGGCCGTGTCGGTCGTGGTGTTCCTGGCGGGGTTCGGCATGCGGAAGGCGAGCGGCGCGGACACCGCAGCGGCGTGAGCGGGACCGCCCGCCCGTGACGTTCGAGAGCATCGACCGCCGTGCAGGTGAAGAACCACGCCACGCTGTCCTGGGCCCGCGGACCCGGGCTCGGCGTGGTCCTGTTCGTGCTCGTGAGCGCGGTCGGCACGCTCGGCTACATGCTCATCGAAGGCTGGTCGTTCTGGGACTCGGCCTTCATGACCATCATCTCGGTCACGACGGTCGGCTACGGCTACGTGCACCCGCTCACGCGGGCCGGCGAGGTGTGGACGACGTTCGTGCTGCTGGCGGGGATCTCGACGCTGTTCTACACGGCGTTCGTCCTGATGGCGCTCGTGGTCGACGGTGGGCTGTATCGAAGCTTCGAACAACGGCGGTTCGCGCGCATGATCGATGAACTGACGAACCACTTCATCATCTGCGGCTACGGCCGCATCGGAAGCACCATCGCTGAGGAGTTCCGGCGCCAGGGAGTGCCCTGCATCGTCGTCGAGCGCGACCCTGACAAGGTGCACGAGATCATCGCCGGCGGCGGCATGGCGGTCGAGGCCGATGCCAGCCGCGAAGACGTGCTGAAGCGCGTCGGGATCGACCGGGCGCGCGGGCTCATCGCCGCCGTGTCGACGGATGCCGAGAACGTCTACGCGGTGCTCACGGCGCGCGTGCTGCGCCCGGATCTCTTCATCATCGCCCGTGTCGAGTCGGAGGACGCCGAGCCGAAGCTCCGGCGAGCCGGCGCCGACCGCGTGATCTCCCCCTATACGCTCGGCGCCATCCAGATGGCCCATACGGCGCTCAGGCCGGCGGTCGTCGATTTCATGCGGCTCGCCACCAGCTCCGAGCACCTCGACCTCTCCGCCGAACAGATCGAACTGGCGCCCGGTGGCCCGCTCGTCGGCCGCTCCATTCGCGAAGCCGAGCTGCGCCAGCGGTTCGGCGTCATCGTCGTGGCGATACGCCGCGCGGAAGGGCACATGGAATTCAACCCCTCACCCGACGCCCGCCTGCATACGGGCGACCAGCTCGTGCTGCTCGGCAGCACGGAGAAGCTGCGCGAACTCGATGCCGTGGCGCGTCCCGGCGCCCGCGCGGGAGTCACGGCGTGAGCGCCCGCAGCCTCGACGGCATCGCCACGGCCGCGCGTATCCGGGCGGAGCTCGGCGACCGCATCGCCCGCTTCACGGCTGCGGCCGGGCGCCCGCCGGCGCTCGGCATCGTGCTCGCGGGCGATGACCCGGCCTCGCAGATCTACGTCAGCAGCAAGCTGCGTACGGCAGGCGATGCCGGCTGCCGCGCCGAGCTGTTCCGGTTGCCGGCGGATGCCTCGCTCGACGAGACGCTCGCCGTCGTGGCGCGCCTCAATGCCGACGACACCTTCGACGGCATCCTCGTGCAGTCGCCGCTGCCGAAGGGGATGGGACGCGATGCCGAGCAGCGCGTCTTCGACACCGTGTCGCCGGCCAAGGACGTGGACGGCTTCCACGCGCAGAACGTCGGGCTGCTCGTGCAGAAGCGGGCCCGCCTCGTCGCCTGCACGCCCGCCGGCGTGATGCAGCTCCTGGCGCGCGAAGGCATCACGTTGGCGGGGAAGCGCGCGGTCGTCATCGGGCGCAGCGACATCGTCGGCAAACCCATGGCGCTCCTGCTGCTGCACGAGGACGCCACGGTGACCATCTGCCACTCGCGCACACCCGACGTGGCGGCGATTGCGAGCGACGCCGACGTCCTGGTCGCCGCGGTCGGCCGGCCCGCCTACGTGACGCCGGCCTACGTGAAGCCCGGGGCGACGGTCATCGATGTGGGCATCAACCGGGTTGACGACGCGGCACTCGTCGCAGGCTGGTATCCCGAAGGCCATCCGCGGCGCCAGGTGTTCGAGAAGAAGCAGTCGCTCGTCATCGGCGACGTCCATCCGGCTGTGTGGGACGTGGCCGGCGCCGTCACGCCGGTCCCTGGCGGCGTGGGCCCGCTCACAATCGCCATGCTGCTCGCCAACACCGTCACCGCGGCCGAAGCTCGCGCCGGCCTGCTGGCGACGCGTTGAGCCTCCCGTGCGGGTCGCACTCACCGGGGGCATCGCGACGGGGAAGAGCGTGGTGGCGCGCGCGCTCGGCGCCGCCGGCGTGGCCACGGTGGACGCCGACGTGCTCGCGCGTGAGGCCGTGGCGCCGGGCTCGTCAGGCCTCGCCGAGGTGGTGGCGCGCTTCGGTCGCGCGGTCGTGCGCGCCGACGGCACACTCGACCGGGGGACGGTGGCGGCGATCGTGTTCTCGGATGCCGCGGCCCGCCGCGACCTGGAGCGCGTGGTGCATCCGCGGGTGCGGCAGGGGATCGAGGCGTTCTTTGCGGCCCTTCCGGCCGGCACGGCGGGCCTCGCCGAAATTCCCCTGGCCTACGAGACCGGCTGGGCCGCCACCTTCGATCTGGTCATCGTGGTCGCCTGCCGTCCTGAGACGCAGCGCGCGCGTCTCATGGCACGCGACGGCGTGACGGCAGCTGGCGCCGACCGCCGCCTGGCCGCGCAGTGGCCCATCACCGACAAGGTGCGCCTGGCCGATGCCGTGGTCGTGACCGACGGCGACATGGCCAGCACCCTGGCGCAGGCCGCGCGGCTCGCCGACTGGCTCAGAGATCGTTGCCGTCTTTGCTGACGGGCGCGATCCGCTCTTCCACGAAGGTGTTCCACTCGTGGCAGTGCGGACACTGCCAGAGCAGCTCCGTGCTGCGGTAGCGACAGCGCAGGCAGACGTGCGGGTCGAGGTAGAACACCGCGGCCCTGGCGTGGACGACGTAGCGTTCCACGGCGGTCCGCTCAAGGCCGGTGCGCAGCAGCAGATCCCAGATGGCTTCGTGCACGGTGAGGCCGTGAGGATTGTGGCTGAGCGCCTCGAGGAACTGGTCGAGCGCGGCCGGCGCCTGGCCCGCATCCGCCAGGGCGTGGCCCAGGGCCAGGCGGGCGCGCCAGTTGTGCGGATGCGCGGCGGCAACGCGGCGGCAGAGGTCGAGGAAGCGATCGGGTTGGCCGGAGGCTCGATAGGCGTCGCGCAGGCGGTCGAGCACGAGATGCGAGCGGTCTGGCGCCTGGTCCACGACCCCCTCCCAGAGCGCCACGGCGTCGGCCGTCCGCCCGTCGCGCGCCAGTACGTCGCCGAGGTTGACCGAGGCGGGCGTGACACTGCCGTCGAGATCGAGCGCGGCGCTGAAGCGGGCCTTCGCCGCGGCGAGGTCGCCCGCCTTGAGCGCCGACAACCCGCGTTCGTTCTCGAGGAAGGCCAGGATCGTCTGGCTCCGGGCCGGCGATTCCGGACCGGCCATCGCGAGCAGTTCCTGCCGCACCTTCGCCGCGTCTTCCCACTGCCGCTGTTCTTCGTACACCTTCTCGAGGTGCAGCAGGGCGTAGGCGTTCGACGGGTCGAGACGGCGCGCCTCCTTGAAGGCTTCAACCGCGCGGTCGACGAAGCCGCCGCGCTTGTAGTCGAGGCCGAGGCAGAGCATCACGTAGGCGTGTTCGAGCCGCGTCAGCTTCTGCCGCTGCAGCAGCGACTGGTGCACCTGGATGGCGCGCGAGACCTGGCCGCGTTCGCGGTAGACGTTGCCGAGGATGAGATGGATCTCGAGCGCGTCGGCATCGACCCGCGCCGCCTGGCTCAGCTCCTCGATGGCCAGGTCGATCTGATTGGCCACGAGGTAGTTCAGGCCGAGCACGTAGTGGTGCGAGTCACGGGCCTTGCGGCGGTCGATCCAGCGGCCGTCGCGCAGCTTGTAGCGCTCCCAGGCCTTGCCGATGGCGACGCCGGCGAGCAGGGCCAGCAGGGCCGAGATGAAAGGAAGATAACCAGACAGCACGGCGCGCCTCTCTAGACCAGACCCGTGCGCCAGAGATCGTGCAAGTGCACGACGCCCAGGGCGCGGCCGGCGTCGTCGACGGCGACGACCGCCGTGATCTTGCGTCCTTCGAGCAGATGCAGGGCCTCGGCGGCCAGCGTGTGCGGCGCGACCGTCACCGGCGTCCGGCTCATCACGTCGGCGGCGCACAGGGCGAGCACATCGGTGTTCGCCGCCAGCGCGCGGCGGACGTCGCCGTCGGTCACCACGCCGGCGAGCCCGCCGCCGGCTTCCACCACACAGGTGATGCCCATCCGGCCGCGCGTGATCTCGGCGATGACGTCGCGCATCGGCGCCGCCGGCGGCACGGCCGGCAGGTCGGCGCCGGTGCGCATGATGCCGTCGACGCGCCGGGCCCGGCGGAAGAGCGTGCCGCGCGGATGCAGGTCCGCGAAGTCGTCGGGACTGAAGCCCTTCTCGACGAGCACCGTCATCGCCAGCGCGTCACCGAGCGCGAGGGCGGCGGTGGTGCTGGCCGTGGGCACGAGGTTCATCGGGCAGGCTTCTTCGGAGACGCTGCAGTCGAGCACGACCGTTGCGGCGCGGGCGAGCGTGGAGTGGGGGTCGCCGGTCATCGCGATGAGCGTCGCGCCGAGGCGCTTCAGCGTCTCGAGCAGCCGGGTCAGCTCCTCGGTCTCGCCGCTGTGCGAGAGGGCGATGACGACGTCGCTCGGCTGAATCATGCCGAGGTCGCCGTGCACGGCTTCAGCCGGATGCACGAAGTAGGCCGGAGAACCGGTGCTCGAGAGCGTCGCGGCGATCTTGCGGCACACGATCCCGGACTTGCCCATGCCGGTCAGGATCACACGGCCACGGCAGTCGCGCACGAGCGCGACCGCGGCGGTGAATCGGTCGTCGAGGCGATCGGCGAGCGCCCTGACGGCGTCGGCCTCGGTGTGGAGCACTTTGCGTGCGAGGGAGAGATCAGCCATCCGATTTCGCAATCCGGTCCACCGCGACGAGCTGGCGCAGCAGGGGTTCGAGGGCGGCGAGGGCGAGGGCGTTGGCCGCGTCGCTCTTCGCGCGCGACGGGTCGTCGTGCACTTCCATGAACACGCCGTCGACGCCGGCGGCGACGCCGGCGCGCGCCAGCGGCGCGATGTACTGCGCGAGGCCGATCGTCACGCCGTCGCCGGCGCCGGGCAGCTGCAGACTGTGGGTCACGTCGAAGACGACCGGATGACCGAGTTCGCGCATCATCGGCAGGCCGCGCATGTCGACGACGAGGTTGTTGTAGCCGAACGACGAGCCGCGTTCGGTCAGCAGCACGCCGGTGGCGCCGCTCTCGACGAGTTTCCTCACCACGTGGCGCATGTCGTTCGGCGCCAGGAACTGCGCCTTCTTCACGTTGACCGGGCGCCCGGTCTTCGCGGCCGCGACGAGCAGGTCGGTCTGGCGGGACAGGAAGGCCGGAATCTGCAGGACGTCGGCCACCTCGGCCACCGGCGCCGCCTGCGACGCCTCGTGGATGTCGGTCAGGATGGCCAGGCCCGTGCGCGCCTTCACCGCAGCCAGCGCCTTGAGGCCGTCTGTGAGGCCCGGGCCGCGGAACGAGCCGAGCGAGGTGCGGTTGGCCTTGTCGAAGGACGCCTTGAACACCAGCGGCACGCCCGCACGGGCGGCAATCGCCTGGATCTCGAGGGCGAGATCCAGGACGTGCGCCGCGCTCTCGATGACACACGGACCGAGGATGAACCCGAGCGGATGTCCGGTGCCGAACGTGACGGTGCCGGCACGCACCTCCTGGACGCGCACCATGTCAGGCGATCGCGCTCGCTTCGTTCACCTGGCCGAGCGTGCCCTGCCGGTGGCGGTAGGAGGCGTCGACGAAGCTGGCAAAGAGGGGGTGCGGCCTGAGCGGACGCGACAGGAACTCGGGGTGGAACTGCACGCCGAGGAACCAGGGATGGCCCGGCAGCTCGGCAATCTCGACGAACTTGCCGTCGGGCGAGCGGCCCGAGATGAGCATGCCGTGTTCCTTGAGCGCCGGCTCGTAGAGGGTGTTGAACTCGAAGCGATGACGGTGCCGTTCCCAGATCACGTCGGCGCCGTAGACACGGCGGGCGAGTGAGCCGGGCGCCAGTTCACAGGCATAGCGGCCGAGACGCATCGTGCCGCCGAGGTCGTCCACGCCGAGCAGATCGCGCAGCTTGTAGATCACCTTGTGCGGGGCCGACTCGTCGAACTCGGTCGAGTCGGCGCCTTCGAGCCCGCACACGTTGCGCGCGAACTCGACGGTGGCCCACTGGAAACCGTAGCAGATGCCGAAGTAGGGCACCTTGTGCGTGCGCGCGAACTCGGCCGCCTTCATCATGCCGCGCGTGCCGCGCGTGCCGAAGCCGCCGGGCACGAGGATGCCGGCGGAGCCTTCGAGCAGGCGCGTGCCGCCCTCCTGTTCGAGCGCTTCCGCCTCGACCCACTGGATGTTGATGCGCAGGCGGTGGGCGAAGCCCCCGTGGTACAGCGCTTCGTTCAGGCTCTTGTACGAATCCTCGTAGCCGGTGTACTTGCCGACGACGTGAATCGTGAGCTCGTCCTTCGGATGTTTGATGTTGTGGACGAGCTGCTCCCAGGCCGTGGCGTCGCCGGGCGTCTCGGGCAGCCCGAGCCCGCGCAGCACCACGCGGTCGATACCTTCCTCGCGCAGCGCGAGCGGCACCTCGTAGATCGTCTCGACGTCGCGGGCGGTGATGACAGCTTCCTGAGCGACGTCGCAGAAGAGCGCGATCTTCGACTTGATGTCGCGGTCGAGCACGCGGTCGGTGCGGCAGAGCAGGATATCGGGCTGGATGCCGATCGAGCGCAGGTCGCGCACGCTGTGCTGCGTGGGCTTGGTCTTGAGTTCGCCGGCCGACCCGATCCACGGCACGAGCGTCAGGTGAATGTAGAGCGTGTGGTCGCGGCCGACGTCCTGGCGGAACTGGCGGATGGCCTCGAGGAACGGCAGACTCTCGATGTCGCCGACCGTGCCGCCGATTTCGACGAGCACGACGTCGACGTCGCGGCCGACGGCGCGGATGTTGTCCTTGATCTCGTTCGTGATGTGCGGGATGACCTGGACCGTGCGGCCGAGATAGTCACCGCGCCGTTCCTTCTGGATGACCGACATGTAGATCTTGCCGGTGGTCCAGTTGCTGTTGCGCGTCGTGGTCGTGTCCGTGAAGCGCTCGTAGTGGCCGAGGTCGAGGTCGGTCTCGGCGCCGTCGTCGGTCACGAAGACTTCGCCGTGCTGATACGGGCTCATCGTGCCGGGGTCGACGTTGATGTACGGGTCGAACTTGAGCAGGGCGACCTTGTAGCCGTGGCCCTCGAGCAGCGCGCCGATCGACGCGGCCGCCAGGCCTTTGCCCAGCGAGGAGACGACGCCGCCGGTGACGAAGATGTACTTGGTAGGTCGAGGTGATGTGCTCATAGGTCGGACACCGTGCGGCGGGCGTGGGCGAGATCGTCGGGCGTGTCGACCGACAGCGACACGTAGGCGCTGTCGATGACCCGGATGGGAATGCCATGTTCGAGCGCGCGCAGCTGCTCGAGCGATTCGGCGCGTTCGAGCGGCGTCGGCGTGAGCGACGCCAGCCTCAGGAGCGTCGCCCGCCGGTAGCCGTAGACGCCGACGTGCACGGCAGGCTCGGCGCCACCGCTGGCGCGGGGAAAGGGGATCGGCGCCCTCGAGAAATACAGGGCGCGTCCGGACAGGTCGCGGACCACCTTTACGAGATGCGGTGACTGCACGTCCTCGCCGGCCAGGAAGGGCCGGCAGAGCGTTGTCATCTCGACGGCGCGGTCCTGCACGAGCGGGGCCGCCAGCAGGTCGATGGCCGCCGGGTCGATGAACGGCTCATCCCCCTGGACGTTGATGACGACGTCGCAGGGCAGGGTGGCGGCGATCTCCGCCAGCCGGTCGGTGCCGGTGGGATGGTCGGCGCGGGTCAGCCACGCCAGCCCGCCGAAGCCCTCGACCGCATCGACGATCCGCTGATCGTCGGTGGCCACGATCACGGCATCCACGGCGGCCATGGCGGCGCGACGATAGACGTGTTCGACCATGGGACGGCCCTGGATATCGGCGAGAGGTTTTCCGGGAAGGCGGGAGGAGTGATACCGCGCCGGGACGATCGCGACGACCGAAGCTTCCGTCAGTCCGGCCGGCAGTCTGCCTGGAACAGCGGGCACGGCGAATACTACCACAGTGCACATGGTGGCATGGCGCGGTGGTGGCCGGCCGGGGCCGACCGATACTATGCTGCAGGGCGATGCGCAGAGACTCACACCGTCTCGTCGGTACGCTGGTGGCGCTGGGCTTCCTGGCCGGCTGGTTCTCGGCCTCGTGGGTGAGCCCTCCCACCGCCGTCACCCAGGTGCGGCCGCCTCGTCCCGCGGCGCCGCCGCCCGACGTGCCTATGCCACACATCGCGCTCGATGCCGTGAGCGCGCCCGACACGACGCCGGCCTCGGCGCGGAATCCCTTCGTATTCACCGACCGCCCCGTCGCCGCGGGCGCCGCGCTGGCACGCGCCGCCGGCGCGGCGGGCATCGTCACCGCGGGCGAGACGCCGGGGAACGAACCGGCGTCACCCGAGGCGGTGGAGCCCGCCCCGCCCCGGTGGCGCGTCGCCGGCATCGCCGCCGCGGCCGACGGACGCATCACGGCGGTGGTCAGCGGTGACGGCTCCGTGTTCCTGCTCGGCCTCGGGGACCGTCTGCCGGACGGCGCCTCGGTCATCGAAATCGACGCTGGCGGTGTGGTGGTCGCGACGCCGGCCGGCGAGCGCGTCACGCTGCGGCTGCCTTAGCGATCCGCGCCACGGTCAATCACCCGAATGCGCGCGCTGCCGAGCGCACGCTGGCGAAAGTGCGCGCGTGTCAGGTGGCATGCGTCCGCATCCGCGAGGGCCACGATATAATGTGGCGCTTGTGCGCTGCGGTGTGCGGGCGCATGGCGGAGCGGGTCGGTGACACCGGCGCGCACCACACGTGGTGCAAAGTGGTGTTTTGTTCGACTTCGCGTGGGATTCCAGCCGCTTCACGCGGTGTTTTCCACAAGCTTTTCCACAGAAGGTGTTGAACGTTCGAACCGCGCGCGGCGGGGGCCTGACCTAATGCCAGGTGCCGCCAAGGGTTCGTGGAGTGCAGGAGCGTAGCAATGAACCGAAAAGTGACCGTGGTGGGTGGCGCCGGCAACGTGGGCGCGACCGTGGCGCGCGCCGTCGCGCACAAGGAACTGGCCGACGTCGTCATCATCGACATCGCGGAGACGAAGGCGGCAGGCATCGCGCTCGACATCTACCAGTCGTGCCCGGTGGCCGGTTCGTCGGCGAAGGTCGTCGGCTTCGGTGCCACCGACGAAGGCTTCGCGCACACCGCGAACTCGGATGTCGTCGTCATCACTTCGGGCGTGCCGCGCAAGCCGGGCATGAGCCGCGACGACCTGCTCGCCGTCAATCACGACATCATGAAGTCGGTCACGGCGCAGATCGTGAAGCACTCGCCGAACACGATCATCGTGCCGGTCGCCAATCCGCTCGACGCGATGTCGCAGGCGGTGTATCGGCTGAGCGGCTTCCCGCGCCAGCGCGTCATCGGCATGGCCGGCGTGCTCGACTCGGCGCGCATGCGCACCTTCGTGGCGATGGAGCTCGGCGTCTCGGTCAACGACGTCAACTGCTTCGTGCTCGGCGGCCACGGCGACACGATGGTGCCGCTGCCGCGGCTGTCGACGGTGGCGGGCATCCCGCTGACCGAACTGGTGGCGATGGGCAAGCTCTCGCAGGCGAAGCTCGACGAGATCTGCACGCGCACCGCCAACGGCGGCGCCGAGATCACGAAGCTCGTCGGCACGAGCGCCTGGTATGCCCCGGGTGAATCGGCGGCGGCGATGGTCGAGGCCATCCTGAAGGACCAGAAGCGCATCATGCCGTGCTCGGTGTTCCTGCAGGGCGAATACGGCATCAACGACCTCTTCGTCGGCGTGCCCGTGAAGCTCGGCGCCGGCGGCGTCGAGGAGATCGTCCAGATCAACCTGACCGAGACCGAGAAGGCCGCCCTGCTGAAGTCCGCCGGCGCCGTCAAGGAACTGGTCGACGTCATCAAGGTCTGAGGCCCACGTGAAGATTCACGAATATCAGGCCAAGGCCATCCTCGCGAAGTACGGCGTCGCCGTGCCGCGCGGGGAAGTGGCCATGACGCCGCAGGACGCCGTCGAGATCGCCAAGCGCCTCGGTGGGCCGGTGGCGGTCGTCAAGGCGCAGATCCATGCCGGCGGCCGCGGCAAGGGCGGCGGTGTGAAGGTGTCGAAAGGCCTCGACGCCGTCGAGGCCAACGCCAAGGCGATCCTCGGCATGCAGCTCGTCACGCACCAGACCGGCCCGGCCGGCCAGCGCGTGGGGCGCGTGCTCGTCGAAGAAGGGCTCGCCATCGCGCGTGAGCTCTACGTCGGCATGCTCGTCGACCGCTCGACGAAGAAGATCGTCCTCATGGCCAGCGCCGACGGCGGTATGGACATCGAGGAAGTGGCGGCGAAGACTCCCGAGCGCATCCACAAGGCGCTCGTCGAGCCGGGCACCGGCCTGCTGCCGTTCCAGGCGCAGCAGCTCGCCTTCGCCATCGGTCTCACCGGCGACAGCGTCAAGAAGGCCACGAAGCTGATGCTGGCGCTCTACCAGGCGTTCCTCGCGTCGGATGCGTCGCTGCTCGAAATCAACCCGCTCATCGTCACCGAGGCCGGCGACCTGCTCGCGCTCGACGCCAAGATGACGATCGACGACAACGCGCTCTACCGCCACGCCGACTTCCGCGACCTGCGCGACCTGAGCGAGGAAGATCCGCTCGAGGTCGAGGCGTCGAAGTTCGCGCTCAACTACATCCGCCTCGAAGGCAACATCGGCTGCATGGTGAACGGGGCCGGCCTCGCGATGGCGACGATGGACATCATCAAGCTGTCGGGCGGTCAGCCGGCCAACTTCCTCGACGTCGGCGGCGGCGCCAACGCCGAGCAGATCCGCAACGCGTTCAAGATCCTGATGTCCGACACCAACGTCAAGGCGGTCCTCATCAACATCTTCGGCGGCATCCTGCGCTGCGACGTGCTCGCCGCGGGCGTCATCGCCGCGGTGAAGGAACTGGGCGTGCCGGTGCCGATCGTCATCCGCATGAAGGGCACGAACGTGGACGAAGGAAAGAAGATGCTGGCCGAGAGCGGCCTGAACTTCACGACGGCCGACACCATGGGCGAAGCGGCCGTGCAGGTCGTGCAGCTCGCGGGAGGCGCGCAGTAATGGCCGTCCTGCTCGATTCCTCGACCCGCCTCATCGTCCAGGGCCTGACCGGACGTGAGGGCACGTTCCACGCGAAGGCCGCGGCGGCGTATCACACGAACGTCGTTGGCGGCGTCACGCCCGGCAAGGGCGGCACGACCCACGAGGGCTGGGAGGTCTTCAACACGGTGGCGGACGCGGTGAAGGAGACCGGCGCTAATGCGTCGGTGATCTTCGTGCCGCCGCCGTTTGCCGCCGACGCCATCATGGAAGCGGCCGATGCCGGCATCGGCCTCGTGGTCTGCATCACCGAGGGCATCCCGGTCGTGGACATGCTCAAGGCGATGACGTTCCTCAAGGCGCGTCCCGAGACGCGGCTCATCGGCCCCAACTGCCCGGGCATCATCTCGCCCGGCAAGGGCAAGGCCGGAATCATTCCCGCGAACATCTGCAAGGAAGGCCGCATCGGCATCGTGTCGAAGAGCGGCACGCTGACCTACGAGGCCATCGACCAGCTGACGCGCCTCGGCTATGGCCAGTCCACCTGCATCGGCATCGGCGGCGACCCGCTCATCGGCACGACGCACATCGATGCGCTCGGGCTCTTCCAGAACGACCCCGACACCGACGCCGTCATCATGATCGGCGAAATCGGCGGTTCGGCCGAGGAAGAGGCGGCGGCCTGGATCAAGGACCACTTCACCAAGCCCGTCGTGGCGTTCATCGCGGGGCAGACGGCGCCGCCCGGACGCCGCATGGGCCACGCCGGTGCGATCATCGCCGGCGGGCAGGGCACCGCGGCCGAGAAGATGGCCGCCCTCACCGCGGCCGGCGTGACGGTGGTGAAGAGCCCCGCGGATATGGGACAATCACTCGTCTCGATCCTGAAGAAGTAACCCATGCGTCTCCGCGCCTTCCCGTTCGTGTTTACGTTCGCCGGCTTTACGGCCGCCCGGGAGGCCGTGTAGCGCGCCGACGACACCACGTCGACCGACACACACCGCCGCCCGGGCCTTCACGGTTCGGGCGGCGTTTTTCGTTTCAGGGGGAGTGACCCATGACACCGCCGCCACTATCTGATTTGCGCCGCGCCGTGGACGACATCGACAAGGTGCTGCTGAACGCCCTCGGGGAGCGCGCGCGTCTGATGCGCGACATCACGGCCGCCAAGGCGGAGCACGAACAGCCCCTGCGCGACGAGGCCCGGGAAGCGGCGCTGCTCAGCCACCGTGCCGCGTATGGCGAGCGGCTCGGCCTCGACCCGGCGCTGGTCCGCCGGCTCTATCGTGAGATTCTCGACGACGCCCTGCGCCGCCAGCGTGACTGGCTCAAGGACTCGCCGGACGCGGCCGAGGCGGCGCCGCTCGCCGTCGCCTACCAGGGCACGGAGGGCGCCTACGGGCACGAGGCGGCCGTGCGCCACTTCGGCGTCGAGCGGCGCGTCGTCACCTACAAACCGTTTCGCTCGTTCCGCGAAACCCTCGAGGCGGTGCAGCGCGGCGACGCCCACCGCGCGGTGCTGCCGATCGAGAACAGTACGGCGGGGTCGGTGCACGAGGTGTACGACCTGCTGTTCCAGATGAATCTCTCGATCGTGGGCGAGGAAGTGATCGAGGTCCGGCACTGCCTGCTCGGCCGGCCGGGTGCGACGCTCGAGGGCGTGACGCGCGTGGTGTCGCATCCGCAGGCGCTGGCGCAGTGCAGCGAGTTCCTCGCCGAACGGCCCGGCATCGAGAGCGTGCCGGCGGCCAACACCGCGCTGGCGGCCCGCCGGGTGTCCGAGGAGGGCGACCTCGCGACGGCCGCCATCGCCAGCGCCGAGGCGGGTGACCGCTACGGCCTCATCGTGCTGGCGAGAGATATCGCGAATCAGGCGGTGAACCTGACCCGTTTCGTGGTCGTCGCCTCGGCCCCGTCCGACTGCGACCCCAAGGTCGACGCCAAAGTGGCGCTGGTCTTCGGCACCCGGCACGAGCGCGGGGCCCTCGTACGGTGCCTGAACGTGCTCGCCGACGAAGGGGTCAGCCTGACCAAACTCGAGTCCCGGCCGCGGCCGGGGGTGGCGTGGGAGTACGTCTTCTACGTGGATGTCGAGGGGCATATCGCCGAACCGCGCATCCAGGCGGCCCTGACCCGGCTGACCGGGGCCACCCAGTTCGTCCGCCTGCTCGGGTGTTTCCCCCGGGCGATCGGCGCGGCGGGCGAGGCCGCCCAGGTATAATCAGCAGGATATGCAGCGTACATTTGCCATCATCAAACCAGATGCAGTGCGTGCGGGATCGATGGGGAAGATCCTGGCGCGAGTCGAGGCCGAAGGATTCGCCGTGCGTGGCGCGCGGATGATCCACATGTCGAAGGCCGAGGCCGAGGGCTTCTACTACGTCCACAAGGCGCGCCCGTTCTTCGGCGCCCTGACCGACTTCATGTCGTCGGGCCCGTGCCTGGTGCTGTGTCTCGAAGCGCCCGACGCGATCAAGAAGTGGCGCGACCTCATGGGCGCGACCGACCCGGCCAAGGCCGAGCCCGGCACGCTCCGCAAGGAATTCGGCGCCTCGATCGACAACAACGCGACGCACGGATCGGACGCGCCCGAGACGGCAGCGTTCGAACTGGGCTATTTCTTCCGCGGCATGGAGCTGCGCTAGGCCAGGCCCGTGGGTCCGGTGCTGGTCGTCGTCGGGCTGGCGGTCGCTGCGGCGGGCGCGCTCATCTGGATGGGCGTGCCGCTCGGCCGCCTGCCCGGCGACATCAGCATCGAGCGCGAGCACTTCCGCCTCTACGTGCCCATCACGACGTCGCTCCTCGTGAGCGGCGCATTCATGCTCGTCAGCTGGCTGCTGCGGCGCTAGGCGGAGCGGGATCGAGGAGTCCGATGGCGATCAAGAGCGACCGCTGGATTCGCCGCATGGCGAAAGAGCACGGGATGATCGAGCCGTTCGAGGACCGTCAGGTCCGCGCCGGCGTCGTGTCCTTCGGGCTGTCGTCGTACGGCTACGACACGCGCGTGGCCGACGAGTTCAAGGTCTTCACGAACGTCTACAATACGGTGGTCGATCCGAAGAACTTCGACCCGAAGTCGTTCGTCGACATCAAGGCGGCCGAGTGCATCGTGCCGCCGAACTCGTTTGCCCTCGCCCGCACCATCGAGTACTTCCGCATCCCGCGCGACGTCCTCACGGTGTGCCTCGGCAAGAGCACCTACGCGCGCTGCGGCATCATCGTCAACGTGACGCCGTTCGAGCCCGAATGGGAAGGGCACGTCACCATCGAGATCTCGAATACGACGCCGCTTCCGGCCAAGATCTACGCCAACGAAGGCATCGCGCAGGTGCTCTTCTTCCAGAGCGACGAGCCCTGCGAAGTGTCCTACAAGGACAAGGCCGGGAAGTATCAGCAGCAGCGCGGCGTCACGCTGCCGAAGATCTAGCGAGTCTCGGGGCCCGGGTCCCGGGGCTCGGGAAGAGCTGACAGACATGCTTCGACCATACAAGGGCACGGTGCCGACGGTGGACGCCACGGCGTTCGTGGATCAGTCCGCCCAGGTGATCGGCGACGTGCACATCGGCGCCGAGTCGTCGGTGTGGATGAACGTCGTGTTGCGCGGCGACGTCCACCACATCCGCGTCGGGCGGCGCTCGAACATCCAGGACCTGACGATGGTGCACGTGATGCGCGACACGCATCCGACCATCATCGGCGACGAGGTCACCGTGGGACACTCGGCCGTGCTGCACGGCTGCACCATCGAAGACCGCTGTCTCATCGGCATGGGCGCGATGCTCCTGAACGGCGCGCACATCGGCGCGGATTCCATCGTGGCCGCCGGCAGCCTCGTCACCGAAGGCACGCACATTCCGCCGCGGTCGCTCGTGATGGGACGGCCGGCGAAAGTGAAACGCGGGCTCACGGACGCGGAAGTGGCCGAGATTCGCCGGTACGCGGACAACTATGTTGGGTATCGGCTGGACTACATGGCCGAGGCGGCCCGCTGATGGGCGTCTCGACCAAGCCCGCGCGCGGCATGCGCGACTTCCTGCCGGCCGACGTCCGCCGTCGTCAGTACGTGATCGGCGTCATCGCCGAGGTGTTCCAGAGCTACGGCTTCGAGCCGCTCGAAACACCGGCCGTCGAGAACATCGAGACCCTCACCGGCAAGTACGGCGAAGAGGGCGACCGCCTCATCTTCAAGATTCTGAAGCGCGGGGAAGGGGCGGGCACCGGCGAGGCCGACCTGGCGCTGCGCTACGACCTCACCGTGCCGCTCTCCCGCGTGGTCGCCGAGCACCGGGCCGCCCTGCCGAAGTACTTCAAGCGCTACCAGGTGCAGCCCGTGTGGCGCGCCGATCGCCCGCAGAAGGGCCGCTTCCGCGAGTTCTACCAGTGCGACGTCGATGCCACGGGGTCGACGTCGATGACCGTCGAGGCCGAGCTGCTCTCGGCCGGTGCCGACGTGCTGCGCCGTCTGGGATTCACCGACTTCACCATTCGCCTGAACCACCGGCGGCTGCTCTCGGCGATCCTCGACGTGGCCGGCGTGCCGGCGGACCTGCACGGCACCGCCCTCATCGCCCTCGACAAGGCCGACAAGATCGGCCGCGACGCAGTCGTGACCGAGATGACCACGCGTGGCGTCACGGAGACGGCCGCGACCTCGCTCGTGACGTTCCTGTTCGGGCTGACTGGCGCGGCGAACATCCCGGCGCTCGAGGCCATCGCGGCCTTCGTCGGCACGCACGAGGGCGGCGTGGCGGCGCTCGCCGACCTGCGCGAGATCCTGGCGCTCGCCGGGGCGCTCTCGGCCGGCGCGCACGTGCGCATCGATGCGACGCTCGCCCGCGGTCTCGGCTACTACACCGGCGCCATCTTCGAGATCGCCGTGGCCGATCTGGCCGGCAGCCTCGGCGGCGGCGGCCGCTACGACGATCTGGTCGGCATGTTCCTCGGCCAGAGGGTACCGGCCTGCGGGTTGTCGCTCGGGCTCGAGCGGATTCTCGTCGTGATGGGGGAGCGCGGCATGTTCCCGCCGGCCGTCGAACGTCCGCCGGCCGCGGTGCTCGTCGCGAACTTCGATGCCGGCGCCCTCGGCGACACGCTGGCGCTCGCCGCCGAGCTGCGCCGCGGCACGGCCGGCACGGCACTGGCTGTCGAGGTGTATCCCGACACCGACAAGCTCGGGAAACAGTTCAAGTACGCCGCCGACCGCGGCATTCCGTTCGTGGTCGTCGTCGGCACGCAGGAACGCGAGCACGGCCAGGTGACCGTGAAGGCCCTGGGCGCCGGCACGCAGGAGGCCGTGGCGCGTGACCGCGCGGCCGAGTACATCGTCACGAACATGGGGACTTCACGTGGCTGAGCAACTTGGTTCTCTCGCCCGCACGCACACCTGCGGCGCTCTCAGGGTGGCCGACGTCGGCGCCCGCACCGTGCTCCTCGGCTGGGTGCAGAAGGTCCGCGACCTCGGGTCGATTGTCTTCCTCGACATCCGCGACCGCCACGGCGTGACGCAGGTCGTCGTGCAGGACGATGCCGACCTGCTCGACCGCGCCAAGCGCCTGCGCAGCGAATTCGTCGTCGGGATCGAAGGGCTGGTCGAGCGCCGCGCCGCCGAGACCGTCAACGCGAAGCTGCCGACGGGTGACGTCGAAGTGCGGGCCACCGCGGTGCGCCTGCTGAACGAAGCGAAGACGCCGCCCTTCCTTATCGGCGACGAGCAGAACGTCTCGGAAGAGACGCGTCTCAAGTACCGCTATCTCGATCTGCGGCGGCCGCAGCTGCAGAAGAACGTGATGCTGCGCCACAAGGTCACGATGGCGCTCCGGCGCTACTTCGACGACCAGGGCTTCCTCGACATCGAGACGCCGATCCTCACGAAGTCGACGCCCGAAGGCGCCCGCGACTTCCTGGTGCCGAGCCGCGTGCATCCCGGCGAGTTCTACGCGCTGCCGCAGTCGCCGCAGCTCTTCAAGCAGATCCTGATGATCGCGGGCATGGACCGCTACGTGCAGATTGCCCGCTGCTTCCGCGACGAAGCCCTGCGGGCCGATCGCCAGCTCGAGTTCACGCAGATCGACCTCGAGATCTCGTTCGCCACGCCGGAGCTCGTCTACGACATCGTGGAAGGGGCGCTGGCCGCCGCCTTCGAGCAGATCGGCGTGACCATCGCGCGGCCGTTCCGCCGCATGCCCTACGCCGAGGCCATTGCCGGCTACGGCTCCGACAAGCCGGACCTGCGTTTCGACCTGAAGATCCAGGACGTCGGCCCGCTCTTCGCCGAGTCGCCCTTCGGCATCTTCCGCGAAGCCGTGGCGCACGGCGGCACGGTGCGCGGCTTCGTGATTCCCGGTGCGGCCGCGGCGTCGCGCCGCGAACTCGACGAGATCGTCGAGATGGCCAGGCAGGCCGGCGCCGGCGGCCTCATCTACATGCGGCGCACGGCGGACGGCGTGCAGAGCTCCGCCAAGGCGATCGGCGAGGCCGCAACCACCGCGGTGCTCGAGACGATGGGCGCAGCGGCGGCGGATCTCGTGGTGCTCGCCTCTGGCGCGCCCGAGGCCGTCTCGAAGGTGCTCGGGCAACTGCGGCTCACGGTGGCGAAGAAGCGCAACCTCATTCCCGACGGGGCGTGGGAGCTGCTCTGGGTCACCGACTTCCCGCTCTTCGAATGGAACGCCGACGAGCAGCGGTGGGACTCGCTGCACCACCCGTTCACGTCCCCGCGTGAGGAGGACCTGCCGCGGCTGGCCTCCGATCCGGGCAGCGTTCGGGCGCGCGCCTACGACGTCGTGCTGAACGGCTGGGAACTCGGCGGCGGCAGCATCCGCATCCACGACCGGGACACGCAGGCCACCGTGTTCCGCCTGCTCGGGCTGAGCGAGGAGCAGGCGAAGCTGCGGTTCGGGTTCTTCCTCGAGGCGCTCGAGTACGGCACGCCGCCGCACGGCGGCCTGGCGCTCGGGCTCGATCGCATCGTGGCCATGCTGGCCGGCGAATCGTCGATCCGCGAGGTCATCCCGTTCCCGAAGACCACCCAGGCCGTGGACCTCATGAGCGACGCGCCGTCCACGGTGGACGCCGCGCAGCTGCGCGAACTGCGGCTCCGCACCGAGGCTTGACCGCGCGCCAACGGGCGCGCTACGATTTTGGCATCAGAAACTTAAGTTACTGATACTGAAGGAGATATCCGCATCAGTACCATCACGACGCGTCGGATAGCGGTGCCCGAATCGAGCGTCGGCGCGCTCTTTGGTCCGTACGACGAGAATCTGCGGCATGTCGAGGCGCTGCTCAACGTCAAGATCCGCACCCAGGGCCACGAACTGCTCGTGGACGGACAGCCGCGCGACACCGCGCGCGTCGAACAGTGGGTCGGACAGGTGAGCGGGCTGCTGCACGATGGCCATCCGCTCACCGACACCGACATCCGCACCGCGGCACAGCTCGTCTCGGCCAACGACGGCATCGATCTGCAGGAGCATTTCCTCAAGGGCGGACAACTGCGTCAGGTGGGCCGCCGTCGCATCACCGCCAAGTCCGCCAATCAGCGGCTCTACCTCGACGCGATCGAGAAACACGATATCGTGTTCGGCGTGGGGCCGGCCGGCACCGGCAAGACTTACCTGGCGATGGCGCAGGCGGTGAGCGCGCTGCTCGCCAAGCAGGTGACCCGCATCATCCTCGCGCGGCCGGCCGTCGAAGCGGGCGAGAAGCTCGGCTTCCTGCCGGGCGATCTGCAGGAGAAGGTCAACCCCTACCTGCGGCCGCTCTACGACGCCCTCTACGACATGCTCGATGTGGAGCGGGCCGAGCGCCTGCTCGAGCGCGGCACCATCGAAGTGGCGCCCATCGCCTTCATGCGTGGCCGCACGCTCAACGACGCCTTCGTCATCCTCGACGAAGCGCAGAACACCACTGTCGAGCAGATGAAGATGTTCCTGACGCGCCTTGGCTACGGCTCGAAGGCCGTCATCACCGGCGACATCACGCAGGTCGATCTGCCGACCGGCCGCACGTCGGGCCTGGTGGACGCCCTGCGCATCGTCGCCGGCATCGACGGCATCGCCGTCGTGAAGTTCGACGACCGCGACGTCGTGCGGCACAAGCTCGTGCAGGCGATCGTCAAGGCGTACGAAGCGGCCGGCGCGGCCGCCCGGAGCTAGCTGTCGTGCTGGACATCGCCATCGTCGCCACACCCGCGGATCGGGCCGCCGTACGCGGGCTCGGCGCCTGGCTCGCCCGCACGGCGCCACGCGCGCTGGCCGGCGGCGTGACCATCGCGATCGTGACCGACCAGCGCATGCGCGCGCTCAACCGCCAGTTCCGCGGTGTCGATGCGTCAACCGACGTCCTGTCGTTCCCGGCGGCGGAGGCCGGGACGCTCGGCGACATCGCCATCGCGCGCGGCGTGGCGGCGCGCCAGGCGAAAGCCGCCGGGCACCCGCGCGCCACCGAGGTCCGCGTGCTGGCCCTGCACGGACTCCTGCACCTCGCTGGCTACGACCACGAAACCGACGGCGGCCAGATGGCCAGGGTCGAAGCGCGGCTCCGCCGCAAGGGCGGCCTGACCGGCGGCCTCATCGAACGCGCCGGGCGGACGGGTGCGGCAACGCCCGACCGCGCCGCGCGGAGCCGGCGATGACGCCGCTCGCCATCTTCCTGCTCGCCTGCGGCGCGGTGCTCGTCGGCACGGTCTCGGCCGCGTTCAGCACGATGATGCGGTTGTCGCTGCGCCTCACCGCCGAGCGCAGCGATCGCAACGACCTCCTGGGCCGCTACCTCGACGACCCGATGCGCCTCTTCATCCCGGCGCGCATCGTGCTCGCCATCATCTACGTAGTCGCCGGCGCGCTGCTGGCGCGGGTCATCGGCATGCAGGCCGGGCACGGCCTGCCGACGCTCATCGCCGCCATGGCGGTCTTCGCGCTGGTAGCCGAACATCTCGTGCCGCTCGTCCTCATCCGTCACGACCCCGAGGCGGTGCTGAGCGCGACGCTGCCGGCCTTCCATGCCGTCGAACGTCTGCTGCGGCCGGTCACGATGGCGCTCCTCAGCGTGAGCCGCACGCCGCCGTCGAGCGACGCGGCGAGTGACGTGGCCGCGCCCGTGAACGGCGCGCCGGCCGTGGCCGCGCCGGAGATCGAAGGCGGTCTCGAATCGGCACCCGACCAGGCGCGGGCGTTGCTGCGCTCGATCGTGGACTTCCGCGAGACGCTCGTGCGCGAGGTGATGACGCCACGCCCCGACATCGTCGCCATCGAGGTGGGGAAGAGCCTGGCCGACCTGCGCCAGCTCTTCCGCGAGCAGCAGTACTCGCGCGTGCCGGTCTACGAGGGCACACTCGACAACATTCTTGGCTTCGCGTTCGTCAAGGACCTCGTCCGCGACGATGCGTCCGCGGCGCCGAGCCTGCGGGATCTGCTGCGTCCGGCGCACTTCGTGCCCGAGACGAAGAAGGTGCCGGCGCTGCTGCACGAGTTCCAGCGCGAGCGCGTGCAGAGCGCCATCGTCGTCGACGAATACGGCGGCACGGCGGGCCTCGTTACGCTCGAGGACCTCATCGAAGAGATCGTCGGCGAGATTCGCGACGAATACGACGTGGAGAGTGAAGCGGTGGTCGATGAAGGCGGCGGCACGTTCGTCGTGAGCGGCAAGGCGGACGTCTCGGTGCTGCAGACACACTTCGGTGTCACCGTGGAACGCGCCGGCTTCGATTCGGTGGGCGGCTACCTGCTCGCGTCGCTCGGCCGCGTGCCGGTGAAGGGCGAGCGGTTCGACGCCGGCGAGCTCGCCGTCGAAGTGCTCGATGCCGAGCGTCGGCGGGTGACGCGCGTGCGGATGCAGCGCCGGATGGTCGACGCCGAGTCAGCGACGGCCGGCGCATGAGGTCCGGCTTCGTCGCGCTCGTCGGCCGGCCCAACGCCGGGAAATCGACACTCCTCAACCAGCTCGTCGGCACCAAGCTGGCGATCGTCTCCGACAAGCCGCAGACGACGCGGAACCGCATCGTGGGCGTGAAGACCACGCCGGCCGGCCAACTCGCGTATCTCGACACGCCCGGCATTCACAAGCCGCTGCGCACGCTGAACGACCGGATGATGGAGGTCGCGCGTGCCGCGCTGCGCGAGGTGGACGTCGTCACGCTGGTCATCGACACCACGGCGCCCGAAGGGGCTGGCGATCGCTTCGTGCGCGAGCTCGTCGCCACGGTGCGCGTGCCGGTCGTCGTCGCCCTCAACAAGGTCGATCTGATAGCCAAGGGCGACCTGCTGCCGCGCATCGCCGCGCTCGCCGACCGCAAGATCTACGCCGACATCGTGCCGGTGTCGGCGGCCACCGGCGAGAACGTCGATCGCCTCGAGTCGATCCTGCTGTCGCACCTGCCGGAAGGGCCGCCGCTCTTTCCCGATGACTACCTGACCGACCAGCCGGAGCGCTTCTTCGCCGCCGAGCTCGTGCGCGAGCAGGTGCTGCGCCACACCCACGCCGAGCTGCCGTTCAGCACAGCCGTGGTCGTCGATCAGTTCGGCGAGCCCGAGACACCGGGCGGCCTCCTGCGCCTGCACTGTTCGATCCTCGTCGAACGCGCCACGCAGAAGCCGATCCTGCTCGGCAAGGGTGGCTCGATGATCAAGGCCATCGGCACCGCGGCGCGGCACTCACTCGAGGCGTTCTTCGACACCAAGGTGTATCTCGACCTCCACGTGAAGGTGAAGGAAGACTGGCGCGACGATCCGCGGGCGCTCGCCGACATCGGCTTGCCGGAGATCGACGGCCGCGGCGGCCGTCGGAAGCGATGACGCTGTGTTACCCTTGGGCGGTTGTGCTGATCTAGGCCTTCCTCACAGTCATGGCTCCGCAGCGAAGAATCGACGTCGTGCTGGATTCGGTCCGGCGCCTGCTGCGGATCGGCGCGACCGCCAACCTCCAGAACCTCCTGCAGAAGCAGCACCCGGCCGACCTCGGCCAGATCTTCGGTGAGCTGCACGACGGCGAGCGGGCAGCGGCGTTCAGCATCCTCGTCGAGCGCCAGCCGAAGCTGGCGATGGAGAGCGTCAGCGAACTCGGGCCCGAACGCGGCGCGGCGCTGCTCGCCGGGCGCTCGGCCGAGGAAATCGCCAAGCTCGTGCAGGAGATCCCGTCCGACGACGCCGCCGCGCTCGTCGACAACCTGCCCGAGGAGCTCTCAAACGAAGTCCTCGAACTGATGCGCAAGCGCGAGTCGGGGCAGGTCGAGAGCCTGCTCGACTACGCCGAACAGACCGCCGGCCGAATCATGAACCCGAACGTCTTCGCGCTCAGCGAAGACCTGACGGTGGCCGAAGCGGTGTCGGCGCTCCAGAACGCCATCAACGTCGAGATGGTGTTCTACCTCTACGTGGTCGACGCCCGCCGCCACCTCGTGGGGGTCACCTCGCTGCGCCGGCTGCTGCTCGTCGCGCCCGAAACGCCGCTGAAGCGCATCATGACGCCCGACGTCTTCAGCGTCCGGGTGGACACCGACCAGGAAGAGGCGGCGCGGCTCGTGGCGTCGTACAACCTGCTGGCCATCCCCGTCGTCGACGAGGAGAACAAGCTGGCCGGCGTCATCACGGTCGACGACGTCATCGACGTGCTCAAGGACGAGGCCACGGAAGACCTCTACCGCCTGGCCGGTGTGTCGGGCGATGAGCGCGTGGAGACGCCCGCCTGGGAGGCCCTGAAGAAGCGCCTGCCGTGGCTCGGCGTCAACCTCGGCACGGCGTTCCTCGCCGCCTCGGTCGTCGCCGCCTTCGAACACACGATCAGCCAGGCCACGGCGCTCGCCGTCTTCATGCCGATCGTGGCCGGCATGGGCGGCAACGCCGGCACCCAGACGCTCACGGTGATCGTGCGGGGGCTGGCGCTCGGCGAGCTCTCGTGGGCCAACGCCCGCAAGACCCTGTTCAAGGAGGCCGCGATCGGCCTCGGCAACGGCGTGGCACTCGGCGTCATCGCGGCGCTCGTGGCGTGGGCCACGAAGGGCAACCCGATGCTGGGCCTGCTGCTTGGCATGGCGATGATCTGCAACATGCTCGTGGCGTCCACGGCGGGCACGCTCGTGCCCCTGGGCCTCAAAGCGTTGAAGGTGGACCCGGCGCTGGCTTCGTCGGTGTTCATCACGACGTTCACCGACGTCGTCGGCTTTGCCTCCTTCCTCGGCCTGGCGACGATTTTTCTGCGGTATCTCGGCCAGGGGTAGGCCGGATAGAATGAGCAACGAGGTCGGCGTCGGTGCCCCTCTATACCGCTGACGCGCTGGTGCTGCGCACCTACAAACTTGGTGAAGCCGACCGCATCGTGGTCTTCCTGACCCGGGACCGCGGCAAGAAGCGGGGCGTGGCGCAGTCGGCCCGGCGGCCCCGCTCCCGTTTCGTCGGCGCACTCGAGCCGCTGACCGAGGTGCGGGTGGCCTACTTCGAGAAGGAGCAGCGCGAGCTGGTGAATCTCAACTACGCCGAATCCGTGCGGTCCCCGATGGCCACCCCCAACCCCGAGGCCCTCGGCTACAGCGCCTATTTCGCCGAGCTCATCGACGCGGTGGCCGCGGATGCCGACCCGGACGAACGGCTCTACCGGCTTGGCACGGCCACACTCGAGGCCCTCACGGCGGGCGGCCCGGTTGCGCCCATCGCGCGCTACTTCGAGTGCTGGCTGCTGCGCCTGCAGGGGGTGTATCCGGCCGACGTGGCCTGCGCCGACTGCGGCAGCGACCTCCCGGCCAGCGACGGCGCCTACCTGGCGGCCGAAGGACACGGCTTCGTCTGCCGGTCGTGCCACGGCGCGCACGGCACCGACGACCGCTTCCTGTCGTCGCGTGCCCTGGGCTTCATCCGCGCCGCCCGGCGGGTGAAGCCGGCCGAGGCCGCCAGCCTCGGGGCGTCAGACACCGTGCTCCGCGAACTCGACATGGCGCATCGCGCCCTGCTCGGCTCGCATCTCGATCGACAGTTGAAGTCGGTGCGCGTCGTGCAGGCGCTCGGCCGGCCCTCAAGGTAGGCGACTCCCGGTGACCTTTCAGGACCTCATTCTCAAGCTCTCGACCTTCTGGGCCTCCCGCGGCTGTCTGCTGCAGCAGCCCCTCGACCTCGAAGTCGGCGCCGGCACGTCGCATCCCGAAACGCTGTTCCGGGTGCTCGGCCCCGAACACTGGCAGGTGGCGTACGTGCAGCCCTCGCGGCGGCCCGACGACGGTCGCTTCGGGCAGAACCCGAACCGGCTCTTCAAGCACCATCAGTTCCAGGTGATCCTCAAGCCCTCACCCGACGAGATCCAGCAGATCTATCTCGACAGCCTGGAAGCCTGCGGCATCAATCCGCGGCAGCACGACGTGCGCTTCGAAGAAGACAACTGGGAGTCGCCGGCCCTCGGCGCCTGGGGCATCGGCTGGCAGGTGATGCTCGACGGGCTCGAGATCACGCAGTTCACCTACTTCCAGCAGGTGGGCGGCGTGAACCTGGCGCCGGTGTCGGTCGAGATCACCTACGGCCTCGAGCGCATTGCGATGTTCCTGCAGAAGGTCGACAACGTGTTCGACCTCGAGTGGGCGCCCGGCGTGAAATACGGCGAGGTGCGGCTGCGCGAGGAAGTGGAGCAGTCGAAGTACGCCTTCAATCAGGACACCGGCATCCCGGCCGACGAGTTCGCGGCGTTCCACCGGTCGCAGTTCGATGCGAACTACGCCTTCGCGGGCCGGCTGGCCGACGCGAAGCTGCTGCTGCCGGCGCTCGAATACGCGCTCAAGTGTTCGCACCTCTTCAACCTGCTCGACTCGAGTGGCAGCATCGGCGTCACCGAGCGCACCGCCTACATCCTGCGCGTGCGGCAACTGGCCGTGCGCCTGTGCCGCGAGTACGCGGCCGAGGCCGAGGCCGCGGCGGCCGCGAAGGCCGAACTTGCCGGTTAGGCGCGCGTGACTGCCATGGACAGAGAACTGCTCATCGAAATCGGAACCGAGGAACTGCCGGCGCGCTGGCTGCCGGGCCTCACCGCACAATTCGGCGCCCGTCTCGAGGCGCGGCTCAGCGAGTGGCGGATGCCCTCGGCCGAGCCCATCGAGACGTTCAGCACGCCGCGGCGCCTGGTCGCCCGCGCCGTCAAGATTCCCGAGCGCCAGTCGGACTTCGAGGAACTCGTGATGGGGCCGCCGGTGTCAGCCGCGGTGCAGGGCGATGGCCAGCTCACGGGCGCCGGCCTCGGCTTTGCGAAGAAGCAGGGCGTCGAACCGTCGGCCCTCGAGCGCGTCGAGACGCCGAAGGGGATCTACCTGGCCTATCGCCGGCACCTGCGCGGCAAGGCCACCGTGGACGTGCTGCCCGACGTGCTGGCGGCCGCGCTGCGCGACCTGCAGTATCCGAAGCAACTGCGCTGGGATGCCCAGATCGAGGACGGCCGGGGCGAACTGCTGAGCGGCCGGCCGATCCGCTGGGTGCTGTTCCTCTACGGGGGCCGCGTCGTGCCGTTCGACATCACCCGCACGGCCTCGGCCTCGAGTCCTCTCGTGCAGGACATCCGCTCGGGGGCGGTGACGTTCGGACACCGCTTCCTGACCACGAGCGGCCGCGCCGGCCGCGCCATCAAGGTCAAGGGCTTCGACGACTACCGCCGCCGCCTGGCCGAGAACTTCGTCCTCGTCGAGCGCGGCGAGCGCCACGACCGCATCGCGCGTGAGCTCGACGCGGAGGCGCGCCGCCGCGGCGGCCGCGTGGAAGTGTCACCGGCCGGCCAGGATGCGCTCGCCGAAGTCCCCGACCTCGTCGAGTATCCTGCGGTGGTCTCGGGCGCGTTCCCGGAGGAGTTCCTGCAGCTCCCGGCCGAAGTGCTCACGACGACGATGATTCACCACCAGCACTTCTTCCCGCTCGTGACGGATCACGGCACGCTGATGCCGGCCTTCCTCGCCGTGCTCAACATGGAGCCCGAGAAGCCGGAGACGGTCGCGCGCAACCTCGAACGCGTGCTCACGGCCCGCCTGCGCGATGCGCGCTTCTTCTGGGATGCGGATCGGCAGCAGACGCTGGAACAGCACCGCGCGCGTCTGGCCACGGTGGCCTTTCACACCGGGCTCGGCAGCTTCCGCGACAAGGCGGACCGGCTGGAGCCGCTGGCCCGCTGGATCGCCACCGACGTCTTCGGGCATCCGGAGGCGGCCGACCACGCCGCCGCGGCGGCGCGCCTCTGCAAAGCCGATCTCGCCTCGAACATGGTGCGCGAGCTCACCGAACTCCAGGGCGCGATGGGCGGTATCTACGCCCGCCAGGAAGGACTCCCCGAGGCGGTGTGGAAGGCGATCTACCACCACTACCTGCCGACGGCCGTCGAGTCGACGGGCGCGCCGAGCCGGGCCGACCTTGGCGACGCGGCCATCACGTGGGCGGCCGTGGCGCTCGCCGACAAGGTCGACACGCTCACCGGCATGTTCGTGGCGGGGGAGCGGCCGACCGGCTCGCGCGACCCGTACGGCATCCGGCGCGCCGCCCAGGGGCTGGTGCGCATCCTCGCGGACCTGCCGGAGCTCACCGGCGTGCACGCGGCCATCCCGATCGACCGGCTCACCGCGAAGGCGTTCGAGGCGTTTGCCGGTCATGCCGGGCTGGCCGACGCCGTAGCGGCGCTCGCGGTGTTCCTCGGCGAGCGTGTAGCCAGCGTCTTCGAACAGCGCGGCGCCGACGTGCGCAACGTGCGCGCGGTCATGACGGGGCAACACGCGCTCGTGCCGCTCACCATCCGCCGGCGGCTCGACGTGCTGCCCGAGTTCACCGACACGGCCGAATTCAAGCAGCTCGCCGTGCTCTTCAAGCGCGTGCGCAACATCGCGAAGCAGTTGCCGGAGGACAGCTTCCGTGCGATCGAAGCCGGCGGCGGTGCGCTGTCGGCACTCACGGATCCGGCCGAGCTCGCGCTGCGTGACGACATCGCGCGGCGCGCCCCGGCCATCCGGCACGCGGTGGACGCCGGTGACGGCTACCGCCGGGCGTTCGGTGAAGCCGCGGCCTTCGGCCCGGCCGTGGCGAAGTTCTTCGACGACGTGATGGTGATGGCCGACGACCCGGCGGTGCGCGAGGCGCGCCTCACGCTGCTGCGGCGTCTCGAAGCCCTCATCCTGCAACTCGCGGACGTCTCCGAAATGGTTCCGCAATCCGACTCGTAAGGAGTTTTTCCGACATGGCGAAGCGTAACGCGCAGAAGAAGGCGGCCGCGAAGGGCGCCCCTACGAAGAAGGCCGCGACGAAGAAGGCTGCTCCGAAGAAGGGCCCCGGCAAGGCGGCCGGCCAGGCCGTCCGGTCGCTCGTGAAGGCCGCGGTGAAGGTCGCCGGCCGGCTGGCCGGACGTGCCGACGCCCGCAAGGGCGCGGCGGCGAAATACGTCTACTACTTCGGTGACGGCAAGGCCGAAGGCGACCGCACGATGAAGGACACGCTCGGCGGCAAGGGCTCCGGCCTCGCCGAGATGACCAACGCCGGCCTGCCGGTGCCGCCAGGCTTCACCATCTCGACCCAGGCCTGCAATTTCTACTACGCCAACCACGGCAAGTTGACGCCGGCGATCGAGAGCGAAATCGAGAGCCACATCGCCCGCCTCGAGAAGAGCGCCAAGGCGACGCTTGGGTCGGCCACCAATCCGCTGCTCGTCTCGGTGCGCTCGGGCGCCAAGTTCTCGATGCCCGGGATGATGGACACGATCCTGAACCTCGGCCTGAACGACACCGCGGTCGACGGGCTCAAGGCGCGCACGGCGAACGGCCGCTTCGCCTTCGACAGCTACCGCCGCTTCATCCAGATGTTCGGCTCGGTCGTGCTCGAGATCCCGAAGGCCGCCTTCGAGCACGAGTTCGAGTCGGTCAAGGCCGCCGTGGGCGCGAAGGTCGACACCGACCTCGACGAAGCCGCGCTGCGCGACGTGGTCACGCGCTTCAAGGCCGTGGTCAAGGACAGGACCGGCAAGGCCTTCCCGCAGGACCCGCACGACCAGCTCCGCATGGCGCGCAACGCCGTCTTCCGCTCGTGGAACAACCCGCGGGCGAGGGAGTACCGCCGCATCTACGACATCCCGGACTCGATCGGCACGGCCGTCAACGTGCAGATGATGGTCTTCGGCAATACCGGCGACCGCTCGGCCACGGGCGTCGGCTTCACGCGGAACCCGGCCACGGGCGCGAAGGAGTTCTACGGCGAGTTCCTCGTCAACGCGCAGGGCGAGGACGTCGTGGCCGGCATTCGCACGCCGCGGCCCATTGCCGAACTCGCCGAGGTGATGCCGAAGGCCTACGCGCAGCTGCGCCAGATCACGACGCGTCTCGAGAAACACTACAAGGACATTCAGGACTTCGAGTTCACGATCCAGGACGACCGCCTGTTCATGCTGCAGACACGCAGCGGCAAGCGCACGGGCTACGCCGCCGTGGTGATCGCGACCGACCTCATGAAGGAGCGGCTGGTCACGCCGAAGGAGGCGCTGCTCCTCGTCGATCCGGAAGCCCTGTCGCAACTCCTCGCGCCCGGCTTCGACCCGAAGGAATGGAAGGGCATCCCCGTCGCCACGAAGGGGCTGCCGGCCTCGCCCGGCGCCGCCTGTGGCCAGGTGGTCTTCACCTCCGACCACGCCGTCGAGTGGGCGAGCCAGGGCAAGAACGTCATCCTCGTGCGTCGTGAGACCGTGCCGGACGACATCCACGGCATGTGGGTGTCGCAGGGCATTCTCACGGCCACGGGCGGCATGACGTCACACGCCGCCGTTGTCGGACGGCAGATGGGCAAGCCGTCCATCGTCGGCGCCGGCGAGCTCGCGATCGACGAACACGGCCGCTCGTTCACGCTCAGGGGCCAGACTGTGAAGGAAGGCGACTGGGTCGCCTTCGACGGCCTCACCGGCGAAGTGAAGCTGGCGAAGGTGGCGGCGGCGCCGAGCGAGATCCTGCAGGTGATCGACGGCACGCTGCCGGCGGCCGAGTCGGATATCTACCGCCGCTTCACGACGCTGCTCGAACAGGCCGACAAGGTGCGCCGGCTCGGCGTGCGCGCCAATGCCGACCAGCCCGACCAGGCGGAGATCGCCTACAAGTTCGGCGCCCGCGGCATCGGCCTCTGCCGCACCGAACACATGTTCTTCGGTGAAGGCCGCATTCCGATCGTGCAGCGCATGATCCTGGCCGACAACGAAGCCGACCGCCGGGCGGCGCTGGCCGAACTGCTGCCGATGCAGCGGGAAGACTTCTACGGGGTCTTCAAGGCGATGCACGGGTCGCCGGTCACCATCCGCACGATCGATCCGCCGCTCCACGAGTTCCTGCCGAAGCGCGAGGAACTGATGGTCGAAATTGCGGTGATGGAAGCCACCGGCAAGACCGGCACGGCCCTCGCCGGAAAGAAGGCCCTGCTCGGGCGCGTGGAACAGCTCCACGAGTTCAACCCGATGCTCGGTCACCGGGGCGTGCGCCTTGGCATCACGTATCCGGAAATCACGGAGATGCAGGCACGGGCCATCCTCGAGGCGGCCGCCCGCCTCAACAAGGAAGGCCTGAAGGTCGTGCCGGAAATCATGATCCCGCTCGTCGGGCTCGTGAAGGAACTGCAGGACCAGAAGGCGGTCGTCGACCGTGTCGCCGCCGAAGTCATGCGGGAACAGGGCATCAAGTTCAAGTATCTCGTCGGCACGATGATCGAGGTGCCACGCGGCGCCCTCACGGCCGACGCGGTGGCCGAACACGCGCAGTTCTTCTCGTTCGGCACGAACGACCTGACGCAGATGACCTTCGGGTTCTCGCGCGACGACGTCGGCAAGTTCCTGCGCGTCTACCAGGAGCGGAAGATCCTCGACAAGGATCCCTTCGCGACCTTCGATGGCACCGGCACCGGCCAGCTCGTGGCCATGGCCGTGCAGAAGGGCCGGGCCACCCGGCCCGACCTGAAGCTCGGCATCTGCGGTGAACACGGCGGCGATCCGGCGTCGGTGCACTTCTTCCACGGCGTCGGGCTCGACTACGTGAGCGCCTCGCCGTATCGCATCCCGGTAGCGCGCCTCGCGGCGGCGCAGGCGGCGCTGCAGGTGAAGGTGGGCGACTAACCCCTGGTTGCGGTTGAGTCGGCGGGGATCCCTTCGCCGGCTTCGCCACCATCCCAGGCTTCGCCACAAGTCGCTCTACAGATCATCCCCGCCGCCCTAAGGGAGCCCCGCCGACTCAACCGCGGTGTGGGGTTAGAACGGGTCCCGGGGCTCGGGAAGCTCATGATTCGCTATTTCGTCCATCGGGAGGGAGTCACGCGCGCCGTCGACACGATCGACCGCGCGTGGCTTCAGCCCGGCAGCGGT
>JAEUQR010000092.1 GCA_016789705.1 Acidobacteriota bacterium
CCGTCCACGCCACAAGTGACGGATTCTCGTCGAAGCGCGCCGTGAGCGACTCCGGCGCGCCGCCGCTCGCGTTCACCACGGCGAGGGCGCCGTTCTCGAAGAAGTGGAAGGGCTTCGCCATCGCCGACTGGAAGGCGATGCGCCGGCCGTCGGGCGACCAGCGCGGATTCGAGTCGGGGCCATCCTGCGTCACGAGCGTGGTCACGGCGCCCGTCGCCACGTCCACGAGTGAGATGTCGGCCGTGCCGCTCTGGCCCGCGTCGCTGCTGACGCGATGGTCGAAGGCGATGCGGGTGCCGTCGGGCGACCAGTCGAACGCGCCCACGACGAAAGCCGCGCTCGTGAGCGCGCGCGAGGCTTTGGTCGAGACCTCGAGCACGTGGAGCTGCGCCATCCGCGCATCGTGGTCTTCGTGCGTGTAGTCGCCGTACTGCTCGGCGCGCTCCTTCATGGCCGGCGTGGCCGGATCGGTCATCGTGTAGGCGATGCGCGTGCCGTCTGGCGACCACGCGAAGGTGGTCACACCTTCGCTGCCGGTAGTCAGCGCCTCGGCTTCACCGCCATCGAGCGACAGGCGGTAGAGCTGTCGTGTGTCGGTGCGGTCGGAGATGAAGGCGAGCCACTTGCCGTCTGGCGAGAAGGCCGGCTGCAGGCTCGACTTCTTCGCCATGGTCACCTGACGCCCGCTGCCGGCGGTACGGGCGTCGGCCAGCCAGATCTCGGTCTCGTAGGTGTTGTCGGTCCAGTTCGTCTCGCGCACCGCGTAGGCCACGGCGCGGCCATCGGCCGAGATAGCGGGGGCGCCGCTCGTGCGCCTGAGCGCGATGAGGTCGTCGATCGACTGTGCGGCTGAGTTCGCGGCGACAAGGCAGGCGACGATGGCGAGGATGGCGGCACGCATGCCGCCCATCCTAGCGCCGATCGCGCGCCGCGGAGAGCGGCGTTACTTGAGCTTGAGGCCCGCCGGCAGGGCCACGTCGGCGTCAGTGGCGCTCGGCGTGATCTGCAGCGTCTCGGTCGTGGTCGTGAGAATGGTCGAGCGGCCCGGGGCCTGCGCGGCCGCGGCCGGGGCGGGCGCCGGCGCGTCATTGCCCTTCTTGCGGAAGCGGCCCAGGCCGCCGAGCAGCCCGCCGAGGCCGGGCGCCGGCTCCGCCTTCTGCTCGCTCTGGCTGCCGGGCGGCACGGCGGCGATGAACACCATCTCGGTGAGGAGCGGCGTGCCGTTCAGCTTCTTCGCCTCGTCGGCGAACTTCTCCATGGCGTCCTTCATCTGCGGATACATCGCCATGGCCTGCGTCATGTTCGGCGCGGCCTGCGCCATCATCGGCCCGTAGACCTTCTGCGCGTATTTCATGCGGAAGTCGCTGAGCTCCTGCAATGCCGGCACCTTCGGCGCCATCCACAGGTGCGTCTCGAGCACGAGGCCACCGGCCGCTTCGAGCGTCTTGCCCTTTTCGCGCACGGTGATGGTGGCGATCTGTTCCTTCGTGTCGGTGCCGGCGACCGCCTTGGCTCCCGGTCCGGCCGTGATGGCGAAGTCCACCTCGTATTCCTTCTTCGGTGCGCCCTTCTCGGGTTCCGGTTCCGGCTTGGCCGCCGCCGCATCCTGTTTCGCCTTGGCCATCGCCTCTTCCATGCGCTTGCGCATCTCGGCGAAGGTCATGACCGAATAGGTCTTGCCCTTGAGGTCGAGGGCGTAGACCTTCTCTTCGGCCAGATCGATGAGTTCGCCCGTGTCGCCCGTGACCGAGAGCATCCGCTGGCCCTTGAGCGACACCGTGGTCGTGATGCCTTCACGGGCGCCACGGCCGCCGAACATGTTGACCATCTTGCCGATGGCCCCCTCGAACCGGACCTGCGTGCGCTCCTGCGTCTTGACGTCGGCACGCGCGAAGGCGGGGGCGAGGAGGGTGAGACCAAGGGTGGCGAGGGCGATGGCGCGTGTGGACATGGGTTCAAGTGTAGCAGCGCGGAAAAACCGGGCAGCCCCTCAGGCTGCCGTCCGGGCATCCTGCCGACCGGTCAGCTCGCAATCCGCGCCAGGTCGGCCCTGGCCTCCGCGCGGGCGCGGGTGACCTCGGCCGTTTCGTCGAGATCGGGCCGCGATTCGCGGATGGCGCGGCTGAGCGACATACGTTCGGTGAGCACACGCTGCTTGAGCACCACGAACGGGATCTCCGTATTGCGGGCCGCGTAGGCTACCGTCATGAGCTGGCGGGCGTTGTGGAAGCCGTCGACCGCCACCGTCACGTCCGTCCCGTCGGCGAGCAACCGCTCGACGCGCTGACGCACCGGCGGTGCCGAGGCCGGGAGCACGCGCTCGAGGCGTGGCGCCGCCGTTCGCGGTGCGGCAGATTCGGCGGGGGCTGCCGGTGCGGGCGCATCCGGCGCCACGTGCCTCGCCGGCGCCGTGGCCACGGTGCGCGGTGCGCTCAGCTGCGGGCCAATCGTCAGGCCGAGCGCGAAGGCGCCGACCAGGCCGAGCATGATCGTCGACGTTCTCGCGAACATGTGCGTCACTCCTGCCGCGAGCGGCTGCAAGATGTGTGACAACGCGAGAAGGGCGCAATTTCCACGGGAACGATGCGGGCGCCCGCACGGAAGGGCAGTAACTGCCGTGTAGGTATTGCACGGCCCGCCCATCGGTCACCCGGTTCATCCCCGCCGGAACGCCGGTGTTACCCTCCACGCCATGCGGACGAGACGGCAGATGCTTCGCGATGGGGCCCTGATGCTCGGGGCCGGGGTATGGCCGCCCCAGGGCCTGCGCGCGCAGGCGCCATCACCCAAACGCATCCTCTTCCTCGGCGGCACGGGCTTCATCGGCCCGCACCTGGTACATGCCGCCCTCGACCGCGGCCACCGTGTGTCGATGCTCAATCGCGGCCGGCGGGCCCCCAACCAGCACGCCGATGACTTCGCGAAGGTCGAGGCGTTGCGCGGTGACCGCTCGCAGCCGGATGCTTATGCCAGTCTCGCGGGTCGCACATGGGACGTCGTCGTGGACACGGCCAACAGCGTGCCGTGGACGCGTGCGGCGGTGGCGGCGCTCACGGGGGCGGTGCGCCAGTACGTCTACGTGTCGTCCACCGGTGTCTTCTGGCCCTACCGCACGGTGGAGATCCCGGAAGACGGGCCGGTGGTGCTCGAGGACACACCGCCGCGCACGCCGCCCAGCTTCGGGGTGATGAAGGCGCAGAGCGAACGGGCCGTGCGGGAAGGGATGCCCGGGCGGGCGCTCGTGATTCGGCCCGGCTACATCGTGGGCCCGGGCGACACCTCCGACCGCTTCACTTACTGGCCGGTGCGGATGGCGCGTGGCGGCGAGGTGCTCGTGCCCGGCCGTCGTGACGACCGCGTGCAGTACATCGACGTGCGTGATCTCGCGGCGTGGATGGTGCGGCTGATGGAACAAGGCGCGGCAGGCACCTTCAATGCCGTGGGCCCGGCCTCGCCGCAGACGCTCGCGCAGTTCATCGACGGCCTCAGGCCGCTCGCGCCGTCCGGCACCTCCTTCTCATGGATCGAGGACTACGCCTTCCTCAGTGCGTATCCATTACGCGCGCCGTCGGCGGACGATCCGGGCGGCCTCATCGAAGCGATTCCCTGGGTGATGGCCGCGGGTGACGAGCTGGGCCACATGCGCATCAGCCACCGCAAGGCGGTGGCCGCCGGCCTGACGTACCGCCCGCTCATCGACACCGCGCGCGACACGCTGGCCTGGCGGCAGTCTGATGCCGTACCCGAGGCGCTCAGGACGACGCCGCGGTACGTGCTCACGGCCGAGCAGGAGCGTGCGGTCCTCGCGGCGTGGAGGGCGCGGGCGGCAGCCGGCCGTGTCTGACCGGCGGACAGGCGTCCACGGGCGGGTGCCGGGCGTCCCGGAGCGAACACCTGCACGCCGCCTCCAGCCGGCGGACGCGCCGTAAGCGTTTGAAAGCACGCCCGATCCGCCCCGCGCCGGGGCTGGCAGACATCCTGCAGTCGTCACCGACGTCATGGACCGACTGCGGCAGGACCTGCGTCACGCCGCCCGTGTGCTCGCCAAGACGCCCGGTTTCGCCCTGATCGTGACCTTCACGCTGGCCGTGGGTATCGGCGCCAACACCGCGATGTTCAGCATCGTCAACGGCGTGCTGCTCCAGGGGCTGCCGTTTCGCGACGCCGAACGGATCGTCGATCTGAACGAGGTCGAACGCGCCGACTGGCCGAGGTGGCCCTGTCGCTCGTGCTGCTCGTCGGCGCCGGGTTGCTCTTCCGCAGCCTGATGACGCTCATCGACATGCCGCTTGGCTTCACGAGCGACCGCATCCTCACGCTGCAGATGGCCCCCACGGGCGAGAACTACCGTTCGACCGGACAACTCATCGCCTACTGGTCGAACGTGCTCGAACGCGTGCAGGCCGTGCCCGGTGTGGAGTCGGCGGCGCTCACGACGAGCCTGCCGATGAGCGGCGGCCGCAGCCTCATCGCCTTCAACGTGGAAGGGCGGCCGCAGGCTCCGCTCAGCCAGCAGCCGCTCGCCTTCCGGGTGGAAGTGTCGCCCGGTGACTTCCGGACCCTCGGCATCCCGGTCTCGGCGCGGGCGCCGCAGAACCTGGTCGTCCGCACGGCCGGCGATCCGATGGCCGTGGCCGCAGCCACGAAGGCCGCCGTGCAGGCCATCGATGCGTCGTTGCCGCTCTCGCCGCCGCGCCCGCTCGGCGCCGTCATCGGCGCGTCGCTCACGCAGCGCCGTTTCAACATGACGCTGCTGGCGGCGTTTGCCGGCATCGCCCTCCTGCTCGCCATGGCCGGCATCTACGGCACCGTGTCGTGCGCCGTGGCGCAGCGAAACAACGAGATCGGGATCCGTGTGGCCCTCGGCGCCGCCAAGGGCGAGATCCTGCGCCTCGTGCTGCGCGACGCGCTCAGGCCGGTGGCCGGCGGGCTCGTGGTGGGGCTCATGGCGGCCTTCGGCCTCACACGCGCCCTCGAGCGGCTGGTGTTCGGCGTGAGCACGACCGACGCGGTGAGGTTCGTGTCGTTGCCCGTGCTGCTGGCCCTCGTGGCCTTCATCGCCAGCCTGGTGCCGGCGCTCAGGGCCACGAAGGTGGATCCGCTCGACGCGCTGCGGATGGACTGACGGCGCCTCCGCCGGGCGCGCGCGGACCGCCGTGTTTCTGGGCAGAATGCGAACGCCACGACGCCGTGGCTCGCGAGGTGCTCAATGGGGCGTGCCGAACGCCGATGCCGCCACGGTCTACATGAGCCGGCGCTACGCCGTGATGTTCTTCGGCTACACCACGCTGCTCTGGCTCTCGCGTCACCATACGGGCACACCCGCCGGGCGCGCCATCTGCGCCGGCGGCAGCGTGGTCACCGGCGTGATGGCGCTGCTCAGCCTGCAGGGCGTGCTGAGCGGCGTGGTCGGGCCGTTCGCCTGGAGCGCCGTCGTGGCCGAGGTGCTGCTCGCCGTGTCCTTCAGCCGCGGCTGGCTACGCGCCTGATCGACGTCGCTACTCGCGCACGTAGCCGGTCGCCGCGCTGCGGCGGCCGCCCTCGCGGTGCGCGTCGTCCGAGAGCGCGTGCACACCTGTGGCGTCGATCCAGCGGTTGTAGAAGTTGAACAGCGCGCACACCGTGATGGCGAAGTAGAGCGCCTCGTCGCTCCAGCCCGCCGTCCGCGCCGGCGCGAACGCCGCCGCGTCGATGCCCGGCGACTCCTGGTTCACGCGTTCGATGAGCCGGAAGAGCGCCTTGTGCCTCTCGTCGAGCGCTGATGTCTCCGGATCGCGCAGCACGCCCTCCACGAGCGCCGCGTCTCCGAGCAACTCCGCCGCAACTGCGGCGTGCGACTTCGTTCAAAACGGACAGTGATTGCGGACCGACGTGTAGGCGGCAATGAGTTCGCGCAGCCCCGGGCTGAGGGGCGCGGGACCGCGCAGGATGGCCTGCGTGAAGCGCGCCACGTGGATGGTGGCATCGGGCAGATAGGCGAAGAGATGCCAGATCTGCGGATACTCAGCCCCGCGTGTCTGCATGGCCGCGATGGCCGTGGCCCACGGACCGGGCTTCGGGGCACCTTCCACGTCTGGCAGGAACATCGGCTCCATGGCGGGAATCATCCACGACGGATGGCCACGTGTCTACCGCGGGCCGCGGACGAGGTGACGGCCGCCGTGTGGTAGAGTCCGCGTGATTCTGCGGGTCTCAACGGAGGCGCAGCGATGGCAGGTGTGATCTTCCGGAACCGGGCGACGCCGTGGCTCGTGGTGCTCGCCGTGCTCACGCAGGCCGGCGCGGCGCGCGCGCAGTATCCGGCGCCGGTGCTCGAGCGGCCGCTCGCCGAGGCCGCGGCGGGTGATCTCGCCGAAGGCAAACGCCTCTACAACGCGCAGTGCGCCCTCTGTCACGGCATCGATGGCGGTGGCGGCTACGGCCCGTCGCTGCTGCGTCCCTCCTTCGCCCGCGCCGCTGACGACGCGGGGCTCTTCACGCTCGTGCGCGTCGGCATCCCCGGCGTGATGCCCGGCTTCGGCGATGCCAACGGCCCGAAGCGCAGCTGGCAGCTCGCGGCGTTCGTGCGCTCGATGACCCGCGCCGGCGGCGCGACGCCCCCGGGCGACGTCGCGCACGGGCGCGTCGTGTATCAGGCGCGCGGCTGCGCCAGCTGCCACGTCCTCGGCGGCGAGGGCCGCGCCTTCGGTCCGGATCTCACGGCCGTCGGTTTGCAGCGGGGGCCGGCGTATCTGCGGCAGGCGATCGTCGAGCCGGCGGCGCGTGTGCCCGACGGGCACGTCGTCGTCATGGCGCGCGCGAAGACGGGGCCGGCCATTCGCGGCGTGCGCGTGAGCGAAGACGCGTTCTGGGTGCACGTGCGCGACAGCGGCGGGCGCCTGCACGCACTGCGGGTGAGCGATCTCGTCGAGTTCCGCCGCGAATCCGGAGCCAGCCTGATGCCCGCGTACGGGTCGCTCGCACCGGCGGACCTCGACGATCTGGTGGCCTACCTCTCGACCCTGCGGGGGCAGCGATGAGACGACTGGTGATGACGGCGGCAGTGGTGTCGGCGCTCTCGGGCGCGGTGCTCGACGGGCAGGTGCCGTATCAACGTCTCGTGGACGCCGCGAAGACCCCGGGCGACTGGCTCACCTACAACGGCGGCTACTTCGGGCATCGCCACTCGACGCTCGCCGAGATCACGACGGCCAACGTCAGCGGCCTCGTGCCGGCGTGGATCTATCAGGTGCAGGGCAACGGCCAGATGGAAACCTCGGCGGTCGTGGCCGACGGCATCATGTACGTGACCGAGCCGCCCACCACCGTGACGGCGCTCGACCCGAAGAACGGCCGCCCGATCTGGAGCTACGTGCGGCCGATGCCCTCCAACCTGCGGCTCATCGGCTTTCCGGCCACCAATCGCGGCGTTGCCATCCTCGACGACAAGGTGTTCGTGGGGTCGCTCGACGGCGCGCTCATCGCGCTCGACGCACAGACCGGCGCCGTGCGCTGGGAAGCGAAGGTGGCCGACAACGGCACCGGCCACTCGGTCACGATGGCGCCGCTGGCCGTGAAAGACAAGATCGTCGTGGGCATCAGCGGTGGCGAGGCCGGCATCCGCGGCTTCGTCGATGCCTACGACGCGAACACCGGAAAGCTCGCCTGGCGCACCTACACGGTGCCGGCGGCCGGGGAGCCGGGTGTGGAGACGTGGGCCGGCGAGAGCTGGAAGAACGGGGCGGGTGCCACCTGGCTCACGGGCTCGTACGATCCGGCGCTCAACCTGCTGTACTGGGGCACCGGGAATCCCGGGCCCGACTGGAACGGCGACGTTCGCAAGGGCGACAACCTCTACACGTCGTCGGTGCTGGCGCTCGATGCCGACACCGGGAAGATGAAGTGGCACTTCCAGTACACGCCGCACGACGTGCACGACTGGGACGCCAATCAGATTCAGGTCCTGGCCGACCTCACGGTGGCGGGGAAGCCGCGCAAAGCGCTCATCACCGCCAACCGCAACGCCTTCTACTACGTGCTCGATCGGGTGACCGGCGAGTTCCTGCACGCCGCCCCATACGCGAAGCAGACGTGGGCACGCGGCATCGATCCGAAGGGCCGCCCGCGCGTCATCGAAGGCACGGATCCGACGCCCGAGGGCAATCTGGTCTACCCGAGCCTGCAGGGCTCGACGAACTGGCCGAGCCCGTCGTACAGCCCCGAGACCGGCCTCTTCTACGTGCCGGTGCGCGAGATGGGCTCGTACTACTACAAGACCGACGTCGAGTACGAAGCCGGCCAGCCCTTCACCGGTGGTGGTGAACGCCGGCTGGCGGATGAAGCGTGGGGCGCGGTGCGCGCGCTCGATGCCGTGACCGGCGCGAAGGTGTGGGACTTCCGCCTGCCGTCGCCGTCGTGGTCGGGCGTGCTCTCGACCGCTGGCGGTCTCGTGTTCTCGGGCTCGAACGAGGGCAACTTCTACGCGCTCGACGCGAAGACGGGCGCGCCGCTCTGGCAGTTCCAGGTGGGCGGCATGGTGCGCTCGAACCCCACGACCTTCCTGGTGGATGGCCGCCAGCACGTGTCGGTGGCGGCCGGGCGCGCCGTGTTCGTATTCGCGTTGCCGTCGCGGTAGCACGCCGCGCGCGTCGCGCCGCTACCGCTCGACCGCGGTCGTCGTCAGCGTGACGACCTTGCCGCCACGCCACACCTGCACCGTCACCGTGTCGCCGGCCCGCACGCGGTCGAGCGTGGCGGTGAAGGCGCTGACGAATTCCGGCGTGGACGAGACCGGCACACCGTTCACGTCGAGCAGCACGTCGCCGCCGAGCACGAGATCCAGGTCACCGATGCGCGCCGCGAGCGCGCCCTCGCGCAGGCCCAGCCGGTCGGCCAGCGATCCATCGGAGACCGACTGCACGAGCAGGCCGGCGGGCTGCGGCAGGTGAAAGGCCGCCGCCACGTCCCCATCGAGCATCAGCGACTCGATGCCCAGCCAGCCCCGACGCCGATCGATCAGGAGCTCGCGGGCGACGTTCCCGGTGACCGAGAAGCTCGGCCCGGTCGCCGTGCCGTCCTTCGCGAGCACGTGCGTGACGATGCCCACAACCTCGCCGCGCAGGTTGAAGAGCGGGCCGCCGGAGTTGCCCTCGTAGACCGCGAGGTCGGTCTGGAACACTTCGAGCGCCGTCGCGTCTTCGTACACACTCTCGGGCTGCCGCCGGGCACTCACCCAGCCCACGGCCAGCGAGTGATTGGCGCCGTAGGGGGCGCCGATGGTGAAGATCTGGTCGCCGATGTCGAGGGCGTCCGAATCCCCGAAGGCCGCGACCGTGACGCCGGGCGGCACCCGTGTGAGCTGGAGCAGCGCGATGTCGGCGAACGGCGCCGAGGCGAGCACACGCGCGCCCACCGGCTCGCCGGTCGTGAAGCGCACGCTGATCTCGTCGGCGCCCTGCACCACGTGGGCCGCCGTGAGCACCTTGCCGTCGGCCGAGATGAGCACGCCGGAGCCCACACCTTCTTCCACGGCCAGCGGCTCGCCGCCGGGCGCGGCGACCTTCGTGCCGCGGGCCTCGATGAGGACGACGGACGCATTCACCTGCCGGAACACCTCGCGAAGGGACTGCGCGTCGGCGTCCGACGCCGCCAGCATCCCGAGCGCCATCACGGCGCCTGCCACTCTGGTCATGGGCGGTCTCCTCTGTTCGTTTCCTCCTTTGACCCGCGTCGAGCGCCGGACGATTCGCCGCGTCCGTACGTGCGACGGGGCCGGCAGCGCAATGCCGCCGGCCCCGTGCTGTCTCCGCGGACCGATGGTCCCCGGTGTGGGTTCCCTGCTCCCTATCTCCTGGGCACCGCCCCGAGCAGGAGTTCCATCGCCTTGTTCAGGGTAGGCCCGGCCTGCCGCGAGCCCTTGAAGTTGCCGAGCCGCACGATGACCAGGTCGTGTGACGGCACGATCCACACCGACTGCCCGCCGGCGCCCTGCATCGAGTACGCCTCCTTCGGCAGCGGCACGCGCCCATCGCCGTTCACCCAGAAGAAGCCACCGCCGTAGACGGGGTTCTCGTCTTCGAGCCAGGCCGGCGCGATCGTGCTCACGTGCTCGGTGTAGCCCTCTGGCAGGATGCGCTCGCCGCCGGGCGTGACGCCGTCGTTCAGATACAGGTTGCCGAGGCGCGCCCAGTCACGGCCCGACATGTACTCGTAGCCCTGGGTCAGGAAGTTGCCGAAGGGGTCGGTCTCCATCACCATCGTGCGCACGCCGATCTTGTCGAACACGGCGCGCTGCGGATACGAGTGGTAGTCGGCCTTCAGCTTCTCGATCCCGAGGCGATTCAGGTAATTGGCGAGCACCGGATCGGTGTTGCGGTAGCGGCCCACGCGGTTGGGCGGCCACTGCGGCGGACGCGTCGCCGCGTACTTGTAGGAGTCGACGCCGCCTGTGTAGAGATACAGGTGGTCGGGATAGGTGCCGTTCGGGTCGTAGTCGGGGTCGTTCGGCGCCTTGATGCGGATGCCGCTCGACATCCGCATGATGTCCTGGATGCGGATCGCCTTGCGCGCGTCGCCCTCGCCCTGCCACTCGGGCACCGGCGCCGGCTGATCGAGCGTATACACGCCGCGATGGATGAGCGTCGCCATGATCGTGCCGGTGACGCTCTTGCCCATCGACCAGCTCTCGAGCGGCGTCGTGGCCGTGATGCCCTCGCCGTAGCGTTCGGCGATGATGCGGCCCTTGTAGGTCGCAACGAACGCCGTGGTCTCGGCCTCGGGGCTCGCGAAGGCCGCGTCCACCGCCGCCTTCGCCTTCTCCATGTCCACGCCGGCCGGTGGCGGCGTCTTCGGCTCGCGATCGCCCATCGGCCAGTCCTGCGAGGCGGCGGGCGGCAGGTTCGGCTTCACCGTCTTCGGCGTGAAGTTGAGCGTCGTCGATCCTTCCGGATAGGTCACGCAGCCCTGGCCGCCGGTGTACACCGCCGTGCGGACGACGCCGTTCGGCAGCGTCACGCTGACGGTCTTCTTCGCCATGTCCACGACGGGCTTACCGACCTTCGCCCGATGTTCGTAGGGGCCCGTGAAGTAGCCCACGTGTTCGGCGGCGAACTCCGCGGTGTAGCCGGTGAGGAACACCGCCGAACACACCGTCTTCACGTATCCCGAGGTGTGATGCGACAGCGCGTCGCCAGGCGGTGGCACGTAGGGCGTGTCGAGTTCCAGTGCCTTGGCGCGTGCGATGCGCCTCTCACGCGCCGCCACCGCCGGATCGACAGCGGCGGGGGCCGCTGCGGGCTCGGGCGCCGGCGCCGGGCCCTGACATGCGGCCGCGAGTGCCGTGGTGAAGAGGAGTGCGGCCAGGCCCGCGGGTCCGGTCTGCGACGGTCGTGTCGACATCGGTCAGCCCCCTTGAAACCGGGGCAGTCTACACGATGTGACTTCCCGCGGAACGCCTGTGTCTCACGCAAGTGCTGACGGACATCAGCAGTGCCGGGCGTGGGCAATCGCGCCCGTGGACCGGCATGGAGGACGGAACCGTGAAGCAGCTGATCGCACTGGTACTGACGGCGGGTATGACCGTGGCGTGCGCGTCGCAGAAGGCGCCCGCGGAGATGGCGCTCAAGGGGCTCGAACAGGCGGTGACGGCCGCGACGCCCGAGATCGAGATGTTCGCGGCCGACCGGATGACCGGCCTCACGGACGCGGTCGGCGCCGCGAAGAAGAAACTCGAGGGCGGCGACTACGCCGGCGTCGTCGCCGACGTGCAGACGGTCACCGCGCAGCTCTCGGCCGCCGCGCAGGCCGCGGCCGCGAAGAAGGCGGACCTGACGACGGAGTGGGCGACCTTCGCAGCGCTGCCGGCGATGGTGGGCCAGGTCACGGCGAAGCTGACCGAGCTCACGGGCCTGCGCCGTCTGCCGGCCGGCATGACGAAGACGACCGTCGACGACGCCAGGGCGTCGCTCGACAAGGTCAACGCGCTCTGGTCCGAGGCCTCGGGCGCGTTCGAGAAGGGCGACTTGATGGCCGCCGTCGCCAGGGCGCGCGACATCAAGCCGATGGTTGACGCCCTGATGAGTTCGCTTGGCGTGGCCACCGCGGCCGCTGCCAGGTAGACGACACTGGCGCCGCGCTTCGGCGCGGACCAGTACCGGCCGGACGCCTTTCTAGGGGGGAGGGCTCCGGCCGGTCTTTTCTGTACGGCCTTTCCGTTCCCGCCTGCGTGCCGCACGCCGTGCTTGACCCGCCTCCGAACTCCGGCCTACAACGGATCGATCCACGATGCATGCCCCCGCCGCGGCCTCCGGATTGGTTGAGAGATCTCTTATGAAGACGCTGCTGTCGAAGGTTTACGCGCCGCTGCTCGTCGCTGCACTCGCCGCGCCGCTCGGCGCCGCCGAGGTGAAGACCGTCAAGGGCGAGATCGTCGACCTCCAGTGTTCGCTGAGCAAGGGTGCCGCCGGCAAGGGCGACGATCACGCCGCCTGCGCCATGCGCTGCGCGAAGAACGGCGATCCCATGGGCCTGCTCACGGATGATGCGGTGTATGTCATCGAGGGCAGCTATGCCGCCGACAAGAACGCCAAGCTGCTCGACTTCGTGGCGAAGAAGGTCGAGGCCAAGGGCTCCATCACCGCCCGCGACGGGAAGATGTTCATCAATGTCGCCGCGATGATGGTGCAGAAGTAGGCCGTCGCGCCCGCGATCCAGGACCGTCTCGGGATACGATGGCTGCCGCGAGCGCGTCCCCTCCCGTGCCGGGTCTTCCTCTCGGGGACCGGTATGCCGCGCCCGAGGGCCAGGCATGCACAGACCGCGCATCGAACGGATCCATCACCTCGCCATCGCCGTGCCGAGTCTCGAAGGCGCGCTCGACCTGTGGCGCGACGCCCTCGGCGTGAGCCCCGACATCCGGGAGTTCCCGGAGCACCAGATACGCGAGGCCGCGTTTCCCATCGGCGACCTGGAAGTGCGTCTCTGGCAGGCCACGGGCATCGCTGCTGACGGGCCCGGGCTGCGGCAGATCGGTCTGCAGGTCACGCGCTTCGACGACGCCGTGTCCGCCTGCTGCACGAGGGGGCTGCAGCCGGCCGAGCCGGCACCCGCCCTGCGGCCGCTGGGCCGCAGGAAGCGACTGGTGGACGCCGGCGGCGCCGGCCCCGCGCTCGAACTGGTCGAAGCGCCGCCCGTGGCAGCCGACGTGCCGGCAGTGCGTCTGTTGCGCGCCGTGACCCGCCCCGCCAGGAGACAGACCCCGGCTCCGCGCACGCGCGGCGCCAAGCCGCACCTTCCACCGGTGGCCCAGAAGACCGTGAAGACGGCCAAAGCGCCGCGGCCACCCGTGCGTCCGCGCGGCAAGGTCACCCGCCGAGGCAAGAAGTGATTCGTCCGTTGCGGCTCGAGGGGCAGGCTGCCCTGGTCACCGGCGCATCGCGCGGGCTGGGCCTCGGGTTCGTGAAAGCCCTCGCCACGGCGGGTGCGGAAGTGTGGGCGATTGCCGAGAACGCCGACGAACTCGAGCGGGCCTGCGCCACCGTGTCGGGCACGGCGCCGCTCCATCCGCTCGTGGCCGACCTGCGGCGCAAGAGCGACGCCGCCCGCGTCATCGCCACCGTGCAGCAACTGCGTCCCGCGCTCTCGGTGCTCGTCAACAGCGCCGCGATTCAGCCGCTGAAGTCGCTCTCGGACACCGACGACAGCACGTGGGATGCGGCGCTCGCGGTGAATCTCACGGCGCCCTTCCTGCTCACGCGCCTGGCCGTGCCACTCATGCGCGTCTCGGGCGGCTCGATCATCAACGTCTCGGCGCCGGCGGGCATTCAGGGCTTCGCGTGTGAGGCGTCGTACTGCGCGACCAAGTTCGGCCTCGAGGGATTCACGCGCGCGGCGGCGCTCGAACTCGAGCCGCTTGGCATCGCGGTGAACAGCGTCACGCCGGGTGCGAAGATCAAGCCGACCGGTGTCGAGCAGATGGTGTTCGACGCGTTGCCCGCCGGCGAGCAGGCGCAATATCGCGATCCGGCCACGTTCGCGCCGGCCATCGAGGTGCTGGCGCTGCTGCGCGGCCGGCCCTCCGGGCTGCGCTTCGACCTCGCGCGCCTGACCGACGACGTCGTGCGGCTCGGCTTCGATGCCGCCCGGGCGTCGGTCGCCGCGCTCACCGAGTTCCGCGCCAGCGACTTCACCGACACGAGCCGCGTGTAGCCGCGGCGCGCGCCGGCGGAACCAATCGCGGCGCCTGGTGTCCAATCCGTTACAACCGACGACATTTCGGGCCCGAAACCGTCGTCCTTCGTTTGCGCGTGGGTGCGCCGTGTTCCTCCGGAGCACGCCGTCCGGCCTCGAGCGGCCGCCGCGCGCGGGAGGATGCACATGGCCCGCGACCTGTTCGGAGACGTCACCCGCCCGTTCAACGGTGTCGGCGCGCGTTCGCGCCTGACCGTGCCGCTCTCGATTGCCGCCCACAGCGCGGCCGTCGTCGCCCTCGTGGTCGTGCCGCTGCTCGCGACCGACGCGCTGCCGGCACTGCGCGAGGGCATCTCGTACACCACGGTGACCCCGGTCGTGCCGCCGGAGCCGCCGCGCCCGCGCGTGGCGCGGCCGCCCGACGTCGCGATGGCGGATCCGGCGGCGGCGCCGCTGGTCGCCCCGGATCAGATCGCCGCCGAACCTGCGTGGCAGCGCGATCCGATCGCGACCGACGATTGGGGCGCCGGCGTCATCACCGGCCTCGAGAGCGGTTCGGACGTCCTCGCGCCGCCGCCCCCGCCGGCCCCGGAACCGCAGACCCGCACCGTGCGCCCGGGCGGGCAGATCCGGCCGCCCACGAAGGTGCACGACGCGGCGCCGCTCTATCCCGCCATCGCGCAGTCGGCGCGCGTGCAGGGTGTCGTCATCATCCAGGCGACCATCGGCGTGGACGGTGCGGTCGTCGACGCGACGGTCCTGCGGTCGGTGCCGCTGCTCGACGAGGCGGCCCTCGCGGCCGTGCGGCAGTGGCGCTACACCCCGACGCGCCTCAACGGCGAACCGGTGGCCGTCATCATGACGGTGACCGTCAACTTCCAGCTCCGGTGACGCCATGAGCACGATGAGCTACGCGAATCCCCGCCACGCGCCGGTGCGAACCGCGCGCCGGCTGAGCGCCACCGCCGACATGAACATCACGCCGATGATCGACGTGCTGCTGGTGCTGCTGGTCATCTTCATGGCGGCCCTGCCGCTGTCGCAGACCGGCCTCGACGCCACCGTGCCGGCCGAGACGCAGCCGAAGGCCAGCACGTTCACGAGCGAGCAGATCGTGGTCGAGTACTCGGCGGCGCGCCGCTTGTCGATCAACAGCCAGGACGTGTCGCTCGGCCAGCTCCGCGAGCGCCTCCGGTCGGTCTTCGCCGATCGGCGTGACAAGACGCTCTACCTCATGGGCGACGGCGTGCTGCGCTACGGCGAGGTCGTGGCTGTCATCGACGCCGCGAAAGGTGCCGGCGTGGACAAGGTGGGCATCGTCACACCGGCGATGCGGGCGCCGCGGTAGAGGCCGCGCACCTCACGACACGGCGATGCCGCGGCCGGCCAGGGCGGCACGCAGGCGGCCCTGGGTGGCCTCGGCGTCGGCCGTGGCGTCGAGATGTGTCCAGTCGGCGGGCGGCTGCGCCTCGGTGAGCTGCCGGCGCACGACGCCGGCATCGGCGTCCGAGACGTCGTGCCGCCGCGCGGTGACGCGGCTCAGCAGCGTGGCGTCGGGCGCCTCGAGCCAGACCGCGGCGAACGGCACACCGGCGCGCGCCGCCACGGCGGCAATCGCGGCGCGGGCCGCGGCGTCGGCATACACCGCGTCGCACGCCACGGCGTGGCCGGCGGCGAGCGCGCCCGCCGCCAGTTCCGCCAGCTGCGCGTACACGCGCACGCCGACGTCCGGGGCATACGCCGCGGCCGGCAGCGAGTCGCTCGCGGGCACGCCGAACATGTCCTTGCGGATGATGTCGCTGCGCAGGTGCAGGGCGCCCGGCACGGGGCCGAGATCGGGCGCGAGTCGCGCCGCCTGCGTCGACTTGCCGGAGCCCGAGAAGCCGCCGATGGCGATGAGGGCCGCCGGTCGCGGCTCGAGCAGCGACTCGGCCAGTTCGAGGTAGCGGCGCGCCGTGCCGGCGCAGGACGCGCGCGCCTCGTCGGTGGTCGCGAGTGTTGCCGCGGTCGCGCTCGTCTTCGCGCGCACGGCGGCGCGGCAGGCGAGGAAGAGCGGCAGCACGGCGAGCCCATCGAGGTCGCCGGTGGCCCGCGCGTACTCGTTCAGCACGACGTTCGCATGGCGCCGCAGGCCGCGCCGCCACAAGTCCATCAACAGGAACGCCACGTCGTACCAGACGTCGATGTGCGAAATGGCGTCACTGAACTCGACGGCGTCGAAGGGCGTGGGCCGGCCGTCGAGCAGCACGACGTTCCGCAGGTGCAGATCGCCGTGGCACTGCCGTACCAGTCCCCGCGAGGCGCGCTGGTCGAGCCGCGCGGCCAGCCGCTCGACGAGCGCGCGCGTGCGCGCAGTGACCACGCGGTGGCGCGCCCGGGGCAGCAGGTGGTCGCCGAACGACGCGAACGCCTCGGCGTTGCCGTCGATGACCCAGCGCATCGCCGCCGCGCCGCCACGGCCGCGCGAGACGGGCGCCGTCGCGTGCATCACTGCCACGGCGTGGCCGAGGGCCTGCATCGTCGGCAGGCCCAGCGCGTGGCGTTCGGCCAGCCGGTCGCCGAGGGCCTCACTGTCGAAACGGCTCATCTCGAGCAGCCATTCCACCGGCGGACCGTGGCCATCGAGCACGAGGGTGCCGCCGTCGCGCGTGAGCGGCACGACGCGGCGATAGATCGCGGGCGCGACGCGCGCGTTCAGCGCCAGCTCGGCCTCGCAGCAGTGCTTCCGCCGTGCGGCGGTCGAGAAGTCGAGGTAGTCGTACCGCACGGCGCGCTTGAGCTTGTAGGCGCGGTCGCCGACCAGGAACACCGAGGCGCTGTGCGTGTCGATGCGTTCCACGGTCGAGCCCGCCATCCCGTACGTGGAGGGGCGCGACAAGGCGGCGAGTACTTCGCGCTGGTCGTCGATGACCATTCCATCAGACGCTGCAAGCCCCGCGCCGCGGCCGGTCGTGCGCCTGCCCGGCGCCGCGGCGTGCGCTGTGGCGCTCCGGGGCGTTCGTGACGGGGGCAGGGCGGGAAATCCCCCGCGCGGGCGTGCCGCTGACGCCGTGGGGCGCCATATTCCCGCCGAATTCCCACGCCGCTCGCGGCACCGTTCTTGATGTGCTGGAAGGCGGAGGGCGCAATGCCAGACGTCACGGTGCTCAAGGCCGGGCTCGAACGCCGGCTCGACGTGCTCCTGAAACGCGTCGACCGGATTGCCGGTGACCTCAGAAAGCCCGGTGACCCCGACTGGCAGGAGCGGGCCACCGAACTCGAGAACGACGATGTGCTCGAGGGGCTCGACGATGCGAGCCGCGAAGAAGTGGCGGCCATTCGCGCGGCGATCCGGCGGATCGATGCCGGAACGTATGGCCGCTGTGCCCGTTGCGGTCAGGCGATCGGCGCCGCCCGTCTGGCGGCCCTGCCGAGCGCGACTACCTGCGTCGCGTGTGCGCGCGGATGAGATGGGGCGGCAGGCCCCGAAGACAAGGAGGCGCGGCGTGATTCATTTCGTGTCCGGTGACATTCTGCTGTCGCGTGCGCAGGTGCTGGCGCACGGCGTGGCCCCGAACGACCCGATGACGCAGGGCCTGGCCCTCGCGATCAGGCAGAAGTACCCCGCGCTGCACAAGGACTTTCATCACTGGTGCAGCCAGCAGCATCCGAAGCCCGGCTCCGCATGGCTGTGGGGCGCGCCGGGTGGAGTGCGGGTCGTCAACCTGCTCACACAGGAGGGGGGATACGGCGCGAATGCGAGGCCGGGGCGTGCCACGCTGCATCACGTGCGCGAGTCGCTGCGCGCGCTGGCGAAGATGGCCGTGCACGAGTCGTTCGAGTCGGTGGCCCTGCCGCGTCTTGCCACCGGCGTCGGCGCGCTGGCGTGGGAGGATGTGCTGCCGGTCATCGAGGACCGGCTGGGCGCCCTGGGGATTCCCGTCTACGTCTACGCCGAGTACCGGCCGGGACGTGTCGCGCACGAGCCGGGCCTCACGGCCCCGAAGGTCGCCACCGCCAGCTGACGGCGCCTGAAACGAGGAACGGCCCCGCAGGATCGCTCCCGCGGGGCCGTTCGTGTCTTCGCAGATCCTAGATGGCCTTGAGCAGCGCCTTCACCTTGTCGGTCGCTTCCCACGTCAGACCCTTCTTGCCGAAGTGGCCATAGTTGGTCGTCTGCGAGTAGATGGGACGGCGCAGGTTGAGCTGGTCGATGATGTCGGCCGGCTGGAAGCTGAACACACGGTTCACGGCGCGGACGATCTTCGACGCCGGCACGGCCGAGGTGCCGAACGTGTCGATGTGCACGCTGACCGGATCGGGGTGGCCGATCGCGTAGGCGAACTGCACTTCGCAGCGTTCCGCCAGCTTCGCGGCGACGATGTTCTTCGCCACCCAGCGGCCCATGTAGGCGGCGCTGCGATCGACCTTGCTCGGATCCTTGCCCGAGAAGGCGCCGCCGCCGTGCCGGCCCATGCCGCCGTAGCTGTCGACGATGATCTTGCGGCCGGTGAGGCCGGTGTCACCCTGCGGGCCGCCGATGACGAAACGGCCGGTCGGGTTGATGAGGAACTGCGTCTTGTCGGAGAGCATCTTCGCCGGCAGCACCTTGCGGATGACGTGCTCGATGCAGAAGCGCTCGATCTCGCCGTGCTTCACGCTCTCGGCGTGCTGGGTCGAGATGACGACGTTCGAGATGGCGACCGGCTTGCCGTTCTCGTACACCACCGAGACCTGCGACTTGGCGTCGGGACGCAGCCACGGCACGGCGCCGCTCTTGCGGATCTTCGTGAGCTCGCGGCCGAGGCGGTGCGCGAACATGATCGGCGCCGGCATCAGTTCCGGCGTTTCGTTGCTGGCATAACCGAACATCAGCCCCTGGTCGCCGGCGCCCTGCCTGGCGGTCTTCTTGCCGACGGCCTTGCGGGCATCCACGCCCTGCGCGATGTCGGGCGACTGCTGCGTCACGAGCAGATTGATGAACACCTTGTCGGCGTGGAAGACGTCGTCGTCGTTGACGTAGCCGATCTCGCGGATGGCGTTGCGGGCGATCTTCTCGAAGTCGAGCTTCGCTTTGGTCGTGATCTCGCCGCCGATGACCACGACGTTCGACTTCACGAACGTCTCACACGCCACGCGGCTGTACTTGTCCGTCGTGAGGCAGGCGTCGAGGACGGCGTCGGAAATCGTGTCGGCGACCTTGTCGGGATGTCCCTCTCCGACGGACTCCGACGAGAAGATGTATCGATCGGTCATAACGCTCCAGAAAACGAAAAAGCCCGCAGTCGCGGGCCATCCGCGACTTAGATAGTGCTCAACCGGGGGTCGACCACCCCGGGACGCGGCCCATCAAGTCGGGAAATCGCCGCGTCAGACGACTTGTCAGTATCGCCGGCGGCTGCGCAGGGTGTCAACCGGCCCCTGGCGCCGGCGCTCGCTCCCGTCGCCTGTGCCGGTCTGTCCGGCCGGCCGTGCGCAGAGCGACGCAGCGCCGCGCAGTTCTGTCGACACGCCGTACGCGAACCATTAGATATCGGCAGACACGTCCAGTAAGCTTAGGCCTCGCAATCCCGCCAGTAGGTGCCCCATGTCTCACGCGTCTCGACTCAGGTTGCTCGCCGTTATTCCCGCTGTCATCACCCTCGTGTTTGCGACAGCGCCTCGGCCGTCCGCCCGGATCAGCATGGAGCTCGGCGATTTCCTCTGGTACGACACGAACAACAACGGTCTGGTTGATGCAGGCGAGCTGCCGATCGCTGGCGTCGACGTGAACCTGTTTCTCGATAACGGCGATGGCGGCTTCAATCCTGCCACCGACACCTTCCTCGCGACGCAGACGACGTCCGCTGCCGGGCTGTATCGCTTCCGAAGCCTCGCGGAAGGCAGCTACTTCGTGCAGGTGCCGCCGACGGAGTTCGCTGCCGGGCAGCCGCTGGCCGGCTATCGGAACAGCTCCGGGCAGTTCCTGGGCGACGCCAGCAACAATCGCGATCACGGCGCGCCGGTGGCCGGGCAGGGCGTGCTCAGCGAACTGGTGACCCTCACGCTGGGCGGCGAGCCCATCGATGATGGCGACACCGACTCCGACACCAACCTGACGATCGACTTCGGCTTCTACAAGCTGTCGCTCGGCAACCTCGTGTTCGACGACAACGACAACAGCGGGACGTTCAATGCCGGGGACGCGCCTCGTGGGGGCGTGAACGTCGAGCTGCTGGACGGCGCCGGCGTGGTCCTTCAGGCCACGGTGACCGACGGGAGCGGGCTGTATCTGTTCACGGGCCTGGAGCCCGGCGACTACCGCGTGCGCCTCACGCCGCCCGCCGGCTTCACGTCGAGCACGGGTGCCGCGAGCGCGTTCGAGCCCGGGCCTGATCCTGACAACAACGTCGATAACGACGACAACGGCAGCAACACCGTCGCGACCATCACCAGCGCCCCCGTGACGCTGACGCCCGGCGCGGAGCTGATCGTAACGGCAGCGACCGGCGAAACGCTGAATCCGACCGTGGATTTCGGTCTCATCTCGGCCACCCTGTCGCTCGGCAACTTCGTCTGGCGCGACAACAACAACGACGGTGTGGTGTCGGCCGGGGAGCCCGGCCTCGATGGTGTGACCGTGCGGCTGCTGAGTCCGACCGGCACGGTGCTGGCCACACAGCTGACCGCGGGTGGCGGCTTCTATCTGTTCGCGGGGCTCGCCGCCGGCGACTACGTGGTCCAGGTTGTGACGCCCGCCGGGTATGCGAGCAGTTCCGGCGGCGGCACCGAGCCGGCTTCGGATCCCGACAACGACAGCGACAACGACGACAACGGCACCGCGGCCGGTGCCGTGGTGGCGAGCCTGCCTGTCACACTCTCTGTCGGCGGCGAGCCGACGGGCGACGGCGACGGCAATCCGAACTCGAACCTCACGGTCGACTTCGGCTTCGTGCCGACGGGCAGCCTGTCACTCGGCAACCTGGTCTGGCTCGACCTGAACAACAACGGACTGGCCGAGGTGGGCGAGAGCGGCATCCAGGGAGTCACCGTGCGGCTGATCGCCGCCAACGGGACCAGCGTGATCGCCACCACCACGACCGACGTGCTCGGGCTGTATCTTTTCAGCGGGCTGGCGCCGGGCACCTACTTCGTGGAGGTCGACCGCACGAGCGCGCCGCTGACCGGCTATCTGTCGAGCACCGACATCGGGAGTTCGGCCAGCCCCGACAACGACATCAATAACGACGACAACGGCGTCGACGTCACGGCGACCGCCGTCCGCAGCCGGCCAGTGACGCTGACGCTGCTCGGTGAGCCGATCGACGATGGCGATGCCGACAACAATTCGAACCTCTCGGTCGACTTCGGCTTCGTGCGCGCGCTGAGCCTCGGCAACCTCGTGTGGTCCGACGCCAACAACAACGCACGCGTCGATCCGGGCGAAAGCGGCATCGGCGGCGTGACCGTGCGGCTCATCGCCGCCGACGGCACGACCGTGCTCGCCACGACCACCACCGACGCCAATGGCTTCTACCTGTTCAGCGGGTTGCAGCCGGGTGGCTACTACGTCGAGGTCGTGCCGCCTCCGGGAGGCGTGTCGAGCACCGACATCGGGACCTCGGCCAACCCGGACAACGACGAAGATAACGACGACAACGGCGTCGCCGTCACGGCGACGGGACTGCAGAGCGGGTTGGTCACGCTCGGTATCGGCACCGAGCCGACCACTGACGGCGACGGCAACCCCGACAGCAACCTCACCGTCGATTTCGGGTTCGTGCCTGGCGGCAGTCTCTCGCTCGGCAATCTCGTGTGGCTCGACCTCAACAACAACGGCGTCGCCGATGCCGGCGAGCCGGGGGCGCCGGGCGTCACCGTGCGGCTGATTGCGGCCGACGGCACGACGGTGCTCAGCACGACGACCACCGGCGCCAGCGGCAACTACCTCTTCACGAACCTGCCGCCGGGCACCTACATCGTGGAAGTGGATCGACTGAGCAGTGCCATCAGCGGCTACCTGTCGAGCACCGATATCTCCACGTCGGCCAGCCCCGACAACGACGAAGACAACGACGACAACGGCGTGAACGTCACAGCCGCCGTCGTGCGCAGCAATCCGATCACGCTGTCGTTACTCGGCGAGCCCACGACCGACGGCGACGCCGACGCCAACTCGAACCTCACGGTCGACTTCGGATTCGTGCGCACGGTGAGCCTGGGCAATCTGGTCTGGGTCGACACGAACAACAACGCGCTCGTCGACGCGGGTGAGCGCGGCCGCGCTGGCGTGACGGTGCGACTGCTGGCGGCCGACTGCGTGACCGTGCTGGCCACGACCTTGACGGACGTGAACGGCAACTACCTCTTCAGCGGTCTGTTGCCCGGCACCTACTGCGTGTCGGTCGTGCAGCCGCTCGGGTTGCAGTCGAGCACCGACATCAGTTCGTCGGCCAACCCGAACAACGACCGCAACAACGACGACAACGGCGTCGTCGTCTCGGCCGGACTCGTGCGCAGCGGCCCGGTGACCCTCGGCTTTGGTCTCGAGCCTGTCGATGACGGCGACACCAACCCCGACAGCAACCTGTCGGTGGACTTCGGCTTCGTGCCGGAACAAGGCGGCGGGTTCCTCGCCGATGTGTGTCTCGGCCAGACGATTCCGCTCGCGGTCGTCGCGGGCAGCCCGTTCACGGCCACCTACACCGCCGATAATCGCGGTCCCGGCGTGGCCGAGAACGTCGTCATCGACGGCATGCTGCCACCCGGACTGTTCGCGCTGAACGCGGCGCCGTCAGCCGGGGGCACCTGCACGATTACGCCGACGAACGTGGATTGTGTCTGGGCGGGCGGCACGCCCGCCGGGATGGCTCGCACCGTCACCGTCACGTTCCGCACCGACGCCTCGGCGGCGCCTGGATCGGTCGTGTGGCTCTGGTTCATGAGCCATTCGTCCAATGGCGACCCGAATCCGGCGTGTGACGTCACCGACTCCTATGTGTTCGTGACCGACCCGGCGTCGGCGCCGGTCGACCTCGTGCTCTCTGCGACCGGCGTGTCGGGCGCGCAGTCGGGCCGGGTCGTGTCGGCCGCGGTCAATTCTCCGGTGTCGGCCCGTTTCACGGTGACCAACACCGGGGCGGCGGCCGCTCGGGGGCGTTACGCCCTGCTCCTCGATACGGCGAATGGCATCGAGGTCGTGTCGGCAACGCCGACTCGCGGCTCGCTCGGTGCGACCAACGCCACGGCCGCGACGTGGGATACCGACCTGATTCCGCCTGGCGCCACCGCCGAACTGAACATCACGTTCGTGCCGCGCTCGGGCACCATGTGGCGCATTCAGGCCATCCGCACCGAGGGTGCGCCGGCCGACCCGAACGCCGCCAATGACGCGGCGGAGGTCATCATCGACGGCATCGGCGCGGGAGGCGGGCGTTTTGTCGCAGCCGGCAACCTCGACGGCGTGGTCGGCGATGAAATCGTGACCGGCGCCGGTCAGGCGGAGACGCCGCAGGTGCAGGTGTTCAGCGGCGCCGGGAGTAATCTCATCCGCTTCTTCGCGTTCGACCCTGGCTTCCGCGGCGGCGTCCGCGTGGCCAGCTGCGACATCAACGGCGACGGCGTCGATGAACTCATCGCCGCGCAGGGACCGGGCGGCGGACGGGTGCGCGTCCTGTCGCTCTCCGGCGGTTACGTGGCCGAGACGGTGGCGTTCGATCCGTTCGACACCGGGTTCACCGGCGGCATCAACGTCGCGTGTGGCGACGTCGACGGCGATGGTCGTGCCGAGGTCGTGGTCGGCCCGGATGGCGGCCGCGCTCCTGACGTGAAGGTCTTCACGGTGGGCGCGCTGTCCGCCGTGGTCACGGCGCAGTTCCAGGCCTACGAGCCGACCTTCACCGGTGGCGTGCGCGTGAGTGTCGGGCGGTTTGCCGGTTCGGGCGTGGTGGGAGCCTTCAACATC
>JAEUQR010000093.1 GCA_016789705.1 Acidobacteriota bacterium
GCATCGCGCCCGAGGGCTACGTGCGCATCGGCGACGCCACCTTCGCCATGAAGGCCACGGAGGTCACGGGAGACGCCAAGAAGCCGTATCTGCAGGCGATGTTCGGACCGGATCTGAGCCGCCGGCTCTCGGGCGGCGTCATCATCGGCGAATCCGAACCCGTCGGCGAGTGGCAGCTGTTCCTCTGGACGCCGCGGTAACGGCTGCCAGCCCCCGCGCGGCGGCTCCGCCCGCCACGTTCGACCTCTGCTAGACTTCGGGCCGCGCCGGCCGCTCCCCGGCCGCCTGGGAGATTGCCGCCATGATCCGTTGCCTGCCCTGCTCGCTGCTCGTGCTGCTCGTCGCTGCCTCCGCCCGGGCCCAGACGCCGCCGGTCCCGGCAGTGCACATCACACCGGCCGAAGTCGCCGCGTTTCTCGAGACCGCCGTCGCCAAGAACCTCATCGATCAGCCGATCAAGAGCGTCGACGTGCACGGCGGCCGCGCCCTCGTCGCCATGCTGCACCGTGACCAGGCCGAATCCGGCGCGCTCATCCACGAGCGCGTCACCGAGACGTATTACATCCTGCATGGCAGCGGCACGATCGTCACTGGCGGCACGCTCGGCGGCACGGCTAAGCCCACGGATCTCTCGAAGTTCGGCGCCGGGCCGAGCCTGGCCGGCACGCGGCAGGGCGGCGAGAGCCGCCGCGTGGGCCCGGGCGACACCATCATCATCCCGGCCGGCACGCCACACAGCTTCAGCGCGCTCGACTCGCCGATCAGCTATCTGGTCTTCCGCTTCGATCCGGGGAAGTAGGCCCTCGGCTGACCGGCGTTGGTGACGATCGCCTTCTACCGACGCACAAAGCAGGACGAGGCAAGCGAACGGGGATACCCGCTCCCTCGGCCGGCCCTGCGCAGGCCGTCAAACGACAGCGGGGGCGAGGTATCGGCGGAAGCGCGGGGCCCCGGGCGGTGCTGCGCGACGTGATCCGCGTGTCGCCACTGTGCCTGAACACCCCACGCGGACTCAGGCGCCGCCTCGTCGTTTGACGTCTCACGCGTGCGCGGCCTGCTCCGGACGTCCGTGGAAGCGGGTATCCCCGTCCGCTCGCCGATGGGCCGCATAGCGTGGCAGGCGGCTTAGAATGTCGACAGCATGAACCGCCTCTACTACGGCGACAATCTCGACGTTCTCCGGCGCCATGTGGATGACGAGTCGGTCGACCTCATCTACCTCGACCCTCCGTTCAACTCGAACGCCAATTACAACGTCCTGTTCGCGGAGCGGGATGGCGCCCAGGCGGCGTCGCAGATCAAAGCGTTCGAAGACACGTGGCGCTGGGACGAGGGTGCCGCGAGGGCGTTCGAGGAGGTCGTCGAAGCCGGCGGGCGCGTGTCACAGGCCATGCAGGCATTCCGGACCTTCATGGGCGACACGGACATGCTGGCGTATCTGGCGATGATGGCGCCTCGTTTGGTTGAGCTTCGTCGGGTGTTGAAGCCAACGGGCTCGCTGTACCTACATTGCGACCCGACGGCGAGCCACTATCTCAAGCTCGTACTCGACGCCGTCTTTGGACCACAACAGTTTCGCAACGAGGTCATCTGGAAACGGACTACTGCGCACAGCAGCGCGAAGAAGTTCGCGCCTGTCCACGACGTCATCCTGTACTACGCGCATTCCGACAAACCGACCTGGAACAGCCCGCGCACCGGCTATGAGGACGCGTATCTCGACAAGTACTACAAGTTCGACGACGGAGACGGTCGTCTCTACTGGCGCGCTGATCTCTGCGCGGCGGGCGTTCGACACGGGAAGTCCGGAGAGCCGTGGCGAGGCATTGACCCTGGCGCCAAGGGCATGCATTGGAAGTTCGGCGTAGATACGCTGGACAAGCTCGACGCCGAGGGGCGCATCTACTGGCCACCGAAGGGCACGATGCCGCAATACAAACGGTATCGCGAAGAGCTGATGGGGCTCGCGGTGTCTGACCTGTGGGACGACATCGACCGCATCAATCCGGTCGGAGCCGAGCGTCTTGGCTATCCCACTCAGAAGCCGGAGGCGCTGCTTACCCGAATCATCGAGGCGAGCAGCAACGAAGGTGACGTCGTGCTCGACCCGTTCTGCGGCTGCGGCACGGCGATAGCAGCGGCGCAGAAGCTCAAGCGCCAGTGGGTCGGCATCGACATCACGCACCTGGCGATTACCCTGATTCGCAGCAGGCTAACGGACACCTTCGAGGGGAAGGCCTCCTATCGGGTGGTCGGAGAGCCAGTATCTCAGCCCGACGCGGAAGCCTTGGCGGCATCGGACCCTTATCAATTCCAGTGGTGGGCGCTCGGCCTCGTAGGTGCCCGGCCTGTGGAACAGAAGAAGGGCGCCGACAAAGGCATCGACGGGCGCATCTACTTCCACGAAGGCCCTGGCGAGACCAAACAGATCGTTCTGTCGGTGAAGGCCGGCAAGCTGCATGCACCCTACGTTCGCGACCTCCGCGGAGTCGTCGACCGCGAAAAGGCGGTCATCGGCGTGTTGCTGTGCCTCGACGAGCCCACCAAAGCCATGCGGACGGAGGCGGCTTCCGCAGGCTTCTACACGTCTCCGTGGGCAAGCATCCCCGGATTCAGATCCTCACCGTCGAAGACCTATTGACGGGCAAGGGCATCGACAGACCGCCGGCCCAGGCCAGCGCAACGTTCAAGCGTGCACCGAAGGCCAGCACGGTGCGGGAACGGCCGCAGGTTCTGGACTTCTCCAGCGCCGGCGAGGGCGAGTAGGCCACTGGCGGGCGCGCACGTCGCGCGGTAGCGTGGCCTGTTGGCCTGCGGACGTCCGGAGCAGGCCGCTCACGCGTCCGACGTCAAACGACAAGGCGGCGCCGAAATCCGCGTGGGGTGTTCAGGCACAGTTGCGACACGTGGATCACGTCGCGCAGCACCGCCCGGGGCCCCGCGCTTCCGCCGACACCTCGCCCCCGCTGTCGTTTGACGGCCTGCGTAGGGCCGGACGCAGGCCAGCAGGCCACGCTACCGCGCGAATCTGTGGGGCCGGCCCGCCGTCAGCAGATGAGCTGATCGACGGGCACGGGGCGGCCGAAGAGGTACCCCTGCATCACCGGGCAGCCGAGCTCGAGCAGCTTGTCGCGCTGGGCGGTTCGTTCGACGCCCTCGGCCACGACGTCCATCGACAGGCTGCGCGCCACGCCGATGATCGCGGTGACGATGGCCGCGTCGCGTGAATCGGTCGTGATGTTGCGGATGAACGAGCGGTCGATCTTGAGCGCGTCGAGCGGCAGCGCCTTGAGATAGGTGAGCGACGAGTAGCCGGTGCCGAAGTCGTCGAGGATGATCGAGAACCCGGCGTCCTTGAGCGCCCGCAGCGTGGGCACGGCGCGGGCGTGGTCGGCCAGCACACTTTCCGTGATCTCGAGCGAGACGGCCCGCGGATCGAGGTGCGAGGCGGTGACGGCCTCGAGCAGCGTGTCGACGACATCCGGGCGCTTGAACTGCTGCGCCGAGATGTTCACGGCGACGTTCACGCCGCGGGCGTGCCAGCCGCGCGTCACCGACTCGGTGCTCGACTTGTGCAGGATCCAGCGGCCCAGCTCGTGGATCGACCCGCTCTCCTCGGCCACGTGGATGAACTGCGCCGGCGCGATGAGTCCGGCTTCCGGCCGGTTCCAGCGCATCAGCGCTTCGACCGCGACGACGCGGTTGGTGCGGCCATCGACCTGCGGCTGGAAATAAGCGACGAGCTCGTCGTTCTGCACGGCGCGGCGCAGGTGGCCTTCGAGCAGCAGGCGCTGCAGGGCGGCCTCGTTGAGCGAGCTGCTGAAGAACTGGAAGCAGTCGCGGCCGGAATCCTTCGCGTGGTAGAGCGCGGCGTCGGCGTTCTTGAACAGTTCCTCGACGGTCTGCCCGTCCTGCGGGAAGACGCTGATGCCCATGCTGGTCGTGACGAACACCTCACCGTAGGGCGCGAGTGTCACCGGCTGCTTGAGCGCGTCCTGCAGGCGGCGGGCGATGCGTGGCACGTCTTCCACACGTTCGAGGTCGCCAATCGCCAGGATGAACTCGTCGCCGCCGAGGCGGGCCACCGTGTGGGTCTCGCTGTCGCTGTGGCGGTCGCGCGTGAAGAGGTCGGTGTCGCGCACGGTGTCACGGAAGCGCTCGGCCACCGTCTTCAGCAGCTCGTCGCCGGCCGTGTGGCCCATGGTGTCGTTGACGCTCTTGAAGTTGTCGAGGTCCACGAACACGGTCGCCACGAGCTGATGCCGGCGCCGCGCCGTGGCCAGCATGCCGCGCAGGCGCTCGGTGAAGAGCACGCGGTTCGGCAGATGCGTGAGGCTGTCGTAGTAGGCCAGGAACTTGATGCGGTTTTCGGCCGCGGTGCGTTCGGTGATGTCCTGCAGGGTGCCCATCACGCGGGTGGCGCGGCCCTGCTCGTCGTACATCGCCTCGCCCTGCGTGTGCAGCACGCGCGTCTGGCCACCCTTCTGCACGAAGCGGAGGTCGAGGGCGAAGGCGGGCGCCCCGGCCAGCACATGGTCGAGGGCCGTGCGCGCCGCCGCCTGATCGCCGCGGTGCACGCGGTCGAGGAAGCGGGCCATCGGCGCCGTGCGGATGGTGTCGGGCACGCCGAGCAGGCGATGCACCTCGGCCGACCACACCACGCGGTCTTCCTGCGGGTCCCAGATCCAGTTTCCGAGGCGGGCGATGCGCTGGGCCTGCGCCAGGCTCGACTCGCTCTTGCGCAGGTCGTGCATCGTCCGCGTGACACGCAGCAGCTGGCGCACCCGGTGGCCAAGCAGCGACGTGGGGGCCGTGCGGGTAGCAAAGTCCGTGGCCCCGGCTTCGAGGCCCTGATGCACGGCAGCGGCGTCGTGTTCCGCGATGAGCAGCAACACTGGCGTTTCGGCCATCCACGGTTGCGCGCGCAGTTCGAGGATGGTCTGGAACACCGTGCGGTCGCCCTCGAGTTCGGCGTCGACGACGACCACGCCCGGGCCCGGCTCGGCGCAGGCCCCGCACGCGGCCGCGCTCGCCGTGACCGTGGTCACGGTGAACCCGTCGGAGGCGAACGTGTCGGCCAGCTGGGTGCGGAGGTCCGGGGCCACGGCCAGCAACAAATGCGGCGGTGCCTCGGTGCGGGGGTCGGTCACTCGAGGTAACTATCGGTGCCTGCCGGCCCGGCGATTAGGCCGGAACGCGCCGGGATGTGCGAAAACGGCCGGATTCGTCGCGGCAGACGCCGACTCGTCCACTCCCGGACCGGGGTGCGTACGGCATCGGCGTCGTGGTCGTCAGCGCGGGTGGCCGGCGGCGTCGATGGCGTCGAGCACGGCGAGGAACTCCGCCAGCACCATCGCCGTGGCGCCCCACACCCTGACACCGTCCACGTCGAAGTAGGGGACGTCCATCAGCACCGAAGGCGGACGTTCGCGCACGCGCTGTTCCCACCGCACCGTCTCCGGCGTGCGCAGGTGCACGAGCGGCGCCTCGATCACCCGCTCGACTTCGGCGGCCGCGATCCGGAAGTCGGGCCGCGCCGCCGTGACCCCGACGACCGGGTGCAGCAGGTGGTGCGAGACCGGGATGTGGAGCGCGGTCAGGCGCCCCACGAGTTCGATGCCGTCAGGGCCGATGCCGACCTCCTCGAAGGCCTCGCGCAGCGCCGCCTGCTCGAGCGTCTCGCCGGGATCGACGCGTCCGCCCGGCAACGAGACCTGCCCCGTGTGATGCCGGAGGGCGGAGGCGCGCACCGTGAGCAGCACGTGCCACGTGTGTTCGTGCGGATACAGCAGCAACAGGCCGGCGGCCTCACGGGTGCCCTCGGGCACGGCCAGCGGGTCCCAGCCCGGGCGCGGGCGCGGCGCCATGCGTAACTGCGCGTCGAGCCCGGGCAGTGGCGCGGCCAGCTGCGTGCGCAGCGCGTCGGCGAAGGCCAGCATCGCCACGATCGTACCGGTTGACAGGCCATGCGGCAACCGGCCAGAGTTCCGAATGTCGCCTCCCGGTGGACGCGCGACAGGAGGACTGACGGTGACGCAGGCGACGACGTGGCGGATGACGGGGATGGCTGCGGCACTGGCCGCGCTGACGGCGTGTGCGAGTGAACCGGCCGTCGAGCCGGCGACGATGGTCGTGAAGAACGGCACCATCGTCACTATGGAGGCCGCCGCGCCCGAGGTGCAGGCGCTCGCCGTGCGCGGCGATCGCATCGTCGCCGCCGGCGCCACCGCCGACATCGACAAGTACGTCGGTGCCGCCACGGAGGTCATCGACCTCGGCGGCCTCACCGCGATTCCGGGTCTCATCGAAGGCCACGGACACTTCATGGGCCTTGGCCAGTCGCGCATGGTCATCGACCTGATGGACGTGACGAGCTGGGACGAGATCGTGCGCCTCGTGGGCGAGGCCGCCGCGAAAGCGCAGCCCGGCGAGTGGATCCGCGGGCGCGGCTGGCACCAGGAGAAGTGGACGGCGGTGCCGCAGCCGAACGTCGAGGGCTTCCCCATCCACGACGCCCTCAGCAAGGTGTCGCCGGCGAATCCCGTGATCCTCGAACACGCGAGCGGTCACGCCACCTACGTGAACGCGAAGGCGATGGAGCTGGCCGGCATCACGGCCGCCACGAAGAGCCCCGCCGGCGGCGACATCCTGAAGGATCGTGCCGGCCGCCCGATCGGCGTGCTGCGGGAAACGGCGTCGGACCTCGCCGAAGATGCCCTCGCCGCCTCGATCGCGAAGCGCACGCCCGAAGAGCGCGCCGCCGATGCCCGCAAGGTCATCGATGCCGCCGTGCAGGCGGCGCTCGAGAAGGGCGTCACGTCGTTCCAGGACGCTGGCGAGAGCTTCGCCACGGTGGACGTCATCAAGCAGGCAGCCGAACAGGGCGCGCTCGGTATCCGCTTGTGGGTGATGGTGCGCGACACCAACGAGAACATCGCCGCGAAGATGGCCAGCTACAAGGCCGTCGGCCTCGCGAACAACCACCTGACGATTGCCGCCATCAAGAAGACCATCGACGGCGCCATCGGCTCACGCGGCGCCTGGCTGCTCGTCCCCTACAGCGACATGCCCACGAGCACCGGCCTCAACACCGCGCCGGTCGAGGACGTGCGGGCGCTCGCGGGTCTGGCCGCCGCGAACGGCGTGCAACTCGGCGTGCACGCCATCGGCGACCGTGCCAACCGCGAGGTGCTCGACATCTTCGAGGCCACCTTCAAGGCCAACCCCACGGTGAAGGACTGGCGCTGGCGCATCGAACACGCGCAGCACCTGGCCGTCCCGGACATCCCGCGCTTCGGCCAGCTCGGCATCATCGCCTCGATGCAGGGCATCCACGCCACGTCGGATGCGCCGTACGTGCGGGCGCGCCTCGGTGAGGAACGGGTGGCCGAGGGCGGCTACGTGTGGCAGAAGCTCATGAAGAGCGGGGCCATCATCTCGAACGGCACCGACGTGCCGGTCGAACGCATCGACCCGATGCCCAACCTGCACGCCACCATCACGCGCCGGCTCAAGGACGGCACGGAGTTCTTCCCCGACCAGCGCATGACGCGGCAGGAAGCGCTGAAGTCGTACACGTGGAACGCCGCCTACGCGGCGAAGGAAGAGACGCTGAAGGGGTCGCTGGCGGTGGGCAAGCTGGCCGACATCACGGTGCTCTCGAAGAACATCATGACGGTGCCGGAGGCGGAGATCCCGGCCACCGACGTCGTCTATACGATCGTCGGTGGCAAGGTGGCGTATCGGGGCGCGGCGGCGAAGAAGTAGCCGGCGCGCCTACTTCTTCAGCGCGTCACGAATCTCGCGCAGCAGGATCACGTCTTCTGGTGTGGGCGGCGGCGCCGCCGGGGCCGCGGGCGCCGGCGTGCGGGCGGCGTTCACGCCCTTCACGAGCATGAACACGACGAAGCCGACGATCACCAGGTTCACGAGCGTGTTCAGGAACGCGCCGATATTGAGCGTGGTCGCACCGGCGTCCTTCGCGGCCGCCAGCGTCGCGTAGGGACCGGCCGCCGTGGCGCCGTCCTTCAGCGTGACGAAGATGTTCGAGAAGTCAGTGCCGCCCATGATGAGGCCGAGCGGCGGCATCATGATGTCGCTCACGAACGACCCGGCCATCGCGCCGAACGCCCCGCCGATGATGACGCCGACGGCGAGGTCGAACGCGTTGCCCTTGACGATGAATTCCTTGAATCCCTGGAACATGTCGCTCCCTCCTCGCGCAGGTCGTGCGGGTCAGTACTTGTACACCACGGAGAGCACGATCGACTGGTCGGCCTTCTTGAGCGCCGGGTTCGTCAGCTTGTTCTTGTAGGTGGAGAGGAACTCGGTCTTCAGGTCGAAATTGCCGGCAATCGACGTGAGCAGGCCGGCCGAGAGGGTGTAGAAGGCATCGTCGAAGTCCTTCATCTTCCACAGCGCCGTGGCGGCGTGCACGAACTTCGTCTTCTCGGCGAACTTGTGCGTCAGCTTCTCGCCGGCGATGATGGCGCCGCTCGTGTCCACGTCGAGGCCCTTGTTCTTCTCGAACACGACGCCGACGCTGCCGTCGGTCAGCCACTCGGTGCGCGCGGTGTTCACGACCTTGTAGCTCAGACCGCCCGTGGGCGCGAGGATGTAGTCGATCGCCTTGAAGTTGTCGCGGGCGAAGGTGGTCTGGCCGAAGGCCGAGAGCCGCGGCGAGAGCGTGTAGCCCACGCGGGCATCGGCCTGCGAGCGGTCCACGTTCGACACGCCGTTGTTCGAGCCCTTGAGCAGCAGGCCCGTGGACTTGAAGATGACGTTCGTGCCGTGGTCCTTCAGCACGTCGTAGCCGACGTTGGTCGTGGACGTGTCGGAGTTGCCGCTCGTGAGGGCGAGGCCGCCACCGACCGAGCCGGTCCAGCCGGGAGGCGGAGGCGGCGGGGCGGCGGGCGCCTGGGCGAAGGTGGGTGCCGCCCACGCGATGAGTGCGAGCACGGCAACGGGAGCGACAGCGGACGCACGAATGCGCATGAGGGACTTGGACACGACGACTCCGGAGAATGTCACACACCCTGGGGGGAGGCGGGTGCGGGCAGTTACAGTCGGAAAAGATAACTCAGTTTGGCGAAAAAGCCATCGCTCGTGCGCCGGTACGCCGGTCCACGGGTGTCGTCCGACGCGAGGCTGCTGCCGTAGCCGGCGAAGAACACCGTGCCGGGCGTGGGCTGGTAGGAGAACAGCCAGTCGACACGCAGCCGGCGGGTCGACGTTCTGAGCGCCGGGGCATAACCGCCGGCCGTGCGGACGAACACCGGCAGGTTCGTGCGCGAGTCGTCGCGCAGGCTGTCGACGAAATTGCCGTCCTGCTCGGCGATGAGGCGCACGAAGATCGGCCGCGTCACCTGGTATTCGACGCGCAGCCGCGGAATGCGGCGGATGCCGGCATACGAACCGTCGGAGCGCCGCTGATAGGACTGCAGCTGGTAGCGCCCTTCGATGCGCAGTTGTTCGGTGGGCCGCCACGTGCCCGAGGCGTTCAGGAAGACGATGTCGGCCGAGGACCACTCGAAGAAGTTCTCGTCCCTGCCCCACAGCAGGAAGAGCGACCCGTTGAAGCCGCGGCGCGTCGGCGTGTCGGCCGAGATCACGTAGTCGAGGTTCGGCAACCGCGGTGTGCCCTCGTACGGATCGAAGCGCGTGCTGCCGTCGGCCTGCGGACGGCCGACCACGTAGTCGCGATACAGCGTCTCGTCGTAGCCGAATGACTCGATGAGCACCGAGCCGCCCACGCGCCAGCCGCCGTTCAGCGTCAGGTTCTGGTTGAAGTGCAGCTTGCGGTCCTGCGAGGGGCGGCCGGCCATCAGCGCGTCGTAGACCCACTGGCCGTCGAGCACGACGTCGCTCGAGAAGCGCTGGAACCAGCCACCCGGAGCGCCGAGGGTGGTCCACTGGTTGGTCACGTTGAAGGCGGCGATGCCGCGGCGGTTGATGAACCCGGACTGCGCCTCGAACTTCGGGTCGATGCCGCGGACCTGCGCGCGCAGTCCGTAGCGGCGGCCGGCGCGGTTGAACGTGGCCTGCCAGAGAGGCGACGTGTCGCTCGACGCGCCTGTGTCGGTGTGGCTGGCGGCGCCCTGGACGAGCAGTGAGTAGATCTCGCTCCACACGAGGCGCGTGTCGAGGCCGAGCACGCGGTTCGAGCGCGCGCCGTCGATACGGTCGGTGTACACGAGGCCGAGTTTCGACGACGTGCCCAGATCCTTCTGCGCGCGCAGGATGTTGAAGACGGGATGGTCGGTGCCGGTGAACGAAGTCGCGGCGTCGTCCACTGCCGAGAGATAGGCGACGCTCGTCGAGGGCGTGAGCCGGCCGGTGAGTTTGGCGGCGGCGAGCGGCGCCACCACGCGGCGCGTGTAGATGAGATTGTTGGGCGTCGCGTATTGTTCGATGCCGTCGAGGAAGAACGGCCGCTTATCGGGAAAGAAGAGCGCCTGCCGCGGGTCGAACTGGAACTGCCCGGCATCCGCCTCGACCTGCGAGAAATCGGGGTTGACCGTGGCATTGAGCGTCATCGTCTGCGTGACGCCCCAGCGCACGTTCATGCCGAGATCCGGACGCGCCGTGTCGTAGCCCCAGCCGGCAGCCGCGGGTGCGCCGTCGACACGCGCCGTGGCGATGGGATTCAGATCCAGCACGAGGCCTCGGCGCAGGTCGTGCAGGCCATCGAGGAACCCGGCCTGCGACAGAAACGAGGCGCCTTCCCGCCGTGCCGGCGCCCAGCTGTCTTCCACGCCGGCCCGCGGGCTCACTCGCGTCACGTGCACGCCCCACCGTTGCTCGGCGGCCGACTGGTAGCGCAGGCTCTTGAACGGAATGCGCAGTTCCACCACATAGCCGGTGCCGGTCACGGTGCCGCGCGACTGGAAGACGAAGTCGGGACTGCGATCGACGTCCTCACGCCCCACCGCCAGGCCGCCGAAGCCGCCACCGCCGCGCAGGCCCTCGACGAGCGATCCGTCCATCTGCACGCCGAGCGGATTGACGGCGAAGACGAACGCCTGGCGTCCGTCGGCGAAGGTGCTCAGGAAGAACTGCACGTGGTCGTCGGCGTCGATGCGGTCGCGATCGGCGAGCGTGGCCTGCACGCCGTCGGCGCCGGCCGTGGCGCGGACGCCGAAGTGGATGGCCGTCGGCGAATACCACACGAGCACTTCGGTCGCGCGATCGGCGGCGCCACCATCCACCGGCGCGTACCGCGAGAAGCCGGTGAGGCGCGCGGCCTCGGTCCAGACGGCCTCGTCGAGCACGCCGTCGATGACCACCTCGGTGTCGACGCGGGGCGGCCGGACCTGGAGTTGACGGTCGAGGCCGGAGTGAACGGCGCCCGCGCCGTCAGACGCCATGGCTGGCCCGGAACACACGAGGGCGTTCCACACGACGACCAGCGCGACACTCAGCACCCGCATGAAGCTTTCACGGTATCAGAAGCGTGGCGCGGCACAGGGCAGGTGCACCGAGAGGCCAGTGACGAAACGTGCGACGAACGGGGCCGCTGTGCACGGGCGGCGCAGGCGGCCCGCGAGGTCAGCCGAACGACGCTCGGCCGAGCACACGCGCGGCAAGGGCCAGCAGCGCCACGCCGGTGGCGGCGCCGAGCAGGCGGCGAGGTCCGGCCCGCCGGAACACCTGGCGCATGCGGTGGAGCGCGAGCGCCCAGGCGGCATGACACGTGAAGGCCAGCGCCACGTGGCTCACCGCCAGCACCAGATAGGCCCATCGCGGCCAGGACGGCCGGAGGAACGCGGGGACCACCGACAGATAGAACGTGAGGATCACCGGGCCGAGCAGGTTGACGGTGAGCCCCTCGCGGAAACTGCGGTGATGCGCCTCGCGCGCTTCCGTGAAGGCCAGTGCCAGCGGTGCCTGTCCCTGCCAGGCGAGCCACAGGCTGCGCACGCCGAGCCACGCGAGGTAGCCACCGCCGGCGAGCCGTACGGCGTCGAGCGCACCTGGCCAGGTGGCCAGCAGCGCCGCGCCGCCCAGGCCCGCCGCGGTGGCATGGGTGGCATTGGCGCAGGCCGCGCCGAGCGCGGCGAAGAGTCCGGCGCGTCGTCCACCGTCGAGTGTGTTGCGGACGACGACGGCGGTCGTCGCGCCGGGCGTCGCGACGAAGACGAAGGTGAAGCTCAGGAACGCCGCGAACAGGGGATCGCCGAACATTCAGGCGGCGTGCGGCGCGCGGAGGGCATCGGCCGACGGGGCCGGCCACTTCCACGCCACGAGCGCCACCGCGGTGAGCGCGCCGAGCAGCAGGCTCGACACCGTCAGGTGCGTCACCTGCGCCGCCGGCGGCAGCGCGAAGCCGGCCAGCACCATCCCGGCGGCGATCTGCGCGGCCACCGCCGCCAGCGCCGCACTCGCTGCATGGCGCAGCGGCGCGTGCGCGCCGTGCTGCAGCCACGCCCACATCCACAGGCCCACGACCGCCAGCGTCACCACGGCGCCCAGCTCGCGATGCCGGGTGTCGATCGCGCCCACGGCCGCCAGCACTTCATCGCGCGGCGTCGCCGGCAGCGCGTCGTCCACGGCGCCGCGCACCTGCGTGCCGACGCCCACCTGCACGAGGAGCAGTGCGGTCACGGCCCAGGCCGCCCAGCCGAAGCGGACGAGCGACGGCGAGGGCGCCGCCGCGGCCGGGCGCGCGCCGACAAGCGATTCCACCGTGGCCCAGAGCAGCAGCTGCACGATGACGAGCGCCACGACCATGTGCGCGGTCACGATCCACGGCGCGAGTTCATGGGCCACGACGCGTCCGCCGAGCCAGCCCTCGTATCCGGTCAGCAGCAGCGCGGCCACCGTGGGCCAGAGGACCCTGGGCTCACGCCGGTGACGGCGCCACGCGGACATCGTGGTGGCGAAGATGGCGAACCCCACACTGACGCCGAGCAGGCGGTTCAGGTATTCGGTCCACATGAGCGTCGGGTTGAACTGCGACGCATCGAACTCGGGCGGCAGCGCGGCCGCGGACATCGGCGGCACCCACGAGCCGAAACAGCGCGGCCAGTCAGGACACCCGAGGCCGGCACCCGACGCGCGCACGAGGCCGCCGACGGCGATGAGCAGATACGTCAGCGCCGTCGTGGTGATGGCGAGGCGCTGGAAGGGCGTGAGACGCATGACGCGGCAACTCCACCGCCGATCGTACACCGGGCCGAAGTCTGGCCCCGCCCCGAATGGGGTCTGACCCCACTATGCAAGTCTGGCTGGAACCAGACTGGGGACAGTCCCCCTCACATCTCAGGCGCGGGCGCCGGCGGGTTCGCCGGCCGGAGCCTCGTCCGTGTCGGCGTCGGCCTCAGTCGGCGGCGCGTCGTGCGCTTCGAACACCGCGAAGTCGAGCTGGCCGAGCATCTTGCCGGTGACGGTGCCGGCCGTCATCGAGCCGCTGACGTTGACCGCCGTGCGGCCCATGTCGATGAGCGGCTCGACCGAGATGAGCAGCCCGGCAAGGGCCACCGGCAGGTTGAGGGCCGAGAGCACGACGAGCGCGGCGAAGGTGGCGCCGCCGCCGACGCCGGCAATGCCGACCGAGCCGAGCGTGGCCACGCCGACAACCGACGCCATGAACGAGAACGATGTCGGGTCCACACCGGCGCCTGGCGCGATCATCACCGCGAGCATCGCCGGGTAGAGACCCGCGCAGGCGTTCTGGCCGATGGTGGCGCCGAAGCTGGCAGCGAAGTTGGCGATGGCCGGCGAGACGCCCAGGCGGCTCACCTGCGTTTCGACGCTGAGCGGGATGGCCGCCGCGCTCGAGCGCGACGTGAAGGCGAAGGTCAGCACCGGCAGCACCTTCTGGTAGAAGCGCACGGGATTGAGGCCCGTGCCGGTCAGGATGGCCGCGTGCAGCAGGATGATGATGCCGAGGCCGATGTAGGAGGCGATGACAAACCCGCCGAGATTGTAGATGTCGTTCACGTTCGAGGTCGCAACGACACGCGTCATGAGCGCGAGCACACCGTAGGGCGTGAGGCGCAGCACCATGCGCACGAGCCGCAGCACGAGCTGCTGCAGCGTGTCGATGCCCTGCTGCACGCGGTCGCCCACTTCGGGCTTGTCGCGCTTGAGGGCGAGCGCCGCGAAGCCGAGCATCGCGGCGAACACGACCACACCCATGATCGAGGTGGAGCGCGAGCCGGTCAGGTCGGCGAAGATGTTCGTCGGCACCATCGCCGTGAGCAGCGACGGCAGATCGAGCTTGGCGGCGTCGGCGACGCGCGTCTCCATGTAGGTGCCGCGCTCGAGTTCGCGCGCGCCCTGCACGAGGCCCTCGGCGCGCAGACCGAAGAGGTTCGTCACGCCGATGCCGATGGCCGCCGAGAGCGCGGTGGTGATGAGCAGCGTGCCGAGCACCCCGGCGCTGATCTTGCCGAGCGCCTTGGCGTCGTGCAGCTTCGTGACGGCCGAGAGAATCGAGACGAGCACGAGCGGCGTGACCACCATCTGCAGCAGCCGCACGTAGATGCCGCCGACGACGCCCACCCACGTCATCGTGCCGGTGATGGCGGCGCTGCCGAGCCCGTAGGCCGTCTGTGCCAGCGCGCCGAGCACCACACCGAGCAGCACGGCGAGCAGCACGTTGCTCGAAATGGAGGCCCCACCCTTGCGGCGCTGGTAGAGGTAGCCCAGCGTGAGCACGAAGACGGCCATGTTGGCGAGAACGGGTAGGTTCATACGAACTCCTGAAGCGGTGCCGTCAGTTGGACGCGGGGGCCGCGCCGCTGTTTCATGCCGGAAAACACAACGGCCCTCCCGCGGGCGAGAGGGCCGGTCTGACTGTGGTGCGCGGTCGCCGTCAGGCGGAACTCACGGCACACGCATGGCGGGCCCTCTGTCGCAGGAGCGGCAACAACAACACATGCGGACGCGAAGGAGCGACGGGGCCAAGTGCGCGCAGTCTAATCCCTGGCGCCGACGGGCGTCAACGCCGGATCTGGCCGGGAATCCTGCTGGTAGAGTGGGCGCCATGAGCTGCGTCTGCCAGGACTGCCGCCCCGGGCCTCCGGCCGGGCCGGCGACGATGAGCCGCCGCGCCTGGCTCGCCGGCGGCACGGGAGCCGCCGGCGTGCTCCTGGCCGGGCGGGCCGTCACACCCGCCCATGCCGCCCAGCCTGCGCAGCCCCCGGCCGTCCCCGACGCGCCGCGGGCGCCCTTCGTCATCGAGGCCGGCTGGGCGCTCACCGCCGACGCCGCGGACCGGGTCACCCTGCTCCGCGACGCCTCGATCGTCGTCGCGCAGGGCGCCATCGCCGAAGTACGCCAGGGCCGGATCGCCGGCAACCAGACGCGCATCGACGCACGCCGTCTGCTGGTGCTGCCCGGCTTCATCAGTGGCCACACACACGTCTGCGCCGGCACGCCGACGCGGGGCATCATCGAAGGCGGCCGGTCGTACGCGCGTCCGCTCGAAGTGGTCGAAGGGCTCGACGACGCCGACCTCGACGCGCTGACGGCGCTCAATCTCGCGGAGCTGCTGCGCAGCGGCTGCACGACCACGCTCGACATGAGCCTGAGCCTGCGCCAGGCCGAATCGTACGTGCGCGTCGCCACGCGCTGGGGCGTGCGCGGGTATCCGGCGCCGATGATTCCCGGCATCCCGCGCCTCTTTCCGATCTGGCAGCGCCGCGACGACGCCGCACTCACCGCGTCGGTGCCCGGCACGCTCGACGAAATCGCCGTCGCGCGCCGCTTCGCCGTGGCCAACGCCCGCGCCAACGACGGCCTCATCCGCGCGCAGATCGCGCCACACGCCACCGACACGCACACGCCCGAGACGATGCGCGCGATGATCGACGCGGCCCGCGCGGTCGGCAACGGGCTGCACCTGCATCTGGCGCAGGGCGCCCGGGAAACGGAGACCGTGACGCGGCTCTGGGGCGTGTCGCCCGTGCGCTGGCTCGAATCCCTCGGCGCCTACGATCTGCCCGTGTTCGGCGCGCACATGAGCGGGGTGGACTGGGCCGCCGACGGCCCCGTCCTGAAGACACACGGCGTGGTCTTCTCGCACTGCCCGTCCGCGGGAGGCGCGGGTGGGGAGTCGATGCCGTATCCCGAAGCCCTCGGCGCCGGCGTGCCGGTGAATATCGGCATCGACACGCACTCGAACGACTACGTCGAGAACCTGAAGCTGGCCGTGCTCTACGGGCAGGCGCGCGAGGCACTGCTGCGCCGCGTGAGTCCGGTGCCCCTCGAACGGCCGTCGATCTGGACGGCCGTGGCCGGGGCCACGATCGTGCCGGCAGGCGGCCTGCGCCGCCCGGACCTGGGACGCCTGCGCGCCGGCGCGCGCGCCGACCTCACGATGATCGACGTCTCGGGTCTGCTCGTCGGCACCGGGACATTGCCTCCGGAGCCGCTGCACCATCTGCTGTACGCGAATGGCGCAGCCGTGCGGCACGTGATGACGGACGGGCGCCTCCAGGTGTTCGACGGCCGTCTCGTGGCCGACGAAACCGCCGTGCTCGACGCGGGCGGACGCGCCGTCGAGAAGGTCTGGCAGCAACTCGAACGTGAAGGATGGTTCAGGTGATGACGCGTCGCTCCCCCTCCCTCCTCGCGGTCGCGGCCGGTATCGGCCTGGCCGCCGCCTGCGAACGCCCGGGCCCGCCGGCGCCGATGGCGCCGGTCACCCGGGTTGAGACCGTCGTGGACACGATCCACGGCGAAGCATTCCCCGACCCCTACCGCTGGCTCGAAGACCAGCGCGCGCCCGAGACACGCGCCTGGCTCGCCGCGCAGGAGGCGTACACGAACGCGGTGTTCCCACGCGACGGCGCCCGCCGGGCGCTCGAAGCGCGACTGACGGTGCTCATGAACCGCGCCGAGATCGGCGCTCCGCGCCGCGGCGGCGCCTTCGAGTACTTCACGCTGCGGCGGACCGGCGATCCGCTGGCCGCGATCTACCGGCGCCCGGTTCCGCCAGACGCGGCCGCGCCGCCCGCGGGCACGCCTGCCGATCGCGCGCCGATCGATCCGGCCGCGACGTACGAGGTGGTCGTCGATCCGCGGCCGCTCAGCGCCGACCAGACCACGCGCGTCGAACTCGTGAGCGTCGACCGGCAGGGCCGCTACCTCGTCTACGCCGTGCGCGACGGCGGGCAGGACGAACACGCGCTGCGCATCCGCGACCTCGCGACGGGACGCGATCTCGACGACGCGTTCCCGCCGGCGCTTTACAGCAGCATCGTCCCCACGGCCGCCGGCGACGGCTTCTACTACAGCCTGCGCTCGCGGCAGACGGGTGCGCGCATCCGCAAGCACCTGTGGGCGACCGATACGGCCCCCGACACGCTGGTCTTCGGCGAGGGGTACGGCCCCACGGCGTTCGTCTCGGTGCTGCAGAGCGACGACGGCCGCTGGCTCGTCTTCACCGCGCAGCACGGCTGGGCGTCCACGGACGTCTTCGCCCTCGACACCCGCGCGCCCCGCGCCACGCCCATCGAGATCGCCCGCGGCCTCGACGCGCGCTTCTATCCGCGCTTCGTGAACGGCGAGCTGTGGATGCGCACGGACCTCGGCGCGCCGCGGAACCGCGTGGTCGCCGTGTCGCTCGCGCGGCCGGCGCAGAGCGCGTGGCGCACGGTCGTGGCCGAGCAGCCCGAGGTGCTCGAAGACGTCACCGTCATCGACGGCGCCATCTACGCACAACTCCTGCACGAGGCCGCGAACCGGATCGTGCGCTTCGACATGGACGGCACGCGGCGCGACGAGCTGCCCGTGCCGCCGATGCACAGCGCGTCGATCCGCGGCAACGGCCCCGGTCACGCCGTGCTCACACTCGAGTCGTTCGCCGCGCCCGAGGCCTCGTGGCGGGTGGACCTCGCCACCGGCGCGCGCGCCGTGGACCGCGCCGCCGAGATTCCCTACGACGGCCGGGACGTCGAGGTGCGCTACGAGTCGGCGACGTCGAAGGACGGCACGCGTGTGCCCGTGTGGGTGGTGCACAAGAAGGGCCTCGCGCGCACCGGCGCCACGCCCACGCTGCTCTTCGGCTACGGCGGCTTCTACACGGCCCAGAAGCCGTCGTTCTCGCCGCTCGCGGCCGCCTGGGTAGACGCCGGCGGCGTCTACGCGATGGCGATCCTGCGCGGCGGGAGCGAATTCGGCGAGACCTGGCACCGCGCCGGCATGCTCACGAACAAGCTGCGGGTGTTCGAGGATTTCATCGCCGCCGGCGAGTGGCTGGTGCGCGAGCGCTACGCCAGCCCGCAGACGCTCGGCATCATGGGCACGAGCAACGGCGGCCTGCTCGTGGGCGCCGCGCTCACCATGCGGCCCGATCTCTTCCGCGCGGTGCTGTGCGGCTTCCCGGACGTCGACATCCTGCGTTTCAACCAGTACACGACGAACAACAACATGCCGGCGCTGCTCGAATACGGTGATGCGGCGGTGAAGGCGCAGTTCGACGTCATCAGGACCTATTCGCCCTATCAGGCCGTGCGCGCCGGCACGCCCTATCCCGCGGTGCTCGTTGCGACCGGCGATCTCGACACGCGCGTGCCGCCGCTTGCCGGCCGCAAGTTCACCGCGCGCCTCCAGGCGGCGACCACATCAGGCCACCCAGTGCTGCTCCGCTACCACGTCAAAAGCGGACACGCGGCCAACTACGGCATGCCGTTCGGCCTGCGCGTGCAGCAGGCGGCCATGGACCTGCATTTCATGATGCGCGAGCTGAGGCTGCCGCTGCCGCCCGCCCCGGCCGAACCGCCCCGCTGATCCGCCGCCCATTTGTAACCGGGTCTGTCACGGTCACCGGTTGTCACCGGGTCTGTCACGGTCTGCGTTTGTCACGGAGATGTGAGGGTGACAGACCCCGTGACAAATGAGCCGTCAACGCGGCGCGGATGTCGCCGCCGCGCGGGTCTTCGCCTCCGTGAGCAGCCCGTCGAGGGCCGCGCGGTCGAGCGCCTTCCCGCGCAGCACCAGCGCGTGAATGGCGCGCGTGGCGCGGATGTCCTCCAGCGGGTTCCTGTCGAGCACGAGGATGTCGGCGCGTTTGCCGGCGGCGAGCGCCCCGAAGTCCGCGGCTTTGCCGAGGAACGCCGGGCCGTGCACGACCGAGGCCGCGAGCGCCTGCTGCGGCGTGAGGCCGTAGCGCACGAGGACCTCGAGTTCGTCGTGCAGGCCGATGCCGGGATAGTTGAACGAGTTCAGGAACCCCGCATCGGTGCCCGCGAGGATGGTGACGCCGGCCTTCTGCAGCAGCGGCAGCAGGCGCGCTGCCTTCTCGAAGCGTTCGTGCCGCCGCGCCACGGCCGCGGCGTCGTCGCCGGCGGCGCGGGTGACGCGGCCCTCGTAGGTGGCCTTGAGACCGGCCCCGAGATACTGCAGGTAACTGTCGGTGGCGTGTGTGTCCTGGTCGAGGTAGGCGAGAATGCGGCTGCCATTGAGCGTCGGCGTCACGGCCGTGCCACGCGCCGCGAGACGCCGGTAGGTCTCGAGCGCCGTCGCCTCGTCGAACGAGTCGATCATGGCGGTCGTGGCCTCGGCCGCCGTCATCGTGCCGGCGGCCACCGCCGCACTCAGTTCGGCTTCGCGCGGCGAGCCGCCGCGCAGCAGATACGACATGTGTTCGATCGACCGCAGGCCCGCCTCCGACGCCTGATCGAGCGTGACCGCCACGGGCACGTGGGCGGAGGTGGCAAAGCCCCGGCTGATCGCTTCTCGCAAGCCGTACATGTAGAGCGCGGGGGTGAGCGTGTTCTCGGTGATCTTCACGAAATCCACGCGCATCGCCTGGAGCGTGTCGAGAGCGGCGCGCACCTCCGCCTCGCTCCCCACTTCGAGGTCGCCGGGCCACACCGAATCGATGCCTTCGAGCTTCGGGCCGGACGTGAAGATCGACGGCCCCTGCAGGGTGCCGGCCGCCACCGCGGCCCGCCAGTCGAGCACGCTCGGGCTCAGGTCGCCGGCCGCATCGCGCACCGTCGTGATGCCGTGGGCGAGGTAGAGCGGCAGCAGGTGGCGGTTCTCGTCGATGAGCGCCTCGCCACCACCGAAATGTACGTGCATGTCCCACAGGCCCGGCATGGCGAAGCGGCCGGTGGCATCCACGGTGCGCGCGGGCGCGAAACCGGCAGCCGAGTCGCCCACGGCGACGATGCGGTCGCCGGTCACGACGATGGTCCGCGCCGGCGTGAGCGTGCCGGCGGCGACGTCCACCACGGTGACGCCGGTGAGCGCGAGATCGGCCGGTGTGCCGGCGGACCGATCGCAGCCGGCGACAGCGCATACGAGCATGAGGACGACGGCGAGAAGGCGCGTGGACGTCACGGGCGACACGCTAACACGATCGCCCGGCGCAACGCCGCGCCCCGTGCCATCATGGCGCGCATGCACCGTCGCCACTTCCTGCACTCGGCCGCCCTTGCTCTTGCCGCCGCGGCGCCCGCTGCACGAGCCTGGGGCCAGCCGCGTCCGTTCCGCGTGCTGCTCAACTCGAACATCTCCGGGCCGCAGGCGTTCTTCTTCCTCGCGCAAGACCGTGGCTACATGAAGGCGGCCGGAGTCGATGCGGCCTTCACCGGCGGCGACGGCGCGGCCGCGATCGTGCCGCGGATCGGCCCCGAGGGCTTCGACTTCGGCTACGGCGACCTGAACGCCCTCGTGCCGCTCGTCGCGCGCAACGTCGCCGACGCGCCGATTGCCGTCTGGGTGGGCTTCAACACCACGCCGCTCACGATCGCCGTCGATGCCAGCGGCCCGGTGAAGGCGCCGAAGGATCTCGAAGGCCGCGTCGTGGCCGGGCATCCCATCGACGCCGCGCTCGAAGTGTTCCCCGAGTTCGCCGCCGCCACCGGCATCGACGCCCGGGCCGTCACCGTGCGCCGCTCGCCGGCCAGCATGCGCTCGCTCGTCGAAGACATGCTGGCAGGCCGGAGCGCCGGCGTCTTCGGCTTCGTCAACACGATCATCGCCGCGGTGGCCCCGGCCGGCATCGATGGACGGACGCGGATCCGCTTTCTCGAGTACCGCCATCACACGCCCGATCTCTATGGCAACACACTGATGGTGTCGCGCCGCCTGCTGGCCGAACGGCCGGCGGATGTCACCGCCTTCGTGCGCGCGGTGAACCGCGGCCTCGCCGACACGGTGACCGACCTCGATGCCGCCATCGCGAGTGTGGTCGCGCGCGACAAGACCGTCCGGCCCGACGTCGACACACCGCGCCTGGCCGGCACGCTGGCGATGGAAATGGCGCATCCGGAAGGCGCCCGCATCGGCATCGGCGACGTCGACGACGACCGGCTCACGCGCGGCATCGCCCTCATCGCGAAGAGCCGCGGGTTGCCGCGTGTGCCCGCCGCGTCCGAGATCTTCACCCGCGCCTGCCTGCCGCCGCTGGCCGAGCGTGTCACGTCGCTGGCCCGCGGCTGAGCCCACGCCCATGGAGACCCGGATGCCGCTTCCCACCCGTCGCGAGTTGCTGCGCACGCTGGCCATCACGTCTGCCTTCGCGCTCCGCGGGTCTGGCGTCGCTCACGCGATTCAGAGCCGGACCCGTCTGCGCGTGCTGCTCAATTCCGACTACTCGAGTGTGAACACGTGGTTCACGCTCGCCGACGACCTCGGGTATTTCAGCGAGGCCGGGCTCGCGCTCGACTACACAGCCGGCCGCGGCGCCTACACGGCGGCGGGGCGCACGGCCGCGGAGAGCTTCGACGTCGGCTACGGCGACGTGAATGCGCTGGTCGAGCAGGTCGCGGCGTCGAACGACCGCGCGCCGGTCGCGGTCTACATGATGTTCAACCGGTCGCCGTCGGTGGTCGCGGTGCCGGCGGACTCGCCGGTGCGCACGCCTGCCGATCTGGCCGGCCGTCACCTGCGCGGCCACGCCACCGACGTGGCGCTGCAGACCTTCCCGGTGCTGGCGGCGGCCCACGGCGTGGATGCGAGCCGCGTGCGCATCTCGACCAGCGAGGCGGGCATGGGCGCGGTCGTGGCCGGCATGCTGGCTGGTGAGTACGACGGCACGTTCGGCTACGACTCCACGATCACCGCGGCCCTCATCACCGCCGGCACGCCGACGTCGCGCGTGCGCTTCCTGCCCTACCCGGCGCTGACGCCGGATCTTTACGGCAGCGCGCTGATGGTGTCGCGGCGCCTCGTGCGCGAGCAGCCCGGCGTCGTGCGCGGGCTCGTGCGGGCCGTCAATCGCGGCGTCGCCGCCGTGGTGGCCGATCCGGCCGCGGCGCTGGCCGCGACGAAGCGGCGTGTGCCGGCGATGCACGAGGCCGCCGAACGCGCGCGCCTGGAGCACACGCTGCGGAGCGACATGAGCCACCGCGAAGGCGCCCGCCTCGGCATCGGCGCCATCGACGACGCGCGGTTCACGCGCGCGATCGCGGCGCTCTGCGCGGCCAAGCGCCTGCCGCGCGTGCCGCGTCTCGACGAGGTGTTCGACCGGTCGTTCGCGATTCCGGCGAACGACCGGATCACCACGCTGGCGGCCGGCTGATCAGCTCGGACGCGATTTGTCACGGGGTCTGTCACCGTCACCGAACGTCTCCGGTGACAGACCCGAATACAAATGATGACCGTGACAGACCCCGTTACAACTTGAGCGCGGCAAGGACCCGCGCCGGCGTGAACGGCAGGCGCCGCAGGCGCACGCCGGTCGCATCGAACACCGCATTGGCCACGGCCGCGAGCATCGGCTTGCACACCGTCTCGCCGGCGCCGTAGTGCGGCAGATCCGGACGATGCGGGTCCGGATCGCCGTTCACCTGCGCGATCTCGATCGACGCCGGCACGTCGGCGTGCGTGAGCGTGGGCGAACTCACCCAGTCCACGCTCAGCATCTTCGTGTCGTCGAAACGCGCTTCTTCGTACAGCGCGCGGCTGACCGAATGCAGCAGGCCGCCTTCGAGGGTGCGCGTGAGCGCCTCGGGGTTGATGACGAGGCCGCAGTCGTGCGCGCAGACGATGCGTTTCACCCAGATGCGCCCGGTGCGACGATTGACCTCGACCTCCACCATCTCGACCGCGACCGTTTCGCTGCGATACGAGTAGGCGACACCGCGCCCTGACACGACGTCTCCCGCCGGCCTCGGGCCCGGCGCGGGCCGGGGCGTCCAGCCGAACGTCTCCGCCGCGGCCTTGAGGCACGCGATCGAACGCACGCGCTTGTGTCCGGCGTCGTCACCGGTGCCGCGTTCGAGCAGGTTCAGGCGGAACGCCACCGGATCGGCTTTGGCTGCGGCCGCCAGTTCGTCGACGAAACTTTCGGAGGCGAAGGTCACTTGCGGACCGTCCGGATCGCGCAGGTTGCCCATCCGCACCGGCGTTTCCCACGCGAGCGGGAGCGGCACGACACTGCCACGCATCCGCCGCGCCGGAATGGCGTACTTGTCCGAGGGGAATGACGCCCGGCCGCGCGCCGGCTCCGCCTTGCGCTGGCCGGTCAACTGCGCGATGAGCACGGTGTCGTGTTCGTTGTAGCCGACGTGATTGTGGTCGGCCGCGCGGGCGTCGAAGTCGAGCGCCACGACCTGCCCCTGCGCGTCAAGCGCGCCGCGCATCGTGATGGCGTAGGCCGGGCCCTTCGTGTCCCAGGCCGTCTCTTCCTGCCGCGACCACTGCAGTCTGACCGGCCGCTGCAAGGTGTGCGCGAGAAACGCGGCTTCGAACCCGGCATCCTCGGCGGCGGTGCGGCCGTAGGCCTGCGGCCCCTGCATCCACACAACGCGCACGGTCTCACGCGGGATGTTCAGGAACCGCGCCACGCCGTTCCGGAGTCCGTACGACTTCATGTCGTTCGAGTAGATCGTGAGCTGCCCGTTCGACGGATCGGCCAGCGCGTGCGCGGGTCCGAAGGCCGTGTGGCCCTGAAACGGCACGTCGTAGTCGGCCTGCAACACCGTGGCGGCGCCGAGGATCGCCGTGTCCACGTCGCCGCTGACGGTCGGCGCACTTGACGATGACGGCGCGGTCGCCCGCATGTAGGTGAAGAGGTCCTCGGAGGGCGGGAAGGGCTTCGTGGCCGGCGGCGTCCACTGCGCCTTGAGCTCGCGCGCGGCACGAATGGCCTGCTCCTCGCGTTCACACACGACAGCCAGGTAGTTGCCCTTGCGCACGACCGCGACGAACCCTGGCAGCGCCTTCACCGACGATTCGTCGACAGCCGCGAGCGTCGCGCCCACCAGCGGCGGCCGCACGTTGCGCGCGTGCAGCATGCCGGGCACCTTCATGTCCACGGCCCAGCGCTGCGTGCCATCGACCTTGGCGGGAATGTCGTCGCGCCGCGGCGACTTCCCCACGTTCTTCATGTCCTGCACTGCCTTGAGCGGCGCTTTGCCGGCCGTGGTGTCGGTGTTCTTGCCGCTGAGCGTGACGTTGAACTTCTTCCCGCCGATGAGTTCGCCGTAGGTAATGCCGCGATCGGCCGAGTCGCCCGTCTTCGTGCTGACGACGCCGTCACTCACGGCAAGCGCCGTCACCGGCACGCCGAAGTGGGTGGACGCCATCTCGAGCAGCACGCGCCGCGCTTCGGCGGCGACGCGGCGCATCGGG
>JAEUQR010000119.1 GCA_016789705.1 Acidobacteriota bacterium
GCATCGCCTTCCAGTCGGCGATGGCGAAGCCCTTCCACTTCTTCGAGAACGGCGCCCTCGCCGTGGTGAACGCGAGCGGCGGCGCGCCGGAGTCGCTCACGGCGCGCTTCGACGAGAATCCGTCACTTGTGGCGTGGACGGCGTCTGGCCTCTTCTTCAGCGCGTCGCAGCGGACGTGGTCGTATCTCTATCGTCTCGATCCCGGCAGCCGACAGACGGCCATGCACCGCGTGCGCGACGAATGGATTGGCCAGAGCTTCGCGGTCACACCCGCCGGCACCCACGCGGCGTTTATTGCGAGCGGTCCGCGCGAGTTCCCCGACGTATTCGCGGCGCCAGTGGCGACGACACTCGTGGCCACGAAGCTGAGCGACCTTGGCGCGCAGGTGGCCGCGTGGCCGCGTCACGGCCGCGAGGTGGTGCGGTGGAAGAGCCAGGACGGCGCCGAGATCGAAGGGGTGCTGCACAAGCCCGCGGACTTCCAGGCCGGCCGCAGCTATCCCCTGCTGGTCGTGATCCACGGCGGGCCGACCGGCGTGTCGCGTCCGCAGCCCTACGGCAGCGCCAGCTTCTATCCCATCGACGGCTGGCTGGCGAAGGGTGCGCTCGTGCTCGAACCGAACTACCGTGGCAGCGCCGGCTACGGCGAGGCGTTTCGGTCGCTGAACGTGCGCAACCTCGGCATCGGCGATGCGTGGGACGTGCTGAGCGGCATCGACGCGCTGGTGGCGCAGGGCCTCGTGGACAAAGACCGTGTGGGTTCGATGGGCTGGAGCCAGGGCGGCTACATCTCGGCCTTCCTCACGACGAAACACGCGGACCGCTTCAAGGCGCTGTCAGTGGGCGCCGGCATCTCGAACTGGGTCACCTACTACGTGAACACCGACATCCACCCGTTCACGCGGCAGTACCTGAAGGCGACGCCGTGGGACGACCCGAAGATCTACGCGGACACGTCGCCGATGACCTACATCAAGAGCGCGAAGGCGCCCACGCTCATCCAGCACGGCGACAAGGATCCGCGCGTGCCGATTCCGAACGCGTTCGAGCTCTACCAGGGCCTGCAGGACCAGAAGGTGCCGGTGGAACTCATGATCTTCCGCGGCTTCGGTCACGGCCTCGACAAGCCGAAGGCCAATCGCGCGGCGATGCAGCAGAACTGGGACTGGTTCGGGAAGTACCTGTGGCCAGGCGACAAAGGTACGGCGGCCGGCGGCCGCTAGCCGCCGCGTCGTCTGCCTCACATCGCGGGTCGCGAAGACGGCGCGGCGCCCTGCACCGCCGCTGCCGGGTGAACCCGCGGCTCCCGAAGCAGCGTCGTCGCCAGGACCACGATCCAGATCAGGAAGAGCCCGATGCCGACGCGCTCCAGGACGCCCAGCCACGGCGTCGGCAGGTCCGCCTCGACGCGGGCGCTCTGCCCGGTCACCGCGCCGACTGCGACGAGGAGCGCCATCGTGACCAGCGTGTAGGCGCGAAATCCCGGCCCGAAGCCGCGCGCACACAAGCCCATGGCGACGAGGAGCGTATACACCACACCAAGGGGAACCCAGACCGCGCGGCTCGGCGCCTCGATGGCCGACAACTCGCTCACCATGCGCGATGCGGATCTGTAGCCCGGCCACGCCATCGGCACGAACACGTTCATGGCCGCGTACAGCACCGATGACACGATGCCGCACGTGAGGAGGGCCCGTCGCCACATGGCATTACCTCGCGGGCTCCGGCGCGGTTTCGTGGTGACGACGACGGGGACTGCTGCTCGCGACCGCGCACATGACGGCGTCGCGAAGCGCCTTTTCCCTGGGGTCGTCGAAGAGGTGATACCCGGTCTTGTTCATGACATAGGCATACCCGAGCCGGGCATCGGGGTCGGCGAACCCGAACGAGCCGCCAGCGCCTGGCGTACCGAATGCCCGCGGGCTGGAGCCGAACACCGGTTGCGGACCGGGCCTCAGGAACCCCAGTGAGTAGGTGCTGGGCACGCCCATGACCACGTCGTTCATGGGGTCCAGGCGCGGCTCGGCGACCAGTTGCGCGAAGGTGTCCGGGCCGATGCCCAACTCGCCGCCGCCCTCGGCAAACACCGAGTACAGGCGCGCGATCGCGCGGGCCGTACCCACGCCGTTGCCGGCCACGAGTTCGAGCGACAGCACGTCCCGATCGTTGGGATCGGCCGCCTCGAGCAACCGCATCGTTCGATGCAGGAGGGACCACGGCCAGATGACACGGGCGATGAACGGCCCCGGCGACGTGGGCAGCGCCCGCAGGGCACCGCCTATCGACAGTGGTTGGATCGTGGCCAGGCGCCCGGCCGGCACGTCGAGAGGCAGCCCGATGAAGAAGTCCAGCCCGAGCGGGCCGGCGATTTCCTGCCGGAAGAAGCGGCCGATCGTCCGGTGGGCCGGGTCGGCGCGCCGGAAGACCTCCTGCATATAAAGGCCGACGCTGACGGCGTGATAACCGTGACGGCTGCCAGGCGGCCACGCCGGCTTCTGGCGGGCGAGCAGCCGGGCGAGCGCGTCGGGATCGCGCAGGTGCTGCACGGACACGGACTCATCGAACCACGCGAGCCCTGCCTGGTGCGCCAACAGCTGGCGAAGAGTGATCGCCCCCTTCCCGTGCTGAGCGAATTCCGGCCAGTAGTGCGCGACCGGGGCGTCGTAGTCGATCCAGCCCCGCGCGTGCGCCACGGCCAGCGCCAGCGCCGAGACACCCTTGGTGGTCGAGTGCACGACCACCATCGTGCCTTCCTCCCACGGCGCGTCGCCGTCCCAGAGGCGGCGTCCTCCCCAGAGGTCCACCACCTTCTCGCCGCGCCAATAGGCGGCCACGGCGGCACCAATCTCGCCCCGCTCGGCGAAGTTGCGGAGGAACTCGGTGCGCACACCTTCGAAGCCGGGCGCGACGTCGCCGTGCACCGGCGGAAGCGCATTCCCCTTCGTGAAGAACTCGCCCATGGGCCCTCCCGCGTCGTGCTACCCCAAGGGAATGAAGCACGCCTGGTGCCAGGGCAGAAGCGCTGAAATCCTGTGGATTATCGGCGCCCCGGGGAAGAGACGCACGCGGCCGGCCGGCGAGGTGCGGAATCCACCGCACGCGTGACGAGCTGAGATAGGATCGCGGCCGACTGGCAGCCATGCGCTATCAACACACGCAGGTTGGCTACTGGATGGCCGGGGCGATGGTGGGCCTCGCGGCGATCATCGCCCTGCGCGTGCAGTCGCTCACGATCTTCGGCGTGATGTGCCTGGTGACCACCCTGGCGTCGGCACTCTTCGGCACGCTCACCGTGATCGTGGACGAGACGTCGGTGCACGTGCGGTTCGGCCCGGTCAGCCTCCTTCGCGAACGTATTGCCGTTGCGGACGTGACCCACGCGCGCGTGGTGCGCAACTCGCCGCTCTACGGCTGGGGCATGCGCTACATCCCGCACGGGCGGCTGTGGAACGTGTGGGGCCTCGACGCGGTGGAGCTACAACTGCGGAACGGCACGCGCTTCCGCATCGGCACCAATGAGCCGCAGGAGCTGCTGCAGGCGCTCCGCGCCCGCGGCATCAGCGCGTAATGAGCGCGCGCATCAGATACGCACACGCCACGCCCACATAATTGCCGATGGCGTAGCCGAAGATGCCGACGATGATGCCCGGCGTGACGAGCGCCGGCCAGCGCATCGTCATGGCCAGCGCAAGCGCCGAGCCCGGACCACCCACGGCGGCCTGACTGGCGATGGTGATGCTCGCAAGGTCCAGCCGCGCGAGGGCACCGAGGCCATAGGCCACCGCGAAGTGCAGCGCGATGATCGACGCCATGTAGGCGGCAAGGAGCGGACCCTGTCCCGCCAGCGCGCTGAACACGGCGGATGTGCCGATGACCACGAAGAAAAGGTGCAGCGCGAAGTACGAGAGCATCGGCGCACCCTCGAGACGGCGAACGGCCGGCACCTGGGCCAGCACGAGGGCGAGCGTCGTCTGCCAGAGCACGAGCGGGAACCCCGGCAGCAGCGGCGCGAGCTCTTCCGAGGCCCACAACACCATGAGCGGTAACGCGCCGAGCACGGCGAGGTCGGTGATCGTGAGCGTGGTGCGGTCCCACCGATCGCGGATCGCCTGGATGTCTTCGGCGGTAGTGACCGGCATCGAGGCCGGCAGCGGCCGGTAGAAGCGGACGAGGACGCGGTACAGCCCTACCTGGGCGAGCATCCACGGCACGGTGGAGAGACTGTTGACGACTGATGCAGCCGCGAACGTGTCGGCGCTCGTCTCGAGCGCCCGGCCGACGGCCACGAAGTTCATGCCGCCGCCGGTGAACGACGCCGCGAACTGCCCCGCAAGCTTCCAGGCCTCCGGACCCACGAAGGCCCCGAAGAAGAGCGTCGCCACGAGGCTGCCGCCGAAACTACCGGCCGCGGCCAGCACGAAGGCCAGCACCATGGGCCGGCCGGCGCGGCCGAGCTCGCGCAGGTCGGAGCCGAGGATGACGAGCACGATCGCGTACGGCACGGCGTAAGCGTTGACTCCGTCGTAAATCGGCGAGGCCTGCGGGATGACGCCGATGTTGGCGAACAGGATGCCGAGCAGCGTGCAGACGACCGCCGAGCTGATCGTCTGCACCCACGCGATCCGCTGCTCGAGCAGACGAGCGCCGGCGACCACGGCGAGCACCAGCGCCAGCAGGGCGACGGGATGTGAGACGAGGGCGGCCTCGGCGGACATCGCGCGGCTACTTCACCGGCGTCGCCAGCGGCTTGCCCTTCTCCACGATGTAAGTCACGACGATCGACGCCTTGCCCGGCCCGGCGTTCGTGGCGTTGTGCGGCTTGCCGTTCGGGATGATGAACGCCTCGCCGGCTTTCACCGTTTTCGTCACGCCGTCGATTTCGACGGCGAGTGTGCCTTCCTGCACGTAGCCCACTTCCTCGCCGAAGTGTGTGTGCCGGCCCACCGAGGCGCCGACGGCGCTGAACTCCGCGCGCGCGGTCACGGCTTCACGGCCAGGCACGGAGATATCCACCTGCTGCAACACGGTGCGCGAGAACCCGGTCTGCTGCGCGCCCACGGCGGCAGCGGCAAGAACGAACAGACCAGTCACGAACGACCACTTCCGCATGCAACCTCCGAGGCGGAGAGACTACCAGTACCGTCCGGCGCGCGCGAGGCGGCCAGACAATACCGCCGTCCGCAGTTCGTCCACGGTGCGGAGTCCTGCCGGCGCGATGCCGCCCGCCTCGACGCGCGTGCCCTCGGGCGTCCAGTGGAAGAGCACTACGTGCCACACGTGGGCGATGCCGCCGCGTTCGTAGTAGACGAGGCAGTGGTCCTGCGAACAGCCGGCCACGCCCAGGCGGCGTGTCGGCAGCGACGGATCGCTGATGTCGTCCGTGGCCTGAAACCGCTCGCCCGGGTCCGCGATGGCCATCGCCGAACCGCCGAACATCCGTTGCAGTTCCTCGCGCACGCCGAGCGGAAGGCCGCGTACAGCCGACACGACCTGGAAGCGCTCGCCCCGCACGTGCGCCTGCGTGGCGGGCGGCACAGTGACCGGCACCGTCGACTGCGCGAGGCCCGCCCTGGCCGCGGCGAGCATCAGCACGAGCGTCAACGGGACAAGGCGTGGCGTCACTGGTTCGCTCCGGGACGCTGCGGCTCACAGCTCACACGCGTCATCGGAAACGGGATGACGAGCGGCTTGGTGTTGCGCGTGCCCTCGATCCGCGCCTTGAGCTTCGACGCGCCGTCGCGGCCATAGACGACCCGCTGCGGGAAGTCGTGGCCGGTGTTCTCGAAGACCGCCTCGCCGTTCTCGAGCCGCACGAGCGGGAACGTCGCGCCCTCCTGCCCTGACGGATGGGCCACGAAGGCCAGCCGGCCATCCGCCAGCGCGCGCAGCTCCATGAACTCGAACGCCACGGTCTTCCCGCCCCTCACCGTGCGGCTCATGCCGAACATCGTGCCGCCGGCCGGGGACATCCAGCTCTCGCCCGAACCCGGCTCGGCGCCGTCGCTCTGCCAGCAGCCGGCCAGCCAGGCGAGCGACGACACATCGGAGGGCGCGGCTTGCGCTGGCTGAACCGCTGTCTCG
>JAEUQR010000123.1 GCA_016789705.1 Acidobacteriota bacterium
GACGTGTTGTAGTTCGCGAAGCGCGTGGAGGGCAGGATACGCCCGTTCCCGGCGGTCGGATTCAGGAGCGGCGTACCCCAGTACGGCCGATCGGCCTGCTCGTGCTGGTACTCCACCGCGAGCGTGTGCGACACGCGGCGGCCGAAGTCCGCGCGCCACGAGCCGGCCGACGAGAGCGCGTTGCGCACGGCGTCGTCCACGAATCCGTCGGTGTGGCTCTGGTTGGCGTCGAGCCGCACGGCGTGGCGCACGCGGCCCGTCGCGAAGCGGCGGTTCACGCCGAGCGCGCCCTCGAGCGTGGCGAACGAGCCGACGCGCACCTGCGCGTTCACCAGGTTCCGCGCCGTGTCGGCGATCTTCGTCACGTAGTTGATCGAACCGCCCACGGCGCCGGCGCCGTAGAGGAACGTCGAGGGTCCGCCGATGACTTCGACGCGGTCGTAGACCCACGCGTCCACGGGCCGCGCGGCAATCGCGTCGTACTGCACGGTGATGCCGTTGAAGAGCTGTGTCAGCGAGGCGGCGCCGAAGCCACGATAGCTGACCGACCCGGCGGACCCCGGTGGCGCCGCGGCGGTAACGCCGGGCACGTTCTTCAGGATCTCCTGTGTGTCGGTGGCGCCGCGTTCGTCGATGACCGCGCGCTGCACGATCGTGATACTGGCGGGCGTGTCACGCACGGTGAGCGCCATGCGCGAGCCGGTGCCCGCTGGCGCGTCGAGCACGACCGCTTCCGGGGGACGCGCACCGGTCACCGTCACGGCCTCGCGCACGGTGCTCACGCGCAGCACGAGCCGCACGTCCGCCGGGGTGTCGCTGGCAATCGTCACCGGCGCGGAGGCCGGCACGAACAGCCCCTGCGTGACCTCCACGGTGTAGCGCCCGGGTGCGATTCCTGTCATGCGGAAGGTGCCGGACGCATCGCTCGCGCCCGTGTGCACGCTCACCGTGTCGCGCACGACGCGCACGGCCGCGCCGGCAACGGCGCCACCCGACTCGTCCACGACCGTGCCGGTGAGTACGCCGCCCTCCTGCGCCATCGCCCGACCTGTTCCGAGCGCCCAGACGATCGCGCTCACTACCCAGATTGCTCGCCACTGACGTCCCACGTGCTGCTCCCTTCACGCGGGCATGCGGGCCCGCGGATCGGAGCATCGTGAGGGCGCCGCCGCCCGTGTCGGTGAGACACGTTGTCGCGAGCGGTGGGGCTGCGACAACGTGCCGCACACGCCGGCCGGCTCAGCGCGCCGAGACCGAGAGGTAGACGCCGGCCAGGCTGATGGCGGCCGCCACGAGTGTCATGAACGCGAGGGGTTCACCGCCCAGCCACGCCCCGAGGGCGAGCGCCACGATCGGGTTCACGTAGGCGTAGGTGGCCACGCGCGAGGCCGGCATCGTACGCAGCAGGAAGAGATAGGCGCTGAAGCCGAGCCACGAGCCCATGACGATGAGGTAGACGAGTGAACCGAACGCGGGGCCGGTGACCGTCGCCACATCGAGCGCCGTCCACTCGCCCGCGACACCGGCCAGCGCCGCGAGCGCGAGGCCGCCGAGCAGCATCGGGAGCCCGGTGGCCATCGTGACTGAATCCGAGAGATGCGAGCGCCGGGCCTTGAGCGTCCCCGCCGCCCACGAGATCGCCGCGCCCGCGGTGACGAGCGAGGCGAGCGGGTCCACGTGCGGCGTGTCGCCCACCGGCCAGAAGAGCAGCACCGAACCCACGAACCCGAGGCCGATACCCCAGACCGCCCGGGCGGACGGCCGTTCGCCGACACCGCGCACCCATTCGAGCACCGCGATCCAGAGGGGGATGGTGGCGACGAGAAGCGCCGTGATGCCGGATGGGTTGCGCGTGGACGCCCACGCAATCGCGCCGTGGTTGGCGACGAACATAAGAGTGCCGATGCCCAGGGCCTGGCGCAGCGCTCGGGAGGTGGGCCGGGCGGCGCCCGTGGCCAGCGCCACCGCCACCAGGGCGGCTCCGGCGACCAGATTGCGGGATGCTCCGACCAGGAACGGCGGGATGGACCCGACCGCCACCCGGACGGCCAGGAACGTCGACCCCCAGCCGAGATAGATGACACCGAAAGCGGCAAGCGTCCAGAATCCGGCGCGAGGCATCCACCGGATCGTGACACAGGAAGAAAGGGCGCCGCGGCCCTCGGGTCTCAAAAAACTCAAAGGCGGGTCCGTCTCACGCACTGGAGGCAACGGCGTGCCGTTGATCTCGCGAACCTGGAGGGGGCATCGCGGGGTTGGCGCACGTCGTTGTCCACCTTACCCGCCCGTCATCCCCCGGGAACTTCCCGAGAATCGGTCAGCGACGGCCGGCGGCTGCCGCCTCGCGGAGCCAGCGCGCCATCTCCTCCGCCGGTACGACCCCCGCCTGCTGATGCACGGCGCGCCCGCCGCTCAGCACCACGAAGTTGGGGATGCCGCGCACGCCGAACCGGGCGCCGAGCTCCGGATGTTCGTCGGTATTGACCTTGAGCACGAGTGCCCGGCCGGCCAGCTCAGCGGCGACGCCGGCCACGGCAGGGGCGGCCATCCGGCACGGCCCACACCATGGCGCCCAGAAGTCCACGAGCACCGGTACGGTGGCGCCGGTCACCACCTCGTCGAACGTGGCGGGATCGGCGTCGAGTGGCGTGGCGCGCGGGGGCAGCGCCTGCCGGCAGGCGCCGCAGCGGCCGGTATCGGCCAGATGGCGGGCGGGAACACGGTTCGCGCGTCCGCAGGACGGACAGGACAGGGTCATGCTGATTGGATGTTGGCCGGTTTCGATTGTGTCTACAATCCGGCTGCCTATGTCCCGCCGTGTGCTCGTTCTGCCGCTTGTGGTCGTCGTTGCCGCCCTGACGGGCTCCACCCTCACCGCGCAGCCGCGGGCGCGGCGTGGTGCCGCGGCGCCGGCGCCCGTGCCGCTCTTCGAGGTGCACGAGAAGAGCATCGCGGAGTTACAGGCAGCCCAGACCGAGGGCCTGGTGACGTCGCGGCAGCTCGTGCAGTCGTATCTCGCGCGCATCGCCGCCTACGACCAGGCCGGGCCGGCGCTGAACGCCGTCGTGCTCCTCAACCCGAAGGCGCTCGAGGAGGCGGATGCGCTCGACCGCGAACGCGCCACCCGGGGGCCGCGTGGACCGCTGCACGGGATCCCGATCCTCGTGAAGGACAACTACGACACGGCCGGCATGCCCACCTCCGGCGGGTCGCTCGGGCTGGCGCTGCTGCAGCCCACGGCTGATGCGTTCCAGGTGCAGAAGCTCCGCGCCGCCGGCGCCGTGATCCTGGGCAAGACCACGATGCACGAGCTGGCGGCCGGCATCACGACCGTCTCGTCGCTCACGGCGCAGACACGCAATCCCTACGACCTCATGCGCGTCCCCGGCGGATCGAGCGGCGGCACGGGCGCGGCCGTGGCCGCGAGTTTCGCGGCGGCCGGCATGGGCAGTGACACCTGCGGATCGATCCGCATTCCCGCCGCGAACCAGAATCTCCTCGGCCTGCGCGCGACGCGCGGACTCTCGAGCCGCACCGGTGTGATGCCGCTCTCGGACACGCAGGACGTGGCCGGTCCGCTCGCGCGCACCGTCACCGACCTGGCGCTCGTGCTCGACGCGACGGTCGGCCCCGACCCGCAGGATGCCGTCACTGCCGGCGCCGCCGCGCACGTGCCGCGCTCGTACCGCGATGGCTTTGCCGGCGCCACGCTCAAGGGGGCCCGCGTCGGCGTGCTGCGGGCACTCTTCGGCACGGCGCCGGAAGACGACGAAGTGGGTGCCATCATCCGCAAGGCGCTCGATGCGATGAAGGCACAGGGCGCCGAAGTGGTCGAGGCCACGGTGCCAGGGCTCGACGATCTGCTCGCCGAGAGCAGCGTCATCGCCGATGAGTTCAAGTTCGACCTGGCGGCGTACCTGGCGAGACATCCCGGCGCGCCGGTGAAGACGCTGGGCGAGATCCTGGACCGCGGGCTCAATCACGATGCGCTCGAGCAGACCTTCCGCCTGCGCAATCAGCCCACGGTGCGCGAGTCGGAACACTACCGCCAGGCACTCGTGAAGCGGCGCGCGCTGCGTGCGGCCGTGGACGCCGTGCTCGAGGGCCAGAAGCTCGACGTGCTCGTGTATCCCACGCTGCGCCGCAAGCCCGCGCTCATCGGCGAGGCGCAGATTGGCACGACGTGTCAGTTGAGCGCCACGACCGGCCTGCCCGCGCTCTCGATGCCGGCGGGCTTCACCGCCGACGGCCTGCCCATCGGCATCGAACTGCTCGGGCCGGCGTTCTCCGAACCGGCGCTGCTCGCGCGGGCCTACGCGTGGGAGCAGGCGATGTCACCGCGGCGCGCGCCCTTCAGCACGCCGCCGCTCGTGAACGGCGCGGCGCCGGCGCCGGTCGTGCGCCTGCTGACACTCGGCACGCCGGCCGCCGCGGGTGGCGCCGCCGAGGCGTCGCTGCGGCTGACCTGGGACCTGACCACCGGCGCGCTGCGCTACACGGCGACGACGACGGCCACCGACACGCTCGCCCTCGCCGTGCACCGGATGGACGGCGCCCGCGTCGGGCCGATCGTGGCCCTCCTGCTGATGCGCGGCCAGCCGTCGGCGCAGGGCTCGCTGACACTGCGCGGCCGCGACCGCGAGGACATGGCGGCCGGACGTCTCGTGGCCCGGCTCTACACCGCGCGCGCCCCGCTCGGGTCGGCGCCGGTGCCGCTCGGGCCCGCCGCGCCCTGAACCGCGTCGCGGGCCGCCCGGCGGGGCCGGGCCGGCCTCGCCTCGGCCCATCCGCTCACGGAATGGCCTGCCCGAAGAAAAGTCATCCAGCCGGGCGGCGTTGGGTTTAGTATGAGCCGTTTCGTTCAGGCGTTACGCCCATCCGGCCATGTCGGCCGGGTGCGGATTCCGCTGCCGGAGAGATACACATGTCGAAGCACTACGGGCTCGGGCGCAGGTCGTTTCTTCAGAACGCGGGTATGACCGCGCTGCTCGGTGCTGTGGGCGGCGGGGCTCCGGCCGTCGTCTCGGCGGCCAGTCTCTCGGCCACCGCGACCAAGTACGACTTCGACACCCCCTACAACCGGTTCGGCACGAACTCGGTCAAGTACGACCAGCAGATTCGCGTGTTCGGTAAGGATGCCGTGCAGGTGGGCATGGGCATCGCCGACATGGACTTCCGCGCCGCGCCGTCGATCACGAAGGCGCTCAAGGAGCGTCTCGAGCACGAGAACTGGGGCTATCTCGACATGCCGGCCGCGTTCCTCGAAAACGTCGCCGCGTGGAACAAGCGCCACTACGGCGTGACGTTCGAGCCGTCGCAGGCCATCATCACGATGGGCGTGCACCCCGGCCTCATCGCCACCCTCAAGGCCTTCTCGCCCAAGGGCACCAAGGTGCTGCTGCAGACGCCGACCTACAACGGCTTCTACGGCGACCTCTCGGCGAGCTGGACCGACAAGGAAGAAGTGCTGCTCAAGAAGAACGCCGACGGCACGTTCGCGATGGACTTCGAGGCGTTCGAAAAGCAGATCAGCGTCGACACGAACTCCTTCATCCTGTGCAACCCGCAGAACCCGACCGGCAACTGCTGGTCGCAGGCCGACCTGCTGCGCATCGGCGAAATCTGCCTGAAGCACCGCGTCGTCGTGCTCGCCGACGAAATCCACTGCGACTGGGTGTCCAAGGGACAGAAGTACACGCCGTTCGCCAGCCTGCCGAACAAGGCCGTCGTCGACAACAGCATCACGTTCAAGGCCGCCAGCAAGTCATTCGGTCTGGCCGCCCACAAGATCGCCTGGTTCTACACGACCAACCCCGACTACCTCGCCCGCATCAAGCAGCAGCACCGCGCCGAACTGAACACCCTCGGCATCATCGCCAACATGGGCGCCTACACGCCCGAAGGCGAGGAGTGGCTGAGCCAGGCGGTGGAATACGTCGACGGCAACACCAGCTTCGCGACCGACTACGTGAACTCGAAGCTGCCGGGTGTGCGCACGCACAAGCCGCAGGGCACGTACCTCATGTGGCTCGACTTCACCGAGTTTGCCGAGAAGATCGGCACGGCGAAGATGGCGGCCGACTACAACCGCACGAAGGCCGCCGATGCACCGATGCTCACGAAGGAGCAGATGCTCGAGCGTTACCTCGTGAAGCACGCGCGCGTGCATCTCAATGCCGGCCAGTCCTACGGCAAGGGCAGCGATCACCACATGCGCATGAACGTCGCCACCTCGCGCAAGACGCTCGAGCTCGCGCTCACGAACATCGCCGCGGCCATCAACAAGCCGTCGAGCATGTAAGCCGCCCGGTCGCGGGGGGGGGGCGGCGGCGGGGGCCCCCGCCCCCCCCCCCCCCCCCCCCCCCCCCCCCCCCCCCCCCCCCGGGGCGCCCCCCCCCCCCCCCCTCCCCTTAAAATGCATGTTTTTCGGTTTTTCGACCTGCTGCCCTTAATTCTCAGTACTTTTTTAAAACAGAAAACACCCCTTTTTGGGTCCTA
>JAEUQR010000136.1 GCA_016789705.1 Acidobacteriota bacterium
GAACGCGCTTCGCCAGCCGCTGCGCGGCTGGCGTCGACGCGCCTGGTCGTCAGGCGCTCACGCGTCGGCCTGCGGCCTCGGCGTGTCGGGCACGACTCCGGAACGCGCTTCCGCCAGCCGCTGCGCGGCTGCCGTCGAGACGCTGTCGCGCGAGACACACGTCTGCCGCGCGGAGGGGGACGCAGGGGTGACTGGGAGGGAAGTACCCCGGCCTCGCTGAAACGGAGGCCGGGCGGGCGTGCGAACGACGATCAGTTCTCGATGAGCCGCACGTCAGCGGCCCGCGGGCCCTTCTGCGACTCTTCAGTCACGAACTCCACGCGCTGGCCTTCGCGCAGCAGTTCGAACACCGCGCCGCGTACGGCGCTGCGGTGGAAGAAATGTTCCAGTCCGGCTTCGTCGCGGATGAATCCAAAGCCCTTGTCGATCAAGAGCCGAGCGATTGTTCCCTGCTGCATGTCGGTGCCCTCCGAATTGAACGCGGGCTCGCGTCACCCGTAATTGTCCAACGCGGGGCCCGGCGATACCAGCCGGATCATGGTGTCCGATCGGCCTCCTGACGGGCCGTGGCGCTGACCCGGAAGGTTCGGGCAGTGTAGGCACGGCCACCGGGCAAGTCAAGGCCAGCAGCACCAGGAAGACGTGGGACGATACACCTCATGCTGCATGCCATCCTGCTCGCGGCGGGCGCTTCCACACGGATGGGGCAGCCCAAAGCCGGGCTGCGGGTGTCGCCCGCCGGCCCGACGTTCGCGGCGGCCGCGGTGGAGACGCTGAGGGCCTCGGGCGTCACCGGGGTGACCGTGGTGGCAGGCGCGCACCCCGAGGCCGTCACGGCGGCCGTGGCCGGGCTGCAGGGCGTGCGTGTGGTCGTCCACGGCGGCTGGGCCGCCGGTCAGTTGTCGTCCCTGCGCGCCGGTCTCGCCACCGTGGACGCGCCGGAACTCGACGCCGTGCTCGTCACCCTCGTCGACTGCCCCCTCGTGCGGCCGGCCACCGTGCGCCGGCTCATCGAGACGTGGCGGCGCGCCGGCGCGCCGATCGTGCGCCCGGCCATCGGCGAGCGCCACGGCCACCCGGTCATCTTCGATCGCGTGACGTTCGACGATCTGCGCACGGCGCCGCTCGAGGTCGGGGCCAAGGCGGTCATCGCGCGCTGGAGCCACGCCATCGTGAACGTGCCCGTGGACGACACCGGCGTGCTCGCCGATGTCGATACGCCCGCCGACTACGAGGCTTTCGTGCGCGAACGCGGCCGCTCGGCGCGCCGGCCGCCGGCGTGATGTGCCGCGAACAGATCCGCGCGCGCCGTGGTGGTGAGCGCCACGACACCGGGGTGCGTCACCCGCCGCTCGGCGGAGATCGTGTAGTAGCGCTCGCGCACCGCCGGCGTCTCGCCCACGATCGTCACGCCGTAGTGCCGGCACACTTCGGGCGCAATCGCCGTCGGCGCCGGGAACACCGCGCGGCCAGACTCGCCGAAGGCCTTGAGCAGCGCTGAGTCCTCGAACTCGCCGGCGATGGCCGGAGCGATGCGCAGCGACTGGAACCACTGATCGAGCGTGCGCCGGAGTTCGGTCGCCGGCATCGGCAGCAGCATCGGGGTCTGATGCAGCGACTGCGGGAAGCCGCGCTTGAGCCGTCTGGCCAGGTCCGGCGTGGCGAAGAACGAGGTGTCGGACTCGCCGAGCAGATGCGAGAACACCTTGACGTTGGCGTTGGCCGGCGCCGGCATGTCGCTGATGACGACGTCGAGCGTGTGCGTCGCCAGCTGCGCCACGAGTGCCTCGGGCTGGCCTTCGTGGCACATCACGTGGATGGGCGTCTCGCCCTCGAGGACCGGCCGCAGCAGCCGGTAGACGATGAGTTTCGGCACCGCGTTGGCCACACCCACGCGCAGGCGCGGCGCCCGTCCCGTCGGCCGGCCCTTCAGCGTTTCCTGCAGCTCACGGCCAAGGCCGAAGATCTCATCCGCATAGCGGAAGACGTGCCGGCCCACCTCGGTGACCGCCACCTGACGCCCGCGCCGCTCGAGCAGCGTTTCGCCAAGGGCATGTTCGAACTGGCGCACCTGGGCGCTCACCGTGGGCTGGGCCAGGCGCAGGTGCGCCGCGGCCTTCGAGATGCTGCCCTCACGGACGACCGTCCAGAAATAGAGGAGGTGGTGATAGTTCAGCCATTCCATGCCGTCATTATAGGTTTTGCAGCGCAAATTGTGGCGAAGTTTCTATTTGTCTATGAGTATGCCTTCCCCTACGCTGGCAGGAGAGGCAACCCGTGGATCTCATCTTTCCGTTCGCCGAGTACTGGTGGTTCTACGCCGGCTTCACCGTGTGTGTGCTGGCGCTCCTCGCCCTCGACCTGGGGGTCTTCCACCGCACCGCCCATGAAGTGTCGATGCGTGAATCGGTCGTGTGGTCGGTCATCTGGGTGGTGCTGGCGCTCGCCTTCAACTATGCCTTCTACGCCTACGCGGTGACGAAGGCCGGTCCGGATGAGGGCGCACGACTCGGTCTCGAGTTCCTGGCGGGCTACGTGGTCGAGAAGTCCCTCGCCGTCGACAACGTGTTCGTCTTCGTGATGGTGTTCGCGTACTTCGGCATTCCGCCTGTCTACCAGCACCGGGTGCTCTTCTACGGCATCCTCGGCGCCCTGTTCTTCCGGGCCGTGTTCATCGCCCTCGGCGCCGTGCTGATGCAGTACCACTGGATCGTCGTGACCTTCGGCGTGCTGCTGCTGCTCACCGGCGTCAAGATGCTGTGGGCGCCGGACCAGAAGGTGAGCCCCGACCGCAACCCCATCATCCGGTTGATGCGCCGGTTGATGCCCGTGACCCCCGACCTGCACGGGCAGCGCTTCGTCGTCACGCTCGACGGGCGCCGCCACGCCACGCCGCTCCTCGTCGCGCTGGTGTTCCTCGAGCTGAGCGACGTCATCTTCGCCATCGACTCGGTGCCGGCCATCTTCGCGCTGACGCGGGAACCCCTCATCGTCTTCACGTCGAACGTGTTCGCGATTCTCGGCCTGCGGGCGATGTACTTCCTGCTCGCCGGCGCCGTCCAGCGCTTCCGGCTGCTCAAGTACGCGCTGGCGCTCATCCTCATCTTCGTGGGCCTGAAGATGGTGTGGCTGAACGAGGCCTTCGGCGGCAAGTTCCCCATCGAGTGGTCGCTCGGCATCATCGGAGCGCTGCTCACCGGCGCGGTCGTGGCCTCGATATTCAGCGAGCGCAGGTGAGCCGGCGGCCGCCGACGCCGCTGTACGTGAATCGGGCGTCGCGTGGGGGCTTCCCACGCGACGCCCGCGTCGTTGTTCGGGGCAGGCGCTGACGCGCCTAACGAGCTGTTACCACTTGAGCTGCGCGCCGAACCGCACCACGCGCGGGTTCAGGATGCTGCTCACCTGGTTGTAGGCGGCGGTGCCGAAGTTCGTCGAACGCACGCCGAGCACCGGGTTGGCGTTCATCACGTTGAAGAGGTCCGCCTGCAGCTGCAGGCGACGGCCAGCGCCGATTTCGAACCACTTGGCCAGCGAGAAATCGAGCTGGTTGATGCGGTCGAGGAACTCGGTGCCCCAGGGCTTGAGCGGCAGCAGGAGCTGTGCTTCCGTCATGCCCGGGATCACGAGCTCGCCCGGACGACAGGGGCCGGTGCAGTTGGCCGCGTAACGCGTCGTCGGCGTGACGAGCCAACGGGTGCCGATCGGGCTGCCCACGTCGCCATAGCCGGGGCCGGCGATGCGGTTGCGGTCGGCCGCCGCCGTACCCGAGTACCCGCCGAGCGAGCGGCCGTTGATGCTCTGGAACGACATGCTGGCCTGGATGCCCCACTTGATGGGATACGTGCCGGCGAACTTGAACTGCTTCAGGAACGGGATGTCGTTCTCGCGGTCGTCGCAGAAGCGGAGGAAGTTCGGGTCGTCGGGCTCGTCGCAGGTCACGCGCAGCGTGCGCTCCATGGTGAAGCCGCCGAAGAGCGTGCCGCCGCCGGGGATGCGGGCGTTGAAGGTGATGTCGCCGCCGTTGTAGATCTGCTTGCGGTCGGAGCCGGCGTTGGTGTCGAAGTCGTTGACGGCGCGGAGCTGCGCTGTGGTCGCGACCGTGTAGGCCTTGAACACCGTGCCGTCGAGCGGGCTCACGACGTCCACGCCACGGTAGTCGGCGGGCGTGCGCAGCAGGTTGTCGGTCACCGGCAGGTCGTAGAACTGGCGGCGGTAAAACGTGGCAGCAACCGACACACGCGGGAAGAGCTCGTGCTGGATGCCCGCCGTGTATTCCAGGTTGTAGGTGCGCTGGAAGTCTGGATCGACCGTGGCCAACGAGCGCGTGCCGAAGTTGGCGGGCAGGCCAGCGAAGTTGATCTCGCATCCGGCCGTGCCGAACGTGCAACCGCGTTCGCCCTGGGCGATGTCGTCGCCGTTGGCGTCGGTCCACGGCAGCGTCACCGAGGTGAGCGCCAGCGGGTTGTACTTCGTGGCGAACTGCGTCGTCCGCGACTCGTTGTAGCGGTTGAAGCCGGCCTTGATCGCCGTCTTCGAGTTGCCGAACAGGTCGTAGACGATACCGAAGCGCGGCGCGAAGTCCTTCCAGGTGGGCATGGCGATGGCGTCCACCGTGCGCTCGCCGACGAAGCGGCCGTTGCCCGAGAACTGGTCGGCCACTTCGTGGGCCAGGTATTCCCAGCGCAGGCCGCTGTTGATGGTCAGCCGGTTCAGCGACCACGAGTCCTGTAGGAAGATGCCGATGTCGGCCTTGAGCCGCTCTTCGTAGCGCAGCGGCGTGTTGTAGACCGTGACCGAGACGGGGTTCGTGAAAGGCGCGGCGGCCGTGCCCGCGTAGACCTGCTGCAGGTCGGCATTGGTTTCTCGCGTGTTCACGTATGGTCCCCAGTTGTACTGGATACCGCCCTTGATGTTGTGCGAGCCCGTGATGTAGCTGAGCGCACCCATCATGTTAAAGCGGTCTGGATATCGGCCGCCCCAGTTCGCCAGACCGTTCGTCAGCGCGGCGTTGTTCTGATCGCGTCTGCTTGCGTTGGCGTACCACTCGGGCGAGAACGGCACCTTATTTACGCCGTCCTGGTTGGTGATCACGTACTGCTCGTAGTTGAACGAATAGCCGGCCTCGGCGAGCAGCTGGTTGCTGAGCGTGCCCGTGTACTTCGCCGCGGCCGAGTTGTACTTCGGCGACGTCCAGATCTGCGACGCCGTGTAGTAGTCGTCACCCGAGTTCATGCCATGACCGCGGGCCTTGTTGATCTCGTCGTAGTAGACCGAGAACTTGTGCTTTGGCGAAATCTGCCAGGTGAGACGCAGCAACGCGCTCTCGATGCTCTGGTCGTCAATGCCTGTTTCGCAGTCAAGTGCGCCGGTGCGGCAGCCCGCGATGCCGTTCTTGTATGACGTACCGCTCGGCACAACAAAGACGTCCTGCACCGGGGCATTCACCGACCACATGCGGCCGGAGGTGAAGAACCACAGCCTGTCCTTCTTGATCGGCCCCCCGACGGCGAGGTTGAAGTCATAGATGCGGTCGACACCGCCACCGGTTCGTAGCCCTCTCGCGATGATGTCATCGGTCAGGTTGTCGCTCTGGAACGCCTTGTCGTTCCACGAACCGAAGAACGCCCCTGAGAAGCGGTTGCCGCCGTCCTTCGGGACGATGTTCATACGCACGCCGCCGGGCGACACATCAGCACCAGCGCCGCTGGTCTGATACGACATCTCTTCCATCATCGCCTGGTTGAAGTACTGCTGCACCGCGCCGTCGCCGTCGAGGCCGTTCACCATGAGGCCGTCGACCGTCACGATGTTGTTGGCCGAGGTGAGGCCGCGGGTGGACATGTAGCTCTGCTGCATGGCGCGCGAACCGCCCACGTCGGGTACGTTCAGCGAGACGCCGCTCACGAGCTGCGCCAGCGCCTGGATCGAGCGGCCGGTCGGCACCTGTTCGAGGATCTCCGCCGTCATGACCTCGACCTTTGCGTTGCTCGAGACGTCAACGGTGGGCGAGGCGCCGGTCACCGTGATGGCTTCTTCGAGGGCGCCCACTTCGAGGGTCGCATTGAGGGTGCCCGTGAAGTCCACACGCAACTCCACTTTTTCCTGGCGCGTGGTCTTGAAGCCGGGCAGGGTGAACGTCACCGTGTAGGTGCCGGGCCGCAGGTCGACGATGCGGTACTGGCCGTTCGCGTCCGTGATGTCAGTCTTGCTGCCTTCGATGAGGACTGGGCTGGCGGCCTCGACCGTCACGCCCGGCAACACCGCGCCACTCGTGTCCTTGACCACCCCGGTGAACGAACTCTGCGCGAACGCGACGGCCGGCAGGGCCAACGCGAACGCGACACCTGCGAAGAACGCCTTCAGACGCCTTGCCATGCCACACTCCTTGAGACGAGTCGCTCGGTGGGGAGCCGCAGGACAGCGGACTCCACCCTGAATGCCGTACGTGCTGTCCGCCATCGGCACCGCGGGTGGCGCGAACCCCAGGGTCCCAGAAGAGCCGATCAAGCCGTGCCTATTTATCACGAGATGTCTTGGCGTGCAAGGATTCGCCACCTACGGATGTGCCGCCTCAGGTGACGAACTGGCGGGCCCAGCGGTGGGAGTTGCGGGGGAAATCGATCTAACGATGACGGTTCGACGGGCGTCCCTGGCCGGGGTTGGCCGCGGCGCCCGTCGCACAGGGGATGGCGCCGGCTTCGCCGGCTGCGCCCGCGAGACGCGCTAGCGGCTGCGGGCGGGCGCCGAGGCCGCGGCGTCGGCCGCCCGGCTCTCCACCAGTTCCTGCTCGGCCCGCAGCCAGTCAGCAGCCGGGTCGGGCGACGGACCGCCGCGTTCGAGTGACAGGTAATAGGCGCGCACGCGGATTTCTTCTTCGGTGGGCGGCGCGATCGTGAGGCCCGCGGGCACCTCCGTGCCGACGCGCCCGGCGCGGCGTGGCGCGCCGGGCCGCCGCGTTTTCGGGGCGGCCGGGGCGGCCTGGACTTCGGGGGCGGGAGCGGGGGTGGTGCGGGGGCGGGTGGTCTTTCGTGTTGCCATGACTGCGTGTTCGTCCTTCTTCGTCGGGGGCCAGCGGTCGTGGTGGCGGTTGCCACCGAGCATAGACCGGGGATGTGACGCCGCCGTGAATCCGACGGCGCGGCGCTACCCCTGAGACACGTATCGGTCGATGGCGGCCGCGGCTTGCCGGCCGTCGGCGATGGCCCAGACGATGAGCGACTGGCCGCGTTGGAGATCCCCGGCGGCGAACACCCCGGGCTCGCTCGTCTGCCAGCCCTCGTCGCGCCAGACGGTGCCGCGGTCGGTCATCCTGACGCCCAGCTCCTCGATGAGCTGGCTCCTCTCGGGGCCGGTGAACCCCATGGCGAGCAGCACGAGGTCGGCGGGCACGTCGAACTCCGACGCCGGCACGGCGGTGCAGGTCGCGTGGCCGCCGCTCGCGCTCGCCACGACACGGTGGCCGTGCAGCCGGTGGACGCGACCGTCGGGATCGCCCGAGAAGTGCGTGGTCGCCACGGCGTACTGGCGCTCGCCGCCTTCTTCGTGGGCCGACGACGTGCGGAAGACGTGCGGCCAGAGCGGCCACGGGTTGTCGGCCGCGCGATCGGCCGGCGGCTGCGGCATGAGCTCGAACTGTGACACCGAGCGCGCTCCCTGCCGGTGCGCGGTGCCGAGGCAGTCGGCGCCGGTGTCGCCGCCGCCGATGATGACCACGTGTTTGTCGCGCGCGCTGATCGCGGCCGTGCCGAGGTCGTCGCCCTCGCAGGCGCGGTTCTGCGCGGTGAGGTACTCCATGGCGAAGTGCACGCCGTGGAGGCCACGCCCGGGCACGGCGAGATCGCGCGGCTGGCCGGCGCCGCCCGCCAGCAGCACCGCGTCGAAGTCGCGGCGCAGGTCTGCCACTGCCACGTCCACACCCACGTGCATGCCCGGGCGGAAGACCACGCCCTCGGCCTCGAGCAGGTCGAGCCGCCGCTCGAGCACGCGCTTCTCGAGCTTGAACTCGGGAATGCCGTAACGCAGCAGGCCGCCGATGCGATCGGCCTTCTCGAACACCGTCACGGTGTGGCCGGCGCGGTTCAGTTCGGCCGCGGCGGCGAGTCCGGCCGGCCCCGAGCCGATGACCGCGACCTTCTTCCACGTGCGGATGACGGGAGGCTCCGGCACGATCCAGCCCTCCTCGAAGGCGCGGTCGACGATGGCGAGTTCGATCGACTTGATCGTGACGGCATCGCGATTGAGCCCGAGCACGCAGGCGCCCTCACACGGCGCCGGGCACAGCAGTCCCGTGAACTCCGGGAAGTTGTTCGTCGCGTGCAGGCGGTCGATGGCGGCGCGCCAGGCGCCGCGATAGACCAGGTCGTTCCATTCCGGAATCTGATTGCCGAGCGGGCAGCCCTGATGGCAGAACGGCACGCCGCAGTCCATGCAGCGCGCGCTCTGCCGCGTCAGCTCGTCGGCGGCGAACGGCAGCTGGACGTGGCGGAAGTCGCTGACCCGCTCGGCCACCGGCCGCGAGGGCGACTTGAGGCGGGCGAACTCGATGAATCCCGTGGCCTTGCCCATCTCACGCCCCCACCAGGTTGTCTTCGGACAGCCGCGCCGCCCGGCGTGCCGCCGCGGTGTTGCGCACGCGCTTGAAATCGCGCGGCGTCACCACGACGAACTGCTGCACGGCGTCGTCCCATCGGTCCAGCACACGCGCGCCGAGGGCGCTGCCCGTGAGCACGACGTGGCGGGCGACGAGCTCGTGCACGAGCGTCAGCTCGTCGTCATCCACGAACGGATCGAGATCCACCATGCCGGTGTTGCAGCGCCGCGGGAAGGTGCCGTCGGGGTCGAAGACGAAGGCCAGGCCGCCGCTCATGCCGGCGCCGAAGTTGCGGCCGGTGGCGCCGAGCACGACCACGCGGCCACCGGTCATGTACTCGCACGCGTGGTCGCCCACACCTTCCACCACGGCGCGCGCGCCGCTGTTGCGCACGGCGAAGCGCTCGCCGGCGACGCCGCCGAAGAACGCGTCGCCGCTCGTGGCGCCGTAGAGGGCGACGTTGCCGATGATGACGTTGTCTTCGGCGGCGAAGGTCGCCGCGGACGGCGGCCGCACGACGATCCGTCCACCGGACAGACCCTTGCCCACGAAGTCGTTGGCGTCGCCTTCGAGCGTGAGTGAGATGCCTCGCGGCAGGAACGCGCCGAGACTCTGGCCGGCCGCGCCGCTGAGGGTCACGCGGATGGTGTCGGCCGGCAGGCCGGTGCCGCCGAAGCGCTTCGTGACCTCGTACCCGAGCAGCGTGCCGATGGTGCGGTCGATGTTGCGCACGGCCGCCGCGATCTCCACCGGTTCCTGTCGCTCGAGGGCCGGCGCCGCCCGGGCGATGAGCGTGCGATCGAGCACGGTGTCGAGAACAGCGTCCTGCGGCACGAGCCGCCGCCTGGCGGCGCTGGCCGGCAGGTCGGGCTGGTAGAGCAGTGGGCCCAGATCGAGGCCGCGCGCCTTCCAGTGCTGCACGGCCGGCTCGACGTCGAGGCAGTCCACGCGGCCCACCATCTCGTCGATCGTGCGGAAGCCGAGCCCGGCCATGTGCTCGCGCACCTCGTCGGCGAGGAAGCGGAAGAACGTTTCGACCACCTCCGGCGTGCCGGTGAATGCCTTGCGCAGTTCCGGATCCTGCGTGGCGATGCCGACCGGGCACGTGTTGAGGTGGCAGACGCGCATCATCACACAGCCCATGACGACGAGCGGCGCGGTGGCGAAGCCGAACTCCTCGGCGCCGAGGAGCGCCGCGATGACGACGTCGCGCCCGGTCTTCATCTGGCCATCCACCTGCACCACGATGCGATCGCGCAGCCCGTTCAGGCGCAGCACCTGCTGGGTTTCGGCGAGCCCGATTTCCCACGGCACGCCGGCGTGCTTGAGGCTCGTGAGCGGCGAGGCGCCGGTGCCGCCGTCGTGGCCGGAGATGAGCACGACGTCGGCGTGCGCCTTCGACACGCCAGCCGCCACGGTGCCGACGCCGGATTCGGCGACGAGCTTCACGTGCACGCGGGCCACCGGGTTGGCGTTCTTGAGGTCGAAGATGAGCTGCGCCAGGTCTTCGATCGAATAGATGTCGTGGTGCGGCGGCGGCGAGATGAGGCCGACGCCGGGCATCGAGTGCCGCACCTTCGCGATCCACGGATAGACCTTGTGGCCCGGCAGCTGTCCGCCCTCGCCGGGCTTGGCGCCCTGCGCCATCTTGATCTGCAGGTCGTCGGCGTTCACGAGGTACTCGCTCGTCACGCCGAAGCGGCCGGACGCCACCTGCTTGATGGCGCTGCGCCGCGAGTCGCCATTGGCGTCGGGCACGTAGCGCGCCGGGTCTTCGCCGCCTTCGCCGGTGTTCGACTTGCCCCCCAGGCGGTTCATGGCGATGGCGAGCGTCTCGTGCGCCTCCTGGCTGATCGAGCCGAACGACATGGCGCCGGACGAGAAGCGCTTCAGAATGGCCTCGGCCGGCTCGACCTCGTCGAGCGGCACCGGCGGGCCGACCGGCTTCAGCGTGAAGAGGCCGCGCAGGGTCGCCCGCCGTTCGCTCTGGTCGTCGACGAGGCGGGTGTAGTCCTTGTAGATCTCGTAGCGCTTCGTCCGTGTCGCATGCTGCAGGCGGAAGACGGTGTCGGGGTTGAAGAGGTGGTACTCGCCGTCGCGGCGCCACTGGTACTCGCCGCCGCTTTCAAGCTCCGCTGTCGCCGGACGCCTTCTTCCGAAGGCGCGGGCGTGCCGCCGCCGCACTTCCTCGGCGATGGTGTCGAGACCAACGCCGCCGAGCCGCGACGGCGTCGACGTGAAGTAGGTGTCGACGAAGGCATTGTCGAGACCGACCGCCTCGAAGATCTGCGCGCCGCAGTAACTCTGCAGCGTCGAAATACCCATCTTCGACATCACTTTCAGCACGCCCTTGTTGAGCGCCTTCACGTAGCCGCTCACGGCCTGCTCGTGCGTGACGCCGGCCAGGAGCCCCTGTCGGATCATGTCGTGCAGCGTCTCGAAGGCCAGGTACGGATTCACCGCGCCGGCGCCGTAGCCCATGAGCAGGGCGACGTGGTGCACCTCGCGCGCATCGCCGCTCTCGACGAGCAGGCCGCACTTCGTGCGCGCGCCTTCGCGCACCAGCTGGTGGTGGACGCCGGCCGTCGCGAGCAGGCTCGGAATCGGCGCGTGGGTGGCGTCGACGCCGCGGTCTGACAGGATGATGATGCCGTAGCCGGCGGCCACGGCCTGACTCGCCTTGCGGCAGAGTTCCGCCATCGCGCGCGCCAGTCCGGCGCCGCCTTCGGCCGGGTCGTACAGAATCGGCAGCGTCGTCGAGCGGAACGGCGACCCGGTCGGCAGGTGCCGCAGCTTCGCCACCTGATCGTTGTGGAGAATCGGGTACTCGATCGCGATCTGCCGGCAGGCCTCGGGCGCCGGTTCGAGCAGGTTGCCCTCCGGGCCGATGGTCGAGGCCATCGTCGTGATGATCTCTTCGCGGATGGCGTCGAGCGGCGGATTCGTGACCTGCGCGAAGAGCTGCGCGAAGTAGTCGTAGAGCAGGCGCGGGCGGTCGGAGAGCACGGCCAGCGCCGTGTCGGTGCCCATCGAGCCAATCGGCTCTTCGCCCGTGGCCGCCATCGGCGCGAGCAGCACGCGCAGGTCTTCGTGCGTGTAGCCAAAGGCCTGCTGCCGTTCGAGCACGGTCTTGTGGTCGGGCCGCTCGGCACGCGCCGCCGGCAGGTCGTCGATGTTCACGACATGCTGCCGCAGCCACTCGGCGTAGGGCCGCGCCGAGGCCAGTTCGCGCTTGATCTCGTCGTCGCTGACGATGGCGCCGCGGGCCGTGTCCACGAGCAGCATGCGGCCGGGACGCAGGCGGTCCTTGCGCACGATGCGCTCCGGCGCCACGTCGAGCACCCCCACTTCCGACGCCATGATGACGAGGTCGTCGGTCGTGACGAGATAACGCGAGGGCCGCAGGCCGTTCCTGTCGAGCACGGCGCCGATGAGCGTGCCGTCGGTGAAGGCAATCGACGCGGGACCGTCCCACGGCTCCATGAGTGACGAGTGGTACTCGTAGAAGGCGCGCACCGCCGGGTCCATCTCCGGATTGCCGCTCCACGGTTCCGGAATCATCATCAGCACGGCGTGCGGCAGCGAGCGGCCCGTTCGCACGAGGAACTCGAGCACGTTGTCGAAGGTCGCCGTGTCGCTGCCGCCGGGCCGGATGACCGGCAGCACCTTGCGCAGGTCGTCGCCGAAGACGCGCGACGAGAGCAGCCCTTCGCGGGCCTTCATCCAGTTGATGTTGCCGCGCAGCGTGTTGATCTCGCCGTTGTGGGCGACGACGCGGTACGGATGCGCGAGCGGCCACGACGGGAACGTGTTGGTCGAGAAGCGCTGGTGCACGAGGGCGAGCGCCGAGATCAGGCGCGGGTCGCCCAGGTCGGGGTACATCGCCTCGATCTGCGAGGCCGTGAGCATGCCCTTGTAGATGAGCGTCTGCGACGACAGGCTGACGATGTAGAACGCCTGGCGCGCCGCGGCGGGGATGTCCATCCCGGCCGCGGCAGCCTCCACGCGCTTGCGGATAATGTAGAGCGCCCGTTCGAAGCTGTCGGCATCGTCGCCCGGGGCGGCGGCCACGAACACCTGCTCGAAGCCGGGTGCGACGGCGGCCGCGGCCCGGCCGATGCGTTCGAGCCGTGTGGGCACGATGCGCCAGCCGATGACGGGGCGGCCCTCCTCGCCGGCGATGCGTTCGACCAGCCCGCGCAGGCTGGCCTTCGGCGCGTCGTCCGTCGGCAGGAAGACGAGGCCGGCGCCGTAGTTGCCCGCCATGGGCAGTGCGAAGGGGACCGACGCCCGGAGGAACGCATCCGGCATCTGCAGCAGGATGCCGGCGCCGTCGCCGGTGCCGGGGTCGGAGCCGCAGGCGCCGCGGTGTTCCAGGTTGATCAGGAGGTCGAGGGCCTGCCGCACGATGTCGTGCGACTTCGTGCCCTTGATGTGGGCGACGAAGCCGACACCGCATGCGTCGTGTTCGTCACTCGCTCGATACAGCCCCTGGTCGCCGGGCACCTCGTTCATGTTGCCCCTCCGGAGGGCCCATTAGAGGCAATCCCGATTGATAAGGAAAGATGAATGTTTCTATAGAATCAATGCCGCAGAGGCATTGATCATTCTTCGTCGGGCGGTGCCACCGGTGTCACCGCCGCCTGGTCTTCCTCGCCAGTGCGGATGCGGTAGATCTTCTCGATCGGCAGCACCATGACCTTGCCGTCGCCGACCTCGCCGGTGCGTGCCGCGCCGAGAATGGCCCGTACGGTCGGCTCGACGAAGTGATTCGAGACGCCGATCTCGATGCGCACCTTCTCGGCCAGCGCCATCTTCACGGTGGTGCCGCGATAGTTCTCGACGTGCTCCATCTCGCCGCCATGTCCATGCACGCGGCTGATGGTCAGCCCCTTCACCTCGGCATGGAAGAGGGCTTCGAGCACGTCGCTCAGCTGTTCGGGGCGGACGATGGCGACGATGAGCTTCACGCGCGGCCCCCGTCGCTCGCGGCGAGCGCATCGGGCAGGCGCTCGAACGCCGAGTCACCCGGGGAAATGAGAATCGCGCCGTCGCCGGCCGTGTAGGCCTCTTCGCCGTGTTCGGTGACGTCGAGCCCGACGCCTTCGACGCGGCCGCGGATGCGCAGCGGCATGACCAGCGCCAGCAGCTTCAGGATGACGAACGTGGCGGCGCCGCTGTAGAGCGCGACGACGGCGACGCTCGCCGCCTGGGTGACGAGCTGCTCGGCGTGACCCGCCACGAGGCCGGCCGCGCCGCCGCTCCAGGCCGGGTCGGCGAACACGCCCGTGAGCACGGCGCCGGTCGCGCCGCCGAGCCCGTGCGCGGCGACGACGTCGAGCGAGTCGTCGAGAGTCGTGCGGGTGCGGTAGATGAGCGCGAAGTAACTCGGAACGGCGCCAAGCGCCCCGAGGGCGAGCGCCGCGGCCGGCCCGATGTAGCCGGCGGCCGGCGTGACCGCCACGAGTCCGACGACGATGGCCGTGGCCGCGCCCACCGCCGTCACGCGGCCTTCGCGCGTGAGGTCGATGACCATCCACGTGGCGAGCGCCGCCGCCGGCGCGAGCAGCGTGTTCACGAAGGCGAGCACCGCCACGTTGTTGGCGGCGAGCGCGCTGCCGGCGTTGAAGCCGAACCAGCCGAACCAGAGCAGACCCGTGCCGAGCAGCGTGAAGGGCACGTTGTGCGGCAGCATCGCGCGCCGGCCGTAGTCCTTGCGCGCCCCGACGAACCTCGCGGCGACGAGCGCCGCCGCCGCGGCATTCACGTGCACCACGGCGCCGCCGGCGAAGTCGAGCGCGCCGGCGGTCGAGAGAAAGCCGCCGCCCCACACCCAGTGCGCGACCGGCGCGTAGACGAGCAGCACCCACGCGACGATGAAGGCGAGATACGCGCTGAAACGCAGACGCTCCACGACGGCGCCCGAGATGAGCGCCGCCGTGATGATGGCGAACGTGCCCTGATAGGCCATGAAGAGCACGTGGGGAATCGTCCCCTGTGCCTCCATGCCGACGCCGCGCAGGCCCGCGTACGACAGCGAGCCGACAAAGGCGCTGCCTGGCGAGAACGCGAGCGAGTAGCCGATGAGCGCCCAGACGACGGCGATCGGGCCGAGTGACGCGAAGCTCATCATGAGCGTGTTGAGGGCGTTCTTCGACCGCACCATGCCGCCGTAGAAGAAGCCCAGGGCGGGCGTCATCAGGAGCACGAGCGCGGTCGAGACGAGCATCCATACGACATCCGTCCGGATCATGACGATATTGAATCGACTGCGCTAGCCACATGTCCAATACGAGTTAATTGTCGAATCCATCCACGCGGCCACGGCGTCACGCCAGGCACACCGCCGCGCCGGCACCCGCCCGCACGGCCGCGGCCGGCCGCCGCCGGTTACCGACTGTTGTTTTGTGTCCTCGTCGGCCATAATCCGCGGCGGGCGCACTCGTCCGTTCCCGTGCCCCGGAGGCCGACATGCAGATCCCCTCGAAGGCGCCCGCCGCCGGCATCGCGCTGGCCTTCCTTCTCGCCGCCCTGCCGCACGCGCAGCGTCCCGCCGCCACGCCCGTCACACCGTCGGCGGTCGTGGCGCCGGCCTCGCCGCGTGTCGCCGCCCTCAAGGCGGCCCTCGACGCCGACGTGTCGTCGCCGGCGATGTACGACCTCGGCCAGCAGATGAACGACATGGTGTTCAGCTTCGGCGAGATCGGCTTCCAGGAGTTCGAGACGCAGAAGTACCTCGGTGGGCTGTTGCGCGAGCAGGGGTTCACCGTGGAGACTGGCGTCGCCGGCATCCCCACCGCCTGGGTGGCGCGCTGGGGCAGCGGCAAGCCGGTCATCGCCTTCGGCTCCGACATCGACGGCATTCCGCAGGGCAACCAGAAGCCGGGCGTGGCGTATCACGATCCCATGGTGGAAGGGGCGCCGGGGCACGGCGAAGGGCACAACTCGGGCACGCCGCTCAACATCGTGGCGGCGCTCGCCGTCAAGCGCATCATGGAGCGCGAGAAGCTGCCGGGCACGCTGATGATCTGGCCGGGCGTGGCCGAGGAGCTGCTCGGCACGAAGGCGTACTTCGTGCGCGCGGGGATGTTCAAAGACGTGGACGTCGTGCTCTACAACCACGTCGGCTCCAACCTCGGCACGAGCTGGGGGGATGGCGGCGGCAGCGGGCTCGTGTCGGTCGAGTACACCTTCGAAGGCGAGACCGCGCACAGCGCCGGCGCGCCGTGGCGTGGTCGCAGCGCCCTCGACGCGGTGGAGCTCATGAACGTGGGCTGGAACTACCGCCGCGAGCACCTCCGGCTCGCGCAGCGCACGCACTACGTGATCACCAACGGCGGCGACCAGCCGAACGTCGTGCCCCGCAACGCCAGCGTCTGGTACTACTTCCGCGAGACCGACTACGACACCATCCGGAACATGTGGAGCATCGGCGACAAGATGGCCGACGGCGCCGCGCTCATGACGAACACCAGGTGGACGTCGCGCGTGCTCGGCACCGCGTGGCCCCGGCACACCAACCGCGCGGTGGCCGAGGCGATGCACGCCAACATCCAGCATGTAGGCCTGCCGCAGTGGAGCGAGGCCGACATCACGCTCGCCAAGGCGACGCAGCGGGTCATGAAGGTGCCGGAGATCGGCCTTGCGACCGGCCCCATCGGCCCGCTCCGCGGTCGCGAACGGATTCCGGATGAGGAGAAGTTCGGCGGCCCGTCGGACGACGTCGGCGACATCACCTGGACCGTGCCCACCGTGGTGCTCGGCTACCCGGCGAACTTCCAGGCCGGCCCGGGTCACAACTGGGCCAACGCCATTCCGATGGCGACGCCCATTGCCCACAAGGGCGTGAACGCCGGCGCCCGCGTGGCGGCGCTCACCGCGCTCGACCTCGTGATGCGGCCGGACCTCGTGGCGGCGGCGCGCGACTACTTCGAGAACGTCCAGCTGAAGCAGCGCGCCTACACTCCGTTCATCCGCCCCACCGACCAGCCGGCGATCTGGATGAACAAGGCGACGATGGACCGGTATCGGCCGGAGATGACGAAGTACTACTTCGACCGTACGAAGTACAAGACCTACATGGACCAGATGAAGGCCCAGTTCGGCATCACCTATCCCACCGTGAAGCCGGCCGCGTCGCAATAGCGGCGCGCGGACCGGCCCGGGGGTCACCGCGTCGGCGCGCTGATCCGGAAGTTCCGCATCATGCCCATGTCCTCGTGTTCGAGGATGTGGCAGTGATAGAGGTACAGGCCCGGATACGCCGAGAACGTGATCTGCACCCGCACGGTCTCGCCGGGCAGCACGAGCACCGTGTCGGTGGCGCTCGTGTCGCTGATACCCTCGGCCAGCGCATTCGCTGCCGCGCCCGCCCGTGACAACACCCGGAACTGGGTGCCGTGCACGTGGATGGGATGGGCCATCGCCATGCCCATCGGGTTGGGTTCGTTCCTGAATTCCCAGATGTGCGTCGAGCCGGGCGCCACCGTTTCGTCGGCGGCCACGTCCGCCATGTCGAACGTGCGCCCGCCGATGAGCCACTCCATCCGCATGAAGGTGAGCGGCACGCGGCGGATCGGGGCGCGGGCGCTCGCTGCCCACGACGCCGGCGGCGTGCACAGCCGATCCGGCAGCGTGTGTCGCCGTGCCGGACCGCTGCCCACCGTGAACGACATGAGATCGAGCGGCGCCCCCTGGGGCAGCGGAGAGAGTTCGCCCATCATGCCCACGTGGCCCACGGCGTCAGCGGGGAAGGCGACGCTGCGCAGCGTGAACGTCGAGCCGGCGGATTTCGCCCCCGCGTCGAGCAGGATGTCGGCACGCTGGCCGGGTGCCAGCGTGAGGAACGGCCGCGTGCGCGCCCGTTCGAGCAGGCCGCCGTCGCCGCCGAGGATCGTGAAGGGCGCGCCGTCGCTCCAGGCCAGCTTGTAGATGCGCGCGTTCGACCCGTTCAACAGACGCACCCGGTAGGCGCGGCGCTCGAGCGTGCGTTCGGGCCGGTTGACGCCGCTCACGAACAAGCGGTCGCCGAGCCACCCATTCATGGTCTCCATCATCTGGCCCATGCCGCCGCCCATCCCCATGCCGCCGCCGCGGCCCATCCCGCCGCCGCGTGTCATGCCCGACGTCGCGCCGCCGTTGGCGTAGACCAGCTGATTCCCGGGGTCGAACCGGCGGTCCTGGAGCACGAGCACGAGGGCGTCGTCACCCGACGGAAGACCGAGCGCGTCGTCTTCGGGATCGCTCACGACGATGACGCCCGCGAGGCCCTGGTACGCCTGGGCGCCGGTGCGCATGTGCGGATGCGGGTGATACCAGTAGGTGCCGGCGCGGTTCACCACCTCGAAGTCGTAGACGTAGTCGCGGCCGGCGTCCACGGCGAGCCGCGGGTGCCCGTCGGCGGCCTCCGGGACATCGAGGCCGTGCCAGTGCACGATCGACGGCTCGGACAGGCGATTCTCGAAGCGCACACGAACCTTCTGCCCCCGGCGGAAGTGCAGCACCGGGCCAAGGTACGAGCCGGGGAGTGTCTGCACGGTCGATGCCGGGCCGCGCACCAGAGTGGCCGTGTATCGCCAGACTCTGGTCGGCGCGCCGGGCAGGAGCGTGACCTCGGCCGGCGCGGCGCGCATGGTGAGTTCCACGTCGGGCACGGCGCGAGACGCCTGGGCGCCGGCCGACGCCTCGCGCGGCGAACCGAAATCGAACGCGCCGAGCGCCGGCGCGACAGCCGGCACGGTCAGAAGGCGAAGGGCATCACGTCGGTCCATGGGCCAAGGTGCTCCACTCGCGGCGCCGATGGTCGGCTGCCGACTTCCCGGTGTAGAGCAAGTGCCACGCCACGTCGTGAGGCTCGCCACGGCCGCACCAAATCGGCCGGGGCCTGGAGCGGGTAAGCCTGCACTGCGGCAAAACTCGCGGACGATTCCCGGATCGGTATTTGCCGGCTCGTGGCCCGAACGTTGCAGCGGGGCTGACGAATCCGGATGCCGTCCCCCAAGGCTGTTCCCGTCAGCGCGGCCAATCAGCGCGAAGTCGCGAAGTTTTCAGGCGTCGCCCACGCGAGGGCGCGCGCCCGGACGGCGAGGCGTCGCCCGAAGTGGCACACAGTGTGCCGTCTCGCGACACTCGTCGCCCTGTGTCTCGTACCGCAGACGGCTCGAGCCGATGATGGAGAGGCGGACCCCCGGCCGTCGGAACGCGGTCTTCCAACCGTGAGCATCGTGCCACCCGCGCGGCTCGGCGCGCCCCAGCTCTTTGCCGTCTCCGTGGCCGGGCGCCGCCTCTACGTGGGAACGCTCACGGGACTGGCCATCCACGACGGCGCGCACTGGGAGAACGTGCCATCGCCGCGTGCGCTCTACGCGGTGCACGGCGCATCGACCGGCCGCGTCATCGCCGGCGGCCCCGACAGCCTCGTCGAGCTGGCGCGGAGCGCCGACGGACACCGAGAACTGGTCTCGCTCCTCGACCGCCTGCCCGAGGGGGACCGCGTCATCGGCGACGTGCGATCGATCCATGCGCTCGGCGACATCTTTTTCGCCGTCACCGACCGTGCCCTCGTGCGCGTGCGCGGCACCGAGGTGCACGTCGTGGACCGCTGGCGTTCCGATCCGCTGCGCCGCGGCTTCGTCAGCCAGGGGCGGCTCTACGTGACGTCGCAGAGCGGCGTTCGCGTTTTTGCCGCCGACGCGACGCCAGTGACCGACGAGGTCACGGCCCTCGCGGCCACTGGCGGCCGGGTGCTGTTCGTCGTCGATCACCCCGCGGCCGGGCAGGTCGTTGGCGTCGAGACACGCGGCCTGCTCACGCGTCGCGACGGCGCCTGGCAGGCCGCCGGGCACGGCGGTGGCGAGCTGCTGAGACGCGGCATCACCGACGCGCGTGTGCTCGCAAGCGGCGCCCTCGCGCTTGGCAGCACCACGGCCGGCGTGCTGCTGCTCACGCCGGAGCTCACCTTCGACCGTGCGCTCGGCCGCGCCGAGGGTCTGCCCTCGGGCGACGTGCAGAGCCTCAGCGAAGACGCGGAAGGCGGCGTGTGGGTGGTGAGCCCGGCCGAACTGGCCCGCGTGGATTTCGGCGCGCCGCTCACGCTCATCGACAGCCGGCTCGGCCTCGAAGGCACGGTCAACGGCGTGGCCCGCTTCGCCGGGCGGCTGCACGTGCTCACGACCTCGGGACTCTTCGTGCTCGACGACAACCAGGGACGGCGCCGCGCCAGGCCGGTGCCCGGCGTGCCGGCCCGCGCCTGGGACGCCTTCGATGCCGCCGAACATCTCCTCGTGGCCACGGCGTCGGGCATCTACGAGAGCCGGCCGTCGGGGGCCCGCCTCGTGCCGGGCACGGCGCGGCTGTCGTCCTACGTGCTGGCGCCGCGTGTCGACCGGCCCGACACGATACTCGTCGGCTCGCGCACGGGACTCTCGGTGCTCGTGCGCCAGGGCAGCGGCTGGCGGTTCTCGCGTGACGTCACCGGCGCGCCGCGTTACGTGCGGACGATCGTGACGCGTCCCGACGGCGTCGTGTATCTCGGCACGACCTTCGACGGCCTCGTGCGCCTGCGCCTCGACGATCCGGCCGTGCCGCCGCGCACGCTCGTGCCCGGTGAGGTGCACCTGCGCGACATCGACGGCGCCCTGCACGTGCTCAACTACGAGACGAACACGCTGTCGGTGCTCGACGAGGCGCGGGAAACCGTGGCGCCGGCGGCGCTGCGCGGCGCGCACCTGCCCGAACACACGCTCCGTGTCGCCTACGACCCGGGCGGCGCGCTGTGGGCGACCGGCCGTGGCGTCGAGATGTTCGACCGCGGCACGGGCGCCATGCGGCCGGTTCTCGACCGCGCGGTGAGCGTGCAGGCGCTCGATATCGAGGACGACGGCGTGGTGTGGCTCGGCAGCAACATCGGGCTGTGGCGGTTCGCCAGTCCGCGGGCCACGCCGTGGACGTCGCGGCCGTCGCCGACGCTCGAGCGGGTCTTCGTCAATGGCCAGCCCGTGGCCCGGGCCCGTCCCGACGGCTCGCCGCTCGAGCTCGCGTTCGGCTTCGAGCGCCTGCGGCTCGAGCTCACGCCGAACACGTTCGCCCCGGACGCGGCGACCGCCTTCAAGCTCGAGCCGCTCGACGCCGACTGGAGCGCGGCCCGCCGCGGCGTCGTCGCCGAGTACACGTCGCTGCCGGAAGGCACCTACCGCCTGCGGATGCGGTCCGGCAGCGGGCCCGACCGAGCGGAAAGCGACTGGGCCTTCACCGTGCGGCCGCCGTGGTACCGCACGCCGCTCGTCTACCTGCTCGAGATCGCCGCCGCGGCCGGCCTGCTGCTGCTCGTGAGCCAGGTGCGCACGCACCAGCTCCGCCGCCGCTCGCATGAGCTCGAACGTGCGGTCATCGAGAAGACCGCGGCGCTACAGGAGGCCAACCGACGCCTCGCCGAACTTGCCTGGAGCGACGAACTCACGGCGCTCTACAACCGCCGCCACTTCGAGGAAGCGCTCGCCGAAGAGTGGGCGCGCGCACACCGTACGCGCAGTCCGATTGCGCTCGTGATGGTGGACATCGACCACTTCAAGTCGCTCAACGACACGCTCGGGCACGTCGCCGGAGACCGGGCGCTGCGGGCCGTGGCCGACGTGATCAAGGCCTGCGCCCGCCGTCCGGGCGACGTCGCCGCCCGTTATGGCGGCGAGGAGTTCGTGGTGCTGCTGCCGGGCGGACGCCGCGAGCGCGTGCACGCCCTCGCCGAAGAGATCCGCGAAGCCGTCGAGGCGCTGGCGCTGCCGCATCCCGGACACGCGCTCGGCAAGATCACGGTCAGCGTGGGTGTGGCGGCGGTCAACGCGCCCGAGAGTCTGCAGGCCACGCTCGTCGATGCGGCGGACCGCGCGCTCTACCGCGCCAAAGCCGCCGGCCGGAACGCGGTCGCCGCCTGAGCGCCGCTCCCGGCTAGCGCGCCGCGCGGGCGAGCGTCGTGCCGGCGAGCCGGCTCACCGCGCGCAGCCCGTCCTCGCCGATGTCGAGGCTGTGCGCGTTCACGTACAGCCGGATGTGCTGGTCGCACACCGCATCCGACATCTCCTGCGAGTGCGCCCGCACGTAGGCGCGGCTGGCCTCAGGGTGCGCAAAGGCGTGTGCCACCGACGCGCGAATGGCCGCCTCCGCCGCGGCGGCCGTCTCGGCGTCGAGATCGGCGCGCGCGCAGATGCCGGCGAGCGGCACCGGCAGCGAGGTCTCGTGCTCCCACCAGTCGCCCAGGTCGATGATCTTCACGAGCCCGTGATCCGGATAGGTGAAGCGGCTCTCGTGGATGATGAGGCCGGCGTCCACCTCACCGCTCGCCACCGCGCCGAGGATGCGGTCGTAGCGCAGCTCCACGACCTCGCCGAGTGACGGGGCGGCCAGGCGCAGCAGGCGGAATGCCGTGGTGTCGCGGCCCGGGATGGCGATCCGTCCGCTGACGGCGTCGGCCAGGCGCCGCGACTGGCGCGCGACCACGAGCGGACCCACGCCGTGCCCGAGCGCCGCGCCGCTGCGCAGCAGGCGGTAGCGATCGCCCACCGCCGCAAACGCGCCGACGCTCAGTTTCGTCAGGTCGAAGGCGCCCTCGTGGGCGCGGCGGTTCAGCTCCTCGATGTCGAGCAGCGCCGGCTGCACGGCGAACGGCGCCGGCACGAGGCCGTGCACGAGCGCGTGGAAGGCGAACGTGTCGTTGGGACAGGGCGAAAAGGCGAAGGTCAGCGTGCGCATGCGGCGATCTCCCGGACCAGGCGCGGCGTCAGGGCCTGCACCGCGGCGAAGGCCTCGTCGAAGCGCCACAGGGCGCGGTCGGTGTCTTCGATGGCGTTGGAGATGACGCGCACCTCGATGGCCGGCACGCCGGCGAGGGCGGCGGCACGCAGCACGCCGAACCCTTCCATGGCTTCAACGTCGCAACCGCTCGTGTGGCCGACGCGGCCGCTCGTGCCGATGGCACGACGGGCGGCCTCCGGCAGCGCCCGGCAGGCGGCCTCTACGAGCGTCGCCGGTGTCACGAGGCGCGCCGGCGCGAATCGTTCGGGCACGCCGAGGTCGCAGTAGATGGTCTCGAGGCCGACGACGATCGCCGCGGGCACGAGACCCGAGGCGCGTCGCGCGCCGGCGATGCCGACGTGCACGACCACGGCCGGACGACGCGTGGCGAGCGCGGTGGCGGTGGCGGCCGCGGCCTCCACCGGCCCGACGCCGCAGCAGAGCGTGCGCCAGCCGCCGGACGGCGCGAGTTCACGCGCGGTGGCGGCGACGACGAGCACCGAGTCGATGGTGGCGGAGACGGCGGGCGCGGACACTCCCGTCAGTGTACGCGCAACGGGGTGGCCCGCCTGAGCCTACGACGCGGGTTCGACGGCTGGAGCCAGCGTGGCGGCGGCAGCCGGCTTCACGCCCATCTGGCGCACGAACGTGTAGTGCGAGCGCAGCGCATCCAGGAGCGTGAGGTTTTCGCGGCAGGGCACGCCGTGCTCCGCGCAGACTTCCTGGACGATCTTCGAGAGCGCCGGGTAGTGGACGTGGGCGATGCGCGGAAACAGGTGGTGTTCGCGCTGGTAGTTCAGCCCGCCGAGCAGCAGCGTGGCCAGCCGGCTCCGCGTGGCGAAATTGGCGGTCGTGGCGATCTGGTGCACGACCCACTCGGGACGCTGCTCGCCGTGCGCGGGATGCTCGACGTTGTCGACCGTGTGCGCGAGCTGGAAGACGACGCTGAAGATGAAGCCCATCGTCATCGAGACGAGCACGTAGAGGCCGAAGACCGTGCCGGCGCCGTGGCGGGTGAGCGGAATGGCAAACGCCACGGTGAAGAAGAACAGCTTGCCGCCGAGCAGCCACGCCATGTCGGCGCCCTTCGGATACCCGGCGCTCAGCCCGTCGTTCTTCCCGAGCAAGAGGCGCTGCAGGTCGCTGTAGAGATACCGCAGGTGCACGCAGGTGTAGAGCACCCACAGATAGACGTGCTGATACCGATGCCACCAGAACCACGGGTGATCGCCACTGAGCCGCGCCATCGGGCCGAGATTGATGTCGGCGTCCTCGTGCGGGATGTTCGTGTACACGTGGTGGTTGTGATTGTGCTTGTCTTTCCAGAAGTACGAACTCGCCCCCATCAGGTCCAAGGTGAAGCCGGCGAGCCGGTTCACGAACGGCCGGCGCGAGAACGTGCCGTGGTTGCCGTCGTGCTGCACGTTGAAGCCGATGCCCACGAGGGCCAGCGCCAGCAGGCCCGCGGACCAGACCACCGTGACGGGGGTCGCGGCGCCGAAGACCAGCACCACATACGCCCAGGTCGCCGTGGCGATGAGGGCCGCGGCCTTTCCGTACATGACGGGGCTGTCCACGGTGGCGCGGGAGCCGACGAACGCCTGGGCACGTTTGTCGAGTGCGAGTTTGAGCGTGGCGGGGGAGGCGAACTCCGGACGTGAGCGCTGCAGGGTGCGGGGACTGTACTAGGTGCCGCCGCCGGACTTGCCCCCGAATGTCTCCGGCTGGGCACGGAAACCGTGAGCGGGCCAATCCGGCGTCGCCCTCAGAAGGCGCGACGGCCGGGCCGGGTCGGGGCTACAATCCCAGCGTCGTGTCAGGCGGCCGGGTGTGTCGATGCCCCCGGCGGTCGGGCCGACGTTCCCCGGAGCCTCACGTATGTCGTCGGACAAGCAGGATCGTCGCGCCCTTCTTCTCGCCGGTCTCGGCCTCGCCACCACGTCGGTGTCCCTCGGGGCGCGCGGCGTCCAGGCCCGGCCCACGGCCACGCCCTTCAGCCCCGCGCTCCACGAACAGGATGCCTGGATGTCGGCGATGCCCGGCAAGCACCGCGTCGTGCTCGACGTCGTGTCACCCACCGGTGTGCCCGATGGCATCCGCTTCGCCGGCAATCTGTTCAACGGCAGCAAGTCGGGGTACGGCGTCGAGGAATCCGAGATGGCGCTCATCATGGTGCTGCGCCACTCGGCGACCGGGTTCGGCTACAACGACACCATCTGGTCGAAGTACGGCAAGACGCTCGACTCGAAGGCGACGCCCCCGCCAGTGGCCAATCCCTTCAACTCCGGTGAGCGGATGCAGCTGTCGGGGCTGGCCAAGCGCGGCGTGCAGTTCATCATCTGCGGCACGGCCAGCCGCGGCCTCGCTGGCCGGATCGCCGGTCAGGGCGGCGACGCCGACGCCGTGTTGAAGGAGATGTCGGCCAACCTCATCCCGAATGCGCGTATCGCGTCGGCCGGCGTGGTCGGCGTGACACACGCGCAGGAACACGGGTTCACCATGTTGTACGTCGGTTAGGAGTCGTTACCATGCGCGCCATTGTCGGACTCGCGACGGCGGTTGCCGTCATCTCTGCCGCTCCGCTTGCGGCCCAGCCCGCGGGCGATGCCGCCCGCATCGCCGAAGCCGTCCAGATCCTGCCCGAGGACCTGCGGGCTGGCGCCACGGTGGTGACCTACGACGCGGCCACCGGCGCGCGCCGCGTCATCCGTCAGGGCACCAACTTCATCGAGTGCCAGCCGCGCAACCCGGCGGACGGCTTCGCCCGCTGCTACCACAAGCTGTTCGGACCGCGGGAGGACTTCGAAGCGAAGCTGCGGGCCGAGAAGAAGACCGAAGAGCAGGTCAGCCAGGCGGTGGCCGCCGCCGTCAAGGCCGGCACCCTGCCGCCGATGCCGCAGGGCGTGATGTCGTACCGCCACTACGACAAGCGCGACCGCATCCAGCACCTGTGGGTCTGGTCGACGCCGAACAGCACGCCGGAGTCGGTGGGCGTCTCGACGGTGAGCCAGCGCAACGAAGCGCTCGAAGGCCGCGGCCTGCCGTGGATGATGCTGCCCGGCACGCCCGGCGCGCACATCATGATCCCGATCAATCCGAAGCCCACGAAGACCAGCATCACGGACGTGGCGGCGGATCCCGTGACGCAGGCGACGCTGCCGCTGCCGCAGGACCTGCGGGCCGGCGCCACGGTGTACACCTACGACGCCAACGGCGATCGCAAGGTGCTGCGGCCCGGCACCAACCAGATCGAGTGCATGCCGCGCGGCGACGACGGCTTCACCTGGTGCTACAACAAGTCCGGCGGGCCGCGTCGGGACCTCGCCGCCAAGCTGCGCGCGCAGAAGAAGACCGACAAGGAAATCGCGGACGCGATGGCCGAGGCCACCAAGGCCGGCACGATCAAGCCGACCGAGTTCGGCACCATGTCGTACCGCCTCTACGGCAAGCCCGACCGCATCCAGCTGCTGTGGGTGATCTCGGTGCCCGGGGCGACGCCCGAATCGATTGGCGTCACCACCGCCAGTGCCCGTGAAGACGCGCTCGAACTGCGCGGCACGCCGTGGCTGATGCTGCCGGGCACGCCCGGCGCGCACATCATGGTGCCGGTCAACAAGTAGGACGCCGGCCCTGTCCACGCGCTCGTCCTCACCGCTCGTTCACACGGGCCTCGTCCGCGCGCACGGCCTGGCGGCGCTCGTCACGCTGCTGGTGTCGGTCACCTTCGGTCTCGTGGCCGCCTGGCAGCTCATCGCGCCCGACCTCGGGCGCGACGTGGCGTGGCTCGGCTGGGGCCGCGTGCGCTACGCGCACACGCAGGGCATCATGCTCGGCTGGCTGGCGAACGCGTTCTTCGCGTTCCTCTACCACGCCGTGCCGATCCTCACGGGCCGGCCGGTCACGAGTGCGCGCCTCGGCGTGTGGATCTTCGCGCTGTGGAACTTCGCGGTGATGGCGCCGGGCTGGACGCTCGTGCTCGCCGGCGTCAGTCAGCCGCTCGAGTGGGCCGAATTCCCGCTCGTCGTCGACGTCGTGGCGATTCTCGCGCTGGCGCTCGCCGGCGTGCAGTTCCTGCCCGGCTTCTTCCGCCGCGGCATCGAGTCGCTCTACGTCTCGAGCTGGTACATCATCGGCGGCCTCGTCTTCACGCTGCTCTCGTATCCGATGGGCAACGTCGTGCCGGAGTTCCTGCCCGGCGCGGCTGGCGCCGCCATCAGCGGCCTGTGGATTCACGACGCCGTCGGACTGTTCGTGACGCCGATGGCGCTCGCCATCCTCTACTTCGTCATCCCCGCGTCCACCGGGCGGCCGATTTTCAGCCACTTCCTGTCGATGCTGGGGTTCTGGCTGCTGTTCTTCCTCTACCCGCTGAACGGCACCCATCACTACGTCTACTCGGTCATCCCGATGGCGGCGCAGCTCACGGCGATCGTGGCCTCGGCGCTGCTCGGCGTGACGGTGGTCATCGTGGTGACGAACCTGTTCCTGTCGATGCGTGGCGCCGGCCTGCTGCCGGCCGACCCGGCGCTTCGCTTCGTGGGCGCCGGCACGTTCTTCTACGTCGTCGTCAGCCTGCAGGGCTCGGCGCAGGCGCAGATGGCCGTGAACGAGACCGTGCATTTCACCGACTGGGTCGTGGCGCATTCGCACATGGCGATGCTCGGTTTCGCGAGTTACGCGGCCGCCGCCGGACTGGTGCACGCCTGGCAGCGCATGCCGGCCGCGCGCTACAACGCCGCCGCCATCTCGTGGGCGTACTGGCTCATCACGATCGGCCTCGTCGGCATGGTCGTGGACCTCACGATCGGCGGCCTCGTGCAGGGCGAGCTCTGGAAGAGCGGCGCGCCGTGGATCGATTCGGTCACCGCCTCCCGGGTCTACTGGGTGGCGCGCGCGCACATCGGCAGCATCCTCGCCGCCGGCTTCATCGCCCTGCTCGTGGGTCTCACGACCGGCCCCCGCGGGGCCGGCATGGCCGTGCGTTCGGCGCCGCCGGCTGACGGCCACGACGAAGTGGCGCCCCGGCTCGCCCCGGTCACGGAGGCCGTGTGAGCCGCGCCGGTCAGGCTCTGCGCACCTCGTACCTCGTGGCCTGCGTGGCCGGCGTGGCGTTCTTCGTGCTGTCGGTGGCGCTGCTCGGCGTCTGGCCGGCGCGTGTGCTCGACGCCCAGACGGCCGCGATGGCGCCCGAGAAGCCGCTCGAGCCGACGACCAGCGAGAAGCGCGGCCGTGCCGTGTATGCGCGCGAGGGCTGCGCCTACTGCCACACGCAGCAGATTCGTTATCTGCACGCCGACATGGCGCGCTTCGGCGCGCCGACGCTCGCGTGGGAGACGCGTCGCGACACGCCGCACCTCTGGGGCACGCGCCGCATCGGGCCCGACCTGAGCCGCGTCGGCGGCGCGCGCAGCCTCGACTGGCACTACGCGCATCTCTACGCCCCGCGCGCGATCGTCGCGTCGTCGGTCATGCCCGGATACCCGGCGCTTTTCGACGGCGCGCCCGACCGGCCGCGCCAGGACGCGCGCGATCTCGTGGCCTATCTCGACTCGCTTGGCCGGGCCCGCGAACTTGCCGGCCCCGAAGGTGAGGCGCGGGCGAAGGAGGGCTGCAACTGTCCGGACGACGAGATGCAGCAGATGGCGTTCGAGGGGGCGCTCAACGCGCATCCGGCTCGTGCCATCCGCACCCTCGAGTCGGCGCCGTCGCTTGCGGGAGGCGACCTCGCCCGTGGCCAGGCGCTCTACGGACGGCACTGTGCCAACTGTCATGGCGCGACCGGGGCCGGTGACGGCCCCGGCGCCCGCTACCTCGTGCCCGCGCCCGCGAGACTCGCCGAGCACAGCTACACGACGGCGCGGCTCGCCGAAGTGCTGTGGCACGGCGTGGCCGGGTCGGCGATGCCGGCGTGGCGCGATCACTCCACCGAAGATCGCGCGGCGCTGGCGCGCGCGGTGCAGGCGCTCTCGGCGCCGCGGCCGGAACCCGAGGTGCCGGCGCATCTCGTGGCGCTCGGCCGCGACGTCTACGCCGCGAACTGCGCGCAGTGCCACGGCGTCGACGGCGATGGCCGCGGCTCGGCGGCCGCCAAACTCGCGATGGCGCCGGCCAACTTCACCGCGCAGCGCCTCAGCCTCACCGAAGCCGTGCGGGTGCTGCGCGAAGGGGTGCACGGGTCGCCGATGGCGCCGTGGACGACCCGTCTCACCGACGCCGAACGGCTGGCCGCCGCGCACTACGTGCGCAGCCTGTTCCGCGCGACGCCGCCCGCGACCGAGGCCCGATGATCTCCGACCTCATCGTCTGGGCGTCGGTCGGCTTCGCCGTGGCGTTTGTCGCCGCCTGGGCGGCCTCGCCGGCGCTGCGGGCGCGGATCGAGCGGCCCAAGCACCACTTCCTGGAATCGGCGCGGCAGTATGATGCGGCGGCACGGCCCGGCGGGCCGTCCCCTGATCCGAGAACGCCATGAGTCCCAACGAGTCCCGTGGCCTGCCCGGTCTGGCGGGCATCGTCATCGTCACGCTCGCCATCGGTGGCGCGGCCGTCGTGGCCGGGCTGCGGTATTCGGCGGTCGAGCCGGGCGGGTCGTCCGACGCGGCATCGCCGACGGCGCCTGCCAACTCGGGCGCCGAACGTCCGCGTCCGCCGCGTCCGGTGACGGATGTGCCCGAGCACGCCACCGAGGAGTACGGCCGCCGCCTCGTCGCGCAGACGGTCGAACTACTCGGTCCCGACCACCCGGATCCGACGCGCCGCTACTCCGGCGGACGCCTCAACTGTGCCTCGTGTCACCTGGCGACCGGCACCGACCCCGGCACGCTGGCACTGCTGCAGACGGCCGAACACTACCCGCGTTTCTCGGGCCGCGCCGGCAACATGACCGACGTCGAGGACCGCATCAACGAATGCATGCAGCGCAGCATGAACGGCAAGCCGCTGCCGCTCGATAGCCCCGAGATGATCGCCATCGCCGCCTACCTGCGGTCGCTCGGTTCGCGCTACGAGGCGATGGGCGCGTCGCTGAAGAAGGCGAGTGAGCCGCCCGCCTTCAAGACGCCGAAGCGGGCAGCGAGCCTCGAGGCCGGCCAGACCGTGTACGGCGCGCGCTGCTCGGTGTGCCACGGCAACGACGGGCTGGGCCTGCTCGCCACTGGTGAGAAGGCCAAAGGTTATCTGTTCCCGCCGCTCTGGGGGCCCGACTCGTTCAACAACGGCGCCGGGATGCACCGCGTGCTGACCGCGGCGCGGTTCATCAAGGCGCGCATGCCGCTCGGCGAGGCCACCCTCACCGACGACGAGGCGTTCGACGTCGCCGCGTACATCAACGCGCAGCCGCGGCCCGAGATGCCGAACCTCGAGCAGGACTACCCGGACAAGACGGCCAAGCCCGTGGACAACCCGTACGGGCCGTTCGCCGACGACTTTCCGCTCGAGCAGCACCGCGTCGGCCCGTTCCAGCCGATCGAAGAGCACTACAAGGCGCTCAAGAAGACCAAGTAGCGCCGGCGGCGCCGGCGCGTGGAGATTCGCTCATGACCAGGACCCTGCTGGCTCTCTCGTGTGGCGTTGCCCTGCTCGCCACGGTGTCATCCGTCTCGGCGCAGGCGCTGCCCGTGCCCGGTGTCGAGGCCGCGCGTGACGTCCCCGGCGCGAAGGAGATGCCGAACCCGTCGATCGTGCACAAGGTGGTCTTCGACATGGCCACGGCGAGCCCCACGCCCACCGAGGTGCACCCGATGCTGCAGGCGGTGGCGCGCTACGTGAACACGCTGGCGAAGACGGGCGTGCCGGCGGCCAATCGCAAGGTGGCCGTGGTGTTCCACCAGGGCGCGACCGATTACATCATGACCAACGAGTCGTACAAGCCGCGCCATGAAGGGCACGACAATCCGAATCTGCCGATGATCCAGGCGCTGAAGAAGGCCGGCGTGGACTTCCGCGTCTGCGGCCAGGCCACGCTCGGCCGCAAGATCGACGCGAAGGACATCATGCCCGAGGTGCAGCGCGACCTCTGGGCGCTCACCACGCTCATCGCCCTGCAGCAGCAGGGCTACGTGCTCATCGCGCCGTAGGGCGTCACTTCGGCACCACGGCCGGCACGTTGCGATCGCGCACCAGCCGGTTGAACGCCGCCAGGTCATCGCCGAGCAGCGTGGTCGCGCTGCGCTGCTGACGGGCCCAGTCTTCGCCGAGCGCGGCGAGCCTCGCCTGCTGACCGTCGGTCGTGCCGCTGTCGCTCGCGTCGATCGCGCTGCGCAGGTAGATGTAGTACTGGTTGAGGCGCTGCGGGAAGTTGATGACCGTCTGCCCGTCGACGACGCGCTTCTGTACGAGCGCGTCCTCGAGCGCGTTCAGCTTCTCGACGTAGGCGCGCCCGGCCTTCTCGATGGCCTCGCCGCCCGGCGTGCCCTTCGTCCGCGTGATCACGTCTTCCACCTGACGGCGGACGTCGCGCAGCCGGATGACCGCGCGGTGCACGGCGTTCAACTGCTCGTCCACGCGCACGTGCAGGTCCTGCTGGGCCTGGAGTTCGCTCATCGGCGTCGTGACGCGCGGGTCCATGCGCACGGTGAGGGGCGTGGTGAGCGTGCGTCCGCCGGCCGTGAGCCGCACCTGGTAGTCGCCGGGCAGCACGCGTCGGCCCTGCAGGGTGCCGAACACGTAGAGCCCGGGCACCGGCACGGCGGGATCGTAGCGGAGGTTCCACACGAGGCGGTTGAGCCCCGCCTTCACGGTGAGCGCGCCAGGCGGCGCGTCGAGTGAGACCGGCGCGTCGGCCTCGGGCTTCTTCGTCGAGTAGCGGCGCACCACGGCGCCGCCCTTCAGGATGTCGATCGAGACATCGCCCTCGGGCACTTTCGCGAGCCAGACGTTGATGAGCGCGCCATCCGGCGCGCTCCGCCCGGCCCGGGGATTTCCGCCGCCGAAGCCGCCGAAGGCCTGCGTGCGCCAGGCGGCGCGCGGCGTGAACAGGCGCACGTCGGTGGCGGCGGTCGCATCGTTCCACTGCTGCAGCACCGACACGTCGTCGAGGATCCAGAACGCGCGGCCGGCCGTCGACGCCACGAGATCGCCGCGATGCACGCGCAGGTCGGTGATGGGCGTCACCGGCAGGTTGAGCTGCAGGCGCTGCCAGCGCTGGCCGCCGTTGAACGAGACGTAGAAGCCGGTCTCGGTGCCCAGGTAGAGCAGGTCGCGGCGCACCGGGTCTTCGCGCACCACGCGCGCCCAGGCCTCCGGCGCGATGCCGTCTACGATCTTCGTCCACGTCGCGCCGAAGTCGGTGGTCTTGAAGACGAGCGGCGTGAAGTCGTTGAACTTGTACTTCGAGATCGTGACGTAGGCCGTGGCCGGCGCATGCGGCGATACCTCGATGATGTTGACCATCGCTTCGCCGACGCCCGGCGGCGTCACGTTCTTCCAGGTCTTCCCGCCGTCGCGCGTGAGCTGCACGTAGCCGTCGTCGGTGCCCACCCACAGCGTGTTCGCGTCGTGCGGCGACTCGGCGATGTCGTCGATGACGCCGTAGGTCTCGCCGCCGGCGCCTTCGTTCGTGATCGGCGCGCCGCCGGGGCCCTGCTTCGTGATGTCGTTGCGCGTCAGGTCGGGGCTCGCCTCCCGCCAGGTCTTCCCGCGGTTGTCGGATCGCAGCAGCACGTTGCCGCCGTGATAGATGACCGACGGATTGAAGCGGGACACGACGATTGGCGCGCTCCAATTGAAGCGGTACTTCTGTTCGCGCGGCGGCACCGCCGCCGGCATCTGCGGCCACGCCATGATGTCGCGTTCGGTCCTGAGCGAGTCGTCGAACTCGCTGATGATGCCCATGTAGCACCCGGCGTAGACGTAGCGCGGATTCTTCGGGTCGAAGGCCGGCACGGCGCTTTCGCAGCCGCCGACGTCGTACCAGTCGCGTTCGGTAATCCCGCCGGGCGCGGCGCTCGCGATCTTGACCGACGTGTTGTCCTGCTGGCCGCCGTAGACGTTGTAGGGGAACTGGTCGTCGACGTTCACGCGGTAGAACTGCGCGGTGGGCTGGTTGCCCTGCGTGGACCAGGTGCGGCCGCCGTTGAACGATACGTTGGCGCCGCCGTCATTGCCCTCGATCACGATCTCGGGATCGCGCGGGTTGAACCAGATGCTGTGGTTGTCGCCGTGCGGCGTGCGCACGCTCGTGATGCTGCGGCCGCCGTCGATCGACTTGCTGACGTCGGCATTCAGCACCCAGACGACGTCTGGATTCTTCGGGTCGGCGGCGACCTTCATGTAGTACCAGGCGCGCGCGTGCAGCGTCCACGCCTCGTTCACGAGCGTCCACGTCTTCGCGCCGTCGTCGGAACGGTAGAGGCCGCCCTTCGGATCCGCCTCGACCACCGCGTAGAGTCGATCCGGGTTGGCCGAGACGTCGATGCCGATCTTGCCGACCGTGGCCGGGAGGCCCGTCATCATGCGCTGCCACGTCGTGCCGCCGTCGGTGGACTTGTGAATGCCGCTGCCGGGGCCGCCGCTGCGCACCTGCCAGGGCTGCCGCAGGTGATCCCACATCGCCGCGTAGAGGATGCGCGGGTTGGTCGGATCCATCGCGAGCTCCGACGGGCCCGTGGTCTCGTTCACGAACAGGACCTGCGTCCAGGTGCGGCCGCCGTCGGTCGAGCGGTAGACGCCGCGGTCCTTCGTGGGGCCGTAGGCGGCGCCCTGAGCGGCGACGAGCAGCGTATCGGGGTCTGTCGGGTGGACGCGGATGCGCGAGATCTGCCGCGTGCGTTCGAGGCCAAGGTGTGTCCACGTGCGGCCGGCGTCGGTCGACTTGTAGACGCCGTCGCCGTGTGAGGTCATCACGCCGCGGATGGGATGTTCGCCCATGCCCACGTAGATGACGTTCGGATCGGAGGGCGCCACGGCGATGGCGCCCACGGACGACGTGTTGAGCTGGCCGTCGGTGATATTGGCCCAGGTCTCGCCGCCGTCCGTCGTCTTCCACACGCCGCCGCCGACGCCGCCGAAGTAGAAGGTGCGCGGCTCCTGTGCGACGCCGCTCACGGCGACGACGCGGCCGCCGCGGAACGGCCCGATGTTGCGCCACTGCAGAGCCGCGAGCGACGGGCTGTCGAACTGCGGTGCGGGTGGCGCGGATGGCGTCTGCGCGACGGCGGACAGGCTGGCGGCCACGACGGCGGCAAGGATGGTGAGCGCGGATGATGGGCGAGTCATGACCGTCCAAGGATAGGCCAGACGTCACGGGCGGCGTCTTCGTGGCCGGCCGGCGGCGCCTTCGCATATCATCCGGACGGGTCGACCGCCGGTGATGGGGCCGCGGTCACACGGGACGGAACCGGCGCCAATGGCCACAGAGACACACGCGGCACGGCCCGGCGAGGTCACCGCCTCCGACGTCGCCGCGCAGTCGCCGCTCAGCTTGTTCGACACCTGGCGCGACGACCTGCCGGCCGGCATCGTGGTGTTCCTCGTGGCCCTGCCGCTCTGCCTCGGCATCGCCGTGGCCTCGGGCGTGCCGGTCCTGGCCGGACTCGTCGCCGGCGTCGTCGGCGGGCTCGTCGTGGGCGCGCTGTCGGGTTCCACACTGATGGTGAGCGGCCCGGCGGCCGGGCTCACGCCGATCGTCCTCCTCGGCATCCAGCAGCTCGGCAGCTTCGAACGGCTGCTGCCCGCGGTGATTCTGGCCGGCGGGCTGCAACTGGTGCTCGCCGCCGTGCGCGCCGGCACGGTGGCGTATTACATCCCGTCGTCGGTCGTGAAGGGAATGCTCGCCGGCATCGGCCTCACGCTCATCCTCAAGCAGGTGCCGCACGCCGTCGGCTACGACGCCGATGCCGAAGGCGACATGTCGTTCATCGAGGCGTCGGGGCAGACCACGCTCAGCACCCTCGCCGAGTCCTTCCAGCAGATCCAGCCGGCGGCCATCGTGGCCGCGCTGCTCGGCATCGCCGTGATGCTCTGGTGGCCGCGTTCGCCCTTCGCGCGTGTGCGGCTGCTGCCGGCGCCGCTCATCGCCGTCGCCATCGGCGTGCTGGTGAACGAAGCGCTGCGGGCGTTGCTGCCCGACCTGGCCGTGCGCGGCACGCACCTCGTGTCGCTGCCAGACATGGGGTTCGGCGCCGTGGCTCCCCACCTCGTCGTGCCTGACTGGAGCGGACTCTGGACGGCCGGCGTGTGGGAGTTCGCCGTCATCATCGCTCTGGTCGCCAGTCTCGAGACGCTGCTCGGCCTCGAAGCCACCCGCAAGCTCGATCCGCTGCGCCGCGAGGCGCCGGTCAATCGCGAACTGCTCGCGCACGGCGTCGGCAACCTCGCCGCGGGACTGCTCGGCGGGCTGCCGATTGCCGGCGTCATGATCCGGTCGTCGGCCAACGTCGATGCCGGCGCCCGCTCGCGGCTGTCGGTGCTCGTGCACGCCGCGTTGATGCTGACCGCCGCCCTCACGCTCGGCGCGTTGCTGAACCGCATTCCGCTGGCCGCCGTGGCCTCGGTGCTGCTCGTGACCGGCTTTCGCCTGGCCGCGCCCTCGCTCTGGCGCCACGCCTGGCGGCTCGGCCCGAGCCACTTCATCCCGTTTGTCGTGACCGCGCTGGCCATTGTCTTCACCGACGTGCTGCGCGGCATCGGCGTCGGCGTGGCCGTGGGCATCGTGTTCATCGTCATGGAGCACCTGCGCAGCCCGGTGTTCTCGCGTGTCAGCCCGCCAGGCGCCGTGCTCACGCGCTACGCGCTGCCCGAGCAGGTCACCTTCCTGAGCAAGGCCAGCATCTCGCGCGCCCTCAATGCGCTGCCGTCCGGCACGCGCGTCGAGATCGACGGCCGCCGCACCTCGCGTTTCGACCACGACGCGCTCGAAGTGCTGCACAGCTTCCGCGACACCGCGCGCCTGCGCGGCATCGACTACCGGCTGGTGGGAATTCCCGAAACGGAACTGCCGCCCACGCACGACTTCGACCCCGACTGAGGAATCAACCGCTCATGGAAGAGTACCGCCGCATCATCGAGGGCAACCGCGCCTGGGCCGAACGCGTGAAGGCGAGCGACCCGGCGTTCTTCAGCGAGAGCGCGCAGCGGCAGGAGCCGCTGTTCCTCTACATCGGCTGCGCCGACAGCCGCGTGCCGGCCAACTCGGTCACCGGCACCAAGCCGGGCGAGCTGTTCGTGCACCGCAACATCGCCAACCTCGTGATGCCGAGCGACATCAACGCGATGAGCGTGTTGCAGTACGCGGTCGAGGTGCTCGACGTGAAGCACATCCTCGTGACCGGCCACTACGGCTGCGGCGGAGTCAAGGCGGCGATGTCGGGCCAGCAGCACGGACTCGTCGATCACTGGCTGGGCCCGATCCGCAACGTGCTGCGCTGGAACGCCCAGGAGCTCGACGCCATCACCGATCCGCAGGCCCGGTTCGATCGGCTGGTCGAGCTGAACGTGCTCGAGCAGCTCTATCACCTGTCGGAGACACCGATCATCCAGCAGGCCTGGGCGCGCGGCCGGCGGCCGCTGCTGCACGGGCTCGTCTACGATCTCAAGGACGGGCTGCTGCACGAGATCGCGACCGGTATCGATTCGCAGGATGCGGCCGATCATCTCGCCGACCGCCGGCTGTCCGGTGTGCCGGCCGGCCCGCCGCCGCTCGGCCGGGTGGCGTCGCCGATTCTCGCGGGTGAAGGCCTCGCCGACGAGATCGCCGAGCGTGTCTTCGCGCGTCTGTCAGAGGCGACCGACCCCGCCCTGAGGCGCCGAGGGCTCCGCTAGGTCGCGATTGCGCGCGGAGCGCGGGCGCCGGCTTGTTACAATGGCCGCCCCGTGTCTGTGCCTGCCGTGCTCTCGATTTCCGCTCGTATCGCCGAAGAACTGAACGTCCGCGTGCCGCAGGTCGATGCGGCCATCGCGCTGCTCGACGACAAGGCGACCGTCCCGTTCATCGCCCGCTATCGCAAGGAAGCCACCGGCGGGCTCGACGACACGCAGCTGCGGGCGCTCGAGGAGCGCCTGACGTACCTGCGCGAGATGGAGGAGCGGCGCGCTGCCATCCTCAAGAGCATCGACGAGCAGGGCAAGCTCACGCCGGAACTGGCCACCGCGATTGCCGGCGCCGCGACCAAGGCGCGCCTCGAAGATCTCTATCTGCCCTACAAGCAGAAGCGGCGCACCAAGGCGCAGATCGCCCGCGATGCCGGACTCGAGCCGCTGGCGCTCGCGCTGCTGCACGACCCCACGCTCGATCCCGACACGACGGCCGCTGCCTACGTGAACGCGGAGCAGGCGGTGCCCGATGCCGCCGCGGCGCTCGACGGCGCGCGCTGGATCCTGATGGAGACGTTCGCCGAAGATGCCGAGCTGCTCGGCGCCTTCCGCACGCTCGTCTGGGAGCGGGGTGAGTGGGCGTCCACGGTGATTCCCGGCAAGGAAGCCGAAGGCGTCAAGTACTCCGATTACTTCAACGCCACCGAACACGTGCGGGATGTGCCCTCACACCGCGTGCTGGCGCTGCTGCGCGGGCGCAAGGAAGGCATCCTGCGGCTGTCGGTGGACCTGCCAGCCGACGGCGCCGACGGCCCGAGTGAGCCCGAGCGGCGCATCGCCGCCCGCTTCGGCATCGAGTCGCGCGGCCGCGCGGCCGACGCCTGGCTCGCGAACGTGGTGCGCCTGACGTGGCGCGTCAAGCTGCTGCTGCACCTCGAGGTGGAAACCGAGCAGCGCCTGCGCGAGCAGGCCGAGCAGGAAGCGATCCGCGTCTTCGGCCGCAACCTCCACGACCTGCTGCTGGCGGCGCCCGCCGGGCAGCGTGTCACGATGGGGCTCGACCCGGGCATCCGCACCGGCGTGAAGGTGGCCGTCGTGGACGGCACCGGCAAGGTGCTCGACACCGCCACGGTCTACCCGCACGAACCGCGCCGGGACTGGGCCGGCGCGCTGCGCACGCTCGGCCAGCTGGCGTCGAAGCACGGCGTCCAGCTCATCGCGATCGGCAACGGCACGGCGTCGCGCGAGACCGACAAGCTGGCGGCCGAGCTGATGCAAGCGCATCCCGAACTGCCGCTCACGAAGGTCATGGTCTCGGAGGCCGGCGCGTCGGTCTACTCGGCGTCGGAACTGGCGGCCAGGGAGTTTCCCGACCTGGACGTGTCGCTGCGCGGCGCCGTGTCGATCGCGCGCCGCCTGCAGGACCCGCTCGCCGAGCTCGTGCGCATCGACCCCAAGGCGATCGGCGTCGGCCAGTATCAGCACGACATCAGCCCGTTCCAGCTCGGGAAGGCGCTCGATGCGGTGGTGGAAGACTGCGTGAACGCCGTCGGCGCCGACCTGAACACCGCCTCGGCGCCGCTGCTCGCGCGCATCTCCGGGCTGAGCGAGACGATTGCCGGCAACATCGTGGCGTTCCGCGATGCCAATGGCCCGTTTCGCAGCCGCCGGCGGCTCCTCGATGTGCCGCGGGTGGGGGAGCGGACGTTCCAGCAGGCGGCTGGCTTCCTCCGCGTCGTGAACGGCGACAATCCGCTCGACGCCTCGGCCGTCCATCCCGAGGCGTATCCGGTCGTCGAGCGCATCGTCTCGCGCACGGGGCTGGCCGTCGGCGAGCTCATCGGCAAGTCGTCGCTGCTCAAGACCCTGCGTCCCGACGACTTCGCCGACGCGCAGTTCGGCGTGCCGACGGTGAAGGACATCCTCGCCGAACTCGACAAGCCGAACCGCGATCCGCGTCCGGAGTTCCGGACCGCCGCGTTCAAGGACGGCGTGCAGGCGCTCGGCGATCTCGTGCCCGGCATGCAGCTCGAGGGCGTGGTCACGAACGTCGCCAACTTCGGCGCGTTCGTCGACATCGGCGTGCACCAGGACGGCCTCGTGCACGTCTCGCAGCTCGCCGATCGCTTCGTGAAGGACCCGCGCGAGGTCGTGAAGGCCGGCGACATCGTGCAGGTCCGCGTGCTCGAGGTCGACGCCAGCCGCAAGCGCATCGCGCTCACGATGAAGCGCGGCGAGGTGCGTCCGCCGGCGGCGGGCGGCTCCGCCGCGCGTGGCAGTGCGCCGCCGCCGCGGTCTGGCCCGGGCGCGGCCCCGGGGCCGCGCCCGGCGTCCGCGCCGCGTCCCGCGCCGGCGCCCTCGACTGCGTTCGCCGCGGCCTTCGCGAAACTCTCGGGCAAGTCGTAACGCCACACCCCCTCGCCCACCTCGCGCGCGCCGCCGACGCGCGTCGTGGGGGCGCGCTGCTTGCGTACCCGTGACGCCACGTGACGCGTGGCGTCATCCCTGCCCTGTACAATGGTCGGATGCCCAAACTGACGGTTGAAGGATATGGAACGTTCGACGTGGCGGCAGGGAAGCGGCTCGTGAACGCCATCGAACAGGATGCCAAGGTGGACATCCTGCATGCCTGCGGCGGCAACGCGCGCTGCACCACCTGCCGGGTCGAATTCATCGACGGAGAACCGGCCAGGATGACCGTCGCCGAGCAGGAACGCCTCAAGGCCCGCGGCCTGAGCGGCGTGCGCCTGTCGTGCCAGATTCTCTGCGACGACGACATGAACGTGCGGGCCATCAGCCGGCTCGAAGGCTCCGGGCGTCCTGACCCGGGTGGTCCGCCCCAGGCGACGATCATGCCGCCGCCGGAGTGGGTCGAAGACTAGCCACCGGCCCGCGAGCGCCGTCGTGACTGCCGTCAGCCCGCCCGTCGAGGCCTTCCGCGCGATTCTGGCGCGGCCCGCGCCGTTCCTCACGCTCGCGCCGATGCAGGAAATCACCGACGGCGCGTTCTGGTCGCTCGTGCACGGCTACGGGGGCGCCGACATCTACTGGACCGAGTACTTCCGCGTCCACGCCGACTCGACGCCGGAGCGGAAGATCGTCGAGGCGATCACGCGTAACAGCACCGGCCGTCCGGTCGTGGCGCAGATGATCGGCAACGACATCACCGCGCTCGTGCGGACGGCGCGCGTGCTCCAGACGCTGCCGATCGCCGCCATCGACCTGAACCTCGGCTGCCCGGCGCCGATCGTCTACCGCAAGTGCGCCGGTGGCGGTCTGCTGCGCGAGCCGGCGCGCATCGACGCCATCCTCGGCGCCTTGCGCGAGGCCATCGCCATCCCCTTCACCGTGAAGACGCGTGTCGGCTTCGCGGCGCTCGAGGAGTTCGACACGTTGCTGCCGATCTTCGCGCGGCACTCGCTCGACGCGCTCACCGTGCACGCGCGCACCGTGGCGCAGCTCTATCGCCTGCCCGTGCACTACGAGCGCATCCGTCAGGCGTCCGAGTGCATGCCGTGTCCGGTCATCGCCAACGGTCATGTGTATTCCGCGGCGCAGGCCGAGGATGTGCTGCGCGTGGCGGCAGCGCGCGGGCTCATGATCGGGCGCGCGGCCATCCGCAGCCCGTGGCTCTTCGCGCAGATCCGCCAGCATCTGGCGGGCCAGCCGGTCACCTATCCAACGGGCCGCGATGTGTGGGGATACATCCGCGCCTTGTGGGACTCCCAGGCAGCGTTCGACAAGCCCGAGAAGGCGCGCTGCGAACGCATGAAGAAGTTCCTGAACTACCTCGGCGAAGGCGTGCCCGGCCAGTTCCTGCACCGCATCCGCCGCGCGCAGACGGCGGCCGAATTCCACGGCATCTGCGCCGATTTTCTCGATCACGACCGGCCCATGCCACTCGAGCCGCTTGCCCCGGAGCCGCTCGCCGTGACGCCGCCGTGACGCGCAGGGCCCCGGGTCGCGTTGACAGCCACGCCGGGCGGCGCAACCATGACCTCATGCGTCGTGGCTGGATGCTCCTCGTGCTCCTCGGCCTTGCCTGGCCAGCTGTCGCGGCGATGCAGGGGCCGGGCGTGCTGCGCGTCTCGGTCGTGCTCACCGGCGAGGGCAACGTGGCCACGCCGGTCCGCCGCCACCTGCTGCTCATCAGCGACAACCCGTCGAGTGCGCCGCCGCGGCGTGTCTTCACCGGGGCCGACGGCACCGTGGACGTGCGGCTCAGTCCCGGCAACTACACGGTGGAGTCGGACCAGCCGGTGGTGTTCGAAGGCCGGACGTTCCAGTGGATCCAGACGGTGGACCTCGTGGCCGGACGCGAGACGTCGCTCGCGCTCACCGCGGCCAACGCCGATACGGTCACGCCGCCGCCCTCCGCGCCGGCGCCCTCGAACGCCGAGCCCGGCGAGGACCGCGCGTCGATCGCCGCGCGCTGGCAGGAGAGCGTCGTGGCCATCTGGTCGCCGCGGTCGCATGCCTCCGGCGTCGTGGTCGATGGCGCCGGCCTCGTCGTGACGAATCACCAGGGGGTGGGGGCGGACACGGCCGTCGAGGTGCAGTTCTCTCCCACGCGCAAGGTGCGCGGGCTCGTCGTGGCCACCGACGCCGAGCGCGATCTCGCCGTGGTGCGGATCGATCCGGCGGTCGCCGCCGCCGTGCCCGTGGTGCCGCTCGGCTGCGGGCAGCCGACGGCCGCGCCGAATGTTGGTGACGAGATCATCGGCCTCGAGGCGCCGCTGCGCCAGCCGAAAGGGGCCATCTCGGGCGCGGTGACACGCGTGGCCACCCGCATCATCGAGTCGGACCTGCTGCCCGGCACGGGTGGCTCCGGCGGGCCCGTGTTCTCGGCGCGCGGCGAGTTCCTCGGCATCCTGTCGGAAGGCGACGCGCGCATGCGGCGCAACGCCGCCGACGTGCGTGTCGTGCGCGCCGCCGGGGTGTGCGAGGTGGTGGCGCGCGCGCAGGGCGCGCTGGCGACGACGGCCGTGCCGCCGGCAACACTCCTGCCCGTCGAGCCGGCGAAGGCGTATCCGACGGCCGCGCTCGGGGATGGCGCCACGCTGCTCGCGCGGCGTCCACCCGTGCAGGCCACATCCTCAGGCTTCGACGTCACGTTCCTCACGCCCGTGCACGTCCACGGCGGCCGCGAACAGCGTCTCGCCACCTCGGGCCGTTCGATGCCGGCCGGCGCCGCGTTCCTCAGGGCACGGCTCGCGACCGAGTTTGCCAACTGGGACGACTACGTGGCCGAGGTGCCGCCGGTGCTCTTCATCCGCGTCACGCCGAAGATGGTGGAGAGCGTGTGGATGAAGATCGCGCGCGGCGCCGCCTACACCCAGGGGATGGCGCTGCCGGCCATCAAACGTCCGTCGTCCGGGTTCTCGTCGATGACCGTGTGGTGCGGCGACCGCGAGGTCACGCCGATCCACCCGTTCGTGCTCGGCATCGAGGTGTCGGACACCGACACGGTGAGCGAGGGCCTCTACGCGTTCGCGCCCGACGCGATCTCGCCGGCCTGCGGCGCGGTGCGCCTCGACCTGCGCTCGCAGAAGGAGCCGGCGAAGGCCGACGTCGTCACCGTGGATCCGAAGGTGCTCGAGCAGATCTGGGCCGACTTCGCCGTCTACCGCGCGCCGTAGCCACTCCCTCACACGACCGGCGTGCGTGGCGCCGCACCGGCCGGCCCCGCACGCAGGTACTGCGCCGGCCACGTGATGGCCTGCCCGAGCTCGCGGGCGGCCCGCAGCGGGAAGTACGGATCGCGCAGCACCTCGCGGGCGATGAACACCGCGTCGGCCTGGCCCGTGAACACCACGTGTTCCGCCTGCACGGCGGTGGTGATGAGGCCCACGGCGCCGGTCGCGATCCCGGTGGCGCGCCGGATCTCGTCGGCGAACGCCGTCTGATAGCCGGGGCCGAGCGGAATCCGCGCGCCGGGGACGTTACCGCCGGACGAGCAGTCCACGAGGTCCACGCCTGCCGGCTTCAACAGGCGCGCCAGTTCGATCGACTGCGGCAGGTCCCAGCCGCCGTCGGTCCAGTCCGTGGCCGAGATGCGCACGAAGAGCGGCAGCTCGTCGGGCCAGACGGCCCGCACCGCGGCGACCACCTCGAGCAGCAGACGCGTTCTGTTGGCGAACGAGCCGCCGTACTCGTCGGTGCGCTGGTTGCTCAGCGGCGACAGGAACTCGTGCAGCAGGTAGCCGTGCGCGGCGTGAATCTCGGCCACGCGGACACCCGCCTCGCGGGCTCGGCGCGCGGCCTGCGCGAAGGCGGCGATGGTGTCGCGGATGCCCTCGGCGGTCAGCGCCGTGGGGTGCGGGTAGTGGCTGGCGAAGGGGAGGGCGCTCGGCGCGACCACGTGCGTCCAGCCGCCGCCTGCGACCGGCACGGCGCCGTCGCCGCTCCACGGCCGGTAGGTGCTCGCCTTGCGGCCGGCGTGCGCCAGCTGAATACCGGCCACGCTGCCCTGCGCGTGGATGAAGCGCACGATGCGGGCGAGCGGCTCGACATGGTCGTCAGACCACAGCCCGAGGTCTTCCGGACTGATGCGGCCTTCGGGCGTGACCGCCGTGGCCTCGGTCATGACGAGCCCGGCGCCGCCCACGGCGCGGCTGCCGAGGTGCACGAAGTGCCAGTCGTTCACGTAGCCGCCGGTGGCCGAGTACTCGCACATCGGCGAGACGAACACCCGGTTCGGAAAGGTGACCGAGCGCAGGGTCAGCGGATCGAAGAGGTGTGGCATGGTCAGGCGTCGCGGCGATGGAGACCGGCGGCCTCGAGGACGGCCACGAGCGCGGCCTCGCTGAGGCGGTGGCGGGCCACTTCGCGGCCGTCGATGACGAGCACAGGGATGTCGTGCTTGTAGCGTTCGAAGTCGTCGAGGTCGAGCGCGATGTTACGTTCGGTCACGCGCACGCCGCTCCCGCGGAGTGCGCGGTGCAGCGCGTCGAGCATGTCGTCGCACAGGTGGCACCCGGGCTTCGTGTAGATCAGGAGTTGCGGCGGCACGCGTCCACTATAGCGGCTTCGCTGCCGGAGGCCGCGGCCGCGCCATCGTGTATCGTGGCAGAGTCATGCCACACGACGACGAACACGAACTCGTGGTCGAACTCGACGCCGCGCCTGAGACGGAGGAGGCGCCACCCATCCGTGTGGCGCCCGGCGACCTCGCGCCCGACACGCTGCGCGCCGTCGTCGAGTCGTTCGTCCTGCGCGAAGGCACCGACTACGGTCTGCAGGAAACGCCGCTCGAGACCAAGGTGGCGCAGGTGATGGCGCAGCTCGAGCGCGGCGACGCGCACATCCTCTTCGAGCCGTCGAGCGAGACGGTGACGATCGTGGTGACCCGCGCCATCCGCGGGCTCGACCTGTAGCGGACCCCTCCGGCAGAACTGCCGGGCCGCGGCGGACGTCCAATACGATGTGTTCCGGTTGCTCCGCACGGACCTGGGCCGTGCCCGGCTCCTGCTCTATGCGTTCGTCCTGACCGCCGCCATCGGCGTGGGCTGGGTGGGCAAGCAGGCCTGGGCCGTGCGCGGGCTCACGCGCGGCGTCGGCGACACCTGGTTCCACGACGGCGCCGGCCGGCGCTGGTTCCGCCTCGACGAGCAGCGGCACGACGTGCCGATTGCCGCCATCTCGCCGCACCTCCAGCACGCATTCGTTGCCGTGGAGGACCACCGCTTCTTCCGGCATCCCGGTGTCGACCCGGTGGCCGTTGCCCGCGCCATCGTCCGCAACGTGCGCGCCCCGGGCACGGTCGAAGGCGGCAGCACCATCACGCAGCAGCTCGCCCGCACGCTCTTCCTCTCGAACCGCCGCAGCTACCTGCGGAAGGGACGCGAAGCGGTGCTGTCGCTGCTCATCGAAGCGCAGCTCTCGAAGGAGCAGATCCTCGAGCTATATCTCAACCGCATCTACCTGAGCGCCGGTGTCTACGGCGTGGAGGCGATGTCGCAGCGGGTATTCGGCAAGCCCGCGCGGGCGCTCTCGATTGCGGAAAGCGCGCTCATCGCCGGGCTGGCGCGCGCGCCGGCCACGCTCTCGCCGTGGTCGAATCTCGACGGCGCCGTGGCGCGCAGCCATGTGGTGCTGGCGCGGATGCGCGATGCCGGTTTCATCACCGACGCCGAGCGCCAGGCGGCGCGTGCGGTGCGCCATCGCGTGCGTCCGTACCGCAGCGACAGCGGCGGCACCCACGGCTACGCCAAGGCGTACTTGCGGCAGCGCTTCCGTGACGAGTTCGGCGGCGACCATCCGCCCGACTGGCGCGTCGACACCACCTTCAACGTGGGGCTCCAGGATGCCGCGGAGGCGTCGGTCGAAAACGGGCTCGCACGTCTGGGCACGCCCGGGCTGCAGGCGGCGCTCGTGGCGATGGACCCGGTCACCGGCAACGTGCTCGCCCTCGTCGGCGGCCGCGACTACCAGCGCTTCGCCTTCAACCGCGCCACGCGCAGCCGCCGGCAGCCGGGCTCCGCCTTCAAGCCGTTCGTCTTCGCCGCTGCGCTCGAACGCGGTCTGTCGCCCGTCTCGATCCTCGCCGGCCTCGACCGGATCGCGCCGCAGGGGCCTGACGAGTGGACGCCGCGCAACGTGCGCGACGACGCGCCGGCCGCCCTCACGCTGCGGGCCGCGCTGGCCGAGTCCGACAATCGTGCCGCCGCGCAGCTCCAGCAGCAGGTGGGCACCGGCCGTGTGCTGCGCATCGCCGAACGTGCCGGGCTCGACGGCCTGCCCGACGTGCCGTCGCTCGCGCTCGGCACCGGCCTCGTGACGCCGCTCGCGCTCACGACCGCGTTTGCCGTCTTCCCGAATGGCGGCTACGCCGTGGAGCCGCGCGACATCACCCGTGTCGTGGACGCTGATGGCGCCACCGCCGAGACACGCCCCGTCGTGCGTACGCAGGTGCTCTCACCGGAAGTCGCCTTCCAGATGGTGTCGATGCTCGAGGACGTGATTGGCCGCGGCACCGGGGCTTCGGCGCGGCGGCTCGGCGTGCGCGGTGCCGTCGGCGGCAAGACCGGCACGACCGACGACTTCAAGGACGCCTGGTTCGTGGGGTTCTCGTCGTCGCTCGTCGTCGGCGTCTGGGTGGGCTTCGACGAGCCGAAGACGATGGGCCGCAACGCCTACGGCTCACGGCAGGCCCTGCCGATCTGGGCCGACTTCATGCGCCGCGCGTCGCGCGTGCGGCCGGCACGCGACTTCGCCCGTCCCGCCGGGCTGCACGACGAGGTGTTCTGTGCCATCAGTTACCGCAGACCCGTGGACGGGTGCCCGCTCTACACCGAGTACTTCAAGGACGGTGACGACGTGCCCGGCGAGCTCTGCACGCTGCACGAGGGCTCGATCCGGCAACGGCTCGCCCGCACCGTGCAGGGCTGGTGGGCGGAAGCCGGACGGCGCGTGCGCGGCATCTTCCGCTGACGCCCGGCGTCACGGAAACGCCGGCGGCGGCACCCGCTTCTTCGTGGCCTGCTCGAACGCGTAGGCGATGCCCACGAGCTTCGGGTCGGCGCAATGGGCGCCCACGAACGTGACGCCGAACGGACGCACCGCGTCGGTCGATCCCTTGGCGCCGTCGGCGTAGTTCACGACCGTCCCGTAGGGCACGGCGATGATCGGGTAGCCGGCCTTCGTCGCGTAGTTGGCGCCGGCTGACCCGGGGAAGAGCAGGGCATCGAGCTTGTGGGCGGTGAGCGCCGCGTCAAGGCCCTGGTCGCGGGTGAGGCGCAGGTCGTTCTGCCGGTCCGCTTCGTAGCGTGCCTTGTCGCGCGCCAGATCGGCCGCGTCGGCGAAGTCGAGCCGGCCCTGGCCGTAGCGCATGGCGCCGCGGTCGCGGTTGGCGGCGTTCCACGCGCGCAGCTCGGTCAGGGTCGTCACCGGCGCGGTCGGGTCGAGCGAGTCGAGCCACAGATTGAAGTCGCGCTTCATCGTGTACTGCAGCACGTGGGAGCAGAGTTCTTCGGAGTCCGGGCCGGAGGTCGGCGCCTCGCAGATCGGATGCGACGTGAGGTTGTCGGCCCGCGAGGTGGCCGTCATGCTCGGCAGGTCCGCCGGGTCGACGATCTCGGCACCGGCGGCCTTGAGCGCCGCAATCGCCCCTTCCATGGCCGCCAGTTCATCGGCCTTGAGGCCGGGGAACGGCCGCGCTTTTCCGGGGAACTCGCGCGCCGTGTAGAGGCCGGCACGCGGAACGCCGATGCGCGCGCCCTTGAGGGCCTCGGCCTTCAGGAACACCGTGTAGTCGTTGTTCGGCGGCGCCGTGCACTCGCTCGTGCGCGGGTCGTTCGGGTCGGGCGCCCCCTCCATCACGCCGAGCATGATGGCGGCATCCGCCACGGTCTTCGTCATCGGGCCCGCCGTGTCCTGATCGAGCGACAGCGGGATGATGCCGTAGCGGCTGATGCGCCCGGTGGAGGGACGGATCCCCACGAGCATCGTGAAGTTCGACGGCCCTTCGATCGAGCCGCCCGTGCTCGTGCCGACGTTGCCGGCCCAGAGGTTCGCGGCCACGCCGCCGCCGGAGCTCGATCCGCTCGTCTCGAGCACCGGCGTGCCGTCGTCGTTGGCGCGCGGATCGTACGGGTTGTAGCTCTGGCCCACGGCGCCGTTGTAGCCGCCGGGGCGGAACGCCGTGCCGAACCAGCCGGCCAGTTCGCTCATCGTGGACTTGGCGAGGATGATGGCGCCGGCCTTCTTGAGGTTGGTCGCGAGGGTGGCCTCGTACGGCGCCTGGTAGTGGCGGAAGAGCAGCATGCCGCCGGTCGTGGGCATGGCGTCGTTCGTCAGGATGTTGTCCTTGAGCGCCACCGGAATGCCGTGCAGCGGTCCGCGCAGCGTGCCGGCCGCGCGTTCCCGATCGAGTACGTCTGCTTCGGCCAGCGCCTGCGGATTGATCGAGACGGCCGCGTTCAGCCGGTCTTCATAGAGGCCGATGCGCGTCAGGTACTGGGTGACGATGGCGCGCGAGGTCGTGCGCCCCTCGCGCAGTGCCGCCTGCATGTCGGGAATCGAGGCCTCGACCACGCTGAAGGGCGCGGTGGCCGGCGCGGGCGTGGTGGGCGCCGGCGCGCTGCAGGACGCGGCGGCAAGGGCCGCGCCGAGAGCGAGGGTGAACGGGGCAGACAGGCGAATCGCGCGCACGGGGACCTCCGGGGACGGGTGCATCATACTGGCGGCGCCGTTCGCGCCGTCTTGATTCATGGCGCCGGGCGCCCCACAATGCCCGCACCCGCATGACCCGCAGACTCCTCACCCTGCTCGCCCTCGTCGCCAGCACCGCCGCCCTGCACGCCCGCCAGCCCGACGGTGCCTGGCCGCTCATCGCCGCGCGTTTCGCACAACGGGTGCAGGAGACGGGCATCGTCGGTGCGAGCCTCGTCTTCGTGAAGGACGGCGCCGTGCGGCACCAGGCGGTGGCCGGCCTGCAGGACCGCGCGGCGGGGCGTCCCGTGGACCGCGACACGATCTTCCACTGGGCCTCGATTACGAAGACCTTCACCGGTGTCGCGATCCTGCAGTTACGCGATCGCGGCCTGCTGTCGCTCGACGATCCGGTCGTGAAGTACGTGCCCGAACTGCGCGAAGTCCACAATCCGTTCGGCGACATCGCGCAGGTGAAGGTCCGGCATCTGATGTCGCACAGCGGCGGCTTCCGCGCCGGCACGTGGCCGTGGGGCGGCGACCAGGCGTGGCACCCGTTCGAGCCGACGCGCTGGGCGCAGCTCGCCGCGATGATGCCCTACACGAACCTCGCGTTCGCGCCCGGCACCCAGTACAGCTACTCGAATCCGGGGGTCGTCTTCCTCGGCCGCATCATCGAGGCGCTCGCCGGCGAGGACTACGAGGTCTACATCACGAAGAACATCCTGATGCCGCTCGGCATGACGCGCACCTTCTTCGATCGCGCGCCGGCGTTCCTGCGCGACCATCGCTCGCACAGCTACGGCGGACGGAAGGACGACATCCGCGAGCGGCCGTTCGACTTCGACTCCGGTATCACCGTGTCGAACGGCGGCCTGAACGCGCCGCTGGCCGACATGGCGAAATACCTGGCGTTCCTCATCGACGGCAACGAGGCCGTGCTGAAACACGCCTCGCTGCTCGAGATGGCCACGCCGCAGGTGACGGCGAAAGACGGCGAGGGCGGCAGTGGCAGCGACGTCCGCGCCGGCCTGTCGTGTTTCATCGAGCGGCACGACGGCGTCGAGCTCGTCGGCCACAGCGGCGATCAGAACGGCTTCATCTCGCACCTCTACGTGCACCGTCCGTCGCGGTCGGGATACGTGGTGTCGTTCAACACCGACGTCACCTCGACGACGCCGTCACCGCTGACGACCCGGGCCGTTGACGACGACGTTCGGACCGCGATCCTGCGGGCCTACTGGAAGTGACGGACGGACTCGGAGCCCCGCGCCGTCACTGGTCATCAGCGCCAGGCCGTGCGGGCGGTCACTTGATGCCGACCACCATCGAGTCGGGTCCGACCAGGTGCTCGACCCGGGTGCTCGCGAAACCGGCCTCGGCCATCCAGCCGGCACAATCCGCGCCCGTGTAGTCGAAGCCGCCCGGCGTCTCGATGAGCATGTTGAGGCTCATCATCAGACCAAAGGCATTCTTCGAACGGTCGTCGTCGATGATCGCCTCGTAGACGATGAACGCGCCGCCAGGCGGCAGCGCGTCGTAGGCCTTGCGAATCAGCATCTTCTTGGTGGGCAGGTCCCAGTCGTGCTGGATGTGGCCCATCAGCACCACGTCGGCCTTCGGGAGATCGTGCGCGAAGAAGTCGCCGGGCTGGAACGTGAGGCGGTCGGCCACTCCGCTCGCGGCGACGTATTCCTCGAAGGCCGGCGCCACGGCCGGCAGGTCGAAGCCCACGCCGCGCAGGTGTGGGTGAGCCAGCGCGATCTGTGTCGCCAGATCACCCTGCGCCGTGCCGACGTCGACGAACGTGCGGCGGTCGGCCCATGGGAACACCCGCGCGATGGTCATGTTGGCACCGTGGCTGATGCCGGTCATCGACCGCAGGAATTCCTTCAGCCGCGCCGGATCGGCGTACAGAGCCTCGAACAGGTTCGGGTCACCCGTGCGGATCTCGTTCTGCGGTAATCCGGTGCGCAGGGCGGTCGTCAAATGCCCCCAGAACGGATAGAGACGGTGGTTCGCCATCTCGAGAATACCGCCGACGTACGACGGCTTCTTGCGGTCGAGGAACAGATCGGTCTCGACCGTGTTGCGGTAGCGGTCACCGTCGCGCTGCAGGAAGCCCAGCGCCACGAGGGTGTCGAGGAAGTCGCGCGCCGAGCGCGGGTGCAGGCCCAGACGCCCGGCCAGAGTGGTCAGGGGCTCGGGGCCCTGGGCCAGTTCGGTGAAGACGCCAATCTCGATGGCGCTCAGTAGCGTCTTCGAGGCCCAGAACGCCAGGCCGGTCTGCAGGATGTGTGCGGGGGTAGGCGGGTGGCTCACAGGTCGCTCCTCGGGTGGGCGCCCAGGCGCCCAAGCGCCGCCGCCGGTGCGGCACGCGGCTGCGAACGTATGCGAACTGCCGGGGCGGATCCCCTCACCGGGGCGCTGGGTGACGCCGGGCGGCGCCATCACGGGGAGCGAAGGTTGGTGGACCTGACCGGGATCGAACCGGTGACCTCCTGAATGCCATTCAGGCGCGCTCCCAACTGCGCTACAGGCCCATCTCGTGCGGGGAGACTTCGAATAATACCAGATTCCACCGGCCCCCAGCCATCAACCCGCCGCGCGGCGCCCGCCCGAGGGCGCCGGCGGCCGGCCGGACGCTCAGTACTCGCTGAAGATCCGCTGGATCTCGTCGCGATTGTTCGTCTTGCTGAGTGCCAGCATCAGCAGGATGCGCGCCTTGACCGGAATGTGATCTTCGGCCGAGATGCTGAAGGCGCGGCGGCGCTGCTGGGCCGGCGTGGGTGTGGCCGGCCCCTGGCCACGGTTCGGGGCGATACGTCCGGCGCCCGTGCGCGTCGCGGTCACGACGAAGACGCCCTTCTCGGTCGCGTAGTCGATGCCCTCGCCCTGCGTGCCGCTCGCGGCGCCGGCACCGGCGCCGGCAATCACGATGCCCTTCGCGCCGAGGTCCACGAGCGCCTTGATGACATCGCCGGTGGCGCCCTGGTAGACCATCACGACGTCCACCCGCGGAAGACTCGTCAGGCGCGTCACGTCGAACTCGCTCCGGTGCGTGTGGCGCTGCAGGATCTCGCGGAACAGCACCACGCGGTCGCGATCGACGATGCCGAGCACGCCGTGGGTCGGGCTGCGGAAGGTCTGCAGGCGCAGGGCGTCGGTCTTGGTGACGTCGCGCGCCGAGTTGATCTCGTCGTTCAGCACCACGAGCACGCCCTTGCTGCGGGCCGACGGCTCCGCGGCCACCCGCACGGCTTCGAGCAGGTTGGCGGCGCCCTCGTAGCCGAGCGTGCTGGGGTTGCGCATCGAGCCCACGACCACGACCGGCCGTGTGTCCTTCACCGTGAGGTGCAGGAAGAACGCCGTCTCTTCGAGGGTGTCGGTGCCACTCGTCACGACGATGCCGGCCAGCTCCTTGTCGTTCGCGAGGAGCTCGTTGACGCGGCGCGCGAGCTGCAGCCACTGCTCGAGCGTGATCTGGCTGCTCGCGACGTTCAGGAACTGCTCGTGGGTGAGCGTGGCGGCGCGCTCGAGGCCGGGCATCGACTTCGCCAGCTCTTCAGCCGTGAGGCGGCCGCCGTCGCGGTTCGAGATGGTGCCGCCGGTGGCGACCATGTGCACCCGCGGCAGGGCCTGGGCGAAGGCGGAGGACACGGTCGTGGCCGCGAGCAGCCACACACAGGCGAGGAGACGAAGACGCATGGCGCCTATTTTCATCGATTTCCGGAACGACTGCGGCGCCGGGCCGCCAGACCCCGCTATCGCGGCCGTGAGGCCGAGACGAGCGACAGCCAGTTGGTCAGCTCACGCGCCGCCAGCTCGGGTGTCCTGCCGTAGAACGGCATGACCGCCGTGGGCATGCCGGGACGGCGGGCGAGCCTGGCGCGCCACTGCTCCTGCGACACGGCATGCACTTCGATGTGATACGTGCGGCCGGCGATCTCTTCTTCGTAGCGGTGGATGTCCACGTGTGGGTGTCGGCTGGGGGAGGTGTCAGACAGGGAACGCAGGAGCGACGATTCTACGTCGCTCATCGAACGAAACAAGCGAAGGTGGGTACGAAGGCCGACGGTTCACCGGGTTTGGGCGGCGACTTGGCTGGACTTCTCCGCGCGAAAAAACTTGGCGGCGTGTGATCTCCACAGGGTTTGCACCGTCCGTCCACAGGTTTTCCACAGCGGCCAATCCGCCGCCGCCGACGTCTGCTCCAGGAGACGCGTCTTGACCGCCGGAAGAAGCCCCACGTACGCTCTCAGCATGCAGCAGTGGCGAGGCGCCGTCATGGCGTCGATGGTGGTCGTGTTCCTCGCGGTGGCCGCCGCGGCGAACGCCCAGCCGCCGGCCACGCCGCCGCTCCTGCGGGTGTTCCTCACCGACGGCACGTCGCTCACGAGCTTCGGCGAGTGGGTGCGCATGGACGACCGCATCGTCTTCTCGCTGCCGCTGAGCGATGGTCCCACGCCCGACCTGCAGCTCGTGACGCTGGCCGCCGGCCGAGTCGACTGGGTGAAGACGGAGCGCTACGCGCAGACCGCGCGCACGGTGCATTACGCCTCGACGCGTGCCGAGGACGACTTCGCGCAGTTCTCGAATCAGGTGGCGTCCGTGCTCACGGGCGTCGCCAGGGAACCCGACCCCAGGCGCCGGCTCGCCATGGCCGAGAGCGCGCGTTCGGCGCTCGCCGAGTGGCCGCGCCAGCATTACGGGTATCGCGCCGCCGACGTGCAGCAGATGTTGTCGCTGCTCGACGAGGTCGTGTCGGACCTGCGCGCCGCGGCCGGGCAGGACACCTTCGAACTGAACCTCGTCTCCACCACGCCGATGGCGCCGGCTGAAACCCTCCTGCCGCCGCCGAGCACGGCGCAGCTCGCCGAGGAGTTGCTGGCCGCCTCGACGCTCGCCGAGTCGCCGGCCGAGCGCACGACGCTGCTCGAGCGTGTCGTCGGGCTCATCGAACGCGCCGCGAATCTGCTGCCCACGGCCTGGGCCACGAAGGTGAAGGCGTCGGCCCTGGGCGGCATCCGCACCGAGCGCGCGACCGATCTCGCCTACACAAAGCTCGCGGCCACGACCCTCGATCGCGCCGCCCAGCGGGCCCGCGCCGCCGACGTGCGCGGGCTCGAACGGCTGCGCGCGGAGACGCTCAGGGCCGACGCGAAGCTCGGCGCGAAGCGGCCGGCCGAGCTCGGCGTGATGCTCGCCGCCATCGACGCCGGCACCGAGTCGGCCCGCCGCCTGCGCCTGGCGCGCGATCAGTGGCGGCTGCTCGCGCCGGTGTATCGCAGCTACGAACGGTCGGTGCGTCCGGCCCTGGTCACACTCGCGGGGGCCGAGCGGACGCTCGAGGACATCCGCGCGCAGGCCGGCCCCAGTCCCGCGCTGCTCAAGAAGGCCATCACGCGCTTCTATCGGGCGCGCCCGGCGGTGAACGGCACGAATCCCCCGGCGCAGCTCGTCGCCGCGCACGCCCTGCTCAAGAGCGCCTGGGAGATGGCCGACAGCGCCCTGGCGCTGCGCATGCGGGCGGTCGAGACCGGCGATCCGGCGCGCGCCGCCGAGGCCTCGGCGGCGGCGGCCGGGGCGCTCATGCTCACCGTGCGCGCCCGCGACGACATCGCGCAGGCCGTCAAGGCACCCGCGCTGCCGTGACCACGCCGCGCTCGACCTGCCTGCACCGCGCGGTCGATCCCGAAGGCTTCCGGCGCGCCATCGCCGACATCGTCGCCGAGGCCCAGCCACTCGCCGCCCGCGACGTCTTCGTCGTCGTGCCGACGCGCGCCGCCGCCGACGAAATGCGCCGCACCCTCGAACAGCTCGCGTGGGCCGGTGGCGCGGCCGCGTTGTGCCTGCCGCTCATCGGCACGCGCGGCGACCTGCTCGACGAACTGGCCGGCCGGCTGGCCGAGCCGCCGCCGCGCCTGAACGGCTTCGACCGCGAGGTCATGCTGGCGCGCGCCGCCCGCGACGCGCGCGCGGCCGGCGCCGAACCGCCCTTTGCCGTGCGGCCCGGGCTCGTGGCCGAGATGCTGGCGCTCTACGACGCGCTGCGCCGTCAGCTCCGCACCGTGGCGCGCTTCGAGGAGTTCCTGACCGAGGAACTCGAAGCGTCGGACGATCGCGGCGCCGTGCGGATGCTGGCGCAGACGCACTTTCTTGCCCAGTCGTTCCGCGGCTACGAGGCCCTCGCCGCATCGAGCGGCGCGCTCGACGAGCACGCGCTGCGCGACCGCCTGCTGCACGAACTGCCGGCGCGTCCGTTGCGGCGCGTCGTCATCACGGTGACGGACCGCGTAGCCGATCCGGCCGGCCTCTGGCCGTCGGACCTCGACCTGCTGACGCGTCTGCCCGGGCTCACGCAGCTTGACGTCGTGGCCACCGAAACGCGGCTGGCCGGCGGCTGGCTCGAACGCCTGCACGCCGAGATGCCGGGCATCGAGGAACGCGCCGTGCCGGCCGGGTCGGGCGGGCGTCCGCTGTGTCTCGTGCCCGACGCCGACGCGTGGATCTTCACGAGCCGCGACCGCGAGGAGGAACTGGCGGCCTTCGCCCGCCGCCTCAAGGCGGAACGCCGCGCCGGGCGTCTCACCGCCGACTCGCGCGTGGCGCTCGTGGTGCGCCGCCCGCTGCCGTATCTCTACCTCGCGCGCGACGTGCTCGGCCGGGCCGGCATCCCCTACGCCACACGCGACACGCTGCCGCTTGCCGCCGAGCCCTTCGCCGCCGCCATCGACGTGCTCTTCGAGTGGGTCACGAGCGGCTTCACGCGCGCGGCCACGCTCGCCGTGCTGCGCGCGCCGCACTTCCGCTTCCTCGACGGCGACCAGCCGCTCGACGGACGCGCCGTCGTCGCGCTCGATCGCGCGCTCGCCGAGGCGCGGTACCTTGGCGATCCCGATCGCCTCGCCGCACTCGTCGAGACGTGGAGCGCGCTGCCGGAGCGGCGGCGTCACGAGCATGCGCGCCTGGCGCTGCCGGCCGCCCGCGCGGCGGCGGCGGCGGCGGCGCTGCTCAAACCGCTGGCCACCGCGCGGCCCGTGGGTGCCCATGTGGCCACACTCACCGCGTTCCTCGAGCGCCACCTGCGTCCGCTCACGGATGACGACGCGCTGCACTCGCGTGAGGCGCGCGTCAGGTCCGCCGTGATCGGCGCCTGCCAGTCGCTGGCCGCTGCCTACGCGACTTTCGATGCGGACGAGGCCCTCGACGTCACCGTCGTGGCCGCGGCCGTGCGGCGCTGGCTCGGCGCGCAGACGTTCGCGCCGCCGACGGGCGCTTGCGGCGTGCAGATCGTGGATGCGGCCACCGCCCCCTACGGCCTCTACGACGACATCCAGATCGTCGGCCTCATCGACAACGACTGGCCGGAGCGCGAACGCCGCAGCATCTTCTATCCGGCGTTCCTGCTGCAGTCCCTCGCCTGGCCCGAGGAGCGCAAGCGCCTCGACGGCGCCCGCGCCGCGTTTCTCGATCTGCTGGCGCTGGCCCGGCACCGCTTCGCGCTCTCGACCGTGACGCTCGAAGACGACGCCGTGGTCGAGCCGTCGGCGTTTCTCCACGACGTGCGCGCGCTGGCGCCGCCGCGGCAGGTGGTGCCGCCCGACACGACGACGCGCATCTTCCCGTGGGAGGCGCTCGCCATCGACCCGCCGGCACTCGACGCGCTGCCCGACGTGCCGCGGACGTGGGCTGCCGTGCGGCTGGCGCGTCCGCCGCGCACGAACGCCGAGTTCCACGGCGACGCCGGCCCGTGGCTGCTGCCGCGCCTGTCGGTGAGCCGCCTCGAGCGGTATCTCGATTGTCCGTTCAAGTTCTACGCCTCGCAGGTGCTGAGCCTCGAGGAGCCGCCGGAGGACGAAGACAGCCGCACGCCGCTCGAGCGGGGGCTCTTCCTGCACGAGCTCTTCGAGAAGACGTTCGCCGAATGGAAGGCGGCGGGCCACGGCGCCATCACGGCCGATCTGCTGCCCGAGGCGCAGCGGGTGTTCGACGGTGTGGCGACGGCGGCGCTGGCGACCCTGCCACCCGGTGAAGCGGCGATCGAGCGGCTCAGGCTCTTCGGCACTGCCGGCGCGCCGGGCATCGCGCGTCGGGTGCTCGCCATGGAAGTGGAACGCGGCGGCATCGTCGTGGATCGCCTGCTCGAGTTCGAACTCGACGGGGCGTTCACATTCACCGCCGCCGATGGCCGTTCGCGCACGCTCACGCTGCGGGGCAAGGTCGATCGCATCGACCTGCTCAACGACGGCACGTTCCACCTCATCGACTACAAGACCCGCGCCGTGCCCGACACGCGGCGCGCCCTCCAGTTGCCCATCTATTCGGTGTGCGTCGCGCAGCGGCTCGCGGGCTACCGCGGCCGCCACTGGACGCTCGGCGCCGCGAGCTACCTGTCGTACGAAGGCACCGATGCGCTCGTGCCGCTCACGAAGAAGCCGGCCGACCTGCCGGCGCGTGTGGCCGAGGCGCAGGGGCAGCTCCTCGACGTGCTCGACGGCATCGGCGCCGGGCGCTTCCCGCCGAAGCCGGCCGAGCGGTCGCTCTGCAACTACTGCGCGTATGCGCCGGTGTGCCGCAAGGACTACGTGAGCGACGAGCCGGCCCTCGTCGCCGAGGCCGGCGAGGCGGGCGCGAGCGGGGAGGTGCCGGGTGACTGACGGCCAGCTCCCGTTCCACTTCGACGACGAGCCCGCGGCGGCCACTCCGGACGCGACGACGGCGCCCGGGCCGCTCGCGGACGCGCTGGCGCGCGATCGCGACGCCCGCGAGTACGCCGTGGACCCGGGCGTGCACGTGGCGCTCGAGGCCTCGGCCGGCACCGGCAAGACGAAGGTGCTCGTCGATCGCTACGTGAACCTGCTGCGGGCCGGCGTCGAGCCGCGCCGTGTGCTCGCCATCACGTTCACGCGCAAGGCCGCCGCCGAGATGCGCGCCCGCATCGTGGCCGAACTCACGCGGATGGCCGAACTCGGCGCCATCCCGGCACCGGTCTGGAAGAGCCTGCGCGGGCGGCTGAGCGAGATCGCGATCAGCACCATCGACGCCTTCTGCCTGGCGCTGCTCGGCGAGTTCCCGCTCGAGGCCGACGTCGACCCCGGCTTCGGCGTGGCCGACGAAACCGAGACGCCGCGCCTCGTGGACGACGCGCTCGATCGCACACTGCGCATCGGCCGCGCGCAGAGTGCGCACGATGCCGAGGTGGCGCTGCTCTTCGCCCGCATGGGCGAGGGCCGTCTGCGCGGGGCCCTGACGCGCCTGCTCGACCGCCGCCTCGTGGCGGTGGCCGCGCTCGACCGTTTCCTGCAGCGCGCGCCACACGGCATGACGGCGGAGGTGGCGGCCGCGCGCGCCGCGGCGCGGCTCGCGGATCTCTTCGCCGGCGGCCGGCTGTCGCGGCTCATCGCCACCGGGCCCGCCGCCAACGACTTCCGGCTTCTCGCCTCGGGTCTCTCGCGCGTGGTCACGCCCGGGGCCGCCGTAGAGCCGGGTGAGATCGCCGACCTGCTGACGCGGCTGCGCGACTATGCGTGCACGAAGACCGGCACGCCGCGGAAACGTCCGCGGCATCTGAAGGCGGAGTTCCCGCCGGGCGCCGCCTACCAGATCCACACGGCGCTCCTCGGAGAGATCGGCGCCGACGTGCCGCGTCTCGTGGACGCGCATCGCGCCGACGTGAACGTGGTGCTCGCGCGCAGTCTGCGCTGGCTCACGGCTCGCGCCATCGAGCAGTACCGCAAGACGCTCGACGAACACGCCATGGTGGATTTCACCGACGCGCTCGTGAAAGCGCTGGCGCTGCTCGAGCGGATGGAGGAGTTCTCGCAGAGCCGCTACCGCCTGGAGTCGCGCTACCAGCACGTGCTCGTGGACGAGCTGCAGGACACGAGCCGGCCGCAGTGGGCGCTCGTCGAGCTGCTCGTGCGGGCGTGGGGTGAAGGCGTGGGCGTGGCCTACGAGGGGCCGGCGCCGCCTTCGCTCTTCGTCGTGGGCGACCGGAAGCAGTCGATCTACGGCTTTCGCGATGCCGAGGTGGGCGTGCTCGAAGAAGCCGTGCGGCTCATCGGCCGGCTGCGGCCGGGGCGTCCCGCCCGCCGCGCCATCGTGCAGAGCTTCCGCGCCGTGCCCGCCCTGCAGCAGTTCGTGAACGACATCTGCGACGAAGTGGAGAAGCGCACCGATCGCGGCGACGCCTTCCGCTACGACGATCGCGATCGCTTCCCGGTGACCGTGGACGACTGGCGCGGGCGGCCCGTGGGCGTCGTGGCGGCGCCCGAGACGCGCGAGGTGGCGCGCGCCGTGGCCGGCGAGATCGCCGGAATGATCGCCCGGCGGGAGACCGTGCGGGATCGCGACACCGGCGTGCCGCGCGAGATCGCGCCCGGCGACATCGCCATTCTCTTCCGTTCGCGCGACAGCCACCGCGACTTCGAGCGCGAGCTCGAAGCGGTGAGCGTGCCCTACTACGTCTACAAGGGCCTCGGCTTCTTCGACGCCGACGAAGTGAAGGACGTCATCGCGCTCATCCACTATCTGGCGGAGCCCGGCTCGGACCTGCATGCCGCGGCCTTCCTGCGGTCGCGATTCGTGCGGTTGTCCGACCCGGCGCTGAAGCTGCTGGCGTCACGGCTGGCGCTCGCGCTCGGCGGTGCGGACGTGCCGGCTGCATTCGACGCCCTGACCGCCGACGACCGCCTGGTGCTGGCCCACGCGCGCGCTTCGGCGGCGCGCTGGGTGGCGCTCGCCGACCGCCTGCCGCCGGCCGAACTCGTGGACGCAGTGCTGCACGAGAGCGCCTACGCCTTCGAACTGCGTGGCGCCGGCCGCGTGCAGGCGCGCGAGAACCTGAAGAAGCTGCGCGGGCTCATCCGCCGTCTGCAGAACCGCGGCTACGCCACGCTCGGGCGCGTGGCCGAGCGGGTGTCGCAGCTCATGGCGGGTGACGAGTCGAACGCCATCGTGGACGCGCTCGACGCCGTGAACCTCATGACCGTGCACGCCTCGAAGGGCCTCGAGTTCCCGGTGGTCTTCGTGGTGAACCTGTCGCGCGGCACCGGCGGACGCGGCGACCCGGTGGAAGTCGTGTCGCGCATGGATGGCGACGGCGAGCCCGACGACCTCGTATCGATCGACAGCCTGGTCAACGACGCCCGCGATGAGATCGAGGCGCGTGAGCGCGAAGAGAACAAGCGGCTCGTCTACGTCGCGGTGACGCGGGCGCGTGACCGACTGTATCTGGCCACCACGCTCACGAAACACGGCGTGTTCGCGCCCGGGCCGACGGCGCTCGGCGCCGTGCTTCCGCCCTCGTTCGCCGCCGTGTTCGCGCAGGCCGCCACCGGCAGCGGGGAGACGGCGACATGGACGGCCGCGTCCGGCACGACCCACGTGTGCCGGCTCGTGCGGCCGGCGCCCGTGGCAGCGCTGCCGCCGGCACCAGCCGAGGCCGTGCCGGCCCACGACGACTTCGCGCCGCTCGTCTTCACCGCCACCGCCGCCACGAACGTGAGCGACCTGACCCGGGCCGGTGAGCCGCCGGCCGCCGCCCGCGATGGCTCACCCGAGCGGGCCACGGCCCGTGCGATCGGCGCGCTCGTGCATCGGGCCGTGGCCGCGGGGGCGCTCTCGGCCGGCCAGGAACGTCGCGCCGCCATCGTCGCCTCGCTCGGGGCCGGTGCCACACACGACATCCGCGCGGCGGCCGCTGCCGCCCTGACGCGGCTGGCCGGCCGGTCCGACATCCAGGCCCTCATCAGCGAACAAGATGTGCAGCATGAGGTGACGTTCTCGTGGCGGGGCGAGGATGGCGCCACCGTGCGCGCGGTGGTGGATGCGGTGGTGCGCCGGGCCGATGGCTCGGTGACGCTCGTCGAGTTCAAGACCGGCGCGCCGCGTGACGCGGATACGCGGCAATTGCAGGCATACGTGGACGGCGTGCGCCGTCTGCTGCCCGAAACGGCATTGGACGGGCGGATTATCCGCCTCGATTCATGACTTTTCTTTCTTGTGCCTGCCGGAAGCTTTTCACTAGACTATGACCAGCGTGCGCCCGCCTCCGGGCCCGCGAGAGGAGCAAGGGCGTGGCGTTGACGTGTCCGAATTGCGGCAATGACCAGAACTTCCAGGTCAAGACGCTGCAGATGCATGTGGTGAAGCTCGATGACAGCCGGGTCGAGGTCACCGATGAGTCGCGTCCCGCCGTGTTCGAGGTGCTGTGCGACGAATGCGAAACCGAGCTGAGCCTCGATGACGCCGACGACGCCCTGCGCCGCGAAGTGATGCTGACGGTCGGCGCGCGCTAGCGCGTCCGGCGTCCGGGTTCGACCTGAAGGGGCCGCACGGCCCCTTTTTGCTGCGCGTCACCTGCCGGCGGCGTCACTCCTCGTCGAGTTCGCGGTCCGCTTCCTCGAAGTAGTCGCACTCCGGACAGATCCACTCGCGGATCGGCGTGCGCAGGACCTGCGAAGACCCCGGGATGTGACGGATCTCCTCGCGGAGACTGAGCCGCATGTTCTCGCCGCACTGCGGACATTCCTTCTGCATGGTTCGACAATCCTCGCGGCCGCCCCACGCGGCCCGCTCTTCGTATCGGCGTTGTCTTGACAACACCGCACCCCGCTCCTATCGTACGGGTCTCGCGGGCCCCCGGGCCCGCGTTTCTGTTATGCCCCGCTACTGGAGCGTCGACGAGGCCTGGACGGCCACCGACCACTCGCCCGAACTCGAGCGCGAGATCGGGCGGTCTCTGTCCGACGAAGTTGCCATCGACTTTCCCTCGATGCGCGGGCCGATCGGCCGCATGCGCGCCGGCTTCGGCGACACCGTCGAGGCCGAGCCGATGGTCGCGCTCGTGCAGCTCTCGGCGCGGCAGGCCGGCACCGGCGTGAAGGTGCCGCTCGACGTGCCGCTCGCGCGCGCCTGTGTTGGCTGCGGGGGGCGCGGCGAAACGTGGAACGCCGCGTGCGATCCCTGCGAAGGCACCGGGGCCACCATCGAACGATACCCGCTCACGCTCACCGTGCCGGCCGGCGTCGTCGACGGCGCCCGCTTCGCCTTCAGCGTGGCCCACCCGCGCGGCCACCGCGCGCACGTCGAAGTGCGCGTCGCCGTCCTGTGATCCGCCACATCGACTTCCTGGCCCAGCTCTACCGCGTGTGGGGCGCCGTGTTCGCGATTGTCGGCGCCGCGGCGCTGGCGCTCACGGGCGGGGCGGCTGCGATCGCGCGCGTGTCCGGGCCGGTCGCCACCGGGTCTGACGTGGCCGCCGGCGTGACCGCCGTGGCCATGGGCACGCTGGCCGTCGTGGCACTCATCTGGGCCGCGCTGCATACGTGGGTCGGACGGGCGCTGGCCGGCTACGGTCCGCGCGCGCGTCTGCTCGCCCTCGGACTCGCCATCGGCAATCTGCCGCTTCTGCCCTTCGGCACCGCGCTTGGCGGCTACGCGCTCTGGGTGCTGCTGCACAACGAAGGAAGGCAGGTGTTCCTGCCGCACCCGCCGCCGCCCTCGACGCCGGCCTGAGGCTGCTACGCGCCGGCCGGCGGCGGATCGAGCGTGCCGAGCGGCGTCCACGGGCCGCAGCGCAGCACGCGCTTGCCGGCCATCCAGCCGCCGCGCACGAGTCCGTAACGGCGGATCACGGCTTCGCCGTAATGACTGCACGTGGGATCGAAGCGGCACCTGGCGCCGGCGCTGGCGAACACGCGGGACGCCGTGGCCTGATAGGCGTGGATGCCGGCCACGGCGACACGCGCGCCGACCTGTCGTTCCGGCGCGCGGGCGAGATCGGCGGCGATGGCGGCGGCCATCACCACGAGCACCGCCCACGCGCTCCGTCGCATGGTTACAGTCTGTCGGCGTACTGCGACACGCCGGGGATGATGAGGCGGCCGCCGTTCAGGCCCTTGACGATGGCAAGGATGTGGACGGCGATGATCGCGAGCCCCACCGGGAACGTGAGCAGCGCGAACAGGCAGCCGAGAATCGTGCCGAGAATCGCCTGCACGATATACATGGCGATCCAGAGGATGAGCTCGGCCAGCATCAGGACCACGCCGTGCTTGGCGTGCCACTGGACGTCCTTGTCGTCCTTTTCGACGAGCAGCGGCACGAGCGCCAGCAGCCACAGGTACGACAACACGATCATCACGCCGCGGTTGCTCGACGGGGTGCCGGCGGCGGGCAGCGGCGGCGGAGTGGTAGCGTCTGCCATCGGAGAGTCTCCTTTGGGCGGCGGGAGTGACCGGCCGGGGTGGAGTCTTACACAAACCCGGGGGCGCCGCCACCGCGGAAACCGTGGAGTAAGCTTGATCGGATACCTCGGAGGATGTGGTGATGTCAGACGGATTGCAGCCGGCGGCGGTGCTCGACGCCCTGAAGCGAGTGGTCGATCCCGAGTTCGGCAAGGACCTCGTGGCGCTCGGCATGGCGAAGCAGGTGACGGTGGCCGACGGCCGCGTCGCGTTCACCCTTGAACTGGCCACGCCCGCCCATCCGCTGCGCCAGCGCCTGCGCGACGAGGCGCACGCGGCCGTGGCGGCCCTGCCCGGGGTGACGGCCGTGGACATCGCCGTGACGGCGAATGTGAAGGCCGTGACGAAGCCCGAACACGGCAGCACGCCGCTGCCCACGGTGAAGAACATCATCGCGGTGGGCGCCGGCAAGGGCGGCGTGGGCAAGACCACGGTGTCGGTCAACATGGCGCTCGCGCTCTCGCAGATGGGTGCGAAGGTGGGCATCCTCGACGGCGACGTCTACGGGCCCAACGTGCCGCTCATGTTCGGCATTTCGACCGAACTCGGCACCGACGGCACGCGGATCATCCCGGCCGAGAAGTTCGGCGTGCAGATCGTCTCGATGGCGTTCCTCGCCAAGGACGATCAGGCGCTCATCTGGCGCGGGCCGATGCTGCACAGCGCCATCCGCCAGTTCTTCACCGAAGTGGCGTGGAAGGATCTCGACTACCTCATCATCGACATGCCGCCCGGCACCGGCGACGTGGCGCTCTCGCTCAGCCAGACAGTGAAGGTGGCGGGCGCCGTCGTGGTCACGACGCCGCAGGTGGTGTCGCTCGCCGACACCCGGCGCGCCGTCAAGATGTACGAGAAGCTCACGATTCCCACGCTTGGCCTCGTGGAGAACATGAGCTACTACTCCTGCCCGAACTGTCACGTCGAAAGTGACATCTTCGGACACGGCGGCGGCGAGGCGCTGGCGAAGGAGATGGACGTGACCTTCCTCGGCCGCCTGCCGGTGTATCCGCCGATCCGTGTGGGCGGCGACCGCGGCGTGCCGCTCGTCATCGGCGATCCCGAGTCGGCGGCGGCCCGCGGCATGTTCCAGCTCGCCGAGCGCGTGGCGATCCGGGCGGCGGTGGCCGCGCACGAGAACGCGATCAAGCACAAGGGCAAGATCCCGCTGATTCAGGTGAAGTAGCCCGGCCTAGCCGGCCGTGTGGGGCCGGCCGAGCCCGGCCATCGCGACGGTGCCACACACCGGGCCGAGCGCGAGCAGCGCGCACGCCCACTGCCAGCCGGCCACACTCGCCACTCTCGGCAGGGCGTCGATCGTCACCATCGTGAGCAGGAAGCCGAGCGACGTCTGCAGGGTGAGCGCCGTGCCGACGGCATCGGGCGGCGCGTGTTCGCTCACGAGCGCCGAGAACTGTGCCGAGTCGGCCACCACGCTGAAGCCCCACACGGCGACGAGCAGCACCAGCCACACGGGGTGGCGGCTGTAGACGAGCGCCGTGCCGAGCGCACATGCCGCCGAGAGCACCATCGACGCGCGGGCGATTCGTGAGCGGCCGAGCATGTCCGCGAGCCGGCCCGCCAGCACGCAGCCAACGGCGCCCGTGCCGATGGCGACGAAGGCCACGAGCGCCGCCGGGCGGGTCACCTCGCCCATGCCGCCTGCGGCGAGACTGGCGGCCGCGAAGGCTCCCACCCACGCCCACATCGCATAGAGCTCCCACATGTGGCCGAGGTAGCCGAGGGTCACGAGCCGCACCTCCCGCACCGCGAGGATGCGCCGGATCGCGCCGAGGTCGAAACGCGCCGCCGTCACCGCCAGGGGACCGTCGCGCACGACGCCGAGCGCCACGGCGGCGCCGAGGAGCGCGAGCGTGGACGTGAAGCTCATCGACGTGCGCCAGTCGCCGCCGAAGAGTGCCGTGAGCAGGTGGGGCGTGGCCTTGCCAAGCGTGAGCGCGCCGACGAGCACGCCCAGAGCGACACCGCGATGGCGGCGGAACCAGCCGGCCACGAGCTTCATGGCCGGCGGGTAGACCCAGGCGAGGGCCGCACCCGTGAGCACACGGGTCGCGATGAGCGTGAGCGGCGAGACGGCGAGGAGCGCTGCCGTATTGGCCATCGCGCCGGCGATGCAGCCGGCACCCATCAGGCGCTTCGCCGGGAAGACGTCCGCGAGATTGGCGATGGCCGTGGCGAGCGTGCCGATGACGAAGCCGCCCTGCACGGCCATCGTCAGCCATGCGGTTTCTCCGGGCGACAGGTGGAACGCCGCGACGAGCGACGGCGTCACCGCCGTGGCCGAGAACCAGAGCGACATGCCGAGCAGTTCGGCCGCCGCGAGCCAGCCGAGCATGCGCCAGGCCGGCGCGGCATCCACCGCGGACGTCTCATCGTGGGGCGATCGTTCCATCGTCGGCAGCTACCGTACTTCATCCGGCCGCGGGCAGTATGCTGAGACCGGCGGTCCCTCGATGGTGCATGTGGAGCGACATCGTTCGGCCCACGTCGGCTGGCTGCGCGCGGCGGTGCTCGGCGCCAACGACGGCCTCATCTCGACGAGCAGCCTCGTCGTCGGCGTCGCCGCGGCGTCGGGCGTCGAACACGCGGCGGTGCTGCTGACGGCGTCGGCGGGCCTCGTGGCCGGCGCGCTGTCGATGGCGGCGGGTGAATACGTCTCGGTCAGCTCGCAGGCCGACACCGAGCGTGCCGACTACGAGCGCGAGCGGCGGGAACTCGCGGACAACCCGGCGTTCGAACATGCGGAACTCGCCGGTATCTACCGCGCGCGCGGTCTCAGCGCGGCACTGGCCGATGCCGTCGCCACCGAACTCACCGCCCACGACGCGCTCGGCGCGCATGCGCGCGACGAGCTCGGCATGACCGATCTGTCGAAGGCGCGGCCGCTGCAGGCGGCGCTGACGTCGGCCGCCGCGTTCGCGCTCGGCGCGGCGCTGCCGGTCGTCGTCACGATGTTCGTGCCGGTGCCACGCATCAGCCTGGTCGTGGCGGGCTCGACGTTGCTGCTCCTGGCCGCGCTCGGCGCGTTCGCCGCGCAGCTCGGCGGCGCCCCGCTGGCCCGCGGGGCCGTGCGCGTCACGTTCTGGGGCGCGGTGGCGATGGCCTCGACGGCCGTCGTCGGCCGGCTCTTCGGTGCGGTGGTGTGATGAGGCGCGGTGATGCGCCTCGCGCGGCGATGCGCCGTGACCTGATGCGCGCCTTCACGATACGATGGCGGTTTGGCGCCTGACGCGATGGACATTCCTTACACGACACACACGCTCCCGAACGGGCTCGACGTCATCGTGCACGAAGACCGCCACATCCCGATGGCGGCCGTGAGTGTGTGGTACCACGTGGGTTCGCGTCACGAACAACCCGGGCGCACCGGCTTCGCGCATCTGTTCGAGCACCTGATGTTCAAGGGGTCGGCGCATCATCCGGCCGGCTACTTCGAAGCGCTGCAGGAAGCGGGCGGTCTCGTGAACGGCTCGACCAACACCGACCGCACTAATTACTGGGAAGTGGTGCCGTCGCAGTCGCTCGAACTGGCGCTGTGGATGGAGTCCGACCGCATGGGCCATCTGCTGCCCGCCCTGAGCGAGGAGAAGTTCACGACCGAACGTGAGGTCGTGCTGAACGAGCGGCGGCAGAACTACGAGAACCGGCCCTACGGCCTGTCGAGCGTGGCGCTCGCCGAGGCCCTGTTCCCGCCGGACCATCCCTACTCGTGGGTCACGATCGGCGCGCCGGCCGATCTCGTGGCGTCGAACGTCGACGACGCGCGCCAGTTCTTCCGCGCGTTCTACCATCCGGCGAACGCCTCGATTGCGATTGCCGGCGATGTCGGCACCGACGCCACGCTGGCCCTCGTCGAGCGGTACTTCGGTGACATGCCGGCCGGCCCGGCCGTGGTGCACCCCAGGCGCGAGGCGCGGCTCGCCGCGCCGGCGCGCCTCGTGCTCGAAGACCGCGTGGAACTGCCGCGTCTCTCGCTCGCCTGGCACACACCGGCGATGTTCCACGATGACGACGCGGCCATGGACATCGCCGCCGACGTGCTCTCGAACGGCAAGACGTCGCGCCTCTATCGCGCGCTCGTCTACGACACGCGCCTCGCCGCCGACGTCTCGGCGCTGCAGGCCTCGCGCGAGATGTCGAGTGTGTTCCACGTCTCGGCCACCGCCGCGCCCGGGCAGTCGCTCGCCGCCATCCACGAGGTGGTGGAGCGCACGCTCGATGCCCTGGCGGCGACCGGCCCGACGACCGACGAACTCGAGCGCGCCACGGCGCGGGCCGAAGCGCAGTTCGTCTACCGCGTGCAGACGATCGGCGGCTTCGGCGGGAAGTCCGATCAGTTGAACGCCTACAACGTCTTCACCGGCTCGCCCGGATTCATCCACGCCGACCGGGAGCGCTACGCGCGCGCCACCGCCGCGTCGGTCGCCGCCGCCGTGCGGCGCTGGCTGCGCGAGTCGCCGGGCGTCGCGCTGAGCGTCGTGCCGCGCGGCCAGGCGGAGCTTGGACTGCCTGGCGCCGTGCCGGTGCATCCCGCATGAGCCGCGTCGATCGCTCGAAGCTGCCGGCCCCGGGCGTGCCGCGGCCGTTTCACTTCCCGACCATCGAGCGCACGGTGCTCGACGGCGGACTGGACGTGCGTGTCGTCACGCAGCGCACCGCACCCATCGTGTCGCTCACCGCGCTCGTGCGCGGCGGCTCCGCCGCGGATCCGGACGACCGCCCCGGGCTGGCGGCCTTCACGGCCGATCTGCTCGACGACGGCGCCGGCACGCTCGATGGTCCGGGCCTCGCCGATGTGCTGGCCCGGATCGGCGCCGAGGCCGACATCGAAGTGTGGCCGGATGCCACCGTGGTCACCATCACGACGCTGGCGCGCCATGTGTCGCGCGCGGCGGCGCTCCTGGCCGATCTCGTGATGCGGCCGCGCCTTGCCGCCGAGGACATCGAGCGCGTGCGCGGGCTGCGCCTCGACCGGTTGCGGCAGATGCGGGCGCAGGCGGCGAGTCTCGCCGATCGCGCGCTGACGCGCGCCATCTACGGACATCATCCCTACGGCCACCCCGGCATCGGAGATCCCGATGCGGTGCGCGCGACCACGGCCGACGATATTCGCGGCTTCCACGCGCGCGGGTACCAGGCGCGCGCCACGACGCTCGTCATTGCCGGTGACCTCGACACCGCGGCGGCCGTCGCCCTCGCCGAGGCCGCCTTTGGCGGCTGGGCGGCGGGCGCGGTGAAGTTCGCCGGCCCGCGTGCGGTGGACGCGCCCGAGGCGCGCGGCCGTGTGCTCGTCGTGGCGCGACCGGGCGCGTCGCAGTCGGAACTGCGGGTCGGACAGGTGTCGGCGGCGCGCAGTACGCCCGACTACCACGCGCTCATTCTCTGGAACGCCGTGCTCGGTGGCCAGTTCGTCAGCCGGCTGAACATGAATCTGCGGCAGGAGAAGGGCTACACCTACGGTGTGCGCTCCGGTTTCGACTTCCGCCGCGATCGCGGACCGTTCAGCATCCACACGAGCGTGCAGACGACGGCCACGGCGGATGCCACGAGCGAGATCCTGCGCGAGGTGCGCGACCTGCAATCCACGCGTCCCGTCACGCCCGAAGAACTGGCGCGCGCGAAAGCGGCCGTGGGCCTCGGCTACCCGCGCGGCTTCGAAACCGCGCAGCAGGTGGCGCGTGCCGTCGCGCAGATGAGCCTGCACGACATCGGCCCCGATCACTTCGAGCAATTCGTGCCGCGGCTGAACGGGGTGACGCTCGCCGAGGTGGAGGCGGCCGCGGCGCGGCACGTGCGCCCGGATCGCCTGACCGCCGTCATCGTCGGCGACCCGGCCACGGTCGAGCCGCAACTGGCCGCGCGCGGCCTCGACTACGAACTGACCGAAGAGGCGCTGGTCTGAGATGCGCGCGGCGCGTTTCCACGCCCACGGCGGTCCTGACGTCCTGCGGTTCGAAGAGGCGCCCGACCCCACGCCCGCCGCGGGCGAGGTGCTGGTGCGCGTGCGCGCCTGCGCGCTGAACCACCTCGATCTCTACCAGCGGCGCGGCCTCGAGCGCGTCACGATTCCGTTGCCCCACATCTCCGGCGCGGACGTGTCCGGCGAGGTCGTGGACGCACCGGGCGGCGAGTGCGCCGCCGGCACGCGCGTGCTGCTGCAGCCCGGCCTCTCGTGCGGCCGCTGCGCCGCGTGCCTGGGCGGGCACGACAACATGTGTGCCCGCTACGACGTGCTCGGCTACCAGAGCGACGGCGGTTATGCCGAACTCGTGAAGGTGCCGGCGGTCAACGTGGTGCCCATTCCCGATCACATCGCGTTTGCGGACGCCGCGGCCTTTCCCCTCACGTTCCTCACCGCGTGGCACATGCTCGCCACGCGCGCGAAGCTCACCGCGGGTGAGACGGTGCTCGTGCTGGCGGGGGCGAGCGGTGTGGGCCAGGCGGCCATCCAGCTCGGCAGGCTCTTCGGCGCGCGGGTCATCGCCACGGCCGGCAGCGAGGCGAAGCGTGCGCGGGTCCTCGAGCTCGGGGCCGACGCGGTCATCGATCACTACGGCGCCGATCTGGCGGCCGAAGCGCGGCGGCTCACCGGGAAGCGCGGCGTGGACGTCGTGGTCGAACACGTGGGGCAGGCGACGTGGGCAAAGAGCGTACGGGCGCTCGCACCCGGCGGACGTCTCGTGACCTGCGGCAACACAACCGGCTGGGAGGCCGCCATCGACCTGCGTTTCCTGTTCTCGCGGCAGCTCAGTCTGCTCGGCTCCTACATGGGCACGAAGGGCGAGCTGCTGCAGGTGGCGCCGCTCTTCTTCGCCGGCCGGCTGCGCCCCCTCGTGGACGGCGTGCTGCCGCTGGCCGCGGCCGCCGACGCGCACCGGCGCCTCGAAGCCGGCGCGGTGAGCGGCAAACTCGTGCTGACGCCCTGAAACAAACAGCGACCGTTTCCCGTCTGATCCAAGGTCCGGGGTGTATCATGCGCCCTTGGACAGCGCCATGTCCGACCCCGACCCTCGTTCGAATCGATTTCGTCGCGCCAGCGTCAGCCTGGCAGGGGTGGTGGGGCTCGTCGCGGTGATCGTGGCGTCAGCCACGATCTGGCTCGTCCTCACGGATCCGGTCACGGTGGCCGAAGCCGTGGATAGTGGCGAGTACGCGCCGCTCGTGGAAGAACTGGCCGACGTGATCTACAACGCCCTCGTCGGCCTCATCCGCTACCTGTAGCGGGCGTTACGCCCCCGTTACCTGCGCGCGAGCGCGCGTTCCACTGACAGTCCGACCTCCAGCAGGCCGGAGGTGTGCCCGCTCGCCGCGGCGAGCTGCAGCCCCACCGGCAGGCCGGAGGTCCGCGTGCGCCCACTGGGGATCGTGAGCGCCGGCTGCCGTCCGATGTTGAACGGCTGCGTGAGGCGCAGCATCGCGTTTCTTACGGGCTCCGTCTGGCCGTGGCCGACGTCGACCATCGTGGCGCCGAGCGGCGGTGCCGGCACCGGCATCGTCGGGCAGAGCAGGACGTCGCGGCCGGCGAGCGCACGATCGATCTCGCGGGCGATGACGGCGCGGCCGCGCAGCGCCCGCACGTAGTCTTCGGCGAGCACGTAGCGGCCCATCTCGAGGCGGATGCGCACGTTCGGTGTGTAGTCGCCGGGCCGCCGCTCGAGGGTGTCGGCGTGGTAGGCCGCCGCGTCCGAGAGCACGAGGTGCAGATACACCGGGCCGATATCGCGCGCGTGCGGGATCTCCACCGGCTCCACGATCGCGCCCTCGCGCCGCAGCGTCTCGACCGCCGCGTCGAAGACCGCCTCGACCTCGGTGTCGAGGCGCTCGGCGAAGTAGCCGCGCAGGAGGCCGATGCGCGTGCCGGCGAGCGGACGTGCCGCAAGCCGCGCGTCGGGTCGGGGCGCGCGGCCGGCGAGCGTCTCGTGCACGAGCCACGCGTCGGTCACGGTGCGCGCGATCGGCCCGAGATGGTCGAGCTGGCGGCTGAGCGGCACGGCGCCGTCGGCCGGAATCTCGCCCCAGGTGGGCTTCAGGCCGACCACGCCGCAGGCGGCCGCCGGAATACGAATCGAGCCGCCGGTGTCGCTGCCAATCGATGCGATCGACATGCCGGTGGCGACCGCGCTCGCCGACCCGCCGCTCGATCCGCCGGTGACGCGTGTGTCGTCCACCGGGTTGCGCGCGGCGCCGAAGCCGGAATCCTCGTTGGTCGTGCCGAACGCGAACTCGTGGAGGTTGGTCTTGCCCACGAGCACCGCGCCGGCTTCGCGCAGGCGCCTGGTGACCGTGGCATCACCCGCGGCCACGGCGTCGTGGCGCACGCGCGAGCCGGCCGTCGTGACCACACCGGCCTCGTCGATGAGGTCCTTGAGTGACACGGGGATACCGTGCAGCGCGGGTGTATCGGCGCCGGCGGCGCGGGCGCGATCGGCGGCGTGCGCGGCCGTCAGCGCGCGGTCGGCCGTGACGGCGATGAACGCGTTCAGGCGCGGGTTGAGCGTGGCGATGCGTTCGAGGCACCACTCCGTGAGCGCCACCGACGTGGTCTCGCGACGGGCGAGCGCAGTGGCGAGTTCGGCGATGGTCTCGCCCTGCCAGTCGTTCATGAGCGGTCGGCCTCACGTGAGGCGGGCGTCGGAAAGCCGTCCGCGTCGTCGTTCCAGTCGGCCGCGCGCAGCGCGGCGGTCGAGGCCGCGAGGCCCTGCAGCAGCGGCTTCAGCTCGGGCAGCCCGCGCGCGTCGGCATCCGCCTCGGCGGCGGCGAGCCAGCGCGCGATGGCCGCGGCGCGGAGATCGTGAGTCGTACCGGTATCACGCATGGGACGTCCTGACAGCGAGCGCCACGCCGTCGCCCACCGGCAGCCAGCTCGTGACGAAGCGGGGATCGGCGGCGAGTTGCGCGTTGTAGGCGGCGATGGCCGCGGTGTCGGCGGCGTTCTTGTGCGGGACGTCGGTGTAGCCGGGCACCACTTCGCCGTCCCACAGGATGTTGTCGGTCACGAGCAGGCCACCGGGCCTGACGAGTGGCGCGAGCTTCGCCAGCATCGGCCCGTACTGTTGCTTGTCGCCGTCCTGGAAGACGAGGTCGAAGGGGCCGGCCAGCTTGTGCAGATATCGGTCGGCTTCGCCGATCATCACGTTGACGCGGTCGTCGAGCCCCGCCTCTGCGAGGTAGCGGCGGGCCGTGGCGGCGCGTGTCTGGTCGCGCTCGAGCGAGATGAGCAGTCCGGCCGTGGGCAGCGCCGTCGCCATCCACACCGTGGAGTAGCCGATGGCGGTGCCGATTTCGAGCACCCTGATGGCGCCGATGCTCCGGGTCAGGCCATGCAGCAACGCGCCGGTGAGGGGGGCCACGATCGGCACGCCGGCCGCAAGGCCCTCGGCGCGAATCTTCGCCAGCACCGGGTGCGGCAGGCGCGACAAGCCGTCGAGATAGGCGGCCACGGCGGGCGGCGTCAAGGGGCGCATATCGGTGCCGATTGTAAGCTGTAGGCAATGAGACACACCAAGATCGTCGCCACGCTCGGCCCGGCCACGAAAGACGACGCCACACTGGATGCGTTGTTGCGCGCCGGTGTGGACGTGGTGCGCCTCAACTTCTCGCACGGTACGCACGACACCCACCACCTCACCTACGCGCGCGCCCGTGCGGCCGCCGAACGTGTGGGCCGCCAGGTCGCGATCATGCAGGACTTGAGCGGACCGAAGATCCGCACCGGCCGGCTCGAGGGCGGCCAGCCCATCCAGCTGCACGAAGGCGATGCGCTCGTCGTCGCCACCGGAGATTTCACCGGCGGCCCCGGCCGTGTCTCGACCACCTACGCAGAGCTGGCGCGCACGGTGAACGCGGGCGACCGGCTGCTGCTCGACGATGGCCGCATCGAACTGCGCGTCGACGGCAGCGACGGCGTCGAGATCCGCACCCGCGTCGTAAACGGCGGCTGGCTCGCCGAACACAAGGGCATCAACGCGCCGCAGGTGGCGCTGCCGACCGGCGCGCTCACCGACAAGGATGAAGAGGACCTGAAGTTCGGCCTGTCGCTCGGCGTGGACCTCGTGGCCCTGAGCTTCGTGCAGTCGGCCGGCGACCTCACGAGTGCGCGCGCGCTGGCCACGGCCTTCGGCGTGCCAGACATTCCGCTCGTCGCCAAACTGGAGCGTCCGGAGGCGATTGCGCGGCTCGACGAGATCCTCGATCACGCCGACGCCGTGATGGTGGCGCGTGGGGATCTGGGCCTCGAAGTGCCGTTCGAACGTGTGCCCCGCGTGCAGAAGGACATCCTGCGCACGGCCAACGCGCGCGGTGTGCCGGCCATCGTCGCCACCCAGGTGCTCGAGTCGATGCGCGAGGAGCCACGGCCGACCCGCGCCGAGGTGAGTGACGCGGCGGGCGCCGTCGACATGGGCGCTGGTGCCATCATGCTGGCCGGGGAGACGGCGGCCGGGAAACATCCGGTGAAGGCGGTGGAGGCCCTGGCCGCGATCATCCGCGACGCCGAGTCGGACGGCGTCCGCCGGCCGGTGTCGGTGCCGCGGCTGCCGGGCGAGGGGCCGTGGGACCACGCCTCGGGACTCGCCGATGCGGCGATCGGCCTGGCGGCCCGGGCCCACGCCGGCGCCATCGTGGCGGTGACGCGCGAAGGCCGCACCGCGCGGATGCTCTCGAGCGGGCGCCCGACGGCGCCCATCTACGCGGCCACCGACCGTCCGGAAATCGCGCGGCGTCTGGCGCTCTGGTGGGGTGTCGTGCCGCTCGTCGTGCCGCTCGACGGCAGCGTCGACGACGTGGGCGGGCGTGTGGTGGACGAACTGCGCGCCATGGGCGCGCTCAATGCGTCGCCCACCGTGGTCATCGTGAACGTCAGCCCCGACCTCGATCTGGGCGCTGCCAATTTCGTGCGCATCCGGCGCGCCTGACGGCGGCCGGTCAGATCGTGGCGCCGTCGCGCACGAACGCGCCGCGCTCGAAGCGGTCCACCGCGAACGGCGCGATGTCGAACGTGCGGCTCTCGCCGTAGCGCACGAGTTCCGACACGACGAGCCCGGTGGCCGGCGACATCATCAG